>JBGAKK010000104.1:0-11553 GCA_044224425.1 Phycisphaerales bacterium
GACCTGGGACATCCTCCTCACCACGCCGCTCTCGAACCTGCAGATCGTCCTCGGCACCCTCTTCGGGCGGCTCTTCTTCGTCCTGGGCCTCCTCCTCTCGACCCTGCCACTCTTCGCCACGACCCAGTTCTTCGGTGGCGTGCCCGGCGAGTCGATCTTCCTCGCCTATGCGATCGCCGCCTGCAGCGCCCTCCTCGTGGCAGCCATCGCGGTGACGCTCTCGGTCACCCGCTCGGCCGGCAAGCGGGCGGTCTTCGTTTTCTACATCACGGTCGTCATGTACCTCTTCGTGACGTACGCGGCCGACCTCGCCCTCCGTTGGCAGCAGCCGATCTCGGTGGGGGCCTCGAGCTATTACTCGACGGTCCTCACCGCGGCCAATCCCTTCCTTGCCCTCGAGAGCCTGCTGATGGCCAACACCTACGTCGTGCCCGACGTGGTGGCCGACGGCTACGGCTGGATGGCCCGGTTCTGGATCGGCCGGCCGGTGGCGGCATTCTGCTGGGGCTGCGTCCTGGCCAGCGTGGCCATGGTTGCCTGGAGCACGATCCGCCTCCGCATCATCGGTACCCGCGGGGCGACCATCCCTTGGCACAAGCGGCTCTTCGGGCGGATGTCCTCTGGTGGCGAGCGCCAGCCCCGCACCGTCAGCCACAACCCGATCGCCTGGCGGGAGCGGACCAGTAAGGGCGGGTCGCTCTTCGGCCGGATCGGCCGCTGGCTCTTCGTCGCCGCCGGGGCCTTGGCCGCCCTCATCATCGTCACCCTCTTCCACGCGGGTCGGCTCTCGCCGCAGAGCTTCCAACTGGCGATGGTGACCACCGTCGTCGCCGAGATCGTGATCGTCTGCCTCACCGCGATCAACCTTTCGGGCGTCGCGGTCAGCCGCGAGCGCGAGGACGGCACGCTCGACCTCCTTCTCACCACGCCCATCCAGCCCGGGCCGTACCTCGCCGGCAAGCTGCGCGGCCTCGTCCAGTACCTCCTGCCGATGATCCTCGTCCCCTTCCTCTCGATGGGGATCGCCTCGCTCTACGTCCTCCTCGGCGGCTTCGGGAACAAGAACCTCACCGTCAACGTGATGGTCAACACGACGCCGACCGCGGTGCCGGTCCTCTTCCCGGAGGGGGCCCTCCTCGTCCCGCTCGTCCTCGTCGTCTTCACCTCCTTCTGCGTGATGGTCGGCCTGCAGTGGTCGATCAAGTCGAAGGGGACGATCGGTTCGGTCATCGCCGCCTTCGGCGTGGTAGTGGCGGCGGGCGGCATCCTCGGGCTCTGCGGGGCCGCCTCGGGGCGAGGCCTTTCCTACCTCGGGGCGGTCATCAACGCCCTTTCGCCGGTCAACCTCGCCGTGGCCAGCATCCAACCCGACGCCCTCATCGAGTCGAGCCTCGGGGATCTCGCTGCGGCCCGCACCAGCCTCGTGATCGGAAGCCTGATCGCCGCCGGCGCCTATGTCGGCATCGTGGTGGCCATGCACACCAACATGAAGCGGACCTTCATGATGACCGTGCGGCGCCTGGCCGGAACGACCTGAGAGGAGAAGAACCATGGTCTTCATCCCGCATGGCAAGGCCCGGAAGCCGGCGCCGCGCTGGCTGCTGACGATCTTCCTCGTGATCGGGGTCGGTCTGCAGACCGCTGGGGCCGTGAGCGGCGTCCGCATGGCGGCGTGGCTCCGCACGGCGAGCGCGACGACCGGCAAGGTGGTCGACCTCGAGAGGCGGCGCAGTTCGAAGGGCGGCCGGAGCTACGCCGAGGTGGTCGTCTTCCAGCCCGAGTCGGGTGACGAGGTCCGCTTCAAGAGCTCGATCTCGACCTCCTCGCCCTTCGCCGTGGGCGACACGGTGCCCGTCCTCTACAACCCGAAGCAACCCGACGACGCGATGATCGACACCCAGTTCCGCCGCTGGTTCCTGCCCGGGCTCTTCTTCGCCATGGGACTCGTCTTCACCCTCGTCGGATGGGGCGGCGGTCGATCCTGCAAGCGCTGAGCGATCGCGTGGAAAAGGAACGGGCCGCGCCCAGCGCGGCCCGTTCGGCACTTCAGCGATCGGTGGCGAGGCTCAGGTGCCCCACGCCCCGAGGAGGATGGCAAGGTCGGCAGCGTTGACCTGGCCGCTGGCGTCGAGGTCGCCGGGGCCAGCCGTGCCCCATGCCCCGAGCAGGATGGCGAGGTCCTGGGCATTCACCGAGCCGTCTCCGTTGAGGTCGGCGGGGTTGCCGACGACGACGGCGAGTTCGGCGTGGTCCATGTCGACCGGCGCCGACTTCCCGTGCGAGGCCCACAGGTCATAGGCCGTCTGGCCGTTCGAGTCGGTGAGGTTCTCGTCGCGGAGGAACTCGGCGTACTCGCGGGTGGTGACTTGGTAGTACATGGTCACCACCGCCTTGGCCGTCCCGGCCGGGATCGGATAGGTGGTGTCGTCCCAGTACTGCCCGTCGGCGTAGGTGGCGCCGATGATCGGGGCACCGATGGCCTCGAAGTTGGCGTTGGTGAAGCCGCGCGGCGGGATGCGGTTGTCGAAGAACTTCTTGTTGCCGAGGGCGAGCCGCATGTTCGGGCCGTACGGCAGGCCGGTCGCTCCGGCCACGTCGTAGTTCAGGCCGTGCCGCGCCTCGTAGACCTTGGTGTTCTCGAGGCTCGGCGTTGCGGTGTCGTAGTCGTAGCCGCCGACCTCGCCGACCACCTGGTCCTTGGCGTTGAGGAACTTCACGTTGAGCCACATGCGGCGACCTTCCGGATAGCCGGTCGGCAGCTTGTGGCCGGACTGGTTGATGACCCGGACGATGAGCGTGTTGCCGGCCTGGCTGAGCTGCATGTCCGACGCATTGCGGAGCATGGCCACGTTGCGGGCCACCGCGGCCTCGACCCGCTCCTGGGTCAGGCCGATGTAGTCGGCCTCGTCGCCCAGCATGGTGCGGAGGGCCGGGATGACCCACGTGTTCACGCCGGAGAAGGAGTGTTGCGGCACGTTCCGGAACGGGAACTGGTCGCCGCCGTCGGCATAGAGGCATGCCCCGCCGTAGTTGATCGGCATGTGGCAGTCCTGGCAGCTCGACATGACGCCGGTCGGATGGTCGGGGCCGCCGAAGCGGTTGTCGGGGAAGCTCACGCCGGTGGTGGCGAACGCGCTGTTGGCCCATTCCGAGTAGGTGCGCTGCTCGGGGAACATGTCGTTGGGCTCTTGCGTCGGGTGCGGCTCACCGATGGCGCCGATCCCGTAGGAGCCGTCCGGCTGCTTCACGAAGACCGGGTTGCTCACGTCGTGGCAGGTCCCGCAGAGCTGGCTCTTGGTGTGGAAGGGCGAATAGATGAGCTTGACGTACTCGCCGTTCGGCGTGAGGCCGTGGAGGTTGGTGGTCACGTCGGCGAGCGGACCGCGGCGGTTGTCCTTCGGATCCATCACGTGGCGGCCGTCGCCGAAGCCCTGCGGGATTAGTCCCTGCGTGGCGAGGTCGGTGATGATGGGGAGATCGGGTTCGGGCGGATCGCCCGGGTAGCCGCTCGCGCTGTCCGGCCCGAAGACCGGGTTCACCAGGCGGTGGCAGTAGTTGCAGTTGATGCCGTCGTAGTCGGTGGGGATGAACTCGGCGGTGGTGCCGGTGACGGCTCGCCCGGCCAGCCAACCTCCCGGCGAGTGGCAGCGAATGCACAACTCGCCGACCAGGTTGGCGTCCTGGTTGGCGATCGACACCGCGGCGTGCCAGACCGGATCACGCGCCGATTGCCCCATCAGGCTGACGATCCAGCTATCGAACGGGGCCGTTGCGGCGTTGTAGTCGGAGTGGCAGAAGGTGCAGTTGCTGGAGGGCTGGATCGGGTCGAAGAGGAGTTCGCTGGGTTCCGGTTGCGTGCCCGGCAGGAAGAAGTCGGCGGCGGTCGTTGGCACTTGCACCTGGCCGCTTCCGCCGCCAGCCAAGGTGCTGGGAACGGCGAGGATCGCGGCGACGGCCCCGCAGCCGACGAGCCCCAAGGCCGTCCGGCGGAATGGCGTGGCGATGATCGAACGGACAATCCGCGACGACGCGCGGGTACGGGTCTGAGGCATTGCCTCCTCCACAGGCCTGGACGCGGCGTGAGCCGCTTCGATTGGATGGCGACGGGGTCGCCGCTCGGTCCCGGAAGTCTCGTTCCGGAATACGCAGAGACTACAAGGTTAGATCCGGATAAGGTGCGGTCAAGGAAGACGATAGGCTCCGCCGAAAGACTCCCCAAGCCGGAAACAGTCGCGTTGATTGCGCCGCCGGAACAACTCGGAGGGGTCCGATACACTGCCCGGCATGCGTCGGAATCACGCCCGGATCGTCGTCGTTTGCGGCCTCGCCCTCACCGGTCTGTGGGGAGGCGGCTGCGCCTCGACGCCGGAGACGAAGCCGAGCGAGGAGAAGGCTGCGACGGTGCTCGCCCTGACTCGCGAGGAGTACGGTAAGGCGTTCGACGCGGCGATCGAAGTGGCGGCGGAAGAAGACATGCCCGCCGTGTTGCGGGACCGGAATGCTGGCGTCATCGAGTCGCGTCCGAAGGTGTCCGGCTCGGTGATCGAGCCGTGGGATTGGGCGGCGGGGAGCGGGAAGGCTGCCCTCGACGCCACGTTGGCCTTCCAGCGGCGTCGGGTTCGCTTCGAATTCGTTCCCGCCGGATTCCGGCCCTCGATCGGGAGCGAAACCGACACCCTCACCGGTCGCCGCACGCCGAGCTCGGAACTGGGCTCGCCCTACGAGGCCGTCGACCTCGCCGCCTACGAGGGCCCGATCGAGCTACGGGTCTGGGTCTACATCGAGCAGGCGTTTACCCCCAACCTGCAGCGCTCGACCTGGACCTTCACCCAGACTAGCTTCGCCTACGACCCCCTCGCCAACCGCCCGGTCGGCGACGGCACGACCCGCGACCGGAGCATCTGGACCCCCATCGACCGCGACGAGTTGATGGAGCAGGCCATGCTCGACAAGCTGCGGGCCCGCATGGCGGGCTGAGCGGGGGCGGGTTCGCCATTCCGCGCGAATCCGGATGCACCACAGAGGACACAGAGAAGGCACCGAGGGCCACAGAGGGAAGCCAAGGGCGAATCGGTCCCTCGCCGCCGAGGCGTGTGGCGCGCCGATCAGCGCGCCGGCCAGGAGTTCGACAATGGCACGGGGAAACGTCGCGCCGTGCCCGGGCGGTCGGTCCCGCGCCAACGCCCTGTGCCCCTCTGTGCCCCTCTGCGCCTTCTCTGTGTCCTCTGTGGTGAGCGTTGCAGGCTCGGCCCCGGCCTCACCCCACCTCGATACGGGGATCGACGAAGCGATAGAGGACGTCGACCGCGAGGTTGAAGAGGACGAGCATCGTCGAGTAGACGAGGACGACACCCATGATGAGGGTGATGTCCTTGCCGGTCACGGCGTCGACGAAGTGCTGGCCGATGCCGGGCACGGCGAAGACCTTCTCGACCACGAAGCTGCCGGTCATGGCCGTCGCTGCGGCGGGTCCGAGGTAGGAGAGGACCGGCAGGAAGGCGTTCTTGAGGGCGTGCTTCACCGCTACGCCGGTGCGCGACAGCCCCTTGGCCCGGGCCGTGCGGGCGTAGTCGGAACCCATCTCTTCGATCATCCCGTAGCGGACCAGCCGGGCGATGTACGCCGCGTAGGGGAGGGAGAGGACGAGGGCCGGCAGGATCAGGTACCGCACCCCGCCCCAGCCGCCGATCGGGACCAAGCGCCAGCGGGCCGCAAACAGCATGAGGGCCGCGGCCCCGACCACGAAGGTGGGGACGCTGATCCCGAGCAGGGCGACGAGTTGGGCCAGGAGATCGGCCGGCCCGTTGGGGCGAAGCCCGCCGATGATGCCAGCGGTGAGGCCGATCAGGAGGGCGAGGAGGATCGCGGCCAGCCCCAAGGTGATCGAGACCGGCAGTCCGTCGGCGAGGATCTCGTTCACCGACCAGTCGCGATGCCGCAAACTGGGCCCGAGGTCAAACGGCTTGTCGGATTTCCCGAACAGCCACGACGCGCCCGAGGCCTTGCCGAGATAGGTGACATAGAAGCGGACCGGATCGTCGAGGGCGTACTGCTTCTGCATGGCCTCCACGATCTCGGGCGCCGGCCGCCGCCCCTCGGCCTGGGTGAGCGGATCGCCCGGCACCAGCCACGCCAAGGCGAACGTGATCGTGTACACGACGAGCACGATCAACGGCAGGACGAGCAGGCGACGGGTGATGAAGGCGAGCAGGAGACGCTCCAGTCGATACCAAGGTCGCTCGGACGGTCGGGCGCGGGTTAGGAATCCGAGGTTCGCCGCTTGACCTCGCGGTGGGCGAGAGTATGCTCGGATTGCTTCCCGCGAAAGGAGCGATCGGCTTGAGGCTCCACCCAATCCGCAATTGCGGGTCCCGGCGTCCCGGCGTCCCGGCGTCCTGTCTGGCCCTCGCAGTGATGGGCGCAGCGAGTCCTGTCGCCTTGGCCGCCGGCGGTGACGCCCGGCCGCTCCGAATCGTGCGCCTGAAGGGGAAGGTGTGTCCCACCGGCCCGCTGGTGCCGATCCGGGCGCCGGACCGTGACGAGGCGTGGCTGACGCATCCGGACGCCGCCATCCCGTGGGGCGAGAACACCTTCGGGATCAACGACGCCGGCATCGTCGTCGGGTCGCTCGGCTACCCCGACGATCCCTGTGCGGACCTTGATCCACTCCAGACGACCGAGCCCCACGCCTTCGTGCGGGCCCCCCGCCCGGGTCCGAGCATGGGGCTACCGTCGAGCCTCGTGGCCCTCCAGGCGATCGACCTGCACCTCGCGGCGGGGCTTGCGGCGTCCGAGCGGAGCACCCTGAACGACATCTCGGCGAGCGGCCGGTACGCGGTCGGGATGCACGGCCCGGACTTTCCGCTCGATGGCCGGGCCTGGCTGTGCGACCTCGCGACGCTTGCCGGGACGGGTTCGGCGGCGACGGTGGTCGACCACGACCTGTCGAGCGCGATCGTGGGGAGCGTCCTGCCGAATCCGGACCCGATGGGCGGCGCCAACGCGGTGTGGCACAACGCCGGCGACCCGGCCCCGTTCATCACCGGATGGACCGACGCCCAGTGTGCTGCGGGCGGCCGGACCTGGGGGTTCATCCTGCGCTGGGGCCTGTGGGGGAACGCCCAGATGCTGGCCCCGAGCATCGAGGGGATGTCGGTCGGGACCTTCGCGGCCTCAAGCGGGCGCGATCTCACGCCGGCACCCCCGTCGCTCGGCGACGGCATCATGGCGGTCGGCCTCGAGTGGTCGTTCGACACGGCGCCCCTCCTTTTCCCGCTCCCCAATCCGTGCGGGGACGTCATCTCCTTCCTCAACTGCACGCACTACGAGCGCAGCGCAGTGGACTGGCGCGAGCCCTTCGACGACGAGGCCGAGCAGGGCCTGCCCGACGACGGGCTGCCGTGGGACCAATCCGACGAGCGGACGCCCTCGGTCGACCCCCAGCCCTACCCGGAAGGACCGATGGGGGAGCACCCGATGCCGCCCGGCGACGAGGCGATCGGCGCCAACGGGGTGGGCGAGTGGTGCGGGATGATGTGGAGGGTGGCCCATCCGGAGTTGGGGATCAGCGACTGCCTTCGACGGGCGGTCTTCTACTGGTCGGATGTCGCGGCGACCTGCCCGGATCTCGTGTGCGTGGCGGATCTGGATATGGATTCCGGATACAGCGCACTTGAGGCCTTTGCGCAGAGCCGCGCTCAGTGCCTGAGTCAAGGAACAGAGCTGCGCGACTGGCTCTTGGTGGCGGGCGAGGATATCACGACCCCGTTGCCGCGGGCCGTCGTCTACTGCGGCTTCGGGCACACCTGGTCGCGCCAGTATCTCGACGAGCTCGTCCGCTTCGACGACGTGAGCGAGTTCAACGGCTACAAGTTCGACTACGCCCTCAGCGACAACCCGAACCTCAGCCGCATCACCTTCGTGCACGACATGAACGCGTACGGGCAGGCGGTCGTGACGCTGATGTTGGCGGGCGCTGCCACCGGCGGGACGCAGATCGAGTACCCCTGCGTCCTCACGCTGGCCACCGACTTCGACGGCAACTTCCGCGTCGATTCGAGGGATGTGACGGCGATGACCCAGGCTTGGGCGACCTCGGCGCCGCTCTACGACCTGGACGGCGACGGCAGCGTCGGCGGGGCGGACCTAGCGATCCTGATGGGGGACTACGCCCCCAACAACCCGTGCGACATCCATCGGGCGTTCGCGTGCGGCTCGGCGATGCAAGGCGAGGCGGCACAGTCCGGGCAGGTCGAGGAGCTTGAGATGCCGGACATGCTGCTCACTGGCGTCAATGCCCTGGGGTTCGCCACGTTGGACGACTTCGCGGCGTGGGCAGCGACCGCCGAGGACTCTGCGGTCGAGTCCGCCGTCGAAGTGCTCGGCGTCCTGACTGGAGGTGGGATGTGAACAGGAGAGGATGGTGCAACGCGGTGTGTGGCGCTGCGGGACTGCTCATCACGAGCACCGGAGCCCACGCCGGCGCGACGATCTATACGTCGTACGCAGACTGGTCCGCTGCCATCGGCGGGATGGACGCGAAGATCGACTTCAACATCGGGACGCCGGGCCTGGTGACGGAGCAGTACGCACCGCTGGGGGCGCACTTCCTGCCAGGCAGCACATCGGCGGGCGTGACGACGATGGACCCCGATGGTTGGCTTGGTGCGACGACCTTCCAGGGCGGGCACAAGATGATCGTCGACTACGATGTCCCCCAGTTCGCGCTGGCCGGGGACTTCATCAGCATATTCAAGGTGACCTTCTACCTGGGGGATGCGTTGGTCTACGCGTCGGGTCCGCTGAGCCAGACCGGCGAGGACTTCCGAGGGCTTGTGCTTGACTCGACGTTCGATCGCGCCGTCTTGGAGCGCGTGCCGGGTCCCCAGCTTGGCCTCGTCGCCAACCTCTACGTCGGCACTCCGATCCCGGCGCCGGCGGCGGGGGCGGTGCTGCTCGCGGGCCTGCTGGCTGGCGGGCGGCGGAGGCGGCGCGTCGGATGACGAGCCGCCGCCGATCTCGATCCGCTGAACTCGCGGCCTCGCTCGCGGCGGCGACGCTGTGCTGCGCGGCCCACGCCGGCGCGACGATCTACACGTCCTACGCGGCGTGGTCCTCGGCCATCGGCGGGACCGACGCCAAGATCGACTTCAACATCGGGACGCCTGGCCTGCTCGATGAGCAGTACGCGTGGATGGGGGTGCACTTCGCGCCGGGGCAGGCGACGGCGGCCAACTCGACGTCCGCACCGGATGGCTGGCTCGCGCTGACGACCTTCAGCGGCGGCGACAGGATGATCGTCGACTACGACCTGGACCAATGGGCCCTCGGCTTCGACATTGGGCCCTCGTCGAAGGTGACGCTCTTCTATCAAGGGTCGTTGGTGTACGTGTCGCCGACCATCCCGTCGTTCGGTCTCTCCTTCCGTGGATTGGTGTCCGAACATGCGTTCGACTGGGCGATCATCGAGAGGGTCCCGGGCCCGGACCTGCTCGCGATGGACAACCTCTACGTCGGCACGCCGATCCCGGCGCCGGCGTCGGGGGCGGTGCTGCTCGCGGGCGTGCTCTGCGGCGGGCGGCGGAGGCGGTGGACTGCCTGACGGCCGACCTTTGTTGCCGCTGGCTGTGGTAGCCTCCGCGCCACCCATGCGGGAGGGGCGCGTGGCCTACTGCGACTGGTCGAATTGGTGGGACTGGGAACTCGAACTCAGCCCGCACCTTCTCAAGCGAATGCGCGACCGTGGCTTCTCGGAGACCGATCGTTGTCGTGTGCATCGCCGATGCAACACGGTTGCGGCCGGATGAGGCGGGGATTCGTTGGGTCGCCGAGACCAGTCTCGGGAGGCGGTCCTGGGAAGTCGTCGTCGAGCCAGAGGGCTGAGATGGGCACCAAGGTCCCCGGGGGCGATCCTCGCCACCCCGCCCTCACTTCACCTCTTCCCCGCCCTTGTCCACGTTGTCCTTGGTGTAGAGCCGGGTGCCGAGCACGATCTTCTTGTCGGCGCTGCCGCCGTTCAGGAGCTTCATGGCCGTGGCGATGGCCACGTCGGCTCCGTTCGGATAGGCGAAGGTCGCGTTCAGGATGCCGTTCTTGACCGCCTCGATGCCTTCGTGCGGCAGGGCGTCGACGCCCACGAACATCATCTCCTGCTCGCGGCCGGCGTCCTTCGCTGCGTAGTAGGCGGCGATGGCGGCCGGATCGTTGGCCCCGTAGACGAGCTGGATCGAGCCCTTCTCGGGGTTGCGGGCCAGGGCGGCCTGCATCTTCTCGCGGGCCTTGTCGCCGAGCCACTCCATGTCGGCGTCGTAGACGATCTTGATGTCGCACTTCTGGAGCGCTTCGCGGAAGGGGTTCGAGCGGTCGCCTGCGGGCACGCTTGAGGAGAGGCCCTTGAGTTCGACCACGTTGCCCTTGCCGCCCAGCTTCTCGACCACCCACTTGCCGACGGCGGCGCCGATCACCTTGTTGTCGGCCCCGATGAAGGTGGTGTACTTGTCGCCCTCGACCGCCCGGTCGAGCACGATGACCGGGATCTTCGCGTCGTAGGCGTCGGCCACCACCTGGGAGAGGCTGGTGTCCTTGGGCGAGATGATGATCAGGTTGACGCCTTGGGCGATGAACTCCTTGACGTGGGCCTGCTGGGCCAAGGCGTCGTTCTGGGCATCCTTCATGATGAGCTTGATGGACGGCTGCTTGGCCGCGTTGGCCTCGATGTCCTTGTCCATCTGCTCGCGCCACGGCTCGCCGCGGTTGCACTGGCTGTAGCCAACCACGAAGCTCATGCTCGAGGGCTGCGGGTTCGGGGCCACGGCCGGCGTCCCCGGCTTCGGCTCGGAGCCGCCGCAGGCGGCCAGGGCCAGCGAGAGGAGCGAAGAGGCGAGAGGGGCGACGAGGCGCGAGAAGGCGTTCGGCATGGGTCGTCTCCGCTGGGCCGGCGCCGTCAGCGCCGGCGGAACCCTTGGAAGAGTACCGCCAGCACGATGATGCCGCCGGTGATCATCAGTTGGGCCGGCGTCGAGACCCCGTTCAGGTCGAGGATCTTGCGGAGGTAGCCGATGGTCAGGGCCCCGAGCAGGGTCAGCGTCACGCCGCCGCGGCCGCCGGCGAGGGAGGTCCCGCCGACCACCACCATGGCGATCGCGGTGAGCTCGTAGCCCACGCCGCCGTCGGGGTCGCCTTGCCGGGCCATGCCGGCGAAGAGGACGCCGGCGATCCCGGCGAGGAGCCCGCACGCGGTGTAGGCGAGGACGAGCGTGCGGCGCACGGGGACGCCCGAGAGCCACGCCGCCTCGGCGTTGTCGCCGATCGCGTAGACGTAGCGGCCGAAGCGCAGGCGCTGGAGGAGGACGAGCGTGGCCGCAAAGCAGGCCAGGAAGACGAAGGCCCCGACCGAGAGGTCCGCCCCCCACAGGTGCAGCTTGGCGTTGAGGGCGTCGACCACCGGCGGCGGCGGCATGCGTTGGATCTTGACCCCGTGGCTGAGGAGATCCGACTTGGCGAGTCCGCGGGCGAAGGCCATCATGGCCAGCGTGGCGATGAACGGTTGGAGCC
>JBGAKK010000105.1:0-11379 GCA_044224425.1 Phycisphaerales bacterium
TCGACAGCCGCAACCCGTGCGGGTTCACCTTTCATCAAGACGTTATGAAAAAATTCACCATCGCCATCGGTTCCGACCACGCCGGCTACGCCTACAAGGAGAAGATCAAGGCCATGCTGCTCGCCGAGGGGCACACCGTTAAGGACTGCGGCACCAACTCGGATGCGCCGTGCGATTATCCGGACTTCATCCGCCCGGTCGCCGTGGCGGTCGCAAAAGGCGAGGTCGAGCGCGGCATCGTGCTCGGCGGCTCGGGCAACGGCGAAGCCATCGTCGCGAACCGCGTGAAGGGCGTCCGTTGCGGCCTGTGTTGGAACGAGCAGGTCGCCATCTGGAACCGCTCGCATAACGACGGTAACTGCCTCTCGCTGGGCCAACGCACCATCACCGAGGACGAAGCTCTTAAGATCGTTAAAGTCTGGCTTGCGACCGCCTTTGAGGGCGGACGCCATCTGGCCAGAATTCAGAAAATCGATTTGGCTTAATGGTTTAGGATTTTTCAGGGCTACGCCAAATAATGATTTGACATGTTAACATATCGCATCAAAGTAATTGGCCATGGGAACAAGACACCGCGGCTCAATCGAAGAGATCAATGCGCTCAACGCATTCATCAAGCTTCAGCGCGCGGCTGAATCCGTCTCGGTCCGGGTTCACGACGTGTTACCCGAGGGTCTGACCGTCACCCAGTTCGGCGTGCTCGAGGCGCTCCACCACATCGGGCCGCTCTGCCAGAGCGAACTCGCCGAGAAACTCCTGAAGAGCGGCGGCAATCTCACCCTGGTGGTCGATAACCTGGAGAAGGCCGGCTATGTCGGCCGCGAGCGCGACCCGGCCGATCGCCGTTTCGTCGTCGTGAAGCTCACCCCCAAGGGCGAGGCCTTCATCAGCGCCCTTTTTCCCAAGGTCGTCGCCAACATCACCAAGGAGATGAGCGCCCTTTCCGGCACCGAACTCTCCGACTTCGGCCGCCTTTGCAAAAAGATCGGTCTCCGCGCCTGATTTGCTTTTTCTTAACCTATACTTTAACATCAAAGCTTATGAACGCACAAGTAACCGGCCTCCACCACATCACCGCGATCGCCTCTGACCCGCGTCAGAACCTCGATTTCTACACCCGCGCCCTCGGGCTGCGCTTCGTGAAGAAGTCCGTCAACCAGGACGACCCCGGCACCTACCATCTCTACTACGGCGACTACGCCGCCTCGCCGGGCACCATCCTGACTTTCTTCCCTTGGGCCGGGCTGCGCCGCGGACGCCCGGGCACGGGTCAGGCCTACGCCACGGGTTTTTCCGTTCCCGCCGGCTCCCTGCCCTTCTGGCAGGAGCGGTTCACCAAGCTCGGCGTGAAGCAGGAGAAGATCGAAAAGCGTTTCAACGACGAGGTCCTCCCCTTCGCCGACCCCGACGGCCTGCGCCTTGAACTGGTGGCCACCAGTGAGACCGACACGCGCCCCGCGGCCCCGGCCAAGGATGTGCCGGCCGAATTCGCCATCCGGGGCTTCCACAGCTCCACGCTGGCCCTTACCGACGCGGTCGCCACCGCCAAGGTGCTGACCGACAGCATGGGCTACAAGCTGTCCGGCCAATCGGGTCATCGTGCCCGCTACACCGCCGGCAACGGCGGCCCGGGCACCTACGTCGACCTGCTGACCGATCCGGCGCTCCCGCGCGGGCTCAACGGCGCCGGCACGATCCACCACGTCGCTTTCCGCGTCACCGACGACGCCACCGAGGTCGCCGCCCGCGACATCCTGCTCAAGGACGGACTGCATGTCAGCCCGGTCATCGACCGCGCCTACTTCAAGTCCATCTACTACCGCGAGCCGTCCGGCGTGCTCTTTGAGATCGCCACCGACGGCCCGGGCTTCGCCATCGACGAGCCGCTCGACCAGCTCGGCACCATCCTCGGCCTGCCCCCGCACCTGGAACCGCATCGCGCCGAGATCGAGGCCGCGCTGCCCAAGCTCGCCTAAAATCGAAACCGGTAGGGGCGGTTGCCCTCAACCGCCTTCCCCCGCGAAGGGCCGTTGGGGGCAACGGCCCCTACCACCCACCAATCCATCACCATGTCCACCCTTTCCTATCTCCACCGCTTCGAAGCCGGCACGGATCCGTCCGCCCCGCCGCTGCTCCTGCTCCATGGCACGGGCGGCGACGAGAATGACCTCATCCCGCTCGGCCAGAAGCTCTCCCCGGGCTCGGCCTTGCTGAGCCCGCGCGGCGACGTCAGCGAACACGGCGCCCGCCGCTTTTTCGCCCGGCTCGGTGAAGGCGTCTTCGACCCTGCCGAGGTCACGCGGCGCACCCACGCGCTCGCCGACTTCATCCTTGCCGCGGGCAAGCACTACCGCTTCGACCCGGCGAAACTCACCGCTGTCGGCTTCTCCAACGGCGCGAACATCGCCGCCACGCTGCTCCTGCTGCGCCCGGAGACCCTGGGCGCGGCCGTGCTCCTCCGCCCGATGGTCGTGCTCGAGCCGAAGCAGCTGCCCGACCTGAAGGGCCGGCGCGTGTTCCTGTCCTCCGGCACGGTCGATCCCATCGTGCCCAACGACCACCCGACCCGGCTGGCCAACCTGCTCCGTCGTGCCGGCGCCGACGTCACCCTGCAGACGCATCCCGCCAGCCACGGGCTGGTGCCGGCGGATTTCGTTGGGGCCCGCGATTTTCTCGCCCGGCGTCCGTCCGATTAGCCGCATAGCCCGAAGGCATTACTCGCCGCGATGGCCGGATCGCGGCGAAACTTTTTCCTCGATGCCGCCCCCGCCGGCCGGCAACTTGCGGCTGAATGACGTTCCCAACCACCCCGGGTTTGTTCGCCAGCCGTGATCTCCGGCCGTCCGAACTGGGCCAGCCCGAGAGCCTGCTCCGCACCTACGCGTGGATGCAGCTCGCCCGGACCGCCGACAACCGGATCCTCGACCTCTTCCGCCAGGGCCTGATCAAGGGCACCGTCACGGGCGGCCAGGGCAACGAGGCGCTCATCGTCCCGCTGGCCCTCCTGGCCGACAAGGCGCTCGACGTCGTCTCCTTCTCCCACCGCGGCCTCGGCGGCCACCTGGTCTGGAGCGGCCACCTCGGCGACCACCTCTGCCAGTATTTTGCCAACAGCGGCAGCCCGACCAAGGCCCGCGAGGGCAACATCCACCACGGCGACCCGGCCAACCGGAGCCTGCCGATGATCTCGCACCTCGGCATCATGCTCTCGAACGTCATCGGCGGCACCGATTCCCAGCGCCGCCTCGGCCGGCCGGCCGTCGGCTTCGCGTTCTTCGGCGACGGGTCGTCCAGCACCGGCGACATCCACGAGTCGCTCAACCTCGCGGCCGTCCTCTCCGTGCCGGTGGTTTTCGTCATCGAGAACAACCAATACGCCTACTCGACCCCCATCAGCGAGCAGTTCGTCTCGTCCAACCTCTTCGAGCGCGCCAAGGGCTACGGCATCGAGGGCTTCGCGATGGACTGCAGCGACCCGGCGCACGTCCTGCAGACGCTCGGCGCCGCCATCGAGCGCGCCCGTTCGAACGGCCGCCCGCTGTTGATCGAGGCGCACACCTTCCGGCTCCGCGGCCATGCCGCCTACGATACCTGCGACTACATGAAGCCGGGCGAGGCCGAGGCCATCCTCGCGCAGGACCCGCTACCGAAGTTCCGCGCCACGCTGGCCACCGACGGCCACGGCGCCCGGCTCGACACCATCGACGCCGAGGTCGCCGGCTTCGTCGAGGCCACCATCAAGGCCTCGCTCGCGCTGCCGCCGGCCAGCCCCGAGGGCATGCTCGCGGAGGTCTTCGCCCCGCCCGCCGCGCCGATCGCGTGGCTGCCCGTGCCCGCCGCCCCGCAGAATCTCAACCTCGCCCAGGCCCTCACGCTCGGGCTGCGCAAGATCCTCACCGAGCGCCCCGAGTCGCTCGTGCTCGGCCAGGACATCGGCTCCTACGGCGGTGCGTTCAAGGTCACCGAGGGTCTCGTCGAAGAGTTCGGCCGCCCGCGCGTGCTGAGCACGCCGCTCTGCGAATCCGCCAGCACCGGCTACGCGCTGGGTCTCGCCACCAACGCCCACCGCCCCATCGAGGAGTTCCAGTTCGCCGACTTCTCGACCGACGCCACGACGCAGATCGTGCTCAACGCCGCGACCTACCACTTCCGCGCCGGCCAGAAATGCCCCGTGGTCTTCCGCTTCCCGTGCGGCGGCGGCCTGACCTTCGGCTCGTTCCACTCGCAGGAGCTCGAGTCCGCCTTCCTGTCCTTCCCCGGCCTCAAGGCCCTCTACCCGTCCAACCCGCAGGACGCCTTCAACGCCCTCCTCGCCGCCTACGAGGACGACAACCCGGTCATCCTTTTCGAGCACAAGGCGCTCTACCGCCGCGGCAAGCAGCCGGTGCAGTGGGACGCGAACTACCGCTCCATCTGGGAACCGGCCAAACTGCGCTCCGGCGACCACGCCACCATCGTCACCTACGGCGAGATGACGCTGCTGGCCGGCGAAGCCTGCGATTACCTCTCCGGCGAATACGAGAAGACCTTCGACCTCTTTGACCTCCGCGCCCTCGCGCCCCTCAAGCTCGACGCCATCAAGGCCTCCCTCGCCCGCACCGGCCGGCTCGTGGTCATCCACGAGGGCCGCCGCACCCACGGCTTCGGCGCCGAGCTGGTCGCCCGCCTGACCGAGGAGCATTTCAGCGCGCTCAAGGCCGCGCCCCTGCGCATCGCCGCGCTCGACATGCCCGTGCCCTTCGCGCCCGAACTCGAGGCCGTCTACCGCCCGGGCAAGGACAAGATTGTCGACGCCATCGCGGCGTGGCTGGACTAGCTTCGCTCTTGTCATTCGGCGTCCGGCGGGGAATCTCGGCCTGAGCCATGCCCCGCCGCCCGACCAAAATCCCGCCCAAACGCTGGGCCGCCATCCGGCTGTTCGCCATGGACGTGGACGGCGTGCTGACCGACGGCACCGTGGCCATCAGCAGCGACGGCACCGAGACCAAGCATTTCTCGATCCTCGACGGCATGGGCATCGTCCGCCTGCACAAGGCCGGGGTCGCCGTCGCCTGGATCTCCGGCCGTGCCTCGGGCGCCACCACCGTCCGCGCCACCGAGCTCCGCGTGCCCCACGTCATCCAGGGCCGCACCGACAAGCTCATGGCGCTGCAGGAACTGGCCAGCCAGCTCGGCCTGGCCGCCAACCAAGTCTGCTACATGGGCGATGACGACATCGACGCCCCCGCCATTGCCTGGGCCGGCCTCGGCGTCGCCCCGCTCGGTTCCATGCCGCCCGCCCTCAAGGCCGCCGACTATGTGCCCGCCCGCCCCGCCGGCCGCGGCGCCGTGCGCGAAGTGTGTGAACATATCCTGGCCAACCGCGGTCAGTAAACCCGCCGTGTCGTCCCTTTTTAGAATATTCCTCCTCTGCCTCTGGCCCGCTGCCGGGCTCGCCCAGGGAACCCAGATCTCCACCGAGAAGCCCATCGTGAATTTCCGCCTGCCCGCGTTCACCCCGGAGGGCACCCGCGCCTGGCTCGTGCGCGGCTCGGAGGCGCGCTACTCCGGTCCCAACGACATCGCCATCAAGGAGCTCACCTTGTCCATCTTCGCCACCGGCACGACCCAAGAGAAGGTCGACACCCTGATCCTCAGCCCGGTCGCCGTGGTGCACCCGGCCGACGCCGTCATCACCGGCCCGGAGGGCATCCGCGTCATCAGCGACCAGTTCGAGGCCAGCGGCTCCGGGTGGCGCTACGCCCACAAGGATAAAAAAGTTTCCATCGCCAAAAACGTCCGCGTAGCCTTCCGGGCCGAATTCAAGGACTTCCTGAAATGAACCGACTCCGCCTCCTGACCGCCCTTGCCGCCGCCGGCCTGCTCCCCGCCCTCGCCCCGGCCCAGAGTGCCGCGCCCCAGACCACCGTCATCGAGAGCGACGGCCCCGGCGAGATGGTCAGCACCGACACCGAGACCACCATCACCTTCCGCGACAACGTGCGTGTCACCGGCACCAACATGAAGCTGTCCTGCGATTACCTCGAGGTGGTCGTCGTGCGCACCGGCGACAAGACCGCCACGCTCGGCAAGCTCGACAAGTTCCGCTCCATGCTCGCCACCGGCAACGTGCGGATGATCCAGGGCGACCGCGAGGCCGCCTGCGGCCGTGCCGAGGTCCGGCCGGAGGAGGAGAAGGTCGTCCTTTCCGGCAACCCGGTGGTCGTCGACCACGACCAGAACACCCGAATCGCCGGCGAGAAGATCACCATGCTCCGCGGCCAGCGCAAGGTGGAGGTGGAGAAGCCCATCCTCACCGCCCCACCCATCAAGGATCTCGGCGTCGACAAAACCTCCGCCCCGGCTGCCGCGCCGAAACAGCCCTGAGCATGGAGCCCGCCACGTCCGCCATCCGCACCGAGGGGCTCGTCAAGGTCTACGGCCAGCGTTCCGTCGTCAACGGCGTCAACGTCAACGTCCAGGCCGGCGAGATCGTCGGCCTGCTCGGGCCCAACGGCGCGGGCAAGACCACCACCTTCTACATGGTCGTCGGCCTTGTGCCGGCCACCTCGGGCAGCGTCTTCATCAACGGCCAGGACGCCACGCATCTCCGCATGCACCGCCGCGCGCGCCTCGGCATCGGCTACCTGCCGCAGGAGGCCTCGATCTTCCGCAAGCTCACCGTCGAGGAGAATGTCCTCGCCATCGTCGAGACCCTGCCGGTCAAGGCGGCCGACCGCCCCGCCCTCGTCAAGCACCACCTCGACGAGCTCAGCCTCGGCCACCTCGCGAAACAGAAGGCCTACACGCTCTCCGGCGGCGAACGCCGCCGCCTCGAGATCGCCCGCGCCCTCGTCACGCGCCCGAAATTTTTGCTGATGGACGAACCCTTCGCGGGCGTCGACCCCATCTCCGTCGCCGAGGTGCAGAAGATCATCCTCCAGCTGAAGCAGCGCGGCATCGGCGTGCTCATCACCGACCACAACGTCCGCGAGACCCTCCGCATCGTCGACCGCGGCTACATCATCCACAAGGGCAAGGTCATGACCGAGGGCTCCGGCGACTTCCTCATCAACGACCCCCAGGCCCGCGAACTCTACCTCGGCCAGGATTTCAACATGTGAGCCGCCCGGCTCACCGCACCCCGCCCGGGCAATCAGCGTCTTGCCTCCGGCCGCAATAGCTGAAAGCTGATCGCTGACTGCTGACCGCTTCTCCGCCATGCCCACCAAAGCCATCCACGGCATCACCGTCGCGCATTTCTACGAGACCTACCGGGACAAGCTCGAGCTGGAGCTCGTGACCGGCGAACCCGGCCTGCACCGCCTGATCAAGGAGGGCTCGATCAACCGCCCGTCGCTCGCGCTGACCGGGTTCTTCAAGTATTTCGCGAACAAGCGCATCCAGGTCTTCGGCGCCGCCGAGATGACCTACCTCAAGACGCTCACCCAGCGCCAGCAGATCGAGATCTTCGGCGAGATGGTCAAGCGCGGCATCCCCGCCATCGTCCTCACGCGCAACTACATTGCGACCCACCCGATGCTGGCCGTCTCCCAGGAGATGAACCTGCCCATCTTCCGCACGCCGATGATCACGATGAACTTCGTGAACGCCGCCACGCTGTGCATCGACAACGAGTTCGCCCCCTCCAGCACCGAGCACGCCACCACCCTCGACATCAAGGGCATCGGCGTGATGATCCGCGGCGACAGCGGCATCGGCAAGTCCGAGTGCGCCCTCGCCCTCATCGAGCGCGGCCACTCGCTCGTCGCCGACGACCTCACCGTCCTCAAGCTGCTCGACGAACGCGAGCTCTCCGCCAGCTCGCGCCCCCTCAACCGCGGCTACATGGAGTGCCGCGGCATCGGCATCATCAACATCGCCGACATGTTCGGCGTGAAGAGCATCCGCCTGGAAAAGCGCGTGGACCTCGTCGTCTCGCTCCGCAACTGGACCCCCGAGGTCATCGAGGAGCGCACCGGGCTCGAGGAGAACTTTTACGACATCCTCGGCGTCAAGGTGCCGCACATCGAGTTCTACGTCCGGCCGGGCCGCGACATCGCGCGCCTCGTCGAGGTCGCCGCCCTCGTGCAGGCCCTCAAGAACATGGGCCACGACCCGGCCAAGACCTTCAACGACCGCCTCATCGCCCACATGGCCGAGCAGAAGGCGCCCAAGGCCACCAGCCACAAGGTCTCCTCCCGATCACCCTTCGAGGTCGCGGACAAGGACAACGAGTTCGACGCGGACAACGCCTGATTTCATGCCCGCTCGTATCGACGGCCGCTCGGCCGACCAACTCCGCCCCCTCACCATCGAGGTCAACGTCGCGCCCTACGCCTCCGGCTCCGTGCTGCTGGGCTTCGGCGCCACCCGCGTCATCTGCGCCGCCACCATCGAGGCCAAGGTGCCCTCCTGGATGAAGCAGCAGGGCGTCAAGGGCGGCTGGCTCACCGCCGAGTATTCCATGCTGCCCTACAGCACGCTCGACCGGAAGCCGCGCGACATCACCAAGGGCAAGATCGACGGCCGCACCGTCGAGATCCAGCGCCTCATCGGCCGCTCCCTCCGCGCCGTCCTCGACCTCGAGAAACTCGGCGAGCACACCCTCTGGATCGACTGCGACGTCCTCCAGGCCGACGGCGGCACGCGCACCGCCTCCATCACCGGCGCCTACCTCGCCGCCCGCCTCGCCATCCAGAAGCTGCTCGACGCGAAGAAAATCTCCGAGAACCCGCTCACCGATTCCGTCGCCGCCGTCAGCGTCGGCCTTTTCCAGGGCGAGGCCCTGCTCGACCTGAACTACGTCGAGGACAAGGACGCCGAGGTCGACGCCAACGTCGTCATGACCGGCCGCGGCCAGTTCGTCGAGGTGCAGAGCAGCGGCGAGGAATCCACGTTTTCGCACGAGCAGCTCCAACAGCTCCTCGGCCTGTCCCAAAAGGGGCTGAAGGACCTGGCCGCCGCGCAGGCGGCCTTCCTCGCGAAGCACCTGCTGTAGGTCCACCGGCTTGAACCGGACGAACCGGCCTTTCATCCCCCGCCCGGTCCCGTTCGCCGCGAAAGCATTGCCACCCCGCCTCCGCCGGACCCAGCCTGACGGGCAACCTCCCCTCCCTATGCATCGTTCCATCCCGACCGCCCTCCGCTCCGCCGCGCTCCTGCTTGGCGGTGCGTTTCTCCTCGGCCCGGCCTCCGCCGGGACCGCCGACACCCCCGCCTGGATCGCCAAGAGCAACGAAAACGCCCAGGTGCTGGTCAAGGACCTCGCCAAGTTCAGCCCCGAGTTCGCCAGCCGCGTGGGCGTGGCCGGCTTCGACGACAAGATCGCCGACCTCACGCCCGGCGTGGAGGAGCGCACCCGCCTCGCCCTCACCGCCTCGCGCGACGAGCTGGCCAAACGCATCATGGTCGAGACCGACCCGCTTGTCCGGCAGGACCTCGAGATCCTCGTCGAGTCCGCCGACAACCAGCTCAACACCAACGCCCTCAACGCGCGCCTGATGCTGCCCTACGCGGACATCGCGCAGCTCATCTTCTTCGGCGAGTTCAGCCTGCTCGACGACCAGGTCGACGCCGCCCGCCGGCCCGCCGCCCTGGCCCGCCTCAAGCTCTACACCGGCCTCGCCCCCGGCAGCAAGGCGGTCACCGAGCTGGCGAAGGAGCGCTATCTCGCGAAGCTGGCCACGACGGGCCTGCTGCCCCCCTACAAGGGCGAGGTCCAGAAGCACCTGGATGCGATGCCGCGCTACGCCGCGGGCATCCGCTCGCTCTACGGCAAGTATGGCATCGACAAGCTCGACGGCGCCCCGGCCGCGCTCGACGCGCTCGACGCCCAGCTCAAGGCCTACGCCGACTGGATTCGCACCACGATCCTGCCGGCCGCCCGCAGCGACTACCGCCTGCCCGCCGAGCTTTACGCCGACAACCTCCGGAACATCGGCCTCGATATCCCGCCCGAGGAGATCATGAAGAAGGCCCAGCTGGCGTTCGCCGAGATCCGCAACGAGATGAAAGCGATCGCGCCGCTCGTCGCCAAGCAATACGGCTTCCCCGATTCCGACTACCGCGCCGTCATCCGCGCCCTGAAGAAGGAACAGATCACCAAGGCGGAGGTGGAACCCTATTACCGCACGGTCATCACCGAGATCGAGGCCATCATCCGCCGCGAGAAGATCCTCACCCTGCCGGATCGCCCGATGCTGATGCGCATTGCCTCCGAGGCCGAGAACGCCGCCCAGCCCGCCCCGCACTATCAGCCGCCGCCGCTCATCGGCGGCAAGGGCGAGCAGGGCGTCTTCGTCCTCACCACGGGCAATACCGACGCCACCGGCAAGCAGGCCGGCTTCGACGACTTCACCTACAAGGCGGGCGCCTGGACGCTCACCGCCCATGAGGGCCGCCCGGGCCACGATCTGCAGTTCGCCGCCATGGTCGAGCGCGGCGTCTCCCTCGCCCGCAGCCTGTTCGCCTTCAACAGCGTCAACGTCGAGGGCTGGGCCCTCTACGCCGAGGCCGAGACCAAGCCCTACCTGCCGCTCGACGGCCAGCTCATCGCGCTGCAGCACCGCCTGCTGCGCGCCGCCCGCGCCTTCCTCGACCCGATGCTCAACCTCGGCCTCGTCACACGCGAGCGCGCCCTCGAGGTGCTCCTGCAGGACGTCTGCCTCTCCGAGGGCATGGCCAACCAGGAGGTGGACCGATACACCTTCCGCTCGCCCGGCCAGGCCACCGCCTACTTCTACGGCTACACCAAGCTGATGGAACTGCGCACCGCCACCGAGGTGGCGCTGGGCGCCAAATTCGACCGCTCGGCGTTCAACGACTTCATCATCAGCGAGGGCATGCTCCCGCCCGAGCTGCTGGCCAAGGCCGTCCGCGAACAGTTCATCCCGGCGCAGCTGAAGAAGTGAACAAGAGGGCGGGATCGCTGACCCCGCCTTTCAATGGAGGGCCGGCCTCCCGGCCGGCCGCGGTCGGTCAGGAGACCCTCCACTCACTCCCCAGGCTTGGCGGATTTATCCGCCTCGTCCTTGAGCTTCGTGAAGTTGCCTTCCTCGGAAGTCCGCACGAAGCCCTCCGTCACCGATTTCAGGTCCTCCCACCGGCGGCGGATGGCCTTGGCCTCTTCCTTGGTGATCTGGTTGTCGGCCGCGGCGACGGCGATGACGCCAAGCATGTCGGCGAACTCCTGGACGATGCTGTTGGTGGACGGGATGAGCTGGAACGGGTGCGGCTTGGCCTTGGGATTGTGGATGAAGAAGCCCCCGGCGCGCTCGCAGACCCACTGGGCGATGCGCTCGTCGTTGGTGATGCGGAGCAGCTGCTCGATGCGATCGAGCGGGTTGTTGGCGCCGCTGCCGGTCTCGTCCTGGGGCGGCTCGGCCCATTTGTAGATGA
>JBGAKK010000013.1:0-79140 GCA_044224425.1 Phycisphaerales bacterium
TCGAAGCTCGCCGAGATCGACCGCTTCCTGCGCGAACGCGACCGGGCCGGGCAGCCTCATCGGCTCAGCGTCACGCTGGTCGTTGCCCCGGCGACGTAGCGGCGCTCAGCACGGGTTGCTCTGCGGGACCCGGACAATCGAACGGGTGTGTCCAGGGTGTGCCCCGGAGACACATGTCCCCAGCGCACTTGATCAAGAGTGTGCGTCGCGAATCGATGAGGGAGGTCCGCGGTGGACACACCTTCTGCCCTTCGTCGGAGGAGCCGCGGCCCCCCGGACAGGCGACGAGACTGGCCGTGGGGGACGTCGCCGTCAGCGTGGTGAGGCCGCCTGGAGCGGGCAGGATGCGGCTGGACGTGCGTACGAGAGAGTGCGCCAGAGTGGTCCTAACGGAAGTAGCCGCCACAGCGAACCACGTCGTCCCTTACAAATGGTTCGACACCGCGTCGCCGACATTCCACTCTCACCTGCTTCGCGACCGCGCCTAGGTCGCGAGGCTCCGTGATGGCCTTCAGCAGTCCCTCGAGCTGGCGAACATGCTCCTCGCTGCAGGCCCTGATCTTCGCGACGGCCTCTCGATAAGCGTCCTGCTCCGCGCCCTTGCCGAACGGCGTGCCATGACGTGATGCAGCTTTCAGCCCCAGTCGGAATGCGTCCGCGACGAGCTGCGACCTGGCACGCTGATAGGAGCCGACAATGTCATCGACCGCTTGGCGAACGGCGGGTGACATCTCCGCACGGATCGGCTCGGCGGAGATCGCCTTCGCTAGCTCGTCCGCGAGCCAGCTGCCTGTCAACTCGGGGCAGAGATATATGCGATACAGTTCTGTGATCCGCAGTCCTAGCTCCGGCTCCCGCTCTCCGGCAAGCGCGGCCAGTTCGTCGATTGATGGACGGGAGATCTCGTAATATCTTGACCAAGCAGCCCCAGCCTGCTCCACCGTCCGGTCCGACGCTTGTCTCGCGCGACGTTGCAGTGTCTCCTCGCTGGCGCTAACCAAACGCTGGTCGTAGCCGGCCATTATCCGTTCCATCTTCGCGGCACTGGTGCTCTCGCCGGCTACAGACGAGAGCCATGATGCCACGCGGGGATCCATATCGCTGGCGAAATGGAGGAATTGGCGGAATTCGATCGGGCGCATGAAGTCGCCGTAGTGCGTGTCGGCCGGCAAAGTCAGAAGCATCCGAGCATACAGCACAGCCTTGACTCTGGTCGCGATGGCATCTGCGGGGAAGTCTGGGGAGAGCGCGGCCACGCTGGTCGCGACCTCTCCGACACAGCGGTCGGTCTGCCGGTTCGCTAGTCGCTTCACATCCTCCATCGCCTCGCGAACGAGAGTCACTTGCTCACGAAGCTGGGCCATCCTCTGCTGGCCCTCGGCGTAGCGCGCTGGCTCAGATGCCTCCTCGACAGCCGCGTAGTCTCCATGCCACTTGACGAACGCTTCCTCAAGGGCGTCGCAGTTCCACTTCGCCCGGAACTCACGATTCGTCGTGTCAGCTACGCCTCGCTGCTTCGTCGCAGCATCACGTACGATCTGATTTATCAGCGAGACCTTCTCCGGCGGGTATCCGAGTGCGGCGACTATCAACTCTGTGTCGGAGTCCTTGATGAGCAGCCTCGGTGAATAGACTGGAGCAACGCTCGCACGGAGCGTGGTCGTTTGAGCGGGATCGCTCGCGACTTGTGGCTGCACTTGACCCGCGGACGACGACGAGACGGTCGCCAGCGAGATCGCGACTGCTACCGAGATCCAGTGTCGACCGAGTCTCTGCGGTTTGTACATGTGGCTTGCCTTCTCGTTCAAGGACGGCCTACCGGCGGGATCCAGGTAGCTCCAACTCTGCAACTGGATCGGTGGAGTTCGACACAGCCGCCAGCGTCCAAGGTCACATCCTTGGACTGCCCTGAGGCTGGGGACAACGGCGTACGCCATTGGACAGATACGCGCCGTAAGGCATCTGACTCGGTCTCCTCATTCTCACTCTGGCCTACAGCTGGGTCACCCCGGCTCCGCGATTCAGCCATTCTCGGGAGCGAGATCGGCTTACCACGGCGAGGGGACACCTGTCAACGAGTTAGTTGGAGTGTCGATGAAACCAGTCTCGCGTATCCCGTGCGGACACGCCCTTCAGCCCGCGATCAACGGCACGCGGTACACGGATCTGCGATCGCGTCCCCTATGGACACACCATTCTGCACCCCCGGGGCGCGAACAGACCAGGCTTCCTGGCTCGTGCGTTTGAAAGGGTGTGTCCAGGGTGTCTTCGAGCTGCACTCCCGGGCAGACTCCACGGCACGGATCAGGGGCGACCGTGCGTCGGTGTGGGGAACGGCGGTGAGGATCGAAACGGGTGCGAGCTCTGCTCAAGACTCGGAGTCGCGCGGCCAGTCGTTCGTCGCCGACTCCAGCATCTGGAGTAGTGGCGGCAGCTCGTCCGTGATCGTCTTCCAGAGGCGATCGAAGTCGACGCTCCAGTATGCGTGTATCAGGATGTTGCGCATCCCGACGATCTGCTGCCAAGGGACATCGGGCACACGACAGCGACCAGCCTCGGAAGTGCGCGACGCCGCCTCGCCGATCTCGAGGACTGCGTGCATAGGTGCCCGCGCGAGCATGGCGTCGGCGTCGAGGTCGCTCCTCACTCTGCCGTTGACGAAGGCGATGGCCTGCTGCGCCGCGTCCATCATGTGCTGGATGCGGATCCGATCCTCCGGCGCTCCGGGTCGGCTACGCGGCATGCAGCACTCGAGCCTCGCGCAGTACCTCGTCGCGGAAGTAGCGTGAGAGGTCGGCTGGCGTCTTCAGGTCGACGTTGCGGCCAAGGATGCGCGAGAGTTCGATCTGGAGCCCCGCGAACGCGATGAAGCCGGGGGCCTTGCCGGCTTGGAACTCGACCAGCACGTCCACATCGCTACTCGCAGAGAAGTCCTCGCGGAGGACACTGCCAAACAGGCTGAGCCGGGCGATTCCATGGCGCCGGCAAAAGTCGGCGATCTCAGCGACCGGAGGCTGGATGGGAAGCGGCGACATCCGAGGTCATGGTATCGGTCGGGCTTGGGCCGCGAAATGGTCGTTGGCGACCAGCGGTCGGCTGGAAGACGCCGACCCTCGCCCCCCCCCTACTCCACGCTCCACTCGAGCGTCCCGCCTGACTTGCCGGGGGCGAGCTTCACCTCGAGCCGCAGCGCCCTCGTCGTCGTCGGTTGGAACGTCGCCTGCACCGCGCCCGACTCCGGCACGCTGTCGCCGCGGGCGACCTCGGTCCACTCGTCGGCCTTGCCGTTCGCCGGCCGCGCAAGCAGGCGCCACGAGGTCGGCAGGCCGCACCCGCCGCCTTGGGCCACGTCGTCGAAGAACTGGAACGCGCTGGCGTGGATCGTCTGCGTATCCGCAGTGGACACACCATTCTGCCCTCGGCCGGTGAGCCGCGGCCACTCCGGACAGCCGGCGAATGGGGCCACAGGGAACGTCGCCGTCAGCGGAGCGAGGCCCCCGGAACGGTCAGGACGCCGCGAGACGTGCGTTCGAAAGGGTGTGTCCGGTGGCTTAACCGAGTGGCTTACCCGGAGTGCCAACCGAAACCCGACTCGCCTCCGATCCGCCGTCTCCAGCGGCAAGGGCTGTCACCCCTCGGCGGAGGGCGCTGCCGAGCCGTCGTCCGTCGC
The DNA here is from genome assembly GCA_044224425.1 of Phycisphaerales bacterium. Classification (GTDB taxonomy): domain Bacteria; phylum Planctomycetota; class Phycisphaerae; order Phycisphaerales; family SM1A02; genus JAEUIT01. The sequence goes on from JBGAKK010000013.1 coordinate 3,671, forward strand.
CGCGAGTGAACCGATCGGCGAGAAGACGGTGGCCAGGAACCCCGAACCGTACTGCTTCTCCAGGGCCTGCCAGGCTTCGCGTCGAAGCGGTAGATACGCCGCCTCGGATGCTTGGGCGGGGTCCACCACGCGGCGGATCTCGTAGTCGGGAAGGAGGACCTGATTCAGCGTGCGCAGGGTGATGTCGCGGTTCTCCCGGCTGAGCCAGGGAAGGAAGTTGCCGAGGGAGAAGGGAATCGCCCAGGCGATCGAGCTGAAGAGGAACGAGTCGCTCAAGCGCGAGGCGATCGACACCTTGAGGGGCACAAGCGTCCGCTCGCCGCGCCAGACGATGGCGAGTCCATCGTCGATCCACTCCGCCGAGAGCTGGCCGGTCTTCAGGACGTTCTCGCACGCGCCCGGGATCTGATCGTCGTCCTCGCTCCAGTCGACCCAGAAGAACGCGCCCTCGTCGACGGGGAGCGCGGACGGGTCGGTTTGGCGCGCCTTCATGAGCTCATGCACGGGGGCAGGGATCATGGGTGACGTCGGGCGTGGACGACGGTGCCAGGCCACTCTGACCCGAGCCGCATCGCACGCCGGCGGGCCCGTCCATCTCGCTAGGGAGTGTATCGCAGTCCTGGCCAGCGGTCTGCGCTCCGCGAGGGACCGCCACGTGATTGGCCTCCGGTCACGGATTGCATGCACCCCACGCGCCGAGCATGACGGCGAGATCGGCACCGCCGACGATCCCGTCGCCGTCGAGGTCGCCAGTGCAGCCGGGACCCCAGGCGCCGAGGAGGATCGCCAGGTCTGCCCCGCCCACGATGCCGTCGCCCGAGAGGTCGGCGGCGCAGGATACGGCGCCGGTCTCGACCGTGAGGCCGGCGAGCCAGACGCGTTGCACGCCGACGTCGCCGGTGTCGACGATCCGGACAAGGGCGAGCTTCTCGGTGAGGAACGCCGCTGGAAGGTCGATGCGGACCTTGTCCATGCGCACCTCACCGTTGCCGAAGACTTCGACCGTGGTCGTGCCGTTGATTGAGTTGGTGTAGAAGCCGTTGAAGTGATCGCGGATGTCCTCGTTGCCGAGGAGCGGCTTGCTGTAGAACGTGCCGTTGCAGCCGTAGAACTCCACGGTCGCCAGCGACGCCGGTCCGGGCACGCCCCACCAGGAGTTGATGAGGGCATGCACGCTGATCGCGTGGGCGACGTTCACGGGCACCTCCAGCACGCGAGGGTTCCGCCCGGGCACTTCCTTCGCGTGCCAGGCGTTGAGTCCGGTCGAGGACGGAATCGAGAACGCAACGCCGCCGAGGAAGAGGTCGCCGGTCGGATAGAGGTCCCCACCGGTCTGGAGCGAGGTCGACCAGTTGAAGGATGCCGAGAAGTCGATCGGGACGAAGTTCTTCGGCACCACGAATTCCTCGAGGCCGATTGAGAGGAAGCCCGCGCCCGCCCCGGTCCTGCCACCGACGCGAATGAGATAGCTCTCGCCTTGACCGACGGTGAAGCTCATGGTGGAAGACCCGCTGCCGCAGCCGGCGGCGTCGTCGTCGCAGGCGATGAGCGTCAGCGCGCCGCAGTCGCCCGAGTAGGCGGCGAGGCGGGTGTCATAGAACGCCTGGCCGCAGGTCGAGACGGTCGCGGTGCCGCTCACATCGGCCGTGATCTTGAACCACACGTCTTGGACGATGTTGGCGCCGTTGCCCTCGTCGCATGAGGAGGGAAGGGCGGGCGAGCTGTTTGTCGCCAGCGGCGTGGTGAAGAGGGTCGATCCCTCATGGACGACCAGTGCGTTCGCGCATTCGTCGTTCAGCGGAGGGGACCCGAGCGTGAGCGCCGCACTGACCTGGCCACCAGCCGCGATCGGGCCCGTGGAGTTCACGACCGTGAGATTGGTCTGCTGCGTCGTCTGGCCCTCTGCGTTCGAGCCCCACTGGGCGAGCGTCAGGTTGGACCTGCGAGCAATCGTGTGATCGGAGCCGGCTGCGACATCGATCGCCGTTCCAAGGTTCGCAGGCACGTTGCACTGACCGCTCGTGTTGAGCCCCCAGCACACGACCGTGCCGTCGGAACGAAGGGCAACGCTGTGGTGGTAGCCGGCGGCGATCCGCACCACACCGGTCAGGTTCGGCGGGACGTTGCATTGGCCGTTTGAGTTCAGTCCCCAGCAGGCGACCGTACCGTCTTCCTTCAGGGCGACGGTGTGCCACAATCCAGCTTCGGCCTGGGCCACCGGACCAAGGTTGGCGGGCACGTTGCACTGGCCGAACGCATTCGATCCCCAGCACACCACCGATCCGTCGGGCTTCACCGCGGCGGTGTGGCCACCGCCGGGCGCGACATCGATGCACGCGCCAAGATCCGCGGGAACCGCGCTCTGGCCATTGGCGTTCGAACCCCAGCAGACCACCGTGCCGTCGGCCCGGCGGGCAGCGGAGTGAGACGCGCCAGCCGCGATCTGGATGGCCGGGCCAAGATTGGCGGGGATGCTGATCTGTCCGCTCGCATTCGATCCGATGCCGAAGACGGCGCCGTTCTGCCGGCGGGCCAGCGTGTGTCCGGTGCCCATGTCCATCTCGACCACCGGGCTCGCCTGCAACACAGCCGGCGTGGCAATCTGGCCGAGGCTGCTGTCGCCCCAGGCAGCCACCATGCCGTCCGACGTGAGGGCGAGCGCGAAGTGGGAGCCGGCGGCGATGTGGCTGACGCCGACGAGGTTCGCTGGCACGTTGCACTGACCATTGGCGTTGTCGCCCCAGCAGACGACCGTACCGTCGGTCCGGAGCGCCATGGTGAAGTTCACGCCCGCGTCGATCTGGCTGACGGGCCCGAGATTCGCCGGCACGTTGCACTGGCCATAGTCGTTCTTGCCCCAGCACACCACGCTGCCGTCGCTCCTGAGTGCGACGGTGTGGCCGAAGCCCGCAGCCGCCTTGATGGCCGAACCGAGGTTCGAGGGAACGTTGCATTGACCAAAGTCGTTTCCGCCCCAGCAGACGACCGTGCCGTTGGTCTTGACCGCGACGGTGTGGTCGGAGCCGCCATCGGCGTCGCTCACCGTGCCCAAGTTCGAGGGAACGTTGCACTGGCCAGACGAATTCAAGCCCCAGCAGATGACGGGGCCGCCGTTGGGCTTGATCACGATCGTGTGGTGATCGCCGGCCGCAACCTTGTCGATCGAGCCGATGTTGGCGGGAACGTTGCACTCACCGAAGGTGTTGCTGCCGAAGCAGGCCAAGGTGAAGTTGTTGCGGAGGAGGACGGTGTGGGACGCTCCCGCCGCCAGATCGACGGGGACGAAGTTGGCGGGAGTGTTGCACTGGCCGTCGAGATTGCTGCCCCACGCCATGGCCTTCGTGGTGTCCGAGCTGACCGACACGACGGTGTGAGCCCCGCCCGCCGCGATCTGCGTCGCCTTCGGGATGTACAGCTGACCCCAGACGTTCGAGCCCCACGTTTGGATGGGCCCAGCGTCCTGTGGGGCAGCGCTGGTCGTTCCGGCGAGGACCAGTACGGCAGCGGCGGCGAGTACCGCCTGGGCCGAGCAGAACAGCCTCCCAAGCCGCGAGCGGTGTCGCCGCCCAGGCGAGGATCGTTGTTCGGGCCGCAGGCTCGCCGGTGGCTGTGGGGTCGGGTTCGTCACGGTCGGGCACCTCGTTGCGATCGGTTGCACAGCGTCGAAGGCAAGCACTTATCAGAGCCTCGCGCGACGCTCGATGGTCAGTGCGACGCGGGGCCGGGGCGAGGACCACATTTCTCTTGAGGGGGCCGAATCCGTCCGTTACCGTCCCTGCCACGGCTTCGGTCACGCTCCGGGGTCCCGTTCCGCAACCGACATGGATACACCCGGGGCGAGTACCTCCTCTGACGTGACCCGCCTGCTTGTGGCGATCGGGGCTGGCGATCAGCGTGCCTCGGAGGAGTTGCTCCCGCTGGTCTACGGCGAGCTCCGCAAGCTGGCGGCTCAGCGGCTCCGTCGTGAGCCACCGGGCCACACGCTCGACGCGACGGCCCTTGTCCACGAGGCGTACCTCCGGCTGGTGGGCGACGGCGCGTCGAAGTGGAGCACCAACGGGCACTTCTTCGGTGCCGCCGCCCTGGCGATGCGACGGATCCTGGTCGAGCGGGCCCGGCGGGTCGGTCGCGAGCGGCACGGCGGAACGCGGCAGCGCGTCTCGCTCTCGGAGGTGATGCAACGCGAAGGTCTCGCCGGGCACCGCGTCGAATCGGCCGGGCAGGAGCGGGCGGAGCGAAATCGCATCGATCTCGTGGCCCTCGACGAGGCCCTGCGTCGCATGGAGGAGCAGGACGAGCGGATGGCCCGCATCGTCATGCTGCGGTTCTTCGCCGGTCTCTCGATCGAGCAGACCGCCGAGGCACTGGACCTCTCCCCGACCAGCGTCAAGCGCCAATGGGCCTGCGCGCGGGCATGGCTCTTCGACGAGCTGAAGCACCCTCATGAGTGACCCGCGCCCCGCATCGCTGAATGCTGTCCGCGTGAGGGAGATCTTCCTCGCGGTCATGGATGTGCCCGCCGAGGAGCGCGATCGCGAGCTCGATCGGCTGTGCGGATCGGAACGCGACCACGGGGGCGGAATCCGGGCCAAGGTCCGCCGGATGCTCGAGGCCCACGACGGCGAAGCGGAGTTCTCGTCGTTCCTGACGACGCCGGCGGCGGCGATCGTGGACTTGGGCGACCACGAGGGGGCCCCGCTGCCCGAGCGCATCGGCCGCTATCACGTGCTGTCGCTCCTCGGCGAAGGCGGCTTCGGCAGCGTGTACCGGGCCAGCCAGACCGAGCCAATTGCCCGGGACGTCGCCCTCAAGGTCATCAGGCCGGGCATGGACTCGGCGAGCGTCATCGCCCGCTTCACGAGCGAGCGACAGACCCTGGCCTCCCTGCAGCACGAACACATCGCCACGATCTTCGATGCGGGCACCACACCGGACGGGCGACCGTACTTCGCGATGGAGCTGATCGAGGGACTCCCGATCACCAAGCACAGCGACGAGCGGCAGCTCTCGATCGAAGCCAGGCTGTGGCTCTTCCTCGATGTCTGTGGCGCCGTCGAGTACGCCCATCGCAAGGGCGTCATGCACCGCGATCTCAAGCCCTCCAACATCCTCGTGCACCTCGAAGGCGGCCGTGCCGTCGCGAAGGTGATCGACTTCGGCATCGCCCGGGCGATCGACGCCTCGGGCGAGGCCCGGATGACGACCGAGATGCAGCTGGTCGGGACGCCCGACTACATGTCGCCGGAGCAGGTCGATGCCGAGGCCGGCGGAGTCGACACGCGGGTCGACGTCTTCGCCCTCGGGGCGCTCCTGTACGAACTGCTCGTCGGCGTGACGCCGCTGGGCATCGCATCGCGAACGGGCTCCTCGCTGGCCTCGACCTTGCAGGCGATCCGAACCGAGGAACCACCGCGGCCATCGGCCCGGCTCGATGGTCTCGCCGCCCGGCGGGCCGAGATCGCCGCGGCCCGTGCGGTCGATCCGAAGCGCCACCGCGCGGCGCTGGTCGGCGATCTCGACTGGATCGTGATGCGGGCGATCGACAAGGATGTCACGCGGCGTTACGGCTCGGTCGAGGCGCTTGCCGCGGACATCCGTCGCCACCTCGCCGATGAGCCGGTGTCGGCCGCTGCGCCGAGCGCGTGGTACCGGGCGCGGAAGTTCACGCGGCGCCATCGCGCGGCCGTCGCGTCGTCGGCGGTGGTCCTGATGGCCGTCGCAGCCGGGCTCGTGGCAACGGTCGTTTCGCTCGCCCATACGCGCGAGGCGGATGCGCGAACGCGAATCGCGATGGAGGAGACGGCGGCGGTGAACGCGTTCCTGATCAACGACCTCTTCGGCGCCGCCGATCCCGAGGAGGCGGGCGTCAAGGTGACCGTCGTCGACGCCCTGTCGAACGCCGTGGCCAGCGTCGACGCGCGTTTCAAGGATCAGCCGGTCCTTGCCGCCAAGGTCCGCATGGTGGTGGCCCGCCTCTACTGCGGACTCGGGCTCTTCGACGACGCCCGCAAGGCGATCGAGCCATGCCCGGCCGTGTTCCGTGATCGGCTCGGACCGGCGGACGTCTCGACGCTCGAGGCCCAGAGCATCTTGGCCGAGGCGATCGGCTTTCGTGGCGATCTCGCCGGGGCGGAAGCGATCCTGCGCTCGGCGCACGAGGCCGCCACGACGTCGACCGCCGACAACGGCGCCGACATCGGGACTTGGCCGTACTCCATCGAGGCGCAGCTCGGCGAGGTGCTACAGCGGCTCGGCCGGCACGCGGAGGCGCAGCAGCATCTCCGTCGGGCGATCGACGGCCTCGACCGGGCGCTTCCCGTCGGGAATCCGCTCTCGCTGAATGCGACACTTTCCCTTGTGGCGAGCTTGACCGCGGAGGGGAGGTACGACGAGGCGCTTCCCTACGCGACCGCTGCGCTCCGACATGCCCGGGCCCAGAAGAAGGCGGACCATCCCGCGGTCTTCGCCGCGTTGAGCCACATCGGCGCGATCTCGATGAAGCTGGGCCGCGTGGCCGAGGCCGAGCCGGTCTACGCCGAGTTGCTGGCGATGACCGAGCGGGCCAGTCCCGAAGGACACTGGCAGATCGCGACGGCCCAGTATTCGCTCGGCTTCTGCATCGATCAGCAGGGTCGAAGGAAGGACGCGCAGCCGCTCCTCAAGAAGGGCGCGGAAGGGCTGTGGGCGTCGCTTGGCCCCGATCACTACTTCACCGAACGAGCGTACGGCTCCCTGTGGGCCACCATGCAGGCGAACGGGGACCCCGAGTTCCTGGCGGCGCTGCGGCGAGCCGTCGGGATACGGCTGCGCGTCTCGGACCCGGGCGAGGCTGACGGGGTCGTCACCGCGACGAAGACCTATCTCGCCGGCTCGAACGAGGTGCGGCCCGGCGCCGGCCAGGACATCGCGATCCAGGAACTCGAAGCGATCGGCGTCGACATGCTCGCCAGGAACGAACGGCGGGCCGGGCGATACCTGTCCAACTTGGGCTGGGCGGCTCTTGAGATCGGCGACACCGCCCGCGCCGAGCGCTTGCTCCGGACGGCCGAGTCCCACTTGGCGGAGCCCGCGCAGACGACCGACGAACCGTCGGATCATCAAGCCGTTGTCGAGCGTCTGGCGACCCTGTGCGAACGGAGCGGCCGACGCGACGAGGCCGCCAGATGGCGGGCGGCGGTGAAGCCGACGGGGTAGCGGCGAGTTGGGAGATGCGTTGCGCTGCCCAGCGAGCCAATCGGGAGCAAGCCAGCCGAGCAAGCCGACCGGGAGCAAACCAGCCAAGCAAACCAACCGGACACACAAACCAACCGGACACACAAACCAACCGGACACACCGTTTGGAGGTGTCGTTTGGGCGGGCTGCGACGCCCGCGACCGGCCCGAGGACCACACGAGGACCCCATAGTAGACACACACGTTCGCAGCCTCGGTCCAGCCCTCAGCGGAGCGATCGCATGCCCTCGCCCGGGGCTGCTCGGCCCTCCCCTCGCGAGACAGTCCGCCCTCTCGCGGCCTCGTAGGTCCGAGGGGAGTCAGACCCGGGGGCTCCGGCGCATGCGGCGTCCCGCGGGGATCCGCGTGACCGGTCGTCGATGGAGACGGCTGCGGCGGGCAGACGCCTAACCGGGACTCGGCCCGCGGCGGAGCTCGTCCTCGTCGTCGGCCGCCGCCCGCACCCGCCGGGCCCCGCCCAGCTCCGGGCAGCCGACGATCCCCAAGACGAACCTCCGTCCCATCGCCCGGGCGTGCCGGGCGAGCGAGCGGGCGCTCCCGCTCAGGTTGCCCCAGGGGGACCTCGACCTCGTCCGCTCCATCGCCTGGTTGAGCGCCGCGGCCAGCGGTCTCGCCGCACGTAGCACCACGGAGGCCGAGGCCTCGTCGCCCGCGAGGGCGGCGAGCTCCGCGTCGAGCGGATGGAGGATCGGAGGCGTCGAGGCCGGGATGCGGCCCCGCTTGCCGGCCGCGGGGACGCGGCCCTCGGCGTCCACGTCGTGCAGGAACGCGGCAAGGCTCGAGCCCTCGATCACCGAGGGAACCCTGCCCCCGAACCACGGATTCGGGAGCCCCGCCGCCCCGTCGCGTCGCGGCAGCGTCGGCATGGCCCGGACCAGGGGCCCCGGGTCGCAGGGCATGGCCGGCACAAGCCGGGCCTCGCGGAGCCGGGTCTTCGCGTGGAGCGCCTCGCCGGCGAACTCCCCGGCCTCGATCCGCCGCCGAAGCTCCTCGACCCGATCGGCGACCGACGCGAACTCGTAGCCGTCCAGGGACTCCGCCATCGCCGCCCGCACCGGGTTCAGCGCCACGTAGACCATGTGGGCGACGATCGCGGGCTCGTCCAGGGCCACGATCGACTTGAACCGCCCCTCCCAGCAGTGGCCGGAGTGGCCCTCGGCGAGGTTGACCTCGACGGCGAACTTCTGCTTGAGGAGCTTGTGGAAGAAGGAGAGGCTGGCGAGCTCGGCCCGCCACTTCGCGACCTGCCCCGGCCTGGACAACGCCGCCGCGACCTCCTCGGGCTGGGCGGGCAGGTCCTTGGGGACGCGGTTCCGCCTCCGCCAGCGGTGGTCGGGGCAGAGCGTCCGGTATCGGGTGGCGACCTCCTCGTCCGTCCAGAGGTCGACGAGCTCCGGATGGGTCGCCACGACGACGTGCAAGTGGTTCGAGAGGACCGCGGCCTCGAGGATGTCGACGGCGAGGCTGGCGGAGAGGAACCGCATGCGGTCCAGGAGCGACCGCCGGCGCTCCTCGCTCTCGATGAGGAACGCCTGCCGGACGCAGCGCGAGATGCAGTGCGCGACGACGGGCTTGGTCGGGTCGACCAGGAGTTTGCGTGCGAAGGCCATCGGGCGGCGATGATGCCATCCGCGCAGAGGGGGTCCCCGGTTTTCCCCCTAATTTTCTGGCAGATCGCAAGGACTGTTGGCGCGGTGCAAGGGCGCGACGTGTGTGTCCAGTACGGCTCGGTTCCGTTGGACGGCGAACCGCCACGCCGCGCCTCGACCGGCGTCACCGGTTCCTCACACCCTTACCTACCGGCGAGCCAACCCGCGAACCGACTTCGCGGGATCGGCTTGTCCATCCACGAGGTGTCCGGCTCGGGGAGCTTGAGGACTTCGCGGACCGGGAGAAGTTGCCGGATGGCGACGTCGCTAAGGCTGCCGCGGCTCGTTCGCCATCGGATGTGGCGCTTGCGTTCGATCGCCTGCACGACGAGGGTCGTGATGCGGCAATCCTCGACGACATAGTCGAGCACGCGCTGGTGCTCGCCCATCCGCCAAGCCCGAGGCGCATCTTTGCCATCCATGAGCTTCCGAACGGCGAGCCCCATCCCCTCGGCGACCGCTTGCAGACCGACCGGGAAGCCTTTGAGGCAGAAGAACTGGAACATGGGATCGACCAGCTCGCTGGCCACTTCCGCGGCGAGTCGGCGATCGCCGGCGGCGTGGCCGAGCCACTTGAGGTCGAAGCTCAGCCCGTTCCAGGCGACGACCCGCGTGCCGGCGCGCTGTTGCTCGCGGAGGTAGCCGAGGACATCGCGCGCGAGGCCAGCGTCGAGGTGCCCCGTCGGTCCGCCGCGACCGTCGGTGGCGTGCCAGACCCTGGAATGCCCCGTCGCGTCGTCGTGCACCGCCGCGACCGAGATGCGGAACGGTCCGCGGGCGTCCAGGTCCTCGCCCGGGGCGAGCTCGAACTCGTCGGCGATCTCGATGTCGAAGGCAATCATGCCGGCCCCCCCTTACTCCACGCTCCACTCGAGCGTGCCGCCCGACTTCCCCGCCTGGAGCTTCACCTCGAGCCGCAGCGCCCTCGTCGCGGTCGGCGGGAACGTCGCCTGCACCGCGCCCGACTCCGGCACGCTGTCGCCGCGGGCGATCTCGGTCCACTCATCGGCCTTGCCGTTCGCCGGCCGCGCCAGCAGGCGCCACGAGGTCGGCAGGCCGCATCCGCCGCCCTGGGCCAGGTCGTCGAAGAACTGGAACGCGCTGGCGTGGATCGTCTGCGGCTCCTTCCAGTCATACTGCACCCACTCGGTCGTCCCCTTCTGGTTCCACCAGGTGTGGCGGGGGATCGAACCATCGGACTTCGACTTCGGCACGCGGCGATCGTTCAAGGCCCGCGGCGTGTCGCTGGCCCAGGTGTGCGAGGCGCTTGCCGTCGCCGTGCTGGCCAGGGTCGGAGGCGGCACGGTCTCGGTCAGCGACGAGTTCCGCGGCAGCCAGACGGCCATCTCGCCGACCTCGCGGTTCGCCCAATACGCATAGGGGATGGCCCGCGTCACGGCGGGCGAGCCGTTCTTCGTTCGCGCCGAGAGGTCGAGGGCCACGATGCCGCCGAGGAGGTCCGGCCGATCGACGACCGCGATCGAGCCGTCGTCGGGGAGGAACCGATCGCGGATCGTGCCTTGGGCGCTGCCTTGGTCGATCGACTCGACGCAATAGACGAGCGGCCCGCGCTCGACCGCGACCCGGCCGCGGTCGGCTTCGACCTGCTGGTTGGCGACCATGCGCCGGGGCTGCATCGGCAACGAAAGCCGCACGCGGTCGCCTGGCTTCCAGACGCGGTCGATGCGGACGTATCCGTCCTGCGGCGGAATCTCGAGCGGGGCGTCGTTGAGCTGAATGCCCCAGGTGAGCTGCCCGATGCGCTGGGCCGGCGGCAACTCGCGGTAGAGGTCACTCGGCACGGGCAGGTTGCGGCAGTAGCCGGGGATGCGGATGGCCAGTGTGAACTGCCGGCCCTGGCCGTCGGCGGTGCCGGGATCGACATCGAAGACGACCGCGCCGTCCCATGGATAGTCGGTGGTCTGCTTGATAGTGACCGGCGAACCGCCGAGCGGGATGCGGGCCTCGCTCTGGATGAAGAGGTTGGCCCAGATCGTGGGTGGGTCGGCGTCGGGGCTCGTGGCGTAGACGAGTCCGGCGATACTCGGCAGGAAGCGGGCCACGTTCACCGGGCAGCAGGCGCAGCCAAACCACGGAGCCCGGCCGAGCGTGCCGTGGTTGAAGGGGCGGATGCCGTCGCAGGCGAGCGGGTTCGGATAGAAGAAGCGATCGCCCGAGAGCGAGACGCCCGAGGCCATGCCGTTATAGAGCGTGCGCTCGAGGACGTCGACCGGACCGACCCGCCCGGTCCGCAGGAACATGCGGTGGTTCCAGAGCGAGTTGGCGATGGCCGCGCAGGTCTCGAGGTAGGCGCTCTCGTTGGGCAGGTCGTAGGCCTTGCCGAAGCCTTCGTTACTGGCGAAGGCCCCGATGCCCCCGGTCAGGTGCATCTTGGTCGAGACGCAATCGCTCCAGATGGCATCGAGGGCCTGGTCGAAGGTCGCCTCGCCGGTCACGGCGGCGAGATCGGCCATGCCGGTATAGAGGTAGCCGGCCCGCACCGCGTGGCCAACCGCCTCGCGCTGGTTAACCAGGGGAAGGTGGTCCTGGCAGTAGTCGCCGTAGAGCTCGCGCCCGTCGGCTACGCCGCGGGCGAGGAGGAAGTGGCGGGCCAGGTCGAGATAGTCCTTGTTTCCCGTCTCGCGATAGAGGCGCACGAGGCCGATCTCGACCTCTTCATGCCCGGGGACTTCCTTGCGGCCGCCCTTCAGGTACTCGCGGACGAGGAGATCGGCGACGCCCTTGGCGACGTTGAGGAGGGAGTCCTTCCCCGTCGCCTGATGGTGGGCGACGGCGGCCTCGAAGAGGTGGCCGGCGCAATACGTCTCGTGGCTCCACTGCTCGTCCTTCCAACGGGCGTCCTTCGACCGCTTGTTGGCGGTGGCGATCGTGTAGAGGTAGCCGTCGGGCTCCTGGGCGGCGGCGATCCGGGCGATGAGTTGGTCGAGGTAGGCGTCGAGGGCCGGGTCGGGGTGCTGGGCCAGCGAGTAGGCGGCGCCTTCCATCACCTTGTACACATCGCTGTCGTCGTAGCAGTTGCCTTGGAAGGGCGTGGAGTCCTTGCCGGCGGCGCGGTCGAAGTTGGCGATCCGGCCGGTCGTCTCGCACTGCTTGAAGCAGGCCGGGATGGTCACCGTGCGGTTGACCTCGAGCCGCGGAGCCCAGAAGCGGTCGGTGAGTTTGACCGCGGTGAAGGGAACCGGGTCGATGCGAGCGGGCTCCGGTTCGAGAGGCGTGTCGGCCAGCATCGCGGACGCCAAGACGAGGGCGGTGAGCATGACACGAGGATACCGCTCTCAGGCAGCGTGGCCGCGGGTCGAGACTCCGGACTACCGGGGAGCCTTCCTCGCTCGGATGGTGAAACTCATCGGAATCCGGGGCATCCCAGGGCCCATGTGCCACTCGCCCAGCTCGCCGCGCTGCTCGCACGCCTCGCCGAGCGGGTTCCACGGGACCGACTCGTGCTCCCTGAAGGTCTCGAGGACGAGCCCGGCGTCGCGCACCGCATCGAGTGTCTCGGCGATGCCGTGGTTGAAGAAGACCATCTCGGGCGACGCGATGGGCGTCTTGTCGCCCTCGTAGGTCTGGTCGTCGCGGTAGAAGGTGCCGTCGCCCTCGAAGTATGGGAACTGCACGACGAGGAGGCCGTCCGGGCGAGGGTCGCTCAAGGCGTAGAGCATGGGATGCCCGTCACGGATGTGGAGCCAGCCGCCGGGCTTCAGGATGGACGCCACCACTTTGGCCCAGCGCCGCACGTCGGGGAGCCAGCACAGGGCGCCGATGCCGGTGTAGACGAAATCGAACTGGCCGGTGCCCAACGATTCCGGGGCGCTGTAGACGTCGCTCTCGACGAAGGCGATCGCCTGTCCGAATTCCGCCGCCAATCCTCGCGCCGCGGCGAGCGACGCCGGCGAGAGGTCGAGTCCAGTCATCGTCGCGCCGAGGCGGGCGAGCGAGATGGTGTCGGTTCCGATGTGGCACTGGAGGTGCACCCCTCGGAGTCCCCGGATGTCGCCCAGCAAGGGCAGGTCGTGTCGCACGACCCCCGAAAGGAACCGGGGATCGCTTCGGAAGCGGTCGATGCTGTAGCCCTTGAGGTGCTCGGGGACGCGGCTGTCCCAGTTGGCGCGGTTGATGGCGAGGTAGTCGTGCACGGGGTGCGACGATAGCGGACAGCGGGACCGGGTGGAACGGTCGCCGCGTCGTCATCCCCGCCGATGCCGCCACGCGTCGATGGCGACGGCGGCGACGATGATCGCCCCGGTCAGCATCTCTTGGGCCGCGTTCGAGATCCCGAGCAGCGAGCAGCCGTTGGCCATCACGCTCAGGAGGAGGGCCCCGAGCACGGTGCCGAGGATGGTTCCCTCGCCGCCCGAAAGGCTGGCTCCGCCGATCACGACCGCGGCGACGACCTGGAGTTCCATGCCGATCGCCCCGGTCGGGTCGCCCACGGTCAGCCGGGCGTAGAGAAGCGTCCCGGCGATCCCCGCGCAGAGGCCCGAGATCGCGTACACGATCCGCTTGGTCCGTTCGACGCGTACGCCGCAGAGGCGGGCGGTCGCTTCGTTCGAGCCGATCGCCGTGGTGTGCACGCCGAAGATCGTCTTGCGGAGGACGATCGCGGCGAGGACCGCGACGAAGCATGCCACCCACACGCTGGGAGCGACAACCAGCCACGAGGGCCGCGGGTTGGTCAGGGTCAGCGACTCGAGCCATCCGGGCGAGGCCCGCACGGTCTGGTTGCTGGCCGCCCACTTGGCGAAGCCGCGGGCGATGCCCATCGTGGCCAAGGTGGCGATGAAGGGATTGAGCCGCCAGCGGGCGATGAGTTCGCCGTTCACGAGTCCGACCAGAAGCCCCGTGGCCACGCCGACCAGGGCGGCGAGGAGCGGGCTCATGCCGCCGCGCAGGGCGAGCCCGGTGGTCACGCTGGCGAGGGCCGCAACCGAGCCGACCGAGAGGTCGATGCCGCCGGCCACGATGACGAAGGTCATGCCGACCACGGCGATGATGAGGCCGGCGTTCTGGGCGAGCAGCGTGCGCAGGTTGCCGGTGGTGAAGAAGCCAGCCGGCGAGGTGACGGCGAGAAGGAGGACGACGAGGGCGATGCCGATTGCCGGACCGGCCGCGCCGCGCAGCCGATCGGCCCAGGAGTCCATGGCCTTCTCGTCCCGGCGGAGGGTGTCCCTCATGCGGCCCGCTCCTCTCCGACGCTGGCGGCGAGGAGGATCGATTCCTCGGTCCACTCCGCGGCGGGCCGCGGCGCTCCGAGCCGGCCGCGGGACATGACGGCGATCCGATCGCAGAGCCCGAGCAGTTCGCTCGTCACCGAGCTCACCACCAGGATCGCCTTGCCCCGGCGGGCGAGTTCGTCGAGGAGGTGGTAGATCTCCGACTTGCTGCCGACGTCGATGCCACGGGTCGGCTCGTCGAGGAGGAAGACGTCGACATCGCGCTCGAGGAGCCGAGCGAGAGCGAGCTTCTGCTGGTTGCCGCCCGAGAGTTCGCGGGCCGCTTGCTGCGGCGAGCGGGTCTTGACCCCCAGCCGCTCGATGGCCCGCTTGGCCGCGGCGTCGAGCGACGAACTCTTGAGGAGCCCGTGGGTGGCGTGTTCATCGAGGGACGGCAGCAGGAGGTTGATCCAGATCGGCAGCCGAAGGGCGATCCCCTCCGACTTCCGGTCCTCGCTCAGGAGCCCGATGCCCTGGGCGTAGCGGTCGGGCGGCGCCGCTCCGCCGTCGACCCAGACGCCGACCGAGATGGACCCCTCTGCCACCGGGTCGAGCCCGAAGACGGCCCGGAGGAACTCCGTGCGCCCGGCGCCCACCAGGCCGGCGATTCCGAGGATCTCGCCCTGATGGAGTTCGATCGAGGCCTGCACCGGCGCCTGGCGACCGGTCAGGCTGTCCACGGTGAGGAGGACCTTGCCAGGCGTCCGGTCCCGCTCCGGGAAGAGCTGGCGGACCGGGCGGCCGACCATCATGGCGATGAGTTCGTCGTCGTTCGCCTCGGTGATCCGGCCCGTCGCCACCGTCGAGCCGTCGCGCATGACGGTGTAGCGATCGGCGACCGCCCGCACTTCATCGAGATGGTGGCTGATGAAGACGACCGCCTTGCCGCGCTCGCGAAGGTGCCGCATGGCGGCGAAGACGCGCTCGATCTCGACTGGCCCGAGGGAACTGGTCGGTTCGTCGAGGACGACGACGCTGGCCTCGCTGGCCAGGGCCCGAGCGATCTCGACCAGTTGCCGTTCGCCGGGGCCGAGCTTGGCGACCCGCGTGGCCGGATCGCGCCCGACGCCGAGCGAGCGGAGGGCGGCGCGGGCCGCGGCGGGCGCCATCTGTCGCTCCCGGCCGAGGAGGAGATTGGCCTCGATCGAGAGATGCGTGGCCAGGGTGAGCTCCTGGTAGATCATGGCCACGCCGGCGTCGCGGCCCTCGAGCGGCGAGCGCGGGGCGTAGGGCTGGCCGGCGAGGGTCATGGCGCCCTCGTCGGCGGCTTCGGCGCCGGCGAGGATCTTCATCAGCGTGCTCTTCCCCGCCCCGTTCTCGCCGAGAAGGGCGTGGATCTCGCCGGCCCGGACCTCGAGGTCGACGCCGCCGAGGGCGACCACCCCGCCGAAGCGCTTGCGGATGCCGCGCATCGAGAGGGTCGGCGCCGGACTCGCCTCGCCGGTCACTTCAGCCACTTGCCCAGGTCCGGCGAAAGGACGTCCTTGATGGCCGGGTCGTCCATCGTCGCCTTGGTCACCAGCGTGCAGCCGGTGTCGACCCGCTTCTCGACCGTCTTTCCTTCGAGGGCCTCGACCATGGTCCGCACGGCGAGCTCGCCCATGCGGAAGGGGTTCTGGACGACGAGGGCGTCGACCTTTCCGTTCCGCAGTCCGTCCACCAAGGCCTTGCTGGCGTCGAAGCCGACCAGCTTGATCTTGTCCTTCCGCTTGGCGTCGTCGATCGCTTTCATGAAGGCCGCGGCCGACGGTTCGTTGGGGGCGTAGGCGCCGTCGAACTCGGGGAAGCGGGTGAGGAGGTTCTCGGCGGTCTTCAGGCAGCTCTCGAGGGTCGCTCCGCCGAACTGGTCGCTGGAGAGGACCTCGATGCCGGGGAACTTCGACTTGATGGTGTCGAGGAAGCCTTGCTCGCGCTCCATGGTGCTCGCCGAGCCTTCGACATAGCGCATCATCACCACCTTGCCCTTGCCGCCGAGCAGGCGGCCGAGCTCTTCGGCGGCGAGCACCCCGCCCTTCGTGTTGTCGGTGGCGACGAAGCTGACATAGCCGTCCCAAGCCAGGCTCGAGTCGAAGATGGTGACCTTGATGCCCGCTTCGGTCGCCTCGCGGAGCGGCCGCACGAGGGCGTTGGTGTCGAGCGGGGCGATGACAATCCCGTCGACCTTCCGCGTGGTGAAGTTCTCGACGACCTTGATCTGCTCGTCGCGGTCGTCCTCGCGGGCCGGGCCCTTCCAGATCATCTCGATGCCGAGGTCCTGGGCCGCCTTGGTGGCCCCGGCCTGGACGGTCCGCCAGAACTCGTGCGTGGTCCCCTTGGGGATGACGGCGATCGTCTTCTTGCCGGTCGCCGCGATCGGGGTCGGGGCGGGCGCCGGGCCAGCCGACGGCTTCGAGGGCGACTCGCTGCAAGCGGCGAGGAACGTGGCGGTCAAGAGGGCGAGAAGCGAGCGGCGTCGCACGGGAATGGACCCCCGAAGAAGGTTGATCGACGGAGGGTATCGGAAGGAGGCTCGCGACGGAACCAGCCCCTGTGCTACGGTGCTCGCATGCCAGCCCCGATCCTCGCCCATCTGGTCGGCTCCATCCTCGCCCCGCTCCTTCTTGCCGCCGATCCGCTGGCCGCGCCGGCCGCTCCGCCGGGGCGCGAGGCCCAGCCCGCAGCGGCCGCCAGCCCGGCCGCCCTGGTGGCGAAGGAGACCCCCGAAGAACGCGACGCCCGCATGCGTTGGTGGCGCGACGCCCGCTTCGGCATGTTCATCCACTGGGGCCTCTACGCCGTCGCGGCGGGCGAGTGGAATGGGAAGACCGTGCCGGGCGCCGGCGAGTGGATCCTCAACACGGCCAAGATCAAGCCCGAGGACTACGAGCCGCTCCTCAAGCAGTTCAACCCCGTCAAGTTCGACGCCAAGAAGTGGGTCGCCATCGCCAAGGCGGCCGGGATGCGCTACATCGTCATCACCAGCAAGCACCACGAAGGCTTCTGCCTGTGGGACACGGCGTACACCGACTGGGACGTGATGAGTACGCCCTTCCACCGCGACATCCTGAAGGAGCTCGCCGACGCCTGCCAGGAGGCGGGGATCCGGCTCTGCTTCTACCACTCGATCATGGATTGGCACCAGCCCGACTACCTCCCGCGCCGGGCGTGGGACACGCGGCCGACCGACCAGGCCGACTTCAACCGCTACCGCGACTACATGAAGAAGCAGCTCGGCGAGCTCCTCGGCGGGCGCTACGGCGACATCGGGGTGGTGTGGTTCGACGGCGAGTGGGAGAGCACCTGGAACCACGAGTTCGGCAAGGACCTCGACACCTACGTCCGCTCGCTCAAGAAGGACATCATCATCAACAACCGGGTCGACGTCGGCCGCGGCGGCATGGCCGGGATGACCCGGGACGGTGAATACGGCGGCGACTTCGGGACGCCGGAGCAGGAGATCCCGGCCACCGGTTTCCCCGGCGTCGACTGGGAAACCTGCATGACGATGAACGGGACGTGGGGTTTCCACAAGCACGACCAAACGTGGAAGTCGCCCGAGACCCTCATCCGCATGCTGTGCGACATCGCCAGCAAGGACGGCAACTTCCTGCTGAACGTCGGCCCCACGCCGGAGGGCGAGATCCCCGAGGCCAGCGTCGAGCGCTTGGCGGCCATGGGCAAGTGGCTTGAGAAGAACGGCGAGGCCATCTACGACACCAAGGCCAGCCTCTTCGCGTCGCTCCCCTTCGGCCGTTCGACGACGAAGTCGATCGAAGGCGGGACCCGCATCTACCTCGAGGTCTTCGACTGGCCGAAGGACGGCAAGCTGGTCGTCCCCGGCGTCCTCAACGAAGTGAAGTCGGCCCGGCTCCTCGCCGACGGCAGCGCGCTGAAGGCGAGTTCGACCGAGGGCAACGTGGTGGTCGAGATCCCCGCCACGGCCCCCGATCCGATCGCCAGCGTGGTGGCCATCGACTTGGTGGGCGCCCCCAACATCCTCGGCCCGCTGCAGGTCCTGCCGGAGCGCGATCAGTTCGTCGACGCGGCCCAGGTCTGGGTGAAGGACGTGCCCGAGGGGGCGGTGGTCCGCTACACGATGGACGGCCTCGACCCGACGCCCGCTTCGCCCGAACTCAAGGCCATCGCCATCCGGCGCTCGACGACCCTCCGGGCCCGGGCGTTCGTCAACGACAAGCCGATCGGCGACACCGTGGTCCGCAAGTTCGAGCGGCTCCCGACCTGGCCGAGCGTGCGACGCGATCGCGACCCGGCCGAGGTGCGGGCCCGCGTCGCCCTGGTCGACGGCCAGTTCCGGCAGGTCGCCGACGTCAAGCGAGCCATCGGCGACTCGCCGCGCTACCGGAACCTCACCGAGGGCCAGATTGGCGTCCCGGCTGGCAAGAAGGAGCACTTCGGCTACTACCTCCGCGGCTACCTCCGCATCCAGCTCGACGGGCTCTACGACTTCCGCCTGACCTCCGACGACGGCAGCGTGCTCCTCATCGACGACAAGGAGATCGTCAACAACGACGGCCTCCACTCCTCGGCGACCGCCGAGGGCTTCGCCCCGCTCGGGCGGGGCGTCCACTTCATCGAGGTCTACTACTTCAACCGTGAAGGGCAGGCCGACCTGAAGGTCGAATGGCGGAGCACCGGCAAGCCGTGGGCTCCGCTCGGCCCTGGCGACTTCGTCTCCCGCGATTGACCGACCGGCGTGCGCCTTCGACTCTCACCGCTCGCCGCCGACGGGCTGCTTCTCCTCGCCGCACTCCTGTGGGGTTCGGGCTTCATCGCCCAGCGGATCGGCTCGGCCCACCTCGGACCGCTGAGCTTTAGCGGGCTCCGATTCTCGACGGCGGCCCTCGTCCTCGTCCCCTTCGTCATCGGTCGCCGCTTCGACCGGACGCTCCTCGTCGCGGGCGGCATCACCGGGGCGATGATGGCGGTCGCGGCGATGCTCCAGCAGTGGGGCGTCGGTGCGACCACCGCGGGAAACGCCGGCTTCATCACCTCGCTCTACGTCGTCTTCGTGCCGCTCCTAGGGCTCTTCGTCCGCCACCGGGTGCGGCGGATGGTGTGGGTGGCGGTCGCCCTCTCGGTGGTCGGGCTCTGGTTCCTCTCGGTCGACAGCGAGTTCCACTTCCACGCCGGGGACCCGATCGTCCTCGCCTCGGCCCTCGGCTGGGCCGTGCATCTCCTGGCCGTCGATCGCTACTCGAACCAGGTGAACCCGCTCGGCTACGCCTTCCTCCAGTTCGCGATCACCGGGGCCGTGGCCACCGCCCTCGGCCTGGTCGTCGAGCAGCCGAGCTTCGAGGCGATCGATGCCGCGAAGTGGCCCATCCTGTATGGCGGCGTCTTCCCGGTCTGCGCCGGCTTCACCCTGCAGATGGTGGCTCAGCGCACCGCGCCGCCGACACACGCCTCGATCCTGCTCAGCCTCGAGGCGGTGTTTGCCATGCTCTTCGGCGTGCTCTTTCTTTCCGAGGCCGTGAGCGGTCGACAAGCGACCGGGGCGACCTTGATGTTCGCGGGGGTCATCGCCGCCCAGGTGAAGCCCAAGGATCGCGGCGAGGCGAGGAATCGCCCATGACCGGGCGCTGAACGCGCGACGTCGGGAGTGCCGCGCGGCGAGCGACCTATCGCTTCGCCACGTCCCACCACTGCTTGGTGTCGGTGTACTGTTGGAAGCGGACGATGAGGCTGCCCCGAAGCTGCCAGACATGGGCGAAGGAGGCATCGAGTGTCTTCCCCGACGCCTTGCAGATCCCGTGGTAGCGACCTTCGGTGACCACGATGTCGCCGCCGTCGACGCAACGGGCGACGGCGAAGTGGAACTGGTCGAACTCCCGACCGATCCGCTCGAAGACCCCCTTGGCGATGGCTTCCGGCCCGACGTAGGGGTTGCCGGCGGCGTACGGGGAACCCTCCGCCTCGTTCCACTCCGTGGTCGGGTCGAGGGCATCGAGGACGGTTTCGACGTCGCCCTTGGCGAAAGCGTCGTAGAGGGCGAGGACGACTTGGGAGTTCGTCGGCATGGGGGTTCCTGGGTTCGTGTGGTGCGGCAGCGTACCGAGGGATGCCGGCGGAGGAGCGAGAGCCCGCGCCAAGCCGACCTGTGCGAGGATGGGGAGGATCGGATGAGCGAGCGTGCCCCCAGGTCGATCCTCTGCGCCGCGTGCGGCTATGACTTGACCGGTCTCCCGCCGACGGGGGCCTGTCCCGAATGCGCTTACTCGATCGACGACTCCATCCGGGTCGCGGGCGAGTGGACCGGGCCCCGCTTGCTGCGGCTGCGCCGCGTCGCGAGCTGGACCGTGGTGATGGCCGCCGCTTGGTGCATCGCTGGCGGCATCACCATTCCCACCTGGTGGGCACTCGGCCCCGGGCGCGAATCGTGGCGGTACCTCATCATCTGCATGGTCGTGGTGCACACGCTTGCCCTGGCGGGCGTCGCGATCGGCGGCACCTACGCCGCGTCGCGCCAGCCGAGCGGGCGGCGTCAGGTCCTGATGATCGCCCTCGCTGTCTCCTTGGCCCTCGCCGGTGGCTGCTTCGGCATGGCCCTTGGAGGAACCCGAGCCTTCCAGCGAGCGTTCGAGAACGGCGGATTCGTCGCTGCACTCCTCGTCCGGGCCGTGAACATCCTGGTCGCCGCGTGGTGGCTTCGAGTCGGATGGTCCCGCGTCGCACCGGATCGCAGCGTCGTCGGCGCGACTCCTCTCATTGGGGCTTGGACGATCATCGGCGTGTGGCTCCTCTTCTGGTGCCTCCTGCTCGCCGAGGGGCTTCAGTGGTTCCGGCTCGGCTGGCCGCGGGCGGTGCCGGCGGTCCTCACCCTGACCGTCGACAGCGCTGCCCTCGTGGCGATCGGCGTGTCGGCGTTCGCGCTGCGCCGGGTGCCGGTGCTTCGCGCGGCGCGCTGACCGTCACGCCTTGCTGCCCGACGCTGCGCGGCGGAGCAGGCCACCGAGCCACGCGGCGACGATTGCCGGCACGATCGGCAGGACGATCCAGAGGAGATGCGCCGACGGCGTCGGATGTTTGAGTCCGAGGGCGTGCGCAGCGAGATGTCCGAGCGGTACGCCAAGGGCGACGCTCAGGCCGACCAGACGAACGCGATGCGGGAACGCGCAGCCGAGCGTGGCGCAGGCGCTGGCGAGAACGAGGAGAGCCCACGCAAGGTGCTCGCCGCGCAGCGCGCACCCGGCGACAATCGCTGCAGCACACAGCGAGAGGACCAGGCAGGCCACGAGGTCGGAGAGCTTCCCGCGTTCGAATGCCACTCGATGGATCTCCCTCGAACCGCGTTCCTGCTAGCGCCAGCGGGGTTCGCGGTCCGGGCCTCTGGGCAGAAGTCGCCGATAAGCGCAGCTCCAGCTCCGTCGCGGCGCATTATCGGCCAAGTTTCGTGCCGTGTGGTGATCGTCACCCGAGCGCCGAAACAAGTCGCGTCACCTGCCGCGAGTGGGTGCACGACGGACGCCCGGGAGGATCTCGGGGAACACTTGATCCGGTTGCAGCGCGTGGAGGACGCGAAGCAACCCCCCGGACGACTGTCTCTCCCATGAACCTTGAAGCGACCCTCGAGCAATTCTTCGGCCACCTCGTTTCTGGTGACCGTCCCGCGGCCCGTTCGCTCGTCACCGACCTCTACGAATCCGGCATCGCTGCCGAGGACGTGACCCGCGACCTCTTCTGGCCGGCCCTGGAGATGGTGCACACCCTCCACCGGAACGACCAGATCACCAACCTCGCCCACCACTACGCGACCCGGCTGCTCCGCACGCTGGTCGACCAGGCCCAGGCCCGCTACACGCCGAAGGCACGGCGGAACCGCAAGGTCTGCCTCTTCTGCGGCCCGAACGAGCCCGAGGAGCTCTCCGGCCAGCTCGTCGCGGACCTGCTTGAGTCCGACGGCTACGACGTCTTCTTCGCTGGTGGCGGGGTCGCCAACGACGAGATCCTCGAGGAAGTCGGCCAGCAGGAGCCGGACGTCCTCCTCCTCTTCGCCTCGAGCAACCGCGACGCGCCGAACATCCGCGTCCTCATCGACACGCTGCGTGAGCTGAACTCCTGCCCGAACATGCAGATCGTGGTTGGCGGCGGCATCTTCAACCGCGCCCCTGGCCTCGCCGAAGAGATCGGCGCCGACCTGTCTGCAGCCGGGCCGACCGACCTCCTCGACAAGCTGATCGAGTGCAAGGAAGAGCGCAGCCCGAAGTTCCGCCGGACGCGTTCCCGCGCCGCGGCCTGATCCGAACACCGAAGGTCTCCCCCTTCCCTCCGGGGTGCCCCGATCCTCCATCGGGGCGCCCCTTTTTCGTTCTCAGCCGCCCGATCGGGCGTCGCCGCCGGTGCGGAGATAGAAGAGGAGATCGGCGAGCTCGTCCTCGCTCAGCGGATCGGCGAGACCGGAGAGCATCTGGCTGACCGGGCTCGGCCGGCGCTCGCGGATGTCGGCGGCCGGAATCGTGCGCAAGGCGTCGGGGGCGAGGAGGTTCTCCATCACCGTCACCTCGCCGCCGAGCTCGGAGACGACGCGACCGGTCACCGTGGTGCCGTCGGCGAGGACGAGGTCCATGGCCCGGTACTGGTCGCTGACCACCGCGCTCGGCTCGACGATCGCTTGAGCCAACTCGTGCGGTCCGAAGCGGTTGCCGACTCCGGTCAGGTCCGGCCCGCCCGCCTTGCCGCGGCCCGCGAAACGATGGCAGTCGATGCAGCCCGCTGCGGCGAACATCTGCTCGCCGTGCTTGAAGTCGCGGTTGGTGGCCTTGGTGGTGGCGATCCGCTCGACCTCGGCGGTGGTCCACTTCCGGCCGGGGCCCTTGGGAAGGGGTCGGTCGCCCTCGAGCAGTTCGCCTTGCGGCGACGAGGCCTTGTCGAGCTTGGCCCGCATCGCCTCGGGCACATTGGCAAGGGCTTCCTTCCGGATGTTCTCGAGGAAGCCGGCGAACGAGAGCCCCCCTGCCGTGCGCCGGGCCTGGGCGAACCAGCGGAAGTAGCGCTCGCGGAGGGCGGGCGTCCAGCCCTCCTTGGCGAGGCGGAGCATCGCTGCCATGTGCACCTGCTCGCGCTGCGGGCTGGCGGCGGCCATCCGCAGGATGACGTTGCCGTAGCTATCGCTCCGCGAGAGGAGCTTCGGGTCGAAGGACTCTTGCGAGGCGTCGGCGCTCTCGAGGAGGACGATCGCCTTCGGCACGAAGGCCATCGAGTCGAGGTAGACGAGGATCTCCGAGGTCAGACGGTTGAGGAACTGGTCGTCGGAGGGGAAGCGTGGCTCCCACGCCTTCAGGATCGCTATCCGCTCTTCCGGCGTGACCGGCCCGAGCCGGGCGAGTCCGAGCATGAGAGCCCGAGCCAGCCCGCGGCGCTGGTCGGTGTCGAGCGTGTTCCAGTCGATGGCAGCAAGGGCTTGGAGGAACGCCGGTCGACGCGCGGCGTCGCCGCAGCGGGCCAGGGCGATGAGGGCCTCGATCGCAGCGGTCGGATTGGTCTCCTTGGTGGCCCGGTCGGCCCAGCGCTCCACTGGCTGGTGCTCGATGGCGGCCCGGGCGGTGAAGCGCACGAAACGGTCCTTGTCGCCGAGTGAACTCCAGGCGTCGTCGATCGCCGAGGCCGGGGCGCCGTCGCGGGCCAAGCCTTCGAGGGCCACGCGGCGCGCCGCGGCGTCGGTGCGGTGAGCCACGGTCGGGGCTTGCGTGGCGGCGGGACCGGTCCATCGCACGCGGTAGATGGCCGAGGCCGCGCCGCGTCCGCCGACGGCGAAGTAGAGGGAGTGGTCGCGCGGCGAGATCACGGCGTCGGTCAGCGGCAGCGGCTTGCCCGAGAGGAAGACCTCGCGCTTCGCGGAGTAGCTCGCTCCGTTGGGCTCGAGGTTGATCGCGTAGATCGTGCCGAAGGTCCAGTCGAGAGCGAACATCGCGTCGCGCCAGGGCGGCGGGAAGTTCGAGTCACCCATGAAGAGAACGCCGGTCGGCGATCCCGGCCCGACATCCAGGGTGGGCGGCAGGCTGTCGGCGTACCACGACGGCCAGCAGGCCGAACCGGAGCGCCAGCCGTACTCGCCGCCTGGGACGACGTGCACGATGCGGGTCGGGCGATACCACGGAGCGCCCATGTCCCACTCCATGTCGGAGTCGTAGGAGAAGAGGTCTCCGACGGGCGAGAAGGCGATGTCGTAGGCGTTTCGGAAGCCGATCGCGACCAATTCGCAGTGCTTCCCCTCGCGATCGAAGCGGCAGACCCAGCCGCCCGGGGCCATGATGCCGACAGCGTGGCCATTGGCGTCCCAGAGGCGCGGCAGGAGGATGTCCTCGCCCCAACGCTGGGGCACCACCGAGCCGCCGTCGAGCTTCGGCGGCAGGGTGTGGTTGCCGACCATGACGTAGATCAGGCCATCCGGCCCGAGGGCGAGACCGTGCGGCCCATGCTCGCCGTTCTGTTCCGGGATGGAGAGGAGGAGCGTGGCCTTGTCGAGCGTGCCGTCCTGGTTCGAGTCCTCGAGGCGATAGATGCCGTTGCCGGCGTTCGTGTTGGAGCAGCCGTAGATGGTGTTCTCGACGCGGAGCAGACCCTGCAAGCCGCCGATGTCGACGGGCTCGCGGGTGACGGGCGTCGACTCGGCCTCGCCACCGATCGGCATGGGGTTGATCCGGACCAAACCGTGCCCTTGCACGCCGGCGAGAAGTTGGCCGTCGGCCAGAGCGCAAAGGCTGACCACGGAGCCGAACTCGTGGGGGACCGTCGCGACGAGCTCGCACTCGAACCCCTCGGGGACCACGATGCCGCGATCGATGTCGCCGCTGACCAGACCCGCGATCGCCCCCCACGGCGCGCATCCGACCGGACCGATCGCGACGGCGGCGTGGGCGGTGCCGTCGGCGGCGAGCACGTTCCAGCTCGGATCGGAGACGATCGTGGTGTGGGTCCCGTCCGCCGCATCGATCCGAAGGAGAGCCACCAGTCCCGCCGCACTGCCATCGTTCTGCGCGGCGACGCGAAGCTGGTGCTCGCCGGGAGTGAGGGCCTTGGTCATGTCGATACTGAGCGGCTGACTCCAGTCGTCGCTCGAACCGATGCGCTGCCCGTCGAGCTCGACCGCCGCGTGGTTGTCGCAGGCGAGGATCAGCGTGGCCTTTACCGGCGGAGCGTCGACCCGGAAGTCCTTGGCGAAGAGGACCTTCTCCCCGTCTGCCGGAGTCGGCGTCGACCAGATCCATTGGGGCACCGGTCGCGGCGCCTTCCGCTTCGGGGGCGGCGGCGACGTGAGTCGCTCCGCTTCCGACTGGATCGACGAGATCGAACCGGGGGTGGGAGCCGGGCGCCCCCTATAGAGGATGAAGACGACGGCTCCGGCTGCCACGGCACAGCACGCCACGAGACCGCCGACCCAGAGAGGAATGCCGCCACGGGAGGTTGGTTGCTGGGAAGCCACGGCGAGAGGATCGCGACTCGCGGTCCCTCCCGCAACGACGTCACTCCAGGGAATCGCCAGCCCGGGGGCCTAGGCGACGCCGGCCGACCGGATTGCCTCGATGCACCGGGCGCAGTGGGCGTCGAAGTCGGCACCGATCTCAGCCGCCCCGCTGGTCATGTCCTCCCGGCTGACCGCCGCGGCAAAGGCCGCGTTCTTCATCTTCTTCCGGACGCTTGCCGGCTCGAGGGAGGCGAGGCCATCGGGCCGGACTTTCCCGCAGGCGACGATGAATCCGGAGAGCTCGTCCACGGCGAAGAGGTGCTTGGCCATGGGGCTCATACGGGGGGTCCCGGTGTAGCTCGCGTGGCCCATGATGGCGGTGAGGATCTCCTCATCGACCCCCCGCTCCCGCAGGTGAGCGACCGCCACCCGGGGGTGTTCGGCGGCGGTCGGGTGGCGCTCCCAGTCGAGGTCATGGAGGAGGCCACAGACCGCCCACCGCTCGGCTTCCCCCGGTTCGACGGTGCTGGCATAGGCCGCCATGCAGGCGGAAACGCACTCCATGTGGGTGCGGAGGGCAGGATTGGCGACCCAGTCATGCAGGAGTTGACGGGCTTGGGCGAGATTCATGGGGGGGGTACCACGCAACAGAAATTTCTTGCGACCTGATGAGAGAACCGGCCGGGGTCCACGGAAGGTAGATGGATCGACCGGAATCGACGGGGACTCGATGGGTCGAACCAGACGCACTTCCGCTGCCGCCACGCCGCGTTTCCGATCCGCGGCGTGGCGGTTTTTTGACTCCTACACGAATCGCCAGAAGAGGTCCTCGAGCATCTCCTGCCGGCCGCTCTCGAGGATCGGCTCAGGCTGTTCGAGGGCGAGCTTCTCAAGGTCGCGGAGGGAGACGGCCCCCCGCTCGACGCGGCGACCGAGGTCGGACTCCCAACTCCGGTAGCGTTGCTGGAGAAAGGACGCCAGCCGGCCGTCGGCCCGGATGGCGGCCGCCACCTTGAGGCCCCGAGCAAAGGCGTCCATGCCGGCGACGTGGGCGTGGAAGAGGTCGACCGGGTCGAAGCTCTCCCGCCGCCGCTTGGCGTCGAAGTTGAGGCCGCCGGTCGTGAATCCGCCCATCGAGAGGACCACCAGCATGACCCGGGTGGTCAGGGCCACGTCGATCGGGAACTGGTCCGTGTCCCAGCCGCAATGGTCGGTGCCCATGTTGGCGTCGATCGACCCGAGGGCGCCGGCGTCGCGGGCGGTGGCCAACTCGTGCTCC
This sequence comes from Phycisphaerales bacterium, assembly GCA_044224425.1. Classification (GTDB taxonomy): domain Bacteria; phylum Planctomycetota; class Phycisphaerae; order Phycisphaerales; family SM1A02; genus JAEUIT01. The sequence continues at coordinate 30,464 of JBGAKK010000013.1, forward strand.
ATGGTGTGGCCGGCGAGCGTGGCGTGGTTGGTCTCGATGTTGAGCTTGAACTCGCTGAGGAGATCGAACTCCCGAAGGAAGGCGAGGCAGGCGGCGGCGTCGGAGTCGTACTGGTGGACGCTCGGCTCGCGTGGCTTTGGCTCGATGAAAAAGGTGCCTTGGAAGCCGATCGACTTCTTGAAGTCGACCGCCATATGGAGGAAACGGGCGAGATGCTCCCGCTCCCGTTTCATGTCGGTGTTGAGGAGCGAGCTGTAGCCCTCGCGCCCGCCCCAGAAGACGTAGCCCTCGCCGCCCAAGGCGTGGGTGACCTCGATCGCCTTCTTCACTTGCCCGGCGGCGTGGGCGAAGACCGGTAGCGATGGACTCGTGGCAGCGCCGGACGCGTAGCGCGGATGGGCGAAGAGGCACGCCGTCCCCCACAGGACCCGCTTCTTGGTCCGGGCCGCCTCCTCGCGGACCGTCTCGACCACCGCGTCGAGATGGCGGTGGCTTTCGGCCAGCGTGCGACCCTCGGGGGCGAGGTCGCGGTCATGGAAGCACCAATAGTCGATGCGGCACTTCTCGAGGAACTCGAAGAAGACCCGGACGCGACGTCGGGCGTTGTCGATCGAGTCGCTGCCGTCATCCCACGGCATGTGGGCGGTCGCCACGCCGAAGGGATCGGCGAGTCCGTTCCGCATGGTGTGCCAATAGGCCGACGCGAACCGCAAGTGGTCGCGCATCGGCTTCCCTTCGACGAGGTCGTCGGGCCGATAGTGGCGGAAGCCGAGTTCGGCCTTCGAGTTCGGTTCGACGAAGGGGACGGCGGTGAGGTCGGGGAACGCAGCGGAAGCCATGTGCGGCAGGGTAACGATCGCCTCGAGGTCCGGGCGCCCGGCGTCAGTGACCGAAGACGCTGGGTGGCAGCGGCTGATCGCGGAAGCCCGGGCCTGACCATCGCAGCCGGAGGCGCTCCTCGCCCTCGGCCTCGAAGTAGGTCAGGTGGAAGAGGTGCCAGCCGGCGCGGAGCGCGATGCGCCCCTGCCGCTGTTCCCAGACCGCTCCGCCGTCTCGATCGACGATCTGCGTGCCTCCGATCGAGAGGCGGCTGCCGTCGTCAGAGAAGAGGGAGAAGGTGTAGATCCCATCCTGCGGCACCTCGAGGTAGCCGTCGAAGACGAGGGCGAAGTTGTCGCCGGGCCGGTCCTTGGGCAAGGCGACGTCAGCGACCACACGTTCGTCGGCCGGGGCGACTTCGTGGAGGTCGTCGAGGGTGGTGAGCGCCGTGTCGAAGCGCCGAAGCCGCAGCCCAGGCTTCGGCGCCACGAGGAGTTGGATGCCGTTCCGGAAACTCGCGGCATCGAAGCGCGTGAGCTGGACGCCGGCAGGGTAGAGGCTGCGGGCACCCTCGAGGGCAGCGATGGCCCGGACGTTCGTCGACTGCCGCACCTCGAACGGGCCGGCGTACCGAGGACTCGACTCGGTCGGATCGCTGCCGTCGAGGGTGTAGTGGATGCTCGCGCCCGGAACGTCGCTCCCAATGGTGACCGTCGTCGATGTCGCGAGCCGGGAAGCGGACGATGCGCCGCGTGCCGATCTCGCCGCCCTCGGCGACGCGCGACCAGCGGCCGTCGACTTCGGCTTCGATGGTGAAGCGCTCGACCCGTTGGCCGAGCGGCATGAACTCGCCGAGGGAAACGATGTTGACCGGCTGAGGATGGGCGAAACGGGCTTCGACGGTTGCGTTCGAGGTGCCGTCGTCGGTCGCCCAATAGGTGTCGGGTTGGTCGTCGAGAGCGCCGGCGATCGCGAACTGGGAGTCGTTGCCGCGAGTCGTGCTAGCGGTCACGTGAGCTTGGCGAGCAAGGTCGAGGCGGAAAACGGCGTCGAGTGCGGCGCGGAACTCGCGAAGTCGATCGGCATCGTGGTCGGGAAGGAGTCCGCGCCGATCGGCCGGGACGCCAAGCAGAAGGTGGTAGCCCTGGCCGACGGTGGCAAACCAGAGGTCGACTAGGGCCCGGACCGACTTCACGCGCTCGGTCTCGCTGTTTCGCCAGAAGTTGCCGGGGCGGATCGAGACGAAGACCTCGCCGGGCATCGGACCGACGTGGGGCGCGAGGTCTGGGGCGTAGGGAACGCGTCGAGCGTCGGGGCCGTCGTCACCGACGATCACAGCGTCGGGCTGCGCGGCGCGAACCGCCACGGTGAACAACGACCAGTTGTACGGCCGCTCGACCACGAGCCGACCGCTGGTCGGGGGGTCGAAGCGCACCTCGAAGAGCGGTCCGTACTGCTTGCCGATCTCTGCAAGAAGGGCCCGGCACCGCTCGTCGCTCGCCGCATCGGGGCCATCGGGCGAGTCGTGGAGGTCGCGCGGCGAGATGTCGACGCCGAAGCCGAAGCCGGCGGCGGCGCATGCGGCCGCCAGATCCTTGAGGATGTCCCCCTTCCCTCGGCGCCACGAACTCGCCGCTACGGTGTGCTGGCTCGTCGCGCTCGGCCAAAGGCAGAATCCGTCGTGGTGCTTGGCGGTGACCACCATGCTGCGGATCCCGCCGTCGCCCAGGACCTTCACCCATTGGGCCGCATCGAACTCACTCGGGTCGAATCCGATCGGGCGTTCCGTGCCGAGGCCTTCGTCGCGGGCGGTATAGGTGTTGATGTTGAAGGAGACAAGGGCGGAGCAGCCGAGCTCTTGCCAGGCGAGTTGCGCCGGCGAGAGGACGGGCTCGACGGGCGCCGGTGGCGGCACGTTCGAGAGGAGGGCGAGGAGGAGGGTGCCGAGGGGCATGCCGCACGCATCGTACGTCGATGGGGCGATGGTTAGCGGTAGCCGGCGTAGGGATCGTCCGCGACGCTCGGCGCTGCCGAAGCGAGGCCAAGGGCGAGGAGCAGGGTGATCGCGAGGAGGGCAAGCGGAGCGAGGACCCGAACGAGGGCGGCGAGCGGAGCGCGCCGGGCGAGACGGGGGCATTCGGCCGTCCATGCCAGCAAGGGCGCGAGGACAGGGAGTGTCCACAGCACGTGCGGGAATGCAGGCCGTGCCTCATCGGCATAGCCGCGGCCGATGGCGGCGAGTGCTGCGAGGAGGGCGACGACGACCACGGTGGTCGTGGAGCCGAGCGTGGCGCGGAGGAACCATGCGGCCAGGGCGGTCGCGCCGAGCGCTGCGCCGAGCCCAAGGGCGACGAACGTCGCTTTCGCGAAGTGCGAGAGGAGGAGGAGGAGTGCGAGGGTGATGGCCGTGAACGCGAGCGAGGCGGGCAGCCCGAAGCCGTGGCTTCGGCTTCCGAGCGGGGCGAGGAGTGAGGCGACAGCCAGCGTTCCGAGAGCGGCGACGTGGGCCGGGGCGAGGGTGCCAGCGAGCGGTACGCGCAGGATCGTGGCGACGGCGATCGCCGCGAGGAGCGCGATGGCGAAGCGGTGACCGACGGATGCCTCGGGCGAGCGACGGAGGAAGGCGTCGGCGATGGTCATGCCCACGAGGGTGAGGGCGAGCCAGGCGACCGACTGCCATTGCTGGAGCGGTGGCCACTGCGGGAGGCCTTCTTGCGTCCAATAGAGGAAGAGGACCCCCGCCCCGATCACCGCGGCGGCGCCTGGTGGGAACAAGGACGGGCGCCGACGCCCGACGATGCCGAGTGCGATCGCGGCGAGAGCCACCGTCAGGGATCACGAGTGGGTTGGGTTGAGGGCGATCACTTCTTCGCCACACCCTCGAGGCCGACGACGATGCGGACGTCGGTGCCGAGGGCACCGCCCTCCGCCATGTAGTTGATGTTCCAATCGGTCCGCTTGACGGTGAAGGTCGCCTCATAGCCCGCGCGGCGGCCCATCGGTCCTGACTTCGTGCCAGTCCACTCGACCATCGCGGTGATCGGCTTGGTGACGCCGTTCATGGTCAGGTCGCCGGTGACCTCCAGCCAGCCGGGCTTCGGTCCGGCCTTGACCGCGGTGCTCTTGAAAGTGAGGTTCGGATGCTCCTTGGCGTTGAAGAAGTCCGGGCTCTTGAGGTGGCCGTCGAGCTTCTCGGTGCCGGTGTCGACGCTGTCGACCTTGATCGAGATGTCGAAGCTGACGCCATCGGGCTTGCCGTCGGCGGCGCTGAAGGTGCCGCTGACATCGTTGAAGCGACCCCAGAAGGGACCGGCGCCGAGGTGCTGAACGCGGAAGAGGGCCTTCGAGTGGGTGCTGTCGACGTCGAACATCTCGGCGCCGGCGGGAGCGGCAGCCTTGGCTGGGGCAGCGGCTCCGGTGTTCTGGGCGACGGGCGCGGCGGCGAGGAGGGTGAGCGCGGCGACGGAGGAGGCAACGCCGGCGAACGCGATCGAACGGATGCGCATGGGATTCGGTCCTGTGGTGGTGCGAGTGCGAGCCGGGGGTAGCCGGCAGGGCGAGGAGCGTATGCCGATTCCGGAGCGAAGGGCGGAGATCAGCCGGGCGAGGGGCGTGATGCTGCAGTGGGCCTAAAGGTCCGAGAACATCTGTGGTCTCGATACACCCTGCATCGTTTCGCTGGCTCGACTGGGGTCGACAAGGCCATCAACCCCACCTCCCCTGCCTCTAGCATGCCCGGACCCTCCCGTCGGGGCGGGACACGAGGTGGCTCAACCAGCATGAACCGGGCGTCCCTTGCAGCGATCGTCGCGCTTCTTCCCCTGGCCACCCTGTTGGGGCTTCGGCCACCGCCACCGAGCGAGGGAGGAGCGAGAGAGCAGGGACCGCCGCGCCCGCAGTACGGACAACCGGCGAAGGTGAAGCCGATCCCCGGGATGTCGGCCGCGCTCTGGGCCAAGGAGCCGCTCGTGCAGGACCCGGTGGCGTTCTGCATTGACGAACACGGCCGAATTTTCGTCGCCGAGAGCGAGCGGCAGGAGCGAGGGATCGAGGACAACCGCTCGTCGGCGTTCTGGCTCATGGACGACATCCAGAGCGAGACGGTCGAGGATCGCCTCAGGATGTTTGAGAAGTGGGCCGGGAAGCGCCAGGGCGGGATGGACTACTACCGTCGATACGCGGATCGCGTGACCCGGGTCGAGGACACCGACGGCAACGGTGTCGCAGACAAGATCTCCGAATTCGCCGGGCCCTTCAACGAGCCGCTCGACGGAACGGGGGCAGGCCTCGTCGCGCGGGACGGCGACATCTGGTACACGAACATCCCAAACCTCTGGCGCTTGCGCGATACGAACGATGACGGCAAGGCGGACCAGAAGGACGCCGTCTGGCACGGATTCGGTGTGAGAGTTGCGCTCCGCGGCCACGACATGCACGGCTTGACGTGGGGGCCGGACGGCAAGCTCTATTGGTCGATCGGTGACCGCGGCTACCACATCACGTTGCCGGACGGACGCGTCCTGGCGGACCCCAGGTCGGGCGCGGTGTTCCGCTGTCGGCCGGACGGCACGGGGCTTGAGCTCTTCTACACGGGGTTGCGAAACCCGCAGGAGCTCGCCTTCGACGATTACGGCAATCTGTTCACCGGCGACAACAACTCCGACGCGGGTGACAAGGCACGCATCGTGTACTGCGCCGAGGGAGGACAGACCGGCTGGAGCATGGACTACCAGTCGATGGAGGGCAGCAACGTCCGCGGTCCATGGAACCAAGAGGAGATTTGGGCGATGCGCCCAGACCTCGCGCCGGACCGGACGACGCAGTACTCGAAGGTGCAGCCCGCCTGGACCCTTCCGCCGCTCTCGCATGTCGGTAGCGGACCGTCTGGGCTCGCCCACTACCCGGGACTCGGCCTGGCTGATCGCTACAAAGGGCACTTCTTCCTGTGCGACTTCCTCGGGGGCGATTCGTACAGCCGAGTCCTCGCCTTCGGCCTCGAGCCGCATGGGGCTGGTTTCCGGGTCGTCGATGTGCACCCCTTCGTCGAGAACGTCCTGCCTACCGATGTGGACTTCGGTTACGACGGGAAGGTCTACATCACCGACTGGGGCGGCGGTTGGGAGAGTAAGAACGCGGGCGAGATCTACGCCGTGTGGGATCCAACTCGCGTTGGCGATCCTCGCATCCGCGAGGTTGCCCAACTCATGCGTGAGGGATTTGCGCATCGGTCGGCGGACGAGTTACGGCAGCTGCTCGGGCATGCGGACCAACGAATTCGCTTGCGAGCCCAGTTCGCGTTGGCGGACCGTGGGCCAGAGTCGGTGGCATTGCTCGCCGATGTCGCGGCCAACGAGCAGATCCAACTAGCTCGCGTACACGCGATTTGGGCCCTCGGTCAGATCGCCGGCGATGGTCTGTGGCCCGATGCGGTGGAGTCGCTGGTTCGTAGGCTCGATGACCGGGATCCAGAGATCCGCGCCCAGGCGGCCAAGGTGCTCGGCGAGGCACGGTTCATCGGTGCTGTGCCGGGGCTCGGTCGCTCTTTGAGCGATGAGTCGGCCCGGGTGCGCTACTTCGCAGCGATGGCCTTAGGGCGCATGCGCGTGCGAGAGGCGGTTCCCCAGATCATCGCGCTACTCGCCGAGAACGACGGCAAGGACGTCTTCCTTCGTCATGCGGGAGTGATGGCTCTTGCCTGGATCGGCGAGCGCGAGTCGGTGCAGCGCTTGGCGAATGAGCCGCAAGCGGAATTGCGCCTGAGCGCAGCGTTGGTCATGCGGCGCTGGGCGGATCCTGGCATCGCGCGGTTTCTCCAGGACCAGGACGAGCGGATCGTGGTGGAGGCCGCCCGAGCGATCAACGACCTGCCGATTCGTGACGCCATGCCTCGGCTCATCGAGCGAGGCAAAATGTTCCTCGTGGAACCTTCTGCGGCAACGGTCGCAAAGGCGGCCTTCACTCGCGACGTGTGGCGGAATGTCGCAGATGCGGGCGGCTCGAACCTCGATACGGACCCCCGATTCGGGACACATGCGACGGAGGAGGAGACGGTCACCGTATTCGAGGGGAAGCCAAAGGACGGCGATCGCTACCTACAACGAATCAGCGGGGTAATCACCGCCCCGGCCACTGGCCCCTACTCCTTCTTCATCGCGAGCGATGATCATTCGGTGCTGTATCTCAGCCCAACCGAGTATCCAAGCCAGAAGGTGAAGATCGCCTGGGTCGAAGGCTACTCGAGCCGCGGCGATTGGTCGGGGCAGCCGAATCAGGTGTCGCAGCCCGTGATGCTCGAAGCCGGGAAGCGCTACTACGTCGAGGCTCGACATGCCGAGGGAGGCGGCGACGACCATCTCGCGGTCGGTTGGCAGCTTCCAGACGATTCTCTCGAACGCCCGATCGGTGGCGGCACGTCGGACCCCCTCGCTACCCCGCTTCTTCGTAGGATCATTAACGCCTGCGTCCGAAGCGACGACCCTGGTGCGGCGTCGCTCCTTGGCGACCTTGCTCGTTCGGCTGCTGTCCCGGAGCCCATGCGCGTCGAGGCGCTCGCGGGACTCGCAGATTGGTCAAAGCCCGGTCCTCGAGATCGGGTGATGGGCGCTTATCGGCCAGTGGATCCCGGGAAGAAGGATGCCGAGGCGTGGAAGGCTGTGCTCAAGCAGAAGCTACCGAGCCTCGTCGCTCGCGGTTCACCGGCCATCCGAACGGCCGCCCGTGATCTGGCGAACGCGGCCAGCATCCCGCTCGATGGCGGAGCGAGCTTCGACATCGTCGTCGACGCGAAGCAACCTGTCGAAGAGCGGATCGCGTGCCTACGCCAGCTCTGCTTGGACGGCGACAGTCGGGCTTCGCAGGCGATCGAGCAGTCCTTGGGTTCCGACCAGGCTCTCCTGCGAGCCGAGGCGCGCAGGCAGCTCGCGACTCGAGATCCAGAGCGTGGAGCCGAGGTACTGACCGCCGCGCTGAGCGCTCAGGATCGGCGCGAGCGGCAAGCAGCTATCGCGGCACTTGCAGGGCTCGCCAGCCCGAAGGCGGATGCGGCACTCGATGCCCTGGTCGCCGAGCTCCGTCAAGGGGGATTGGATCCGAATCTGCGGCTCGATGTGCTCCGGGCGGCGGAACGAAGAGCGGGCACATCGATGGCGAGGGACGCCACAGCCTGGCTGCAGAGCGTTGAGGCAAAGGGCTCGCTTGTGAGGTTCGATTTGGCGCTAGAAGGAGGTGATGCGGCGCGAGGCTTCGACGTCGTGCACTACCACCTCTCCGCCACGTGCCTCAAGTGCCACACCATCGCTGGCACGGGTGGCGACGCGGCGCCGAAGTTGGACGGGGTCGGGACTCGCCTCACACGCGAGCGGATCCTGGAGTCGCTCGTGAGTCCGAACGCGGTCGTCGTTCAGGGATTCGGACCGGTGTCGGCCATGCCCAACATGACTCAAGTGCTCACGCTCGACGAGATCCGCGACGTGGTGGAGTACCTCACGACCGTTCGATGACGTGAGCGGACCGCGCGGGTGAGATCGGCGAGGTGGCTCTTGTGGGAGCGGCGAGTACCTGCTCCCTGGATCGGTCCCTCCTTCGCTGCTGAAACTCGCCGTCCATTGTGCCTTCGCGCTCGCCCGTGATGTGCGTGGCGCCGGGTCGCAATCGCCCAGACTCGCTACGGCGTAGCCAATCTAGGACCGAGGCGAGATCGCCACGGTCACCGTCATCCGACGACCGAGTCTGGGGCGTACGTAGGTCAGCGTCCGATCGCTCGCGAATCGGAGAGAGCTCGCTTCCGCCCAAGCGAGGTCGTCCCGGCTTGAGGTGCGACGTGCGGACGGAGAATGGGGCGGATCATGCTGACGAGGATGGAGAGAGGGTATGTGCATCGAGATGTACCAGCGGGTGCAGCGAGGCGAGTCGATGCGGGCTCCGCGGCGCGCTTGGCGAGCATGTCGGCAGCGCAGACGGGCTGGCTCGGAATGCGTTGAGACCTGCTAACAGGTGTGCCTGGCTCAATCAGTCAGTCACGCCGTTGCGAGCGGAGATCGCAGACTCGCGCGAGCAGGCTCAATCGCGCGAACGAGCGCGACCCGATCGCAACGGCGAATCTCGGTCAAGCACGGCACGGTGACGGCAGCAGCGATCAGTGCTGATGGATCGGGCGCCGCGCGACGTTGTTGCATCGCCAAGGTGGTCGAACTCGGCGCACGGACCACCTGTCGGATGGGGCCAGAGCGGCGATTCCTCGGCGGGCCGTACGTGAGGTGTCCTGGACTAGTCCTGGGGAGGAGACTCGCGGCTTACGCGCGACCTGGGACTGGTGACGAGGCGCGGAGAGATGGCGGCGACACCTTCCGAGCCTCAAGGTCGGGACTCCAAGCGATGCCTACACCGATGAAGAGCACACGGGCACGTCCGGGGGGAACTGGCGTCCCGGCAACCGGAAGACAGCACCACCGACGAACGGCACCGCACTGTGAGCATCCTGCAGATTGACGACAATTAGGATCAGAATCAACGCCAAATGGCGCAAAAGCGGTCTAGAAATGGAAGGGAGCAGATTGAACCTAGTACGATCGGTGATCCGGAGGTGCTTGAGCGATCGTTGCGGTTCGCTTAGATTGACAGGTTCCACGTGGAACATCCAATAACTCGTAGTTGGCATTGAACTACAAACCTAGACGAGGAGGAATCGACATGGAAGGTCGGACGACCGATGATCAACGACCGGGAAAGCGGCTCGGCCGGGGGCTCGCCTCGTTACTCGCGGCCCCCGTCCAAATCGCGGCGATTCCCGAAGACAGACGACACGCTGCGCCGGGGGGCTCGGACGCTTCCAGGTCTGGCGCTGAGAGCGGCGGCGGATCGGTGGTCGCGGGCATGGGGGCAGCTGAGCAGGCCGAGCTTGAGCGGACGGATGGAACCCCACCGGCGGCCTTGCCAGACCTGCGAGAGGTCCATTCGCGCCTCCAGGCGGGGCCTGAAGGCCCCCTTGGAATGGCCGAGGGCCCTGCCGCTCCCGGAGATGCAATCCGGTGGCTGGCACCCGCAGCCTTGAAGCCAAATCCGAGGCAGCCGCGCAAGGATTTCTCGGAGGCTTCGCTGCAGAGTCTTGCTGAGAGCATCCGCAGGGCGGGAATAATGCAGCCGATCGCGGTCCGCGAGGTCTCAACAGGCGAATACGAGATCATCGCGGGTGAGCGGCGGTGGCGAGCTTCGAAACTTGTTGGACTCGCGAAGATACCCTGCATTGTCCGGGATCTCGATGACCAGACCGCTGCGGAGTGGGCTCTCGTTGAGAACGTTCAGCGAGAGGATCTGAATCCGATCGAGCGATCTGAGGCGCTCCGGCGGCTGATCGAGGAGTTCGGATTGACCCATCAGGAGCTCGGAGAGCGGCTGTCGCTGGATCGTGCCTCGGTGAGCAATCTCTTGCGCCTGGGAGACCTAGATCCCTTCTGCCTCGACGCTGTGCGACGGGGTCGCATCTCGCAGGGACATGCCAAGGCGCTCTTGGCGATCGAGGACGTGCGACTTCGGCAGACCTTGGCTGGTGCATCGATGGCAGGCGATTGGTCTGTTCGAGAGCTCGAGCGACGAGTCCGGCACGCGGTTCAGCAGACACAACTCTCACCGGAGTCGGCGGTAGCCGCACCAAGTAGGCCATCTGCACATCTCGCCGACCTTGAAAGGCGGCTCGGAGACTTCCTGGGAAGTCGAGTCCAGATCCAGCTTGGGCGGAAGAAGGGCACTGGTCGACTGGTAGTCGAGTTCTTCACGTTGGATCAGTTCGACGGATTGCTGGCGAGGCTCGGCTACGGCAATGAGTCATAAAGACCCTGTAGGCGCGAACTTGCGGTCTCGGTCCTGGTCAAGGGCGGCGTCCGAATCGGTGAGGTTCCACGGGGAACATCTTGGACGATGCAGTCGTCGCCGGGGCGTCCACACCGCGGACTCACAGCGCGAGCAGCCTAGGCGACCTGTGTTCGAACGGTTGCTCGAGCAGACGGCCCCACAGGCCTCGCCAAGTCGGTGTGCCGAGAGTACCTAGGACTGCGAGCAGATCGCTCGACTCGTGCAGGCGCAATCTCCGTTGACTGCCCGCGCCCGAGATTCTCACGCCCGCTCGTGACGCTCCGATGGGCCATGCGCACATTCCCGAGCGCTATCGGTCAGGTGCCGGTTCGGCGAAGGGCCGCCTTCTACGTTCAACTACTTCGATAGACTCGCAATCGGGGCAGATTCGAATTCGATCACGCAGGATTCTGATACAGCCAGCCTCCCTCGCGTAGAGCGAGGCCACCTCCAGCCTCGCATCTTCAGCCTCGCCGGTTAGTTGTCGGCGCCCGGCTCGCGCCTGAGTCGCTCGACGAGCCCGTCTCGCTGCGTCGGCGCATCGAGGTCTTCCCCATTTGCTCCCTACCTCCGCTCAACGTGGAGGAGGAATGGTCCGATCCCCTGTTACCGCCGACCTCTTCGGCGTCAACAGGGGGCTGCATGCCGATCGAATTCCCGTCGCTTAGTCAGGCGGAGCAGCAGGTCGCAATCCTCCGTCGGCTCTTCCACAAGCAGCTCGGCCCTTGGGCCATGGACCTCCTCTCCCTGGACCGAGACTGCGGCCGGAGTCCGACGTGGACGGTCGCGCCGCCCATCTCGTTGCCGGCTGAAGCCCAGGCCTCGCCCGCTCCCAGGTTCTGGAGGCGAGCGGCCTAGATCCTGTGACCAAGCGAGGCAGGCGAGTCCGCCTGACGCCTCAGCGCCGGGCGCGGCTTCCGCCGTCGCGTCGGGGTGATGCGGCGGCCGCTCGCTCCTGAACCGCGCAACGATCGCCTGGCGCACCGCTTGTAGCCGATGACGATCTCGGAGGACCTCCCGTGGGCTCGATCTCAAGTGGCGTTGGACTGGTCAGTGGCATCAACTCGGCGCAGTTGATTGAGCAGCTTCTTGCCCTTGAATCAGGCACCAAGACGACGCTCCAGGCTCGTGTTGCCTCCCTCACGGGCAAGCGAACCGCGCTCCTCGATGTCAACGCCCGGCTCCTGAACCTCAAGGGAGCGGCGGCGAAGTTCCGGACCGCGAAGGTCTTCAAGTCGGCCTTGGCGACCACGAGCGACAACACGATCGCGTCGGCCACCGCCGACTCGACGACGCCACCCGGCTCCTATCAGCTCTTCGTGAAGCGGCTGGCCGCCACGAGCCAGTTCCGGACCCAGGGCTACGCGACAAAGAACGCTTCGCCGCTGGGTCTCGACCAATTGACGTTCGAACTAGGGGACGTCGGCGTCGCTCGCGGCATCGACCTCGCAACGCTCAACGGCGGCGCCGGGGTGCGCCGCGGCAAGATCGCCATCACCGACAAGTCCGGCGCCACGGCCACCATCGACCTGTCGGCCGCGACGTCGCTCAGCGAGATCGTCGAGCGCATCAACTCGAGCGCTGACATCGCGATCACGGCAAGCATCGTTGACGAGCGGCTCAAGCTCGTCGACTCGTCGCTCGGCAGCGGCCAGCTCAAGGTCGTCGACCTCGCGGGTGGTGCGATGGCAAGCGACCTTGGCATAGCCGGCTCTACCGGTGGAGCCTCGATCACTTCGAGTCAGCTCAATCGGCTTGGGGGTCTCACCACCCTGGCCTCGCTCAACGATGGCAACGGCGTCTTCATTCGCGACGACGCCGTCGACTTCCAGCTCCAGACTGGAACGGATACCTACGACATCACGTTGGGCCGCGTGGATCTTCCAATCGAGGGCTCGACGCTCCTTGCCGACCTGAACAACGGGGCCGGCGTGAAGATCAACAGCACCGATGCGGCCGACTTCGTAGTGCGAGCCACCAACGGTGTCCAGGTCTCGGTGAATCTCGGGACCGTGCTCGACACGGACGGCACGGTGGCAGACGAGGCAGTCACCACCGTGCAGCAGATGCTCACGCGAGTGAACGACACGCTTGCCGACGAGTTCGGCGACGACAAGGTCGTCATGCGCATTCGCTCCGACGGCAAGGGCTTCGAGTTGGAGGACACCCTCGGCGGCGCTGACCCGCTTCGTGTGATCGGCGCTGGCCCGAACGGATCGAAGACAGCGTCGAACCTCGGCATCTACACAGGTCCCTCGGGAGGCAGCGGTGCCACGATCGTCGGCACGACGATCAAGAACCACGTCTCGACGCCGCAAGCGTCGACCATCCAGGAGATCATCGATCGAATCTACGAGCAGACCGACCATCAGGTGGTCGCATCGATCAACAGCGCCGGCACGGGTCTGCAGCTAACGGCGGCGAGCGGCACGGTGACCGTTCTCGCCGGCGACCCCGACGGCTCGAGCCAGGGAGTTGCGGTCTCGGAACGGACCGCCCGCGATCTCGGGATTCTCGGCCTCAGTGGCGCTTCGGTCTCTGGCACTCGTATCCTCGCCGGCGCTGGCACCGTCCTCGCCTCGACCCTGAACGGCGGGGACGGCATGAACGGGGCCGACGGGCTGACCATTACGGACGCAGCCAATCACTCCACCACGATCACGGGCTTGTCGGCCTACTCGACCATCGGCGAGATCGTCAGTGCCATCAACACCGCTGCTGCCGACGCGGGCGTGCTCGCCTCCGTCGCGATCTCAAGTGACAACATGAGTCTGACCGTCACCGATTCGAGCGGTGGAGCTGGGCAACTCGGGCTGAGCGGTGATGCGGCCACCGCGCTCAAGATCGACGGCGTGGGCGACTCGACGGGGAAGCTGAAGGGCGGCAACCTGCAGCTCCGCTACATTTCCGAGGCGATGTCGGTCGCGCGGCTGAACTACGGCAAGGGGATCGGCACCGGCTCCTTCAAGCTCACCGACTCGTCCGGCGAGTCGGCCACCGTCGACATCGATAGCAACACGTCGACGCTCTACGACGTGATGCGGGAGATCAACTCCCGCGGCTTGTTCATCGAAGCCCGGCTCAATGACCACGGCGACGGCATCATCCTCGTGGACACCAACACCGACACACCTACGTCCAAGATGAAGGTAGAGGATGTCGGTGGCGGCGTGGCGGCGTCACTCGGGATAGCGGGGACCGCATCCACAGTCGGTGGATCCATCACCGGCACCTACGAGAAGACCGTCGACCTCGCCACAGCCGACACGCTCACCCAGGTGATTGCGAAGATCAACGCCGCCGGAGTCCCGGTCAGCGCTTCGCTCGTGAACACCGGTGCCGGCGGCACGCCCTTCTACATGTCGCTCGCGAGCACCGTCGTTGGCTCCGGCGGCAGGCTGCTGATCGATTCGGGCTCTGTGAATCTCGGTCTGACAGCGATCAGCGAGGGCCGCGATGCCGAGGTCTTTTTCGGCGATTCCGACCCGTCGCTCGGGCTTCTCCTTCGCAGCTCGACGAACACATTCACCGACGTCGTGGGCGGCCTCGACGTCAAGGTGCTCAAGCCGTCCGACACGGCGATCACGATCGACGTGCAGCGCGATGTCGATGGCATCAAACAGTCCGTCAAGGACTTCATCGCTGCCTTCAATGACGCCATCGGTCGCATCGACCAGTACGACTCCTACGACATCGACACGGAGAAGAAGGGGCCTCTCCTGGGCGACCCGACGCTGGCGCGCGCCAGACAAGTTCTGTTCTCCACCATCCAAGGCAAGGGCAAGAACGTCGAAGGCCAATACCAGTACCTGAGCCAAGTCGGTATTAAGGTGAGCAAGGACGGCAACCTCACGATTGACGAGGCGAAGTTCGACGCCGCCTACGCCAACGACCCTACCGCTGTCGAGAAGCTCTTCGTGACGTTCGAGCAGCAGACGGTGGCTCCCACGGCATTCCTGCCGGGGGTTACCGTCGGCTCAAGTTCCATCGTGAACACCGCCTTGGGCTTCGGCGATCTCATCGACCAGGCCATGAAGTCGATGACCGACACCATCGATGGCGCCCTGCCGCGGGCGAGCAAGAACTTCCAAGAGTTGATCGATCGGGCCAACAATCGGATCAAGGAATTCGATACCAAGCTCGAGAGCAAGCGGGCCCGCCTCCAGAAGCAGTTCCAAGACATGGAGACCGCCCTGCAGAAATTGCAGGGTCAACAGGGCGCCCTGAGCTCGATCCTTGGCACCCTGGGTTGACCTCGGAGAAGGGCAGCCGGGCGGCGGGATCCCCGGCTAGCCGCTGGATTGGCACGCCGCGGCTGCCGAACGGAGCCGAAGTCACCACCGATGTGGGCCGATAGAAGACACCATGACGGCTGACCCCACCCAGGCCTATCTCCGAACGAAAGTCACGACGGCCTCCCCGGCGGAGCTCCGGATGCTCCTGATCGACGGAGCAATCCGATTCGCCGAGCAAACCCGCAGGGGCTACGAGACCCGCGATCTGGAGACCGCCCTCGAAGGCACCACCAAGTGCCAAGCGATCCTGACGGAGCTCATCTGCAGCCTTCGACCGGAGATGAATGCCGAGCTCTGCAAGCGCTTGGCCGCCCTCTACACCTTCATGTTCAAGCGCATGGTGGAGGCGAGCATCTCCAAGAGCGCCGAGATCGTCCAGGAAGTCCTCGGTCTGCTCCAGTACGAGCGGGAGACCTGGGGGCTGCTCATGCAGCAACTGGGCTCGGGCGGTTTACGTCAGAATGACGCTGAGGCACCAGGCGTGAGCAGCCAGCCGGTTCCTTCCGGCTCCGCGCCCGGCCGTCGGGTCAGCCTCCAGGGCTGACAGATCAGCGAACCCCGTCCACGGGTGGTCGCTACGCTTCCCTTCCCATCGCACTTCCAACGCCAGCAGAAAGCCGATTTCCATGACCTCCTCCGCCACCACGCGTGCCGTCGCTCCCGCCGCCGAGAAGCTCCGCGAGCTGATCAAGACCAACCGGGCCGTCGTCGGCGTCATCGGTCTTGGCTACGTCGGCTTGCCACTGGCCCATGCCATCCACCAGGGCGGGATGCCGATCCTCGGGTTCGACATCGATCCCCGGAAGATCGAGTGCATCAAGAAGAAGGAAAACTACCTGAAGCACCTTGGTGCCGAGATGATCCGGACGCTCTCAGAGAGCGACCGCTTCGAGGCGACCACCGACTTCAGCCGGCTCAGCGAGGCGGACGTCGTGATCGTGGCGGTTCCGACCCCGCTCGGCCGGCATCAGGAACCCGATATCTCGTACATCCTCCAGACGGCTGAGGCGATCGGGAAGACCCTCCGCGCCGGCCAGCTGATCATCCTCGAGTCGACGACCTACCCGGGCACCACCCGCGACGACATGATGCCGGCCGTCTTCGCCGCCGCTGGCGAGCGGGCCAAGGGCCTCCAGCTCGGCCGCGACGTCTTCGGCGCCTTCAGCCCCGAGCGCGAGGACCCGGGCCGCAAGACCCACACCACCTCGACCATCCCGAAGCTGGTGGGCGGTCTTGACGAGGTCAGCACCGAGCTCGCCGCCGCGGTCTACCGCAAGGGTGTCAAGGAAGTCGTTCCGGTGTCGAGCGCCGAAGTCGCGGAGAGCGCCAAGCTCCTCGAGAACATCTTCCGCTGCATCAACATCGCGATGGTCAACGAGCTCAAGACCGTCCTCACGCCGATGGGGATCGACGTCTGGGAGGTCATCCGCGCGGCCAGCACCAAGCCCTTCGGCTTCATGCCGTTCTACCCGGGCCCCGGTCTCGGCGGCCACTGCATCCCCATCGACCCCTTCTACCTCACCTGGAAGGCCAAGGAAGTCGGCAAGTCGACCCGCTTCATCGAGCTCGCCGGCGAGATCAACACCGCCATGCCGCACTACGTGGTCGAGCGGACCACTGAAGCCCTCAACGAACGCGGCAAGAGCGTGAAGGGATCGAAGGTCCTCGTCCTCGGCCTCGCCTACAAGCCTGACATCGACGACGTCCGCGAGAGCCCGTCGTTCGAGCTGATCGAGATCCTCAAGCACAAGGGCGCCCAGGTCGACTACAGCGACCCGCATGTTCCGGCCACTTGGGCCGGGCGCAAGCACGACCTGCAGATGAAGAGCGTGCCGATCACGGCGGAGACCCTGAAGTCCTACGACTGCGTGGTGGTCTCGACCAATCACGCCGCGTTCGACTGGGCCACGATCGCCAAGCACGCTCGCCTGGTCGTCGACAGCCGGGACGCGCTGCGGGCCTTCCATCGCGAGATGGAGGGGCGCATCGTGCTCGCCTGACGGGCGGGCGGCTTGCGGATCGTCCACACCATAGAAGGGCTGCATCCGGACCGCGGAGGTCCGCCTGTGGTCTGCGCCGCGCTCGCCGCGGCGCAGGCCCGCGACGGCCACGACGTGGCCATCGTCTGCGAGGCGCGAGGCTCCGCGCCGGATGGCGTCGGGGAGCTCCTCAAGTCGATTCGTGGCGCCGATCAGGTGCAGATCGAACGCGTCCCGCGCCAACGGCTCTTTGGCGCCCTGTACGGCGACTTCCGCGAGGTTGCGACGGCCCTCTCCGTCCGACCCGACCTCGTCCACATCCACGGCGTCTGGAATCCGATCGCCTTGGCCGCCTCGCGGGCGGCGCGGCGCATGCATGTCCCGTACGTGCTGAGCACGCACGGGGCGCTGCATCCTTCCTGCATGCACGACCGGTCCGGTCGAAAGAGAGCCGCGCTCACCTTGGGCTGGCGGCGCATGCTGGCCGAAGCCCGCCGGGTGCTCTGCCTGAACGACGAGGAGGCCGCCCAGTCCGACCGGATCGCGCGTGTCGCGGTCTCCACGGTGCTCCCCAACGGTGTCGACCTCGCCGCCTTCGGACCGGTCGTCCCTGGCGCGTTCAGACGCACCCTTGGCCGCGACTACTTCGTCTTCGTCGGTCGTCTCGACGAGGTGAAGGGACTCGGCGACCTCTTCGACGCCTTCATCGAGTACCGCCGACGCGGCGGCGCTGCCTCGCTTGTCCTGGTCGGCCCCGACTGGGGCGAGCGTCCCGGCCTCGAGCGCCGGGCGGCCGAGGCCCAGCTTGCCTCAGAGGTTGTCTTCACCGGCCCACTCTACGACCGCCGCAAGCTTGAGGTCCTGACCGACGCCATCGCCTTCGTCCACCGCCCGCGCTACGAGGGGTTCGGACTGGCCGTGGTCGAGGCGATGGCCTGCGCCGCGCCGGCCATCCTCGGCGAACGATGCCTCCTCCCGACGCGAGGCGAAGCGGACGGCGTGGTCCTCGCCGGCGGTGCGACCGCTGCCTTCGCCGACGCGATGCAACGCCTCGATGGCGATCGCGGGCTGCGGGACCGCCTGGGCGCCGCGGGTCGGGCTTGCGTCGAACGGTGCTTCGACTGGACCATCATCGCCCGCCGGACCCTCGACGTCGCCGGACTCGGCGCCACTTGACGGCTGCAAGCCCATGGCTCTCCGCCTCCGCATCGTCCAGCCCATCATCCCGCGATACCGCGAGCCGGTGTTCGCGGCGCTCGCGGCGCGGAGCGAAGTCAACCTCGAGGTGTGGGCGGATCTCGGACGGCGCCTCGGCAGCCTCGAAGGCCTTGCGGGCAGCGAGCGATTCCGATGTGTGCAGGCGACCTATCTCGAACGCGGACCCTTCGTCATGCAGCGCGGCGTGTGGAGCGCCGTCGACCGTCGCGGCGCCGACGCGGTCATCCTTCCGTGGGCCTCGCGCGAGGTGCATCTGGTTCCCGCTCTCCTCCGCGGGCGGGCCAACGGAGTGCGGGTCATCCTCTGGGGACACGGCATCGGGAAGACCGAGAGCCGGTCGCGGCGATGGTTCGGCGACCGCATCCTGCGCCTGGCCGACCGCTGTGTCGTCTACGGCCCGAGCGTCGCGGCCCGGCTCGTCCGCTCGGGATATCCGGCGGAGCGCGTGCACGTCGCCCCCAACTCGACCGACCTTTCCCGGGCCCAGGCCGCCCGGCTGCACTGGCCCGACCACTTGGTCGACGCCTTCCTCGCCGAGCGAGGCCTCGCTCGTCATCGCTACGCCCTCTTCGTGGCCCGCATGGAGCCGTGGAAGCGCCCTCGCCTGCTCCTCGAGGCAGTGGCCGCCCGGCGCGCCGCGGGCGACGACCTGCGCTGCGTCTTCATCGGCGACGGCGCGGAGCGGAGCACGCTCGAGGCCCTGGCCCGGGAGCGCGGGCTCGCCGACGCGGTCCGCTTCGAAGGACCGATCTACGACGAGGAGCGTCTCGCCCCCTTCATGCTCGGCGCCGCGTGCCTCGCCATCCCGGCGGCGATCGGGCTGAGCCTTCTCCATGCCTTCGGCTACGCCTTGCCGGTCGTGACCAGCGAGGATCGCTTGCCGCACGGCCCCGAGATCGACGCCTTGCGGCCGGGCGACAACGGCTTCCTGGTTCGGGACAACGACGTCCCCGCGCTGGCCGACGCGATCGGCTCGCTTGCGGGCGACCCACCGACCAGAGCCCGCATGGGCGCCCTCGCCCTCGCCACGGTGGAACGGCGCGGCGGTTGGAACATCGACTCTATGGCCGACGCGTTCGTGCGGGCGGCGCTTGGGCAGCCGGCTATCGCCTGGCAGGAGTCGTGAGCTTCGCCCGATAGGACGTGAACAGATCCGCCAGGTGCTTGGCGATCTCGGGCCAGAGGAAGGAATGAGCCAGGCGCTGCCCGGCAGTGCGCATCGCGGCCGCCCTGGCCGGATCGCTCAGGATCGCCAGCAGGGCATCGGCGATCGCCGCTTCCTCGATCTCGACGATGAGGCCCGCGCCGACCTCGGCGATCTCCGGAAAGTGGGCCCCGGGGCTCACCACGCAGGGCAATCCCGAGGCAAGGGCCTCGGTGATTGCGTTCGAGAACGCCTCGTGGCGACTCGGCAGGCAGAAGACCGACGCATCGACCAGGGCCTCGAACTTCTGCTTGCCGTACACCGGGCCGATCAGGTGGACGCGCTCCGCCATGCCGAGCGCGCGGGCCGTCGCCTCGAGGTCCGCTTGCTTGCCGCCATCGGGCCCGACCAGCACCAGGTCCACGTCGGGCATGGTCTTGGCTACGCGGGCGAAGGCCGGCACCAGGACGTCGTAGCCCTTGCTGTAGTGGAGGCGGCCGACGGAGACGACGAAACGGCGCTGGCCAAGTTGCGGACGGCGGGCCCGGAACGCGCCGGGCTCAGGAAGCGGCGCAATCTCCTCGGGGAAGATCCCGTTGGGCAGGACCTCGACCGGGACGCGCGGACCGAAGAAGGAGATCTCGTGGGCCTCGTCCTTGTTCAGGGCTTGGAGGAACGCCGCCCCGTCGATCATTGCCCGGTAGCCGAGGGCGAGACCAAGCCGCTTCTTCCATCGCTTCTGGGAGAGCATCCATCGCGACAGCGAGCCGGCTGGGCGCATCGAGTAGGGGATGCCTTGGCCGCGGGCCCAGCGGGCCACGGCCCGCAGCATCGGATGCCAGATCTGGTGCAGTGGGAGCCAGTCCGCGCCGCGGAGCTGGTCGAGGCTGCCGGCCCGGGCCCGGCCGGAGAACCGGAAGAGGTCCTCGCGATCGAGCTCGAGGACGGTGACGCGTTCGTGCCCCGGCACCGTCTCGATCGTCGAACGCACCGCCGCCACGCGATCGGGGGGCGGCTTGCAGTGCAGGATCGCCACGTCGTGTCCAAGCGCCGCCAGGGCCGAGGCCTGCCGCATGCAGACTTGCGGCGGACCGCCGTCGATCGGGTCGAGCGTGTCGAGGACGTGGACGATGCGCATGGTCAGGCGTCTCCCTGCTGGCGCGAGAGCCGGGCCAACGCGCGGCGGATGCCGTTCGCCGCGTTGGCCACGAGGGCGTTGGCGAGATCCTTGCTGAAGAGCCGCAGGAAGGCGAGGTAGGCAACGGCGAAGACGGCAGTGGTGATCGCGCAGGTGAGGAATGCAGCGAGGCGCCCGTCCGGGAAGAGGAGGGTGAGCGGCCACGCCACCGCACCGGCCAGCATGGCGGCGCCGATCGGCACCGCGAACATGAGGAAGACCTGTCGTCCCGCGCCGGGCTGGCCGCGGGTGGCGACGAACGCGCCGGCCGGGCAGGAGATGGCGTATTGGACGGCGATCACGACCGCCACGGCCAAGGCCCGGCCGTGGGCGATGCCGTACCTGTCCTCGAGCCAGGGCCCGACCATCCAGACCGCGGCGGCCACCGCGGGGACGAGGAGCGCCGACTGGATGGTCTGCCAGAGGAAGTAGGCGGTGAAGCGGCCCTGGGCCTTGAAGAGGGACGCGGTGCAGCCCATGGCGAAATAGAACTGCTGGCCGATCGAGAGGACGAGGAGGACGGTCGAGGCTTGCCACCACCGCTCAGGGAAGAAGAGATGAAGAGCGGGGATCGCGAGGACGGCTTGGAGCACGCAGATCGGCGTGGTGACCACCCCGATCGCGGTCGTGTTGCGGAAATAGGAGCGGAGCTGGGCCGGCCGGTCGTGGGCGAGGTGGGCGAAGATCGGCTGCAGGGCCAGGCTGATGCTGTAGGCGAAGGCGCCGTTGATCTGCGCCGAGAGGTTGAAGGCGAAGAAGAAGAGTCCGGTCTCGGCGTCGCTTGCCGCGAAGCCGAGCAGCGACGAGATGAAGAGGGAGATGGCGTGGGAGTATTGGCCGGCCGAGGCGACGGTGTAGGCTCGGGTAAGCGGCTTGGCGCCCCGGAGCTGGAATGGGAGCGGCGGAAGCGGCCGCGCCGCCCGGATGAACATGATCGCCCCGACCAAGAGGGCTGCGACCTGCGGGACCACGATCGCGTAGCCGCCCGCGCCGCCTGCCGCGAGGCCGATCCCCAGGAGCATCGAGCCGACCGCGGTGGTCACGTTTGAGGTGGTGAGCGACCCGAAGCGAAGCCCGGTTCGCAGGGCGGTGTACGGGATGAGCTGGAGCACCATCAGGAGCGGTCGCACCGCGAGGACGGCGAGCAGGAGGGCGAGCCCCGGCTTGTCGCTCCAGTTCTCGATGGGGAAGGCGATGGCGAGGAGGAAGGCGATGGTCGCCAGGGCGAGGAGCATCGTGCTCCAGAAGGCCGGCGCGGCGTCCTCCTCGAAGGTCTTGCGTCGGGCCAGCAAGACGTCGCTCATGATGAGCGGGTTGAAGAAGATGAGCAGCCCGTTGATGCTCGTCGCGAGATTGGCGAGGCCGGTTTCGGCGGGAGTGAGGAACCATGCCAGGACAAGCTGCCCGACCACGGTGGTGGCCTTGCCGGCCACGGTCTGGACGAGGGCCAAGGCGGATCCGATCTTGGCCGAGCGCCGGAGGCTCGCTTCGGTGTGCGGTGCCTCCTCGGCGGTCGTGCTCACGTGGCCACCTGCTCCACGCGGCGCACCGGTTGCCGATCGGCGGCTGCGGCCATGCCGCGGCACCACTGTTCGAGGACGAGCGACTCCATGGCCAGGGGGAGCGGCGTGCCGATACTCGACACGCAGCGCGACATCTCGGCGGCAGCGTCGCGGCGGAGGACGCCGCGCCCGACGAGGAGGCCATCCACGAGGTCCTGGCCATAGGCCGCGGCGAGGGCGAAGGCCCAGTCCTTCCACGGCGGCGTGAAGCCTCGCTTGCGACGCTCGAAGACGAACGGCGGGACGAGGTCGCGGACGGCGCCGATGAGCCAGGCCTTTGGCGGCAGCCGGTGGTCGGGCTGGGCCTTGCGGAGCCCGATGACCGTCTCGATCAGCCGGTAGTCGACGAGTGGCAGCCGTCCCTCGACCGAGGTGGCCATGCTCAAGCGGTCACCCTGCGTGATCCCGTTGCAGAGGAGGTAGGTCTCGCAGATGAGGCGGGTGATCGAGATGTCGATCCGTCCCCAGAGGTCGCGGCCGGTGAAGAGGGCCGCCGGATCGACCTGCCGCGTGCGCTCCGCGAAGGCCTGCGTCGAGGCCAGGCCGAGCAGGGCGCTCGCCGAGCGGAAGTGGCCGTTCCGGTCGTAGAAGGCGAGCCGATCGGGATGGGTGGCACGATCTTGGCGATAGCGTCGTAGCCCGTCGATCAAGCCGCCGCCGTCGCGGAGCCACTGCACGCCCTGGGTGTAGGAGATCGGCGGCTTCCGCATGGTGAGGTAGGCTCCGATGCCGGCCTCGCCGGCCCGGAGCTTCCGCTTCCGTTCCGACTCCGCCACGCAGCGTGCCACCCACGGGTAGCCCCAGAAGAGTTCGTCGCCGCCTTGGCCCATGAGCATCACCGGCACGCCCTTGCTGCGGGCGAGCCGCATGACCGCGAGGTAGCTCGGGCCGGCGATGTCGGCGATCGGGTCGTCGCGACGGAAGCAAACCTCGGGGTAGCTCCGGACCACCTCCTCGACCGACAGCTCCATGGTGTGGAGCGGGATGCCGAGGTGGTCGGTCAGCTCCTTGGCCATGGAGCGCTCGTCCTGGACGGGCCGCCCGGGGTATCCGATGGTGAAGGCCTGGATCTGCCCCTTGGCGTACTTGCGGGCCGCCAGCGAGGCGATCGCGCTCGAGTCGATGCCGCCCGAGAGGGCCACGCCGACCGGCACGTCGGAGCGGATGATCAGCTCACCCACCTCATCGAGCACGTCGCGCACGGTGCGCACAGGATCCGCCTCGATCGGCGGGGCGTCCTCCATGTTCCAGTAGCGGCGCTCGTCGATGTTGAAGGAGCCGGCGACCGGATCGACCTTGATCAGGAGGAGGTGTCCCGCGGGCAGCTTGCGGACGCCCTTCACCATGGCCAGCGGCTCGGGGACGAGGCCGTAGTGGTAGTAGAGCTTGACCGCTGCGTCGTCGAGCTCGAACGGCACCGCGCCGGAGGCGACCAGCGCCCCCATCTCCGAGGCGAAGACGAGCCGGCCCGGCGAGGGCTGGGCGAGGTAGAGCGGCTTCTCGCCGATCCGGTCGCGGGCCACGAGGAGCGTCTGCCGCCGCCGATCCCACAGGGCGAAGGCGAACATGCCTCGGAGCCGGTGCACGCAGTCGGGCCCCAGCTCCTCGTAGAGATGGATGATCGTCTCGCAGTCGCTGCCGGTCCGGAAGCGGTGGCCGCGCGACTCGAGTTCCTTGCGGAGCTCGATGAAGTTGTAGATCTCGCCGTTCCCGACGAGGGCGATCTCCTCGTTCTCGTTGAAGAGCGGCTGCCAGCCGCCCTCGAGGTCGATGATGGCCAGGCGGCGCATGCCGAGCGCCACGTGCGGCTCGCGGTGGAAGCCTTCGCCGTCGGGCCCGCGGTGCACCAACGAGTCGGCGAGCCGGCGCAGCAGCTCGTTGTCCTCGGGGAGGATGCCGTGGCGGGAGACGATGCCGAAGATTCCGCACATGGGGGGCGCTCAGCGGTCTGGCGGCAGGATCACCAGTAGAGCCCGTCGTAGCCGGCGAGGCTGCGGAGCTCGGGGATGTTGATGAGGTCGATGAGCTTGTGGGCCGGCGTCACATTGGCCGCCGCCCAGCGCTTGGCGTCGAGGCGGTGGTTGATGACCAGCGTCTTCGAGGCCTTCACCACGGCGGGGAGGTCGGTCGAGAGGAGTTCCGCGAGGTGCGGGATGCTCTCCAGGGCGAAGCTCTTGTTGCTGCCGACCAGGCTCTGCACGGCGAGGTGCTCGTCGTAGATCCGGACCGGCACGCCCTTCCCGAGGAGCTGCTCGATGAGGTAGACCATCGGCGACTCGCGCACGTCGTCGGTGCCCTCCTTGAAGGCGAGGCCGATCAGGCCGAGCGGGGCGCGTCCGCTCTGGGCGACGATCCGCTTCACCAGCCGGTCGATCTGCACGCGGTTCGACTCGAGCATGCCCGTGTGCATGGGGAGCGGCGTGGCGGTGACCCGCGAGGCGTCGAGGATGCCGCGGAGGTCCTTGGGCAGGCACGAACCGCCGAAGGGATTGCCGGGCTTGAGGTACTTGTCGCTGATGTTGAGCTTGCGGTCCTTGCAGAAGATGTCCATGACCGCGTGCGAGTCGATGCCCAGCGACTTGCAGATCAGGCCGATCTCGTTGCCGAAGGTGACCTTCAGGGCGTGGAAGCAGTTGTCGGCGTACTTCACCATCGCCGCCACCTCCGGCCGCACGAAGAAGCTCTCCGCGGCGATGCCCGGGTAGAGATCGCGGCACAGGGCCTCGCTCCGGGCGTCGGTCGCGCCGAAGACGATCTTGGGCGGGTTGTAGAAGTCGTAGACGGCGGCGCCTTCCCGCAGGAACTCGGGGTGGCAGACGTAGCCGATGCCCTTGCCGAGGGGGCGGCCGCTCGACTCCTCGAGGATCCGCATGAGCATGGCGTGCACCGGCGGCAGGCTCGTCGAGCGGCTCAGCACGCAGTAGAAGTCGCGGTTCTGGGCCTTGACCGCCTCGCCGATCTGGCGGCAGACGCGCTCGAGGTACGTGGAGTCGACGCCGCCAGCGGGGTTGCTCGGCGTTCCCACGCAGACGAGCGCCGCGTCGGAGTCGCGGACCGAGCCGGCCACGTCGGTGGTCGAGGTCAGCAGCTTGTCGGCGACGGCCTTGCGGAGGATCTCGTCGATCCCCGCCTCGATGATCGGACTCTCGCCCCGACCGATGCGGTCGACCTTCTCCTTGACCACGTCGACGCCGATGACGTGGTGCCCCAACGCAGCGAGGCAGCCGCACGAGACGGCGCCGACATATCCCAATCCAAGCACGCTGATTCGCATGTCAATGTCCTTGGCCGAACACGCCGGCCTTCTCGAGGGCGGCCATGAAGCCATCGACCATGCGATCGATGTTCACCTCATGGCGGACCCGTTCCATTCCAACCTGGGCGACGCGGGACGCTCCCGCAGGGTCGCGCAGGATCCCGGCGACGGTCGACGCCAGCGCCGCCACATCGCCCTTGGGGTACCGCCAGCCTGTCACGCCGTGCTCGACGATCTCGCCGTCGGCGCCCGGCTCGTCGGCCACCACCATCGGCTTGCCGAACGCCATGGCCTGTTGGATGGCCAGCCCGAGGCCGCCGCACATCACCGAGACCTCGCACGCCGCGATCCAGTGGTAGTCGACGCCTTCGGGGACTCGGCCGGTGAGGCGGATCCGTTCCGGGTCGACAGCCTTGGCCTTGACTCGCATCTCCTCGAGCATCTGCCCGCCGCCGACGAAGACGAGGACCGCGTCAGGGAACTCCTCGCGGAGCTGCGGCCAAGCCTCGATCAGGTCGGCCTGCCGCTTCTTGGGGTACATGGTCGAGCAATAGAGGATGATCCGCTTGCCTTCGAGCCCCTCGCGGCGGACAAGGTCGCGCCCGGCCTGTTCGAGGGCAGCCCGGTCCTCGAAGATGCGGGTGGTGTCGATCGTGTTCTGGGCGATGGTGATCCGCTCGGCGGGGACGCCGATTCGGACGAGGTCGTCGCGCGAGCTCTTCCCGTAGCAGACCAGGCCGCTGAAGCGCTTGGCGAACGCGGCGCGGAAGAAGTCGACCAGCGGGCCGCCGGCCCGGCCGAGCTCGCGGTGGCCCTTGGTCCAGAGGAAGCTCTTCGCCCCCACGCTCCGGCAGGCCCCTGGCACGCGGAAGTTGGTCGTGATGCGCGGCGTGCCTTCCACAAAGACGGCCGCCGGGCGCTCCCGGGCGATGCGTCCGAC
This sequence comes from Phycisphaerales bacterium, assembly GCA_044224425.1. Classification (GTDB taxonomy): domain Bacteria; phylum Planctomycetota; class Phycisphaerae; order Phycisphaerales; family SM1A02; genus JAEUIT01. Next base: position 56,700 of record JBGAKK010000013.1, read on the forward strand.
GAGGTCGGGCTGGTACCAGCGGATGAGGCCGAAGGGACGCGACTCGAGCGTGCGGAGCGTGCCGTCGCAGTAGGCTCGCGAGGTGTCGGGATGTCCCTCGAGGCGCTCGGGATCGAAGAGGAGCCGTAGCCGCGCTCCTCGCTCGCGAAGTCGGGCGTCGAGCCGGTCGAGGACCGGAATCCGATAGTGCGCGAGGTAGCGCTGGACGATCCACACGGACTTGGTGGGGGTCGGGCGCTGATCGGTCGCGGAGGTCACAGTCGCAGGTCCTGTCGGTCGTGGGGTCGGGGTGGCGGTCGCTGGTCAGGAAGCCGCGGGGACGGCACCGGCGGGGAGCGGGTCGGCGTCCGAGGCCGGCTCCGGGTCGGCGTCGTAGGCCGCGTCGATGGCGGCGGCGGCCCGATCCCGCTCCAGGAGCGACATGCGGGCGATCAGGGCGCAGGAAAGGAAGAAGCCGGTCTGGCCCCAGAGCTGCCCGGCCTTGTTGGCCAGCATGAACTCGAAGGTCACGAGGGCGATCAGGAGTGTCGCGTTGGCTCGCCGCACCGGGTCGTGGGAGACCAGCCGGAAGAGCCGGACCGCGTTCACGATGGTCAGGATCGCGATGATCGAAAAGAGGATGACGCCGGGCAGGCCGAGCTCGAAGAGGAGATCGGCCACGAGGACGTGCGAGTAGGGATCGCCGCTCGTGGTGGGGAGGTCGTGGAAGGCGAGGCATCCCAGCCCGATGGCCCAGAAGGCCGGGCGGCGAAGGTACTGGTTGGCTAGGTCGGTGACGTTCTCGATGCGGCCTTCGCCACCGAAGAGGAGGCTCTCGGCGCTCCAACGAGCTTCGTTCTCGGCGCCGACGAAGAATGAACGCACCGCGACGACGCCGATCCCGATCAGGACCACGCCGGCGACTAGGGCGGCGAAGTTCCGGAAGCTCTTCATCTGCCGAGCCAGCGGGTAATAGATGATGCCGCAGAAGATGGCGAACATGACCTGTCCACGCGAGCCGGACAGGAAGGCGAGGCCGAGGCCGGCGATGAAGGCGCCGATCCGCAGGATCGGGAGGCGGCGGATTCCCGTGCTCGGAGGGGCAAGGACCGCGCAGAGCATGAGCACCGCCCCGAGCGTCCCGATGGCCAAGGCGTTCGACCAGGTCGTCGCGTTCAGCCGGAGCATGTACCGGCCGGCGAAGAACTGGAAGTTCGGGTTGATGATGAGGAGGACCGACACCAAGGACCCGACCACCATCAGGGAGGTTCGGAGCTCGGAGATGTCGTCGATGCTCGAGACGAGGAGGGAGCCGCCGTAGACGATCAGCAGCACGTACGGAAGGGCTTCCTTGATGTACTCGGCGAGCCACCCGGCGAGAAGGTCCAGATGTAGCTGGTCGCCGCCCAGGCATAAAGCAGGGGTGGTCAAGAAGAGGGTCGAGTCAGCCACCGTTGGACGACGAGCCTCCGACAGGAAGAGCCGGACCATGGCGACGGCAACCACCCCGGCCACCATGAGATTGGTCAGGGTCGACCGCTCGATGAAGATGGACGCGTTCCCCTGGCTACCTGCTCGATGGGGAACATGGACATGATCACGGCCAACGCCCAGATCGGACGGATGAGGCCGAGGGCGAGGATCCCGCCGAGGATGGCCAGGGAGATGATCGCGATCATGCGGAAGCGGCCACGGCCGCCCGAAGCGGGCGGAAAAGGGGGTGCATCGTACGGATCCGGGAGGACCACGGATCGCTGGCTTCTCTAGTCGGCACAATCGGTCCGCCTCTGAGCCGGTAATGAACGATCGGGGCCCTTCCGACCCGGCTCGGGGTGAGGGTCATGAGTCGGCCGGGAACGCGCAGGGGCCGGGCCGCGACACGGTCGCGGCCCGGCGTCGTGACGCGGTGAGTCGATCGGGGGCTTACTGCCCCGTGACCGCAGCGGAGGCCTGCGGCGGCGGTCCGGCGAGCACCTTGCCGGAGGCCTGGGCGGCGTCCCTGAAGAGCTTCACGACCTGCACGGTGTAGTCATGGAACTTGTCCTGGAGCTGCTTCTTGACCGGCTCGGCGGTCCAGTTGGCGGGGGCTTGGCCGCCCATGAAGGCCTTGGTCATCGCTCCGCGGATACGGGCCTGGCTTCCGGCAGGGAGGCCGAGCTCGTTGGCCCGGGTGGCCACGCTGATGTAGAAGTCGGTCGCACCCCACAAGGCGATGCCGTCGGCGCCAGCCTCCAGCAGGGGCTTGATCTGGTCGGTCATCAGCTCGGCGACCGGCACCATCTCGTTCTCGACGGCGTTGCCGCCGGGGGCGTAGTGGAGGCAGACAGCAGGGAGGATCGGCTTGGCCGGGAGACCCATCCGCTTGAACATTTCCTTGGCCACGCTGATGCGGGCCATCCGGTACTGCTTCTCCCGCTCGGTGACCGCGGCCTGCTTCTCGGGGGCGTACTTGGCGATCGCGTAGGCGTCATAGATGCAGGGGTTCACCCAGTCGACCTGCTTGAGGATCGGGCCGTAGTTGGCGATCTGCTTGTCGATCTCGGCGGACCGCTCGACGGTCGGGGCGTTGCCCCAGTCCCACCAGTTCTTGATCCAGTAGTCGGTCCCCGGGACGCCGTAGTAGGTCCACTTCACGTTGGGGAAGGCCTGCTGAACCTTCTTCAGGCCCGCGACCATCGAGGCGACGGTCTTCTCGTAGTCCGGGTGGCCGGGGCCCTTCCCGATGTTCTTGTCGAAGGGCACTTCGTAGTCGAGCATGCCCCAGCCAGACGGGTTCTGGCCGTAACGCTGCTTCACCTCGTTGATGATCAGGTCGGCGTTGACGAGGCCGGTCTGGGCCGCGCTCGGGTCGCTGTTCTGGTAGACAACCAGGTACTGCTCGACTCCGAGAGCCTTCAGCTCCTGAGCCCGCTGGGTGTTGGGGAAGACGTCGGTGATGATCCGGAACCGGACGTCGCCGGCCGACTGCGAGCCTTGGCGGCCGACGCCGATGCCGCGGGCCGCCTCGCGGCCTTGGTCGGCCCTGGCCTCTTCAATGGGCAGATTGGGTCGCCCGGCTCGGCAGGGACGACCCAAGGCCAGGAACCTTCTTCTTGCTGGGTGGAGCGTTGCCTGCCAACGACGGTCCCGCCATGCACGCCGAAAGGAGGGCGGCAAGGGCGAGTCGGGCAAGCGGACGGTCGGCAGTGCGGTGAGGGGTGACTCGGGTCATGGGGCAGACCTCGGCAGAGAGGGTAGGGGCCGGTTCGACTTCCCCAGCGTAGATTCTGCGCGGTCGGATCCACGGACCCACGGCGCAAAACGCCAATTCGCTCGCGGGCTGTGCGGGGTTGGGAAGAAATGCCAGTTGTGCGGGCCGCACGACCGGCGGGGATTCGCCGCGCACCGCAGACCGCAGCGGCCGAATCGGTCGCTGCGGCGTCGCGTCTCCTGAGAATAGCCAAGCCGGCGTCGGCCGGCCTCGACACGACTGCTAGCGGATCGGCCTCACTGGTCGTGGCCGAGCGAGGTCGGCAGGCGGTGACCGGCGTCGCGGAGGGTCTTCTCGCGGCGGGCGAGCTCGAGGTCGTGCTCGACCATCATCCGGGCCAGGTCCTCGACCGTGGTCTTCGGGTTCCAGTTGAGCTGGGTCCGGGCCTTGGTGGCGTCGCCGAGGAGCTGTTCGACCTCGGCCGGGCGGAAGTACCGGGGGTCGATCTCGACGAAATCGCGGTAGTCGAGGCCAAGATGCCCGAAGGAGAGCTCGCAGAAGGTGCGGACCGAGATCATCTTGCCCGTCGCCACCACGTAGTCGTCCGGCTGCGACTGCTGGAGCATGAGCCACATGGCCTCGACGTAGTCGCCGGCGTAGCCCCAGTCGCGGAGGGCGTCGATGTTGCCGAGGTAGAGCTTCTTCTGGAGCCCGAGGCTGATGCGGCCCACGGCTCGGGTGATCTTGCGGGTCACGAAGGTCTCGCCGCGGCGGGGGCTCTCGTGGTTGAAGAGGATCCCGCAGCTCGCGTGCATGTTGTAGGACTCGCGGTAGTTCACCGTGATCCAGTGCCCGAAGACCTTGGCGCAGCCGTAGGGCGAGCGGGGGTAGAAGGGGGTGGTCTCCTTCTGCGGGACCTCCTGCACCTTGCCGAACATCTCGCTCGAACTCGCCTGGTAGAACCGGACCTGCTGGCCGGTCGCGTCCTGGTGGGAGCGGACGGCCTCGAGGATCTTGAGGGTCCCCACCGCGTCGGCGTCGGCGGTGAAGATCGGCTGGTCGAAGGAGACCCGGACGTGGCTCTGGGCCCCGAGGTTGTAGACCTCGTCGGGCTTCACCTCATGCATCAGCCGGGAGAGCCCGTTGGCGTCGGTCAGGTCGCCGTAGTGGAGCTTGAGTCGGGCCCCCTTCTCATGGGGGTCCTGGTAGATGTGGTCGATCCGACTCGTGTTGAAGCTCGAGGAGCGGCGGATGATGCCGTGGACCTCGTAGCCCTTGGCGAGCAGCAGTTCGGTGAGGTAGGAGCCGTCCTGGCCGGTGATGCCTGTGATGAGCGCCCGCTTCATGTTGATCCAATGGCTCCCTTGCTACGGTCGAGTGGCTGGGCACGGTATCCGACCGGTGCAGGCGGGGCCAGCAGGATGCGATCCCTGCGGTCGAGGCCTTGTGGTTGCTCACGCAAGCCGTTCATCGAACCGATGAACAATAATCGTCGGACCCGGAGCCACTCCTTGGAGGGAGGTCGGCTCCGTCCGAGGGGTATCTTGAACCGCATGCAACTGAACGCGAGCCGAATCGTGGTGACAGGCGGAGCCGGGTTTCTCGGCCGAGCCGTCCTTGAATCCCTCGGCCGGCGGGGGGTCACCGACGTGGTCATCCCGCGCCGCCGGGAGTACGACCTGACCAAGGAGTCGGACGTGGCGCGGATGTACGCCGACCTGCGCCCCGACGTGGTCCTTCACCTCGCGGCGGAAGTCGGTGGCATCGGGGCCAACATGGACAACCCGGGCCGCTACTTCTTCGCCAACATGGCGATGGCCCTCCACCTGATCGAGCACGCCCGCATCAACAAGCTGCGGAAGTTCGTCCAGGTCGGGACCATCTGCGCCTACCCGAAGTTCACGCCGGTGCCGTTCAAGGAAGAAGACCTCTGGAACGGCTACCCCGAGGAGACCAACGCCCCCTACGGCGTGGCCAAGAAGGCCGCCATGGTCATGCTCGACGGCTATCGCCGGCAGTACGGCTTGGCCAGCGCCTACGTCCTGCCGGTCAACCTCTATGGGCCGTGGGACAACTTCGACCTGCACACCTCGCATGTGATCCCGGCCCTGATCCGGAAGTGCGTCGAGGCGATGGACGCCGGTCGCGACCACATCGTCTGTTGGGGCACGGGCTCGGCCAGCCGCGAATTCCTCTTTGTCGAGGACGCCGCGGAGGGCGTGGTCCGGGCGGCCGAGGCCATGGAGGAGCCGACGCCGATCAACCTCGGCACCAACATGGAGATCACCATCAAGGACCTCGTCCACCTCATCGCCCGGCTGACCGGCTTCCACGGCGAGATCCGCTGGGACGCCTCCAAGCCGGACGGCCAACCGCGGCGGTGCCTCGACACCAACCGCGCCGCCGCCCTGCTCGATTGGCGAGCCAAGGTGGGATTCGAGGAAGGCTTGCGGCGAACCATCGACTGGTTCCGTTCGCACCGGGGAAGCCGTTGAGGCATCGTCCATGACCGCCATCGTCTCCGAAGCGACCCGTCCGGCCCCCAACTCCAAGGCACGCTTGGAGTCGTCGGTGTCGGTATCGAGCGAGGCCCGCCAGGCTCGCATCGTCATCCTGAACCAGTACTACGTGCCGGACGTGGCCTCGACAGGACACTTGCTCCATGAGCTGGCCGAGGAGTTCGCCCGCCTCGGCAAGCCGGTCAAGGTGATGACCTGCTTCCCGAGCTATGGCCCGCCCGAGACCTGGCTCCCTTGCGCCGGCCACGAGATCACGAACGGTGTCGAGGTCCGCCGCATGCGGACCACCCGCTACAGCAAGGACCGCCTCGCCGGCCGCCTCCTCAACTCGATCACCTTCCTCATCCCGCTCGCCGCCCGGCAGCTCTTCGCCCGGCGTCGCGGCAACGTCTACCTCTATACGAGCAACCCGCCCTACCTCGGCGTCATCGGCGGCTTCGTCTCCCTCTTCCGCCGCCACCCCTACGTGGTCCTCCTGCACGACTCCTATCCGCACCTCGCGGTGTGGGTCGGGAAGATCGGCGGGAAGGGATTCATCGAGCGGGCCTGGCACTGGCTCAACGGGATCATGTATCGCCGGGCGCTGCACACCATCGTCCTCTGCCAGAAGGCGAAGGAGCTGGTCTGCCGCGACTACGGGGTGCGGCCGGAGCGCGTGCACGTGATTCCCAACTGGGCGGATCCCGAAGCCCTCAAGCCGATCCCCAAGGCCGAGACCAAGTTCGCCGCGGCCAACGGGCTGGTCGAACCCTTCACCATCCTCTATTCCGGCAACCTCGGCCTCTACTACGAGTTCGACACCCTGCTCGCCGCGGCGGAGAAGCTGCAGGGCGAGAACTTCCGCCTCGTCTTCACCGGGGCCGGCGGCAAGAAGAACTACATCGCCGAGCAGGTCGCCAAGCGTGGCCTGAAGAACGTGATGATGTTCCCCTACCAGCCGTTCGAGACGCTCAACGACTCGCTCAACGCCTGCGACGCGTCGCTGGTCACGATCGCCGAGGGGATCGAGGGCATCTCCTTCCCGTCGAAGCTCTATTCGTCGCTCGCCGTCGGCAAGCCGATCCTCGCCATCAGCGAGGAGGGCAGCGAGCTGAAGGATGTCGTCGAGCGCGAGGACGCCGGCCTGTGGGCCAGGCTCGGCGACGCCGACGGCCTGGTGGCGGCGATCAGGCGGCTGATGGCCGACCGCGAGCTCGCCGCACGGCAAGGTCGCAACGCCCGAAGCCTCATGGAGCGGCGCTACACCTTGGAGGCCTCGGCCCGCAGCTACGCCGATGTCCTCGAGTTGGCGGCAGAGGAAGGATCGCGATGAGCGGCAAGCCCCTGCGGGTCCTCGTCATCACCGAAGACGACCCGCTCTACGTCGTCCGCTTCTTCGAGGTCTTCTTCGCCGAGCTGCCGCGCGACCGGATCGAACTGGTTGGCGTCACCATCTCGAAGGCCTTCCACGAGCCGCTCACGAAGACCGCCCGCCGCATCCACCGTTTCTACGGCACGGTCGACTTCCTGCGGCTCCTGCCGCGCTACGTCGCCGCCAAGTTCTTCGGGACGAGTATCGGGAAGCTCGCCGCCAAGCACGGCTTCACGATCATCCCCGCGGGCAGCGTCAACGCCGAGGAGTACCTGGCCCGCGTGCGGACCCTCGCTCCCGACGTCATCGTGTCGGTGGCGGCGCCCGAGATCTTCCGCAAGCCGCTCCTCTCGATCCCCCGCTACGGCTGCGTCAACATCCACTCCGGCCGCTTGCCCAAGTACCGCGGGATGATGCCCACCTTCTGGCAGCTCAAGAACGGCGAGAAGCACGTCACGGTCACCATCCACGAGATGGTCGAGAAGCTCGACGCCGGCGGCATCATCTCGACCCTCGAGTTTCCGCTTGCCGAGCGCGACTCGCTGCACCGCGTCATCACCGGCACCAAGCAGGAGGGGGCGCGGCTCATGATCAAGGTGCTGACCTCGATCGACGCCGCCCCGCCCGCCGCGACGCCGCTCGACATGTCTGACGCCAGCTACTTCAAGTTCCCCCAACCGGCGGACGTGGCGGCCTTCCGGGCCCGCGGCCACCGCATGCTCTGACCCATGACCTCGACGACGCCACAACCTCCCGCCGCGATGTCGATCGATGTCGAGGACTGGTTCCAGGTCGAGAATCTCCGCAAGGGGGTCTCCCGCGAGAGCTGGGACAGCCGCGAGCTACGCGTCGAGCGGAACACCGACCGCATGCTTGAGATCATGCGGGCCCGCGGCGTGAAGTGCACGTGCTTCATCCTGGGCTGGGTCGCCGACCGGTGCCCCGCCCTCGTCAAGCGGATCCACGCCGAAGGGCACGAGATCGCGAGCCACGGCTACGGGCACGACCTGATCTACTCGCTCTCCCATGACCAGTTCCGGGCCGACATCGAGCGGAGCAAGAAGCTGCTCGAGGACCTGACCGGGGCTCAGGTGCGCGGCTACCGGGCCCCGAGCTTCTCGATCACCGACTGGTCGATCGACATCCTGCGCGAGCAGGGCTTCACCTATGACAGCTCGTCCTTCCCGACCGTGGCCCACGACCGCTACGGCAAGCTCTCCGGGATGAAGTCGGGCGTGCCCATCGTCGAGCTGCATCCCGGCTTCCACGAGGTCTGCGTGAGCTGCTGGGACGTCGCCGGGAAGGGCGTCCCGTGGGGCGGCGGCGGCTACTTCCGCCTCTTCCCGTACTGGCTCTTCCGCAAGGGCGTCCGGTCCATCCTCGCCTCGGGCATGCCCTACGTCTTCTACATCCACCCGTGGGAGATCGACCCCGGACAACCACGGGTCGGCGGCCTGAAGCGGAGTCACGCCTTCCGGCACTACGTCAACCTCGGGCGCTGCGAGTCGCGCTGGGATGCCCTGCTCGGCGACTTCCAGTGGTGCACGCTGGCCGAACTGCTCGCTCGGTCGGGCGTCGGCGACCCGGCGGCCTGAGCCGGCCGGTCAGCGCGGGTAGGTCTTGATCTCGGCCGGCGGCTGGCGCCAGATGGGCGCCTGGGCGCACCCCTCGGCGAGGTACCACTTCACCATGCGGGTGATGCCCTCGGCGAGAGGCACCGGGCTCTTGAACCCGGCGGCGGCCAGCTTGTCGGCCTCGAACTTGGTCTGGTCGCGGAAGAGCTTCCGGACCCGCATGCTCGAGATCGGCAGGTTCTTGCCGGTGATGGCGATGAAGAGATCGAAGGGCTTGGCGGCGAGGAGGGCGAGCCCCATGGGGATGGTCGGCCCCGGCTTCGACTTGCCGAGGGCCTTGGCCACCGTCTCGGCGATCTGCCGGCTGGTCATGTCCGGCTTCTCGATGAAGTTGAAGGCGTCGCAGCCACCCGGATGGCGGGCCCAGAGGTGGAGCGTCGCCTCGACCAGGTTCTCGACGTAGGACAGGCTCTTGTAGTTCTTGGCCTCGCCGGCGATCACGAACTTGCCGCCCTCGATCTGCCGGATGAGGGAGTACATGTTGGCGAAGTTGTTCGGGCCGAAGGTGATGGTCGGGCGGATCACGAGGCAGGACCGGCCGCCGCCCTTGGCGCACCAGGCTCGCCAGACCTTCTCGCCCGCCAGCTTGCTGGCCCCGTAGGGATGGGTCGGCCGCGGCTCGGCGGTCTCGACGAGGGGCGGCGTGGCGTCGCCGTAGATGGCGCAGCTCGAATAGAAACAAGCCCGGGTGATGCCGGCCGCATCGAGGGCATCGCAGAGGATCTGCGAGCCCTTCTCGTTGACCGCGTAGTAGGTCGGCTCGTCGATCCCGAAGTCGTGGTGGGCGGCGGCAAGGCTGAAAACGGCCTGGCACCCTTGGATGGCGTCGCGGACCGCCTCGGGATCGCGGATATCGCCTCGCACGAAGCGGGCCAGCGGAAGTCCCGGATCGGGCTCCCACAAGTCGAGACCCACCACCTCATGCCCGTCGCGGACAAGGCGACGGACGAGGAAGGAGCCGATGAACCCGGTGGCGCCGGTGACGAGGATCCGCATCGAGGTAACCCTAACCGATATCGACTGCCATTATCGGCTGGCGTCGGGCCCCACTTCGCTCCGGTCCTGCGGTTGGGGCGTCTTCTCGTCGAGTTCGAGCAGCTGCTCCCGGATCTTGAGCCCGATCAGCATCTCGTAGGCCGAGATGAAGAGGCAGAAGCGGAAGCCGGTCGCCCCGTCAAGGAACCCGAGCCGCAGGACGTACATGAAGAGGAAGCGGAAGAGCCATTTGGCTGGCAGCCACCGATAGACGTGGTTCTTGATGAACCGCCGGAAGGCGGTCGGGCCCGCTATGGCCGGCTCGGCGGACCGCTCCTGTGGGGAAAGCCGGATGCGGCGGACGATCTCTCGGGCCTCGAGCGTGGAGTAGCGGTTGTGCTTCTCCATGTAGCGCTCGAGCCCGTTGCGGTCGTAGTGCTCGAGATGCCCGGCGAGCCGGCCGACCGGACCGTCGGCCAGCATGTGCTCGTGGACCTCGCGCTCCTCGTAGCGGGCCTTGCCCCGGCGGAAGAAGCGGAGGTTCCACGACGGGTAGTAGCCGCAGTGGCGGATCCGCTTGCCGAGGAAGATGAAGTAGCGGTTGATGTAGTAGGCGACCTCGCGGCTCGCCTCGGGCGGCCGGCCGGCGATCGCCAGGAGCTCGTCCCGGAGGTCTGGCAGGACCGCCTCGTCGGCATCGAGGATCAGGATCCAGTCGCTCTCGAAAGGGAGGGTGTCGAGGGCCCAGTTCTTCTGCCGGGCATACCCGAGCCAGGCCTTCGGCACGACCGTCGCCCCCCACGACTCGGCGATCTCCCGGGTCCGGTCGGTCGAGCCCGAGTCGACCACGAAGACCCGGTCGGCCCACCCCGCCACGCTGGCCAGCGACCAGGGGAGGTTCCGCTCCTCATCCTTGGCCAGCATCAGGACCGAGATGTTCGAGCGGGCTGCCATGGAATGGGAGATCGGACCTCGGGACGGCGCGACCGGTCGAAGTACATCGGCCCGCCCCCAGCCGGTTCTCGATGTTGACCGGTTACCATCGGCACCCTTTCCCATGCCAGCCCTTCGACTCGTCAACACCCTGACTCGGACCCTGGAGGAGTTCCGCCCCCTCGACCCCGCCGGCAAGCGGGTGACCTTCTATAGCTGCGGGCCGACGGTCTACGACGACGCCCACATCGGGAACTTCCGGTCCTTCCTCAACGCCGACGTGCTGCGGCGGACGCTCGAACTCCTCGGCTTCGAGGTCCGGCACGTGATGAACATCACCGACGTCGGGCACATGACCGACGACGAGGACGCCGACGGCGGCGGCGAGGACAAGATGGCGGTGGCCGGGCGGCGCATCGCCGAGGCCAAGAAGGCCGGCAAGCTGCCCGCGGGCACCGAGATCGACCCCAGCGACCCCTACGCCATCGCCGAGTTCTACGCCCAGCGCTTCCTCGAGGACGCCCGGCACCTCGGCCTCAAGGTGGCCCTCGAGGAGGCGGCCGAGGCCGGCTCGATGCCGCGCCCGACGCGCTACGTGCCGCAGATGCTGGCCCTCGTGAAGCGGCTCGTCGACACCAACCACGCCTACGTCGGGAAGGACGGCGTCGTCTACTTCGACGTCCGCAGCTTCCCGAGCTATGGCAAGCTCTCCGGCAACACCCTCGACCAGCTCCGCGAAGGGGCCGGCGAGCGCGTCTCGAGCGAGAACCAGGCCAACAAGCGGCACCCCGCCGACTTCATGCTCTGGAAGCCCGACCGCTCCCACATCATGAAGTGGGAGAGCCCATGGGGCGCCGGCTATCCCGGTTGGCACCTCGAGTGCTCGGCCATGGCAGCGTCCCTCCTCGGCGAGGAGATCGACCTCCACTCCGGCGGCGAAGACAACATTTTCCCGCACCACGAGTGCGAGATCGCCCAAAGCTGCGGGGCGAGCGGCCACTCCCACTTCGCCCGCTACTGGTTCCACACCCGGCACCTCATGGTCGAGGGGCAGAAGATGTCCAAGTCGAAGGGCAACTTCTTCACCGCCCGCGACCTCTTCGCCAAGGGTGTGACGCCGGCCGCCATGCGCCTCGAGATCGTGCGCACCCACTACCGGGTGAACTCGAACTTCACCATGCAGGGCCTGGCCGATTGCCAGCGGCAGATCGACCGTTGGGCCCGGGTGCAGTCGGCCCTCGCGGCCCAGGCCAAGGGCAAGCAAGCCGATGCCTCCAAGGCGGCCGGTCCGCTCGAGCGGGCCCTGCCGGAGTTCACCGAGGCCCTGTGCGACGACCTCAACGTGGCCAAGGCGATCGGCGTCCTGAGCGCGGCGATCGGCGACGACGGCAGTGCCGCCTGCCCGGTCCGCGAGTTGTCCGCGCTTGCCAAGATGGACTCCGTCCTCGGTGTCCTCGAGCGGAACGCCCCGGTCGCCGGCTCGGGCGACGGCGAACTCGAGTCGAAGGTCACGGCGCTCCTCGCCCAGCGCACCGAGGCCCGCAAGGCCAAGAACTTCGCGGAGAGCGATCGCATCCGCGACGAGCTCCTCGCCATGGGCGTGGCCATCAAGGACGGCCCGCAAGGGACGACCTGGACCCGTATCGTGCAGTGACCGGACCGGCCGCCGAGCGACGCGAGGACGAGTTCCGCCACGGCGCTTTCGCCTGCCGGCTGGTCTTGCCGCGCTCTTCGGAGGACCTCTTCGACCAGGCCGCTTTCGACGCCGACGAGCGCCTGCCGTATTGGGCCGATCTCTGGCCCGCGGCGAAGCGGCTGGCCCGCTGGGTGCTCGACGAGCCGAGGCTGCCCGAGGCGGCAATCGACCTCGGCTGCGGCGTCGGGCTCACCACCATGGCCCTGCTCCATCGCGGCGTGCGCACGACTGCCACCGACTACGAGCCGGAGGCACTTCGCTACGTGATGGAGAACGCCGCGCGGAACGGCTTGCCGACCCCCGAGGTTCGTTGCCTCGACTGGCGCGAGCGTCCCGACGACCTGGTCGCACCCCTCGTGGTGGGAGCGGATCTCCTGTATGAGAAGCGGAACGCCGAAGCCCTCGCCGCCCTCCTTCCGACGATTCTCGCTCGCGGCGGGCGAGCCCTGCTTGCCGATCCCAAGCGACCGTGGCGGCATCACTTCGCGGATGCCCTCGCGAGCCGGGGATTCCGCGTCCGCGAGCGAGCGGCCGGCGACGAGGCGGGGTCTCAAGGGAAACCCGTGCCGATCGTCTTTCTCGAGGTCGTTGCAGCGTCCGCCGAAGTACGATGAGGCGCAATGCGAGCGCCCGTCTTTGGTCTCGTGGGAGGGATCGGAAGCGGCAAGTCCGTCGTCGCCGACTGCTGGGCCGAGCTCGGCTGCGAGGTAAGCCACTCCGACGAGTTGGTGCGCCTCGCCCTCGAGGACCCCGTGGTCAAGGCTCGCCTCATCGGATGGTGGGGTCCGCGCATCGTGAGTTCCGAGGGGACCATCGACCGCAAGGCCGTCGCGGCGATCGTCTTCCAGGATCCGGCGGAGCGGCGGCGGCTTGAGTCGATCACCCATCCCTGGATCGAGGAGCGGCGTCGGGCCGCCTTCGCCGGGGCGTCGAATGCTCCGGCGTATGTCATTGACGCCCCGCTCCTTCTCGAGGTGGGGCTCGACAAGGAGTGTGACGCGGTGGTCTTCGTGGATGCCAGCCGCAGCCTGCGGGAGGCCCGGGTCGCGTCCTCCCGTGGATGGGGCCCGGAGGAGCTGGCCCGTCGCGAGGCTGCCCAACTCCCGCTTGACCAGAAGCGGGCTCGTGCCGATTATGTCCTCCGCAACGAAGGCGATCTGGCCTCGTTGCGATCCGAGGCCCGCAGTCTGCTTGAGCGGATGCTGGCAACGCACGCCGCGCAGCAGCGAGGCGACACCTCGGCACCGGCACCCCGGCACGGCTGATCGACGCTCGCTTGCGGGCGCCCAGTCCGTCCCACGACCTCGGGTGCCTCGTGGTCCTTGCGGCGTCGGGCTGCCGCCCCCAAGCCCGTTTCCCCCAAGCAAACCCTTCTGTCCTTACGTCGCCACATTCCGCCGCGCCGCCCTCCGGCTCACACGCCGGATTTTCGGAGCCAGCAGTCCATGAGCAGTAAGAGCGGTCGTCGACGTCGGCGCAAGGGTGGTGGCAGTGGCGGCGGGGGAGGCCCCGGGCAGCCCCACGTCCCGTCGGCGCCGACCGTGACATTGGCACCGGGCTCGGTCCCCAGCGACGAGCAGCTCGAGGCCGAGGCCTTGGCCCTCGAGCAGGAGATCCAAGGCAAGTACGACCTGGCCAAGAAGGACGACCTCAACCTCTCGTCCTTGCAGCGCATGTCGGGCGAGGAGATCGCCAAGCTGGCCAAGAAAGAGGGGATCGAGGACGTCTCGATCTCCAAGCAGAAGCTCGTCTTCGAGATCCTCAAGCAGCGGGCCCAGAAGCACGGCCTGATGGTGGCCGAAGGCTCGCTCGAGGTGATGCCCGACGGCTTCGGCTTCTTGCGGAGCCCGGAGTACTCGTACCTGCCCTGCGCCGACGACGTCTACGTCAGCCCCTCGCAGATCCGCCGCTTCGGCCTGCGGAAGGGCCAGATCGTCAAGGGCCTCATCCGTCCGCCGAAGGAAGCCGAGACCTACTTCGCCCTGCTTCGCGTGGAGAGCGTGAACGGCCGCGACCCGGCCATCCTCCACGACCTGCCCACCTTCGAGAACCTCACCCCGCTCCACCCCAACAAGCGCATCCAGCTCGAGATGCTGGGTCAGCCCACCAAGATCGAGACCCGCGTCATCGACATGGTGACGCCGCTCGGGTTCGGGCAGCGGGCCCTGATCGTGGCTCCGCCGCGCACCGGCAAGACGGTGATCCTGCAGCAGATCACGAACGCCGTCGCGACCAACCATCCGGACGCCCACATCATCGTCCTCCTGATCGATGAACGGCCCGAGGAAGTGACCGACTTCCGCCGCAACACGCCCAAGCGGGTCGAGGTTGTGGCCAGCACGTTCGACGAGGAGGCGTCGCGGCACATCCAGGTCGCCGAAATGGTGATGGAGAAGGCCCGCCGCATGGTCGAGTTCGGCGACCACGTGGTGATCCTCCTCGACTCGATCACTCGCCTCGCCCGCGGCTACAACAACGCCATGCCCAACTCGGGCAAGATCGGCTCGGGCGGCGTCGACAACGCCGCCTTGATCAAGCCCAAGAAGTTCTTCGGCTCGGCCCGCAACATCGAGAACGGCGGTTCCCTCACCATCATCGGCACGGCCCTGGTCGACACCGGCAGTCGGGCCGACGAGGTGATCTTCGAGGAGTTCAAGGGCACCGGCAACTCCGAGCTGCACCTCGACCGCAAGCTGGTCGAGAAGCGGGTCTACCCGGCTATCGACATCTCGGCCAGCGGCACCCGCCGCGAGGAGCTTCTCCTCGACCCGAAGGAGCACGAGCTCATCGTGCGGCTCCGCAAGGTGATCAGCGACATGAACGTGGTCGAGGCGATGGAGCTCCTCAAGACGCGCCTCTCGAAGACCAAGTCGAATGCCGAGTTCCTCATGACGATGAGCATGGGATGACGCCACGCAAGTACCTCGGCGCCGTCTGGCGCTTCAAGATCCAGTCCAAGCTCCTCTCGCTCGCCGCCCGGCCGACGATCGATGTGCCGCTCGTCCTGCGCGGCCGGAACTGGATGGTGCCGGAGTCGGTGTTGCGTCCCGGCGACCTCTGTTGCTCGGGCGGCGTCGGCGAGGAGATCGATCTCGAGCTGTGGATGGCCAAGGAGAAGAAGATGCGCATCGCGCTCTTCGACCCGACGCCGCGCTCGATCCGCTTCATGGAGCGGCTCAAGGCCGAGGGCCTGCCGCCCTCGATCGCCTTCCATCCCTACGGGCTTTGGAAGAAGGACGAGACGCTCCGCTTCTACGCCCCCGAGGATCCGACCTGGGTCTCCCACTCCGTCGAGTGCGAGGACCCCAACCGCGGGTACTTCGACGCCCCCTGCCGCCGCTTGTCGAACCTGGTGAAGGACCTCGGCTACGACCGAGTCGACGTGGTGAAGCTGAACATCGAGGGGGCGGAGGAGGCGGTCCTCGAGTCGATGCTCGAGGACAAGCTGATCCCGCGGGTGCTGATGCTCACCTTCGAGGGCAAGGCCGCCTTTTCGCGGACCTTGGGGTGGATCAAGCGGCTCCGGTCGGTCGGCCTCGAGTTCGCCGGGCGGCGCATCTGGGCCTTCACCTTCGTCCACCGGGACGCCACCCGCT
Organism: Phycisphaerales bacterium; assembly: GCA_044224425.1. GTDB lineage: Bacteria > Planctomycetota > Phycisphaerae > Phycisphaerales > SM1A02 > JAEUIT01. The sequence goes on from JBGAKK010000013.1 coordinate 72,573, forward strand.
GAGCCATTCAAACCGCCCGCGACCGACTCGGCTCACCTACCACCCTCCGAGCGTCCGATGAGGAAGTCGGACCTTCTCCCACCATGGCAGACATCGATACCAGCGCCTCGAGCACTCCCCCCGCGGCCGCGGCGCGGATGTCGCTCAAGGAGCGGACCTATCCCGAGAGCTGCTACGGCGGGTTCTCGCGTTGGGACGGAACGGTGGCCTTCCTGGGCCGCGTGCACGCGTTGGCTCCGACCAATGGCGTCGTCCTCGACGTGGGCTGCGGCCGTGGAGCGGCCATCGACGATCCGTCCCCATGGCGCCGCCAGCTCGCCGACCTGCGGGCCCCGGGGCGCCGGGTGATCGGGATCGACGTCGACACCGCCGGCACCAGCAATCCGATCATCGACGAGTTCCGGCCGATCCAATCCGACATGCGCTGGCCGGTCGAGAACGCAAGCGTCGACTGCGCGGTGGCCCGTTCGGTGCTCGAGCACGTCCCCGATCCCGAGGCCTTCTTCCGCGAGTTGTCGCGCGTGCTCAAGCCGGGCGGGTACTTCGCTGCCCACACGCCGAATCGGTTCAGCTATCCGTCGATCGTGGCCTCGCTCGTCCCCAACCGCTACCACGCCTCGGTGGTCGGCAAGGTGCAGGAGTCGCGCGAGGAGCACGACGTCTTCCCCACCGTCTTCCGGGTGAACACCAAGCGGAAGCTGCGCTCGATCAGCGACCGGCACGGGCTCGATTGCTACGTCCACGCTTGGGAGGCGGAGCCGAGCTACCTGATGTTCTCGCCGCTCCTCTATCGGATCGGCGCCATCGTCCACCGGCTCATCCCACAGCCCTTCCAGACGGTCCTCTTCGTCTGGGCCCGCAAGCGCTGAACCGGCGGCTCAGAGCGAGTCGAGGTCGGTCTTGCCCAGCCCGGCGCGAGCCGCGTCGGCGGCGTCGTCGAGTTGCCGCACCCAGCTCTCGGCCACCATCGCCGACCACATGAAGTTGTAGATGGGCGGCGAGAAGGTCTGTCCGGCCCGGAGGTCGGCGACGATGGTCCTCACCACCGCAGGTTCGATGATCCCGGCCAGGCTCGAGCCACGCTCCGCTGTCGCGGCAAGGCGCTCCAAGACCTCCGGATCGCGGAACAGCTCGAACTTGGAGGAGACGAAGCCGGTCTTCGGGCGATTCACGGCGCTGGCCGGAGCCACCCGCAGGAGAGCTTCCTTCAGGGCCCGCTTCGGCTCGCCGCTCTGCGGCCAGTGGCACGCGTGACGCAGGGCGAGGTCGATCATCGGCTGCCGCAGGTACGGGTAGGCCATCCGCATGCCGGCGTCGGTCCCGCCGCGGAAGTCCTTCTGGGCGAAGACGCCGGAGCAGATGAGGCAGAGGTCGGCCATGGCGATCCGCACCGTGCGCCCGTCGCGCGGGGCGAGATGATCGAGCCAGGCGTCAATCTCAGTGGCCAGCTCAGGGAAGGCGCCGCTCTCGTCGCGAACGCCGATTCCATGCATCGGGCTCATCGCGATCGCGGCCATGGCCCGCGGCATGGTGCCGGCCCGGCGCAGGACGCGGAAGAACTTCTCCGAGGTGCTCTCGCCTCGCCACAGGTCAAATTGGCGGTAGGGGATGGCCAGGACGCGGCGCATCGAGAGCGGGACCAGCCGCTCGAACCATCGGTAGCGAGACGCCTTGCGGACCAGCCCGAAGGCGCCGTCGGCGCCGGTGCCGTCGATGACGAGCGAGTCGCGGGGCGCGATCGACGCGGTGTGCTCGATCAGTGCGGTGGTCGGGACCACCGAGTGGTCGGCGAAGGCCTGCTGGTGAAGGAATGGCGTCCGGTCGAGGAGCTCTGCAGCGGAACGCTCGACCCGACGAACCGTCGTCATCGGCAGGTCGAGCACCGTGGACAGGGCCTCAGCAGCCTTGGTGTCAGGCGAGTCGTCGCCGAAGCTGAAGTGGACGAGTTGGGTGTCGGTCCGTCCGAGGGCGACCAGCCGGGAGGCCAGCAGGCCGGAGTCGACGCCCCCGGAGAAGAGGAGATAGGGCGGCGACTCGGTCAGCACCTCGCTGAGCATCCGGTCGAGCATCGCCACCAGGATGTCGACCTGCCATTCGAGGCTGCGCGACTGGTCCTTCTTGTCGAGTTCGCTCCAGCGAATGGCCGGCTCTTCCTCCACCTGGAAGTTACGGAGGTCGAAGGTGGTGGTGAAGCCGGGCCGAAAGGCGTGGACTTCGCGCCGCAGGGTGAAGGGCGGAGCGATCGTGCCGAGCGTCAGGAGGGAGATGAGCCCACGATGGTCGAGCGTCATGCCCCGGCGGTAGAGGAGGCGGGGATCGGCGCTGATCAGGAGCTGGTTGCGATCGACCGCCCAATGCAGACGATTGACCGCCGCGAGGTCGCTGGTGACGGTGACGCGGTCGCCCGCCACTTCCACCCGCCCGCCCAGCGCGTAGGACCTCGCATCCGTCGGGTACGCCGACCCGCGGGTGAGTCGCAAGAGCTGCGTGTCGTGATGGGCGATCGGCGTCATGGCGATATGGCCGCTCTCGCCCGCCACCTCTCTGGGGAACGGGCGACCGCTCGCGCTGCAACTGGGATCAGCCGGCGTTCCTCTCCTAGTCGGACGCCGGGCGATCTGGATTCGTCGAATCCCGCATCCGGGCAATTCGCGACACTTCGTCGACGATCACCCCGGCGAGCGAGGCTTGGCCAACGTCTGACAGGTGAATGTGATCCCTGAAACACGCTGCGGCGCCGCTCGATCGGAAGATTGGCCCCAACTCCACGCGGGGCGCGTTCACTTCGTCGCTAGCACGAGCGATCAGGTCGTGACCGGCTCTTGGCTCATTCGCCTCGATCTCTGGAAGTTCCCAGTGCTGGACGATGACAATGTCTGCTTTTGTCGCTCGTGCCTTCCCCACAATCGCCCGTAGCGCCTCCATGGACGCGGCGACGCCGGCTGGGTTGTCGAGTCGGTCTTGCGAGCCGGGGGTTGGAGGCGGAGTCGAGGATCCCGGCAGGCGCGACGGCAGGTATCGCGTCACGAGCTCGCTGATCGCGCACCAAGGGCGCTCCGTCGGGATTTGGCTCGGGTCGGGGGGTTGGCTGCCCGGAACGTCGCCGGCGTCGTGCGAGGAGAGGACCAGGACCACGATGTCCGCATCGAAGAGCCCGAACCGCTCGAGATAGGCCAGTTGGTTGGGGGGCCCCCAGCTCCCGGCGCTGATGTTGCCGACGATGACCGGCCGACCGAGTTCGGCTGCCAGCCGGGACTCGGCCAAGGTGGTGGCCAGCTTGGCGTGGTCGGTCAGGACCCCGCCGTTCACCACGCTGTCCCCGATCACGAGGACACGCAACTCGCGGGGGTCGGTCCGGTGGGCCGGGAAGGACCGGCTCCGCATCCCGTACTCGTTGACAAGGACGTGCTGGCCGAAGCGCCACAGGTCCTGGTTGGGGCGCTGGACGTACTCGATCGCCGGGTCGAGGTCGTAGAGGACCGGGGTGCCAAGCCCCCAGAAAAGGCGGAGAAACACCTCGGTCCCTAGGAGGACAAGGACCAGAAGGATCGCACCCCCCCCGAGCCAGCGGAGGCGGGAGCGGGGCGGTCGTGAGGAGGCGTCCGGCACGCCGAAAGGCTAGCAGTCGCCCGGCGGCGCGGTGGCGGGGGCAGCGATTCCGCAAAAGTCCCTTGGGCTAGGTGCGGTATCCTTGCGTACAGGAGGCAGGTGGACGAGGGCGGGCGACCTGCGCGCTCGCCGGCGTGGCACCTTGCCGGTCCGCCGAGGCCCGCTTCCGCCGGCCGAGGTCCGCACGTGGGTGGGCTCCTGAAGGCCGCCCTCGCTTACTCCTCTCGCTCCTCTTGGAGTTCAGCCGTGGCGAACGCCTGTCCCAGTGCCCGAACCCCCGTCTGGCGTCCGATGACCGCCCGACCTCGCCCGCAACGACGAGGCATGTCGCTGGTCGAGATCCTGACCGTGATCGGGATCATCGTGGTCTTGATCGCCATCTTGCTGCCCGGTCTGGTCGTGGCCCGCAAGAACGCGATCTGGGCCAAGAGCCAGAGCAACATGCGGCAGGTGTACACGTACCTGATCGGGTACGCCGGCAACTATCGCGAGACGATCGTTCCCGCCGCCTTCGACTACACGACGCAGACCACGAACCCCTTGGTGCAGGTCCGGACCGCGTCGCCGACGCCGCCGCCGATCGGCCTTGAACGGTACGGAAGCTGGTCCGATATCCTCTGGACCGACGCCAAGCTCGGTGCGATCGTCGATGTGAACGATCCCACCCAATACAACTACCGCTTCGACTCGCCGGACCGCGTCTTCTACGAGCGCGACGACTCCGACGACCGCAACGTCCTCCGCTCCGCCGCCCCCAACACGAAGGCCGTTGGCGGCGACGAGGCCACCCCCTTCGGGACCGGCACCCCGAGCGTGGAACTCGGGCATCCTGGGTACTTTGCGGCCAACGAGTTCTTCGATGTCCGTCCCGCCGACGGCCTCCACCCCAACCGCGGCAAGTGGTGGGTGACCGGCCAGATCGTCCGTCCCAGCCAGTCGGTCTACCTGATCGACAACTACGGCGGCGAGGTCACCCAGACCTCCGGCAACTCGAACGACACCTACCAGCTCGACTTCACCGACTTCCGGTACTCGGGCGATGTCTGCCTGATGCTCTTCCTCGATGGCCGGGTCGACTCCCAGCCCAACTTTGACTCGATCCGCGATCTGGAGGAGTCCCGCCAGATCCGATTCCGGGACCTCGACAAGCAGAAGGCCTTCTACCTGCCCTGATCCAGGGGTGGCAGGCCGTGCCGGACCGCCCGCCGGAAACCCCGTGGACGGTCGGTGCAGGGTCGCCATCGACCAAGCCTCTTGCCTTTAGGCGGCCCCCCGCTACACTGCTTCTTCCACCGTCCCGCGAGGGACGGTTTTTCATCGGTGGGTTGCACCGGTGCGGACCGTCGAAGACGTTCGACCGATCCGAACGGAGCAGCCGGACCGGATTCCGGGTGCCTGCGAGCGTGAACGCAAGGCGCCACCTGCGGAAGCCGATCACCGATGACGAAGCGCCGGGCCGGCGGCCGTCGCTTCGACCGGAGCCGTCGGTCCAGCCACCCCCTCGGGCGACTGGGTCTCGACATCCGAGTCGGTTCTCTGGTGGGACTGGCTGGTAGTCCAGTCGCACCCAAGCGCCACCGTAGCTCAGTGGTAGAGCACACCCTTGGTAAGGGTGAGGTCGTGGGTTCAAGCCCCATCGGTGGCTATCGCGGCGCGGTGCTGTCGTATCGCGCTCCGCGTCGCACGCACGTGAAGATCAGTCGGAGATTCCCATGGCGAAGGAAACATTCGTTCGCAGCAAGCCCCACGTCAACGTGGGCACCATCGGTCACGTCGACCACGGCAAGACGACCCTCACCGCGGCCATCACCGTGGTGCAGGCGGCAAAGGGCCTCGGTAAGCCCATCACCTACGACCAGGTCGCCAAGGCGTCCGAGTCGGAAGGCCGTCGCGACCCCACCAAGATTCTGACCATCGCGACCTCGCACGTCGAGTACGAGTCGGCCAAGCGCCACTACGCTCACGTCGACTGCCCGGGCCACGCCGACTACGTGAAGAACATGATCACCGGTGCCGCCCAGATGGACGGCGCCATCCTCGTGGTCTCCGCGGCGGACGGTCCGATGCCGCAGACCCGCGAGCACATCCTCCTGGCCCGCCAGGTCGGTGTGCCCAAGATCGTGGTCTTCCTCAACAAGGTCGACCTCGTCGACGACCCCGAGCTCCTCGACCTGATCGAGCTCGAGGTCCGCGAGCTCCTCAACAAGTACGACTTCCCGGGCGACGCGACGCCGATCATCCGCGGCGCCGCCTTCCCGGCCCTCAGCAACCCGACCGATGCCGGCAAGACGAAGTGCATCCAGGACCTCATGGATGCCCTCGACAGCTACATCCCCGAGCCCGTCCGCGAGAACGACAAGCCCTTCCTCATGTCGGTGGAAGACGTCTTCTCGATCAAGGGCCGCGGCACCGTGGCCACCGGCCGTATCGAGCGTGGCGTGGTGAAGGTCGGTGAGGAAGTCGAGATCGTCGGCCTCCGCAGCGACACCAAGAAGACCACCGTGACCGGCGTCGAGATGTTCCAGAAGACCCTCGACTTCGGCCAGGCCGGCGACAACGTCGGCTGCCTGCTCCGTGGCGTCGAGAAGCAGGACATCGAGCGTGGCCAGGTGCTCTGCAAGCCGGGCACCATCCGCCCGCACACCAAGTTCCTGGCTCAGGTGTACGTCCTGACCAAGGAGGAAGGTGGCCGTCACACGCCGTTCTTCACCGGCTACAAGCCCCAGTTCTACTTCCGCACCACGGACGTGACTGGTCGTCTCGAGCTCCAGGGCGGCGCCGAGATGTGCATGCCTGGTGACAACGTCCCCATCAAGGTCGACCTCGAGGAGAAGCCCGTCGCCATGGAAGAGGGTGTCCGCTTCGCTGTCCGCGAAGGCGGCCGCACCGTCGGCTCGGGCGTCGTCACCAAGGTCCTCGAGTAATCGATCCCTCGTTTCCCGAGCGGACGACCTCCGAC
>JBGAKK010000106.1:0-11278 GCA_044224425.1 Phycisphaerales bacterium
ACCTCACCGGCTGGGTCAACGTCAACACCGGTCCCGGCACGTGGACCGTCGGCAAGGACGAGGAGGGGCACCCGATCATCGTCTCGAGCGGCCATCCGACCGGCGTCCTCCGCACCGACAAGATGTTTGAGAACTTCGTCCTCGAGTTCGACTACTCGCACCGCGTGAAGGGCGGCAACGCCGGCTTCTTCGTCTGGTCCGATCCGATCACCGCCCAGTCCCAGCCCTTCACCCGCTCGATCGAGGTGCAGGTGATGGACGGCGTCGAGGCCAAGCAGACCATCAACGGCAAGGAAGAGGTGGTCTACACCTCGGACGGCGACATCTTCTCGATCCACGGGGCCAAGATGACCCCTGACCGCCCGCACCCGGCGGGCTGGCAGCGCTGCCTGCCGAGCGAGAGGCGGGCCAAGCCCTCGCCAGCATGGAACCACTTCAAGATCACCGGCGACCACGGCACGCTGAAGCTCGAGGTGAACGGCAAGGAAGTCTCCGGCGGCTACGACATCTCGCCGCGGAAGGGCTACCTCTGCCTCGAGTCCGAAGGCACCGAGACCTGGTTCCGGAACCTCATGATCCGCGAACTGCCGGGCGACCCGAACCTCAAGCCCGAGCAGGTGGCCAAGGCCGACGAGGGCTTCCGCTCGATCTTCAACGCGACCGACCTCAGCGGTTGGAAGGCCGAGGGCGATGCGGCCAAGCACTGGCGGATCGACGACTGGGTGCTGAGCTATGACGGCAAGGGCGGCGACCTGTGGACCAACGCCGAGTATGGCGACTTCGAGATGATCGTCGACTGGCGCTGGACCGGCGAGGACCAGGGCAAGATCCGCCGCCCCAAGCTTGCCCCCGACGGCAGCGAACTGAAGGACGAGCATGGCGCCGTGCAGACCGTCGAGGTCGGCGAGCGCGACAGCGGCATCTACCTGCGGGGCAACTCGAAGAGCCAGGTCAACATCTGGACCTGGCCGGCCGGCTCGGGCGAGGTCTACGGCTACCGCACCGACGCCAGCATGCCGAGCGAGGTGCGGGCCGCGTGCACGCCGCTCAAGGCGATGGACAAGAAGGTCGGCGAGTGGAACCGCTTCCGGATCCGCATGGTCGGCGAGGTCCTCAACGTCTGGCTCAACGGCGAACAGGTCATCAAGGACGCCAAGCTGCCGGGCGTCCCGGCCAAGGGACCGATCGGGCTCCAGCACCACGGCAGCTCGATCGACTTCGGCAACATCTACGTCCGACCGATCGGCTGACCGGGGCCCTTTCCGTGCCACCCGTCCACGTTGCCGCAGGTGCCCAAGGGGCCTGCGGTTGCCGCTAGGATACGGGTCCTTCGCGTCGACGCGTGGTCGGCGCTTTTTGAGGAAGTGGGCATCCCATGGCACGGTTGCTCGAGTTCGAGGCGAAGGCGCTCCTGCGCTCCGCCGGACTCGCCACGCCGAGCGGTGCCGTCGCCCGGACGGCCGATGAGGCCCTGGACGCGGCCAAGCGGCTCGGTCCCTGCGTCGTCAAGATCCAAGCCTCGGTCACCGGTCGGAAGGACATGGGCGGCGTGGCGTTCGCCGACACCCCCGCCGCGGCCGCCGAGCACGCCGCACGCATGCTCGGGATGCGCATCGGTCAGTTCCCGGTGAGCGCGGTCCTGGTCGAGGAGCGGGTCTCGATCGCCCGCGAACTCTTCCTCTCCCTCTCGATCGACGACCGGGCCCGCTCGCCGATCCTCCTCGCCTCGGACGTCGGCGGCACCGGCATCGAGGAGCGCGGCGGCAAGGTGGCCCGCATCCCCTGCTCGGTGCACAGCGGACCCGATGCCCAACAGCTCGACGCTTGGCTGGCCGGCTCGAGCATCCCCGCCGCGGCGCGGCCAGCGGTGCGGCAGGCAGCCCTCGCCCTCTTCGACCTCGCGAAGAAGGTCGAGGCCCGCAGCGTGGAGGTGAATCCCCTCGCCATCCTCGCCGACGGGCGTGTGGTGGCCCTTGATGGCCGGGCCACCGTCGACGACTACGCCGTCTTCCGCCATCCCGAACTCGGCATCGAGATCGCCCGCGAGCTCGACCATCCCCCCACCGCCCTCGAGCGCGTGGCCTACCGCGTCGAGCAGGAGGACCACCGCGGCACCTTCTTCTTCGCCCAGATGAACACCGCCGCGGCGGCCGGCTCGAAGGGGCTGGTCGGCTTCCACGGGGCGGGCGGCGGTGGATCGATGATGTCGATGGATGCCATCACCAACGAAGGCTTCACCATCGCCAACTTCACCGACACCTCGGGCAACCCGAGCGCCGCCAAGGTCTACCGGGCCAGCCGGATCATCCTGAGCCAGCCCGGCCTTTGCGGCTACTTCGGCTCGGGCTCGGGCGTGGCCAGCCAGGAGCAGTTCTGGTCGGCCTACGGCCTGGCCAAGGCCTTCTGGGAGATGGACATCGACATCCCCGTCGTGGTGCGGTTAGGAGGCAACACCGAGGATCGCGCCGTGGGCATCCTGGCCGAGGTGGCCAAGCTGTTGGGCCGGCCCATCGAGGGCTACCGCAAGTTCGATCCGCCGGCCCTCATCGCCAAACGTTTCGCCGAGCTGGTGGCCGCCCATCCGGCCAACTGGAAGCCGCGTCCGCCGCGGCGCCCGGCCTTCGTCGGCCACCGGGGCTCGCTCCAGTGGCCGGTCAAGGGCGGCACGCTGTGGATCGACCCCGAGGCCTGGAAGCGGAACGCGGCGGCGATCGCTCCCCGCACCGCGGGCCTCCTCAAGGACGACAACGGCAAGCCCAGCCTGGCCGTGACCCCCGAGGAACTCGCCACGAAAGACAGCGAGCTGTTGGCGTGCGAAGTGGAGTGCCGCCACGCCGGCGTCGAGGGCTTCTTCCTCGAGCTGGCCATCCCCGGCTTGGCCGAAGCCACGGCAAAGGAAGGTGGCTGACATGCCAGGCCTCCTCGACCAGAACACGCGGGTCCTCGTCCAAGGGATCACCGGCCGTGAAGGCCAGGCCCGGGCCCGCCTCATGCTCGACTACGGCACCAAGGTGGTCGGCGGCGTGACGCCCGGCAAGGGCGGCGGCGTCGTCCTCGGGGTGCCCGTCTTCGACTCCTGCCGTGACGCCGTGGCCGCCCTCGGCACGGTCGACGCCTCGGTCCTCTTCGTCCCCGCCCCGCAGGTGAAGCCGGCGGCCCTCGACGCGATCGAGGCCGGCATCAAGCTGGTCGTGATCGTCGCCGACCGCGTACCGGTGTGGGACGCGATGGAGATCGCCGAGGCCGCCAAGCGGAAGGGCGCCGAGTTCCTCGGCCCCAACACGCTCGGCATCATCGCCCCCGGCAAGGCCGTCATCGGCATGATCGGCGGCCGCGCCGAGAGCGCCCGGGCCTGGTTCAAGCCCGGCACGCCGGCTGGCGTCGGGATCATCTCCCGCTCCGGGGGCATGAGTTCGAGCACCGGTTTCTACCTCGGCCAGGCCGGGGTCCGCATCAGCGCCATCGTGCACGTCGGGGGCGACGCCGTCCTCGGCCTCCGCATCCCCGAGGTGGCCTTGAAGTTCGAGGCCGATCCCTACACCGAGGCCATCGTCGTCTTCGGCGAGATCGGCTCGAGCCAGGAAGAGGAGCTCGCCGAGCTCATCGCCACCAAGCGGGTCACCAAGCCGGTCATCGCCTATATCGGCGGCAAGGCGGCCAAGGCCGGCACCCGCTTCAGCCACGCCGGGGCGATCATCGAAGGCGGCAAGGGCACGCACGCCGGCAAGGTGACCGCCCTCCGCGGGGCGGGAGCGACGGTGGTCGACGCCTTCGGCGAGCTGCCGGGAGCCACGGTCGAGGTCTTGAAGCGGTTAGGCGGCAAGAGCCTGATGACCCAACAGGAGCGCGACGCGGTGTGGACCACCGCCGTCACCCGCATCCAGCCCAACACCGTCGCCGTCCGCGGCTACGACATCGCCGACCTGATGGGCAAGGTCTCCTTCGGGGCCGCCGTCCACCTGATCCTCACCGGGCGCCTGCCCGACGCCAAGGTCGGACGGCTCATGGATGCGATCCTCGTCTCGAGCATCGACCACGGGGCCACGCCGCCGAGCGCCCTCGCCGCCCGCACCGTGGCCAGCACCGGGGCGTCCCTCAGCGCGAGCGTGGCGGCCGGCATCATGTCGATCAACCGCCACCACGGCGGGGCCATCGAGGACTGCGCCCGCCATCTCCGCTCGCTGATCGAGACGGCCCGCCGCGAGAAGCTCTCCTTCGACGAGGTCGCCACCCGCGAGGTGGCCGACGTGAAGGCCACCGGCCGCCGCATCTCGGGCTTCGGGCACCGCATCCACACCAAGGATCCGCGCACCAAGCGGCTCCTCGAGCTGGCCGCCGAGGCCGGGCTGGCCGAGGGGGGGGCGGCCACCATCGCCATGGCCAAGGCCGTCGAGCGGGCCTTCGCCGCGACCGGCAAACCGCTTCCCCTCAACGTCGACGGGGCCATCGCCACCATCCTCTCCGACCTCGGCATGGACCCCGCCATCTTCAACGGGATCTTCATGATCGCCCGCACGCCGGGGCTCGTGGCCCACGTGGTCGAGGAGCAGACCCGGGAGAAGCCCATGCGGCGGATCGACCCCGAGCGCCACGCCTACGACGGACCGCCGCCTTCCACGCTGAGCACCCCATGAACGACCTCGCCACCACCGCCCCCAAGCACTCCACCGCCCAGATCGCCGAGCTCTTCCCCGACCTCCTGAAGATCAAGGACGCTGCGCTCCGGGACCGCGTGGCCCGGGTCTGGGACGAGGCCCTCACCGTCGGCTGCGGCGGCAAGGGCTGGACCTTCGCCGAGCTGCGTTCCATCCCCTTCACCCTCCTCGCCGGCAAGATCGACCTCCACTTCATCGAGCACCTGAATAGCTGCGCCCGGCAGTGCATCGTGATCTCCGAGGTGCTGCACGCGATCTTCGCCGGCAAGATCAAGGTGAACGTCGACTTCCTCATCGCCGGCTCGCTCCTCGCCGACGTGGGCAAGCTCCTCGAGTTCGACAAGGACGCCTCCGGCAAGCTCATCAAGGGCTTCTACGGCGAGATGCTGCGGCACCCCTTCTCGGGCGTGGCCCTTTGCTACAAGCACGGCATCCCGGCCGAGGTCATGCACATCGTGGCCACCCACAGCCACGAGGGCGACAAGGTCGAGCGCTCCATCGAGAGCATCATCTTCCACCACGCCGACTTCATCGATTTCGACATCGCCAAGGCCATCGGCAAGGCCGCCAAGGGCTAACCGACGACGCGGCCAGGGACCGACCCATGCGGACCATCATCGAACCTTTCCGGATCAAGTCGGTCGAGCCCATCCGCATGACCGATGCGGCGGAGCGCGAGCGGCTCCTCCGCGAGGCCCACTTCAACACCTTCCTCCTCAAGGCCCACGACGTCGTCATCGACCTGCTGACCGACTCCGGCACCGGAGCCATGTCGAGCGACCAGTGGGCCGGCGTGATGCGGGGCGACGAGTCCTACGCCGGGGCCGACAGCTTCTTCCGCTTCCGCGACTCGCTCCGCGACATCACCGGCTTCGACCTGATGCTCCCCACGCACCAAGGTCGGGCCAGCGAGCGCATCCTGTTTGAACTGGTCGGCGGCAAGGGACTGGTGGTCCCCAACAACGCCCACTTCGACACCACCCGGGCCAACATCGAGCACTCCGGGGCCGAGGCCCGCAACCTCCCCATCAAGGAGGCCAGCGACCCGCGGAGCCGCCATCCGTTCAAGGGCGACATGGACCTCGCCGCCCTCGAGCGGCTCATCGACGAGGTGGGGCCCAAGCGGATCCCCTTGGTGATGGTGACCGTCACCAACAACTCGGGCGGCGGCCAGCCGGTCAGCCTCGCCAACCTCCGGGCCGTGCGGGCCATCGCCCATCGCCACGGCATCCCCTTCTTCCTCGACGCTTGCCGCTTCGCGGAGAACGCCTGGTTCATCAAGGCCCGCGAGCCGGGCCAGGCCGACCGCAGCGTGCGCTCCATCGTGCGCGAGATGTTTGACCTCTGCGACGGGGCGACCATTTCGGCCAAGAAGGACGGTCTCGTCAACATCGGCGGCGTCCTCCTGATGCGCGACCAGTCGCTCTTCGAGCGGGCCTCGAACCTCCTGATCCTGACCGAAGGCTACGTGACCTATGGCGGCCTGGCCGGCCGCGACCTCGAGGCCATGGCCCAGGGCTTCCAGGAGGTGGTGCACGAGGACTACCTCGCCTACCGCATCCGCTCGACCGCCTACCTCGGCGAGAAGCTGCTGGCGAGCGGGATCCAGATCGTGGAGCCGCCGGGCGGCCACGCCGTCTACATCGACGCCAAGAGCTTCTGTCCGCACATCCCGGTCGAGCAATTCCCCGGGCAGGCCGTGGTCTGCGGCCTCTACCGCGTGGGCGGCGTGCGGGCCTGCGAGATCGGCAGCGTCATGTTTGGCGGCCCGGGCCGCCCTGCCCCGGCCATGGAACTGGTGCGGCTCGCTATTCCCCGCCGCGTCTACACCCAGAGCCACATCGACTACGTGGCCGAGGCCGCCGGCGAGCTGTTTGCCCAGCGTTCCTCGCTCCGGGGGCTTCGCATCACCGAAGGCCCCGAGGTGCTCCGCCACTTCACCGCCCGCTTCGAGGAGGTCTGAGATGGGCTCCACCCTGGTCGAGAAGGTCGCCACGCTGCACGCCCAGGGGCTCGCTCCCGGACAGGTCGCCCGGAGCGGCGACTTCGTGACCATCGCCCCGAGGCGGGTGATGACCCACGACAACACCGGGGCCGTGATGCCCAAGTTCCAACAGCTCTTCGAGGGGATCGCCCCGCCCAAGATCCGCGACCCCCAGCAGCTCGTCTTCGCCATCGACCACGACATCCAGAACAAGACCCCCGCCAACCTCGGCAAGTACGCCAAGATCGAGGCCTTCGCCCACCAGCATGGCGTCGACTTCTATCCGCCCGGCACCGGCATCGGCCACCAGGTCATGGTCGAGGAGGGCTACGTCGTGCCCGGCTCGATGGTGGTGGCGAGCGATTCCCACTCCAACCTCTACGGGGCCCTGGCCTGCCTCGGGACGCCCGTCGTCCGCACCGACGCGGCCAGCATCTGGGCCACCGGGGTCACCTGGTGGCAGGTGCCGCCGGTGGCTCGCGTCACGCTTCGCGGGAAGCTCCGGCCGGGGGTCGCCGGCAAGGACGTGATCATCGCCCTGTGCGGCCTCTTCCACCATGACGAGGTCCTCAACCACGCCGTCGAGTTCGCCGGCGACGGCGTCGAGTGCCTCTCGATCGAAGAGCGGATGTCGATCTCGAACATGACCACCGAGTGGGGCGCCTTGGCCGGGATCTTCCCCTTCGACGCCAAGCTCCGCGATTGGCTGGTCGCCGCCGCCCCGCGCCACCGCCGCTACAGCGGTGAGGAGATCGAGCGGCTCTACGCCGAGCGGGCCCGCTTCGCCGCCGACGCCGACGCGGGCTACGCGGTCGAGCTCGAACTCGACCTCGCCACCGTGGTGCCCGCCGTGGCCGGGCCCAACGACGTGAAGACGATCGTACCCCTGCCCGAGATCGAGTCGAAGCGGGTGGCCATCCAGAAGGCCTGGCTCATGTCCTGCGTGAACGCCCGGCTCGAGGATCTCCACGCCGCGGCCGAGGTCGTCCGCGGCAAACAGGTGGCACCCGGCGTCGAGCTCTACCTCGCCGCCGCGTCGGCCTCGATCGAGCGGGCGGCCAAGGCCAACGGCGACTGGAAGGCCCTCGTCGACGCCGGCGCCATCGAGCTGCCGCCCGGCTGCGGCACCTGCATCGGCCTCGGGGCCGGCACGATCAAGGCCGGCGAAGTCGGTGTCTCGGCCACCAACCGGAACTTCGAGGGGCGGATGGGCGACCGGGCCGGACTGGTCTATCTCGCCTCGCCAGCGGTCGTCGCCGCCAGCGCCATCGCCGGGTACATCTGCGCCCCGCAGCGATTCGAGGCCGGCACGCCGCGGACCAGCATCCGCCGCTCGAAGCCGGCCGCGGCCCCAGCCTCGGGCGTGGCCATGGTCGATGGCTTCCCGCCGCGCCTCGCCGGCCGCGTCCTCTGGATGGACCGCGACAACCTCAACACCGACGGCATCTACGCCGGCAAGCACACCTACAACGATGCCATGACCCCGGCCGAGATGGCCGCGGTCATCTTCGAGAACCACGACCCCGGCCTGCGGGGCTGGGCCAAGCCCGGCGACATCGTGGTCAGCGGCCTCAACTTCGGCACCGGCTCGAGCCGCGAGCAGGCCGCCACCGCCCTCAAGGCCTTCGGCATCCCTTGCGTCATCGCGGCCAGCTTCAGCGAGACGTACAAGCGGAACGCCTTCAACAACGGCTTCGTCTGCTTCGAGTGCCCCGGCCTCGTCGAGCACCTCCGCCGCAGCAAGCCCCGCGGCCAAGGCGGCCCGGCCACGCAGCTCGCCGGCGACCTGGCCATCGACTTCAAGGCCGGGCTCCTCACCCTCGATCTCGAGGGGGCCCGCTCGGAGTTCCGCTTCGTCCCCCTCAGCCCGACGGCGCAGGAACTGGTGGTGGCCGGCGGCGCCGAAGCCGTGGTCCGCCGCCGACTCGCCGCCGCGGCGCGGTGAGGCCATACTGCCCGTTCCACCCGCACCCGACCACCTTTCGACAGGACCCTCCCCATGGCCAAGTACTCGATCGCATGGATGCCCGGCGACGGCATCGGCAACGACGTGATGGAAGCGACCCGCATCGTGCTCGACACCCTGAAGCTCGATGCGGAGTACATCCACGCCGACATCGGCTGGGAGTTCTGGTGCAAGGAAGGGAACGCCCTGCCCGAGCGGACCGTCAAGATCCTCGAGAAGACCACGTGCGGGCTCTTCGGCGCCATCACGAGCAAGCCCCAAGACGAAGCCAAGGAGGAGCTGGCCCCCGAGCTGAAGGGCAAGAACCTCCAGTACTTCTCGCCCATCGTGAAGCTCCGCCAGATGTTTGGCCTGCACACCAACATGCGGCCCTGCAAGAGCTACCCCGGCAACCCCCTCAACTACCGCGGCTCGGTGGGCACCAACCCGGGCGGCGGCGACGTCGCCATCGATCAGGTCGTCTTCCGCGAGAACACCGAAGGCATGTATGGCGGCGTGGAGTTCTTCCCGCTGCCGCAGTCGGTCTACGACGCCCTCTGCATCAATCCCAAGATGAAGGCCTTCGCCGCCAAGGGCCTCGAGAACGTGGCCCTCTCGACCCGCATCATGTCGAAGCAAGGCTGCACCAGCATCTGCCGCCAGGCCTTCGAGTGGGCCAAGAAGAACGGCCGCAAGCGGGTGACCCTCATCGAGAAGCCGAACGTCCTCCGCGAGACCGGCGGCCTGATGACCCGCGTCTTCCGTGAGATGTCGAAGGAATACCCGACGCTGCGGGCCGACGAGGCCAACATCGACGCCATCTGCATGTGGATGTTCAAGAACCCGCAGGACTACGACGTGCTGGTCGCGGAGAACATGTTCGGCGACATCGTGAGTGACCTCTGCGCCGGCCTGGTCGGCGGCCTCGGCTTCGCCCCCTCGGCCAACCTCGGCGACAAGTACGGCGTCTTCGAGCCGACCCACGGCTCGGCCCCCAAGTACGCCGGGCAGTACAAGGTCAATCCGATCGCCATGCTCCTCACCGCCAAGATGATGCTCGACTGGCTCGGGGAGAAGGACCGGGCGACGCGCCTCGAGGCGGCCATCGCCCGCGTCATCAAGGAAGGCAAGGTCCGCACCTACGACATGGGCGGCAAGGCCAGCACCATCGACGTGGCCAAGGAAATCGCCCGCGTCGCGGTGGCGTGACCAGACACACCAAGGAACGGAGCACGTCATGGCCGGACACGGCGCACCCAATCGGAACCTGCTTTCCTACCAGCTCGCGGAGTGGTCGACGAAGACCGCCTTCGACCACCTGAGCTCGGAGGTCGTCGACGCCTGCAATCGGTTCTGGCTCGACTCGATCGGCTGCGCGTTAGGCGGCAGCGGCCAGGAGGACGCCCACATCCTCTTGGCCCACCACCGGGCCATGGCCGGCGAGGGCTCGAAGGGCGCTTGCACCGCGTTCGTCTCGGGCTTCCGGACCAATCCTGTCGATGCCGCGTTCCTCAACGCCCACATGATCCGGGCGATGGACTACAACGACATCTACTGGAAGGCGGACCCCTGCCATCCGTCGGACATCATCGCCGCCCCGTTGGCCCTCTGCGAAGCCCGCGGCCTGTCCGGCAAGGATCTCCTCCTCGCCACGGCCATCGCCTACGAGATCGAGCAGCGGCTCTGCGAGTTCGGCATCCCCGGCGTGCGTGAGTACGGCTGGCACCACGCCACCCTCACCGCGTTCGCGGCGCCGATCGCCTGCGCCCGCGTCATCGGCCTCGACGTCGACCAGACCGTGCAGTCGATCGGCATCTCCGCGGCCCGCACCTTCTCCCCGGGTGCCGTGACCGCCGGCCGCCTGACCAACATGAAGAACACCGTCGACCCCTGGGCCGCCCGCATGGGCTGCGAGTCGGCCCTCCTCGCCGAGCGGGGCTTCTCGGGTCCGGAGCACATGTTTGACGGGAAGGAAGGCCTCTTCGCCGTCTTCGGCCACGTCCACTACAAGGGGCAGCCAGCCAAGTTCGACGCGGCGCTCCTGATGGACAAGCTGCCGACCTCGAAGGCCGACCGCTGGCGCATCCTTGACTGCGGCATGAAGAGTTTCCCCATCGAAGCCCTCAGCCACGCCCCGCTGACGGCCATGATGAAGTGCGTGAAGGAGAACGCCATCAAGCCTGCCGACGTGAAGGAGATCAAGGTCGAGGTCATCGCCCGGGCAGCGGACATCCTCGGCGACCCGAGCAAGTATCGGCCGACCTCGAAGGAGACCGCCGACCACTCGCTCCCCTACTCCCTCGCCGTCGGCCTCGTCGACGGCATGGTGACTCCGCTCCAATTCCGCGACGAGCGGGTGAAGGACACCTCGCTCCACGCCGTCATGGACAAGATCAAGGTCGTCGCCAACCACGAGTTCGAGGCACTCTTCCCCAAGTTCCAGCCGAGCCAGGTGACCATCACCCTGCAGAACGGCAAGGCCTTCACCAAGCGCGTCGACGTCCCCAAGGGCGATCCCCGCGACCCGATGACGGTCGAGGAGATCCTGGTGAAGTTCCACGCGTTAGGCGACGGGGTGATCGGCAAGGCCGCTTGCGACAAGCTGGCGGAGTCGATCATGAGGATGGAGACGCTGCCCAAGCTCGACGGGCTGGTGGGGATGACGGTGAAGCGGTAGGCGCCTCGCCCCCAAGC
>JBGAKK010000107.1:0-11343 GCA_044224425.1 Phycisphaerales bacterium
ACGGCGCCGGCAACGTGCAACTCTTCGAAGGCAGCTACCGCGAGTGGCTGGTGAAGCACCCGCCGGCGGCCCGCGAGCGGGTGAAGGAGAGCGCGACCAAGCCGTCAAAGGCGTCCGCCGGGCCCGCTCCCAAGCCGAAGGACGGGGCGACACCGCAGGGCACCAAGCCCGCGAAGGCCTCGCCGTTCGCGAAGCTCTCGATGGAGGAACTCGAGAAGCGGATCGAAGCCCTCGACGCCCGCCTGCGGGCCCTCGACGACGATCTTGCCTCACCCGAGGTCTGGGCCGACGCAGCGAAGGCGCGTTCGCTCACCACGCAGCGCGAGAAGGTCGCGGCGGATCTCGCCCCGCTTGAGGAGGAATGGCGACGACGGGCCGACCTCGCGTGAGCGAATCGAGGGCAGCCCGTCGTCGAGAGGAGTGATCGTTCCGAGGAGACCGCCGGCGGCAACGCTCAGGGCGAGCGAGGCCGATCCGAAGGGTCCTACTCAGGCGGTCCGCAGGATGACCTTGCCGTCGGCGTCGAGAAGCTCGAGCTTCTGGTTGAAGACGTCGGAGGCGACCATGTGTTCGACCCGGCCGTGGACCGGATCGGTGGTGTTGAAGGTGAAGAGGACGGTGGCGTTGCCACGGTCATCGACCGCCCGCAAGGTGAAGGCGCCCTTGCACTCGGAGAGGCCAAGGGCCACCACCAGCACTCGTTCGTGCTCGGGGTCGATGTACAGGGTCGCCGCGGCGTTGACCGAGGGATCGGAGCTCGTCATGCCGCGGATGTGTGAATCGCGGTAGGCGAAGTCCTTGAGGCTCGGAACCAGAGCAGCGAGATCGTGCTGGAGAGCCTGATTCTGGGCGAAGCGGAAGACCTCTTCGGCGCTCCGCATGGTGCGACCGAGGAAGTAGAGGCTGACCACGAGGCCAGCGGCAAGGAAGAACGCGGCGGCCCGCCAGTAGGGCGTGGCCCGGTCGCGGGTCGCGGCCGAGGAACGGGCCCGGATCTCGGCGACGAGCTCGCGCATCGCCTCGTCGGGTCCGGCGATCGAGTCGCCAGCCCAGGCATTTCCTGCCGGGACCGTTGCGGTCGTGCCGATCGGGGCCAGCGAGCCGCCGACCTGACCGAGAGCGGCTTGGGTTCCGCCGATCTGTGCCAACGGCTTGAGCTGCTCGGCGGTCTCCTCGACCTCCTCGGAAATCCGCAGGAGGACCTTCTGCCGCAGGAGGGCCCGGGGGTCCTCGGCGCTCAGGAACGCAGTGTTCTCGGCAAGTTCGGCCTGGATCGCCCGGATCTCCGCCTGGACGGCGGCCGGGGCGTGGTGGAACGATCGATTGAACAGCGCGGCCTCGTAGTCATCGAGGAGGCCGAACGCATCGAGCGGTGCCAGCTCGATGAGTTCCTCGCGCGTCATGGGGTCGGGACTCGTCATGACTCCTCCGTCGCAACCAGGGGCACCCGTCGAAGCAAGACCCCACTCCTGCCTCGTCGTCCGCGTCGGCAGCTCCTCAGGCGGAGCGTCTCGAGCGGTGGGCCCTCTGGTGCCAACATCGGCACCACCAAGACCCGTGCGAACCCCGGTCCCCCACGGCGCCTCCGCCGGTCTTTCACCGGCGGGGCGCTGGCCGTCCTAGGTGCGTTTCCCGTCTCCCCACCCAGGACGGGAGGTGGAGGACGGCGCTTCCGATGCGTCGCGAGACCGGAATCCGGCGACGTGGCTCTGTACGCAAGAAGCTCCCAAGTGTTGCAACGAAGCGTATTTTCGACGAAGGGGCGTTGATCTTCCATCCCCTTCCAGCCACCGCGACCGCAGCGATCACGGGGGCCTCGCCGAACCCCAACCGCCGCCCGATCCGAGCCGGCTGTCGAACGAGTCGATCGGGCGTTCATGGTTGGCACTGGGAGTCTTCCTTAGGGATCCCGCTGACCCCGTTCCCGGCATGCTCAGGTCGTCCGGCTTGCCTCAACCCAGGGCCCGATCGCCGTTGGCCCGATCCCGCAGCCGGAGCAGTCCGCGGCTGAGGGCACTCTTGACCGTCCCCAGCGGAGCCGCGAGTTGCTCGCTCACCTCCCGCAGGGTGTACCCCTGGAGGTAGGTCCGCTCGATGACCGATCGCTGCAACTCTGGTAGTTCTCGGAGCTTGTCACGCAGCCACTGGCGCTGCTCCTCCGTCAGCTTGGGCTCGGGGCGGCCATCGCCAGGCCGACCCTCGCCGGTTGCGCTCCCTGGGTCGACCTCGAGGCTGCCAGCATCGATCCGGACCCCGCGGCGCCGCAGCTTGTCGATCAAGTGGCGGCGGGTGATGAGCATGACCCACGTCACCAGCTTTGCCCTTCGCGGGTCATACCGGTCGGCGGTGCGCCAGAGCCGGACGAAGACCTCTTGGACGGCGTCCTCCGCCTCGGCTCGACTGGGGAGCGACTGGCGGGCGGCCTTATAGACAAGCGGACCGAACCGGTCATACAGCTCCGCGACCGCGGCGTCGTCGCCCGCTGCCACTCGCTGCATGAAGTTCCAGTCTTCGTCCGCCATGTGGCTGCACCCGACGGGCGGAACCTCCCCGGTCCCCCCCCTGACCCCGACGGCCTCCCTGTGCATCAAGGAGGATGCCAACCCATCGGAATCGGCGCGGGCCGGCCCGACGGCGATCGCTGGAAGCACCCGGGTGGGTGAACCTACGACCCTATCGGCTCGGCATCCCGATTCAGTCGCGGCGCGGCCGAACATGATTCGAACCGCGTGCGGTGCGCCGGGCTAGTCCCACACCGATGCCTCGCGGCACCGAGCACGGGGTGTTGCCCCGGCCGCAGCCAGTCTACCCCTTCTTTTTCTGCCGAAAAGGAGGATTCGATCGATTCAGGGGGAATCCGGATTACACTAAGGCGGTGTGTGTGGCGACCTCGGGCGTCCGGTGCGTGCTCGATGCCCGACGGCTTCCACGTGAAGAGTAGTGGTCTCCGTGCCGAATCAATGATCGATTTGGACGGAACCGTTCCGTGTTGGGGGGCCCGAAAGGGCCTTGGGGTTCACGTGCGACGATTGCCGATGCGTCTCACGACTGAGATCCGAGTGGCTACTGCGGCCACCGCTGCGCCGACGTTGTCGCCGCACGCCGGACGCGGACGTCGTGCCTTCACGTTGGTCGAGCTCCTCGTCGTCCTCTTCATCGTCGTCATCCTGACCTCGCTCCTGATGCCTGGCCTTCGGTCGGTGCGCGAGTCGGCCAACCGGCTCTCCTGCGCTTCGAACATGCGGCAGATCGGCTACGCCCTGACCTGCTATGCGACCGACTACGCCGACGCCCTCCCCTTCAGCTACTTCGGCAGCGCCGACATCAAGATGCCGCAGGAGATGATGGCGGCGACGACCGGCGGCACCGAAGGCGTCTTCGAGGGGATCGGCCGCCTCCTCCCGCACTGCGGCTGCTACCTCGACTCGCCGTCCTGCCTCTACTGCCCGAGCCACCACGGCGAGCACACGCTGGAGCGATACGAGGCATCGCTGGCCAAGCCCTTCGGGAACGAGCGGGCGTTCACCAACTACCACTACCGCGGCGATGCCGATCCCGAGAGCGGCAAGCGCTACACGCTGACCAACGACCACAGCTTCCTGATGCTGTCGGACGGCCTGCGGACCAAGTCCGACTTCAACCACGAGAACGGGCTCAACCTGCTGCACGGCGACCTCGCCGTCTCGTGGCTCGCCGATGTCGACGGTTCGATCCTGAACCAGCTTCCCGACTCGCCCAACTACTCGAACGCCCTCTTCCCGCTGTTCGACGAGATCTGGGAGAAGCTCGACAAGGACTCGGTCGAGTAACGCGCAACGGTCACTCGACGGGAACCGCCTCGATCCAGACCTCTTGTGCGAGATGGTCGCCGCCGCGCAGGTCGACCAATCGATAGCCCGACGCCATCAGCCACGGGGCGAGGAAGGCGTGGTCGAGGTGGAAGAGCGGGAGACCGCGCGGCCAGCTAGCGCCCCAGCCGCGGCCTGCCTCGTCCCACGCATCGCGCATGCCGGGCGCCAGCACGGCGAGCGACGCGCTGCCCCGCGTGATGTTGCAGTCCCCGATGACGAGATCGACGTCGCCGGCCCCCCGTTCGACCATCGCTTGGCGGAAGGTCGAGACCACGCTCATCCGCGACAGGCGAGGATCGGACGGCAGGTCGACCACCAGGACGCGGAGCGTCCGGCCGAGCGTCGCGCTCGCGTCGAGCACGACGTAGGCCGCGCCCATGTCGCGGCCCACGAAGATGGTCCGCGTCTCGATGACCGGCACGCGGCTGGCCACCGCGAAGATGCCGGGAATCACCACCTCATAGCCATGCTCGCGCCACGTCTCCTCGCGTCCATCGTTGAAGAAGCGATAGGGGTTCGAGAAGAAGACCACATCCGGCTCGAGGGCCAGGAGTTCGTTCGACGGCCGTAGCCCGCGGTTGCTGTCCGGCCAGCTCGCGTTCCAGTGGACGAGTCGCAGGATGCCCGGGCGGGCGGCCGGGCGAGGGCGAAGGCCCACGTCGGAACCAAGCCCAAGGACCACGCTGGTGGCGAACGCAAGGACGGCTGCGGACCGGACGACGCCACCGCGTCGGCGTCGCCCGACCCATGCCGCGACCACGGCGGGCAGGGCGCGGCCGACGAGGAAGGCGGCACCGGCGCCGAGGGCGAGCAGTTCGAGGGCTCGGACGATGCAGCCTGGACCCGTTCGCCGCGCGGGGTCAGCCATCGCTCGAGGCCTGCGGCGTCGCCCGAAGCATGAGGCGGTCGACCTCGGGCATGCGTTCCACCGCGGTGGCGTGGAGCCACGGCGCAGCGCAGAGGATGCCTCGGTTCCCCTCGATGTACCGGCCGCGACCGAAGCGAAGCGGTTGGCCATCGCAGTCGGTCATCCTGGCACCCGCCTCTTCGGCCATGACCACAGCACCGGCGTAGTCCCAGACCGCGTCACGCTCCGAGCCCGCAACGCGGGGCGGGAAGCGCACCGCCAGATCGGCCTCGCCGATGGCGACCAAGACGAACTTGCATTGGCTCTCGAGCTGCCGAGCGCTCAACGTCGCCGGCCACGCCTCGGCCAGCAGTCGGAGCCGCTGCTTGGCCCGCGGCCCGACGTCGGCCGATTCGCAGGCCACGAGTTCTGGCCGCGGAGCCTTGACGGCAACCACGCGATGGGGTGGCGCTCCGCCGGCGAGCCCGCTCCAGACCCACGACCCTCGACCGCGCGAAGCGGCCACGACCAGGCCCTCGGTGCCGAGCCGGGGACAGCCGGCGGCCCCGAACGCGACATCGCGATCCCGGACCAAGCCGAGGCAGACGCAATACTGCTGGCCAGTCAGGTAGCCGCGGGTGCCATCGATCGGATCGATGATCCACTGCTCGCGGCTCGTGCCGTCCGCCGTCCCGGCATCGATGGCCGCGTCGATGGCCGCCGAGGTGAACCCCGGCCGAGCCGACTGGGCGAGCTCATGCACCCGACTGCGGAGGGCGTCGCCTCCCTCCCCGCGGAAGACGGCGGTCGATTCCTCGCCGACCACGGGGATCGCCCCGTAGCGTTCCTGAAGGCCGGCTACGAGGAGGGCCTGGAGTGCCAGGTCCGCCGCGGTCACCGGGCTTGCGTCGGACTTCGAGGTGGCCCCCACCGAACGAAGGCGCTCGGCGAAGCCGGCTGCCCAGCGGGCGGCCTGCCCGACCAGTGCAACGGCCGGTCCGAACTCAGCGAGGGTCGCGTCCATGCGTGGGTCGAACTGTAGCACCGACCAGCCAGGGGTCATGCCAGAACGGCAGATCGGCCGTCCTCCCCCCACCTCTCCATCCGCAGTGGAGTGCCCGCCAGCGAATCCTGCACCCCAATTCACCGCTGGCACCGATCTTGCCTTGCCCGCCCGTCCTCGTCCGGCGAGCCTGACAACCCGACGCCCCCCTCCGTCCCACGACGGCTGGGGAGGTCGAGGGGAGACCATACTCGGACGGCCAACGCCGGCGGGAAGGAAAGGTCATTCACATGAGCAACACTGGATCCACCTCCAAGGGCGGCAAGATCATCGGCATCGACCTCGGCACCACCAACTCGGTGGTGGCGGTCATGGAAGGTGGCCAGCCCAAGGTCCTCATCAACTCATCCGGCAGCCGGATCACCCCCTCGGTCGTCGCCTTCACCGACAAGGGCGAGCGCCTGGTCGGCCAGCCGGCCAAGCATCAGCAAGTCACCAACCCCCGCAACACCGTCTTCTCCATCAAGCGCTTCATGGGCCGCCGGCACAGCGAAGTGCAGCACGAGGAGAAGCTCGTCCCCTACACGGTCGTCGGCGGCTCCGAGGAGCTGGTCAAGGTCGACATCCGCGGCAAGCAGTACACGCCGCCGGAGATCTCGGCCATGATCCTCCAGGAGCTCAAGAAGGTCGCCGAGGACTACCTCGGGGAGAAGGTCGAGCGGGCGGTCATCACCGTCCCCGCCTACTTCAACGACAGCCAGCGGCAGGCCACCAAGGACGCCGGCGAGATCGCCGGCCTCAAGGTCGAGCGCATCATCAACGAGCCGACCGCGGCGGCTCTCGCCTACGGCCTCGAGAAGAAGAAGAACGCCCGCATCGCGGTCTTCGACCTCGGCGGCGGTACCTTCGACATCTCCATCCTCGACGTCGGCGACGGCGTCTTCGAGGTGCTCGCCTCGAACGGCGACGGCCACCTCGGCGGCGACGACTTCGACCAGCGGATCATCGATCACCTGGCCGAGGAGTTCCGGAAGAAGGAAGGAATCGACATCCGCAAGGACGCCATGGCCCTGCAGCGCCTCAAGGAGGCTGCGGAGCGGGCCAAGATCGAGCTCTCCACGCAGATGGAGTCGACGGTCAACCTGCCCTTCATCACGGCCGACCAGAACGGGCCGAAGCACCTCCAGGTGACCATCACCCGCTCCCAGTTCGAGCGGATGAGCGAAGACCTCTTCCAGCGGCTCCGCGGCCCTTGCGAGCAGGCCCTCCGCGATGCCAAGCTCAAGCCCAACGACATCCAGGAAGTCGTGATGGTCGGCGGCTCGACTCGCATCCCGAAGGCCCAGGAGATCGCCAAGGAGATCTTCAAGACCACCGAACTCGACAAGAGCATCAACCCCGACGAGGTCGTCGCGGTCGGTGCCGCCATCCAGGGCGGCGTGCTGCAGGGTGAGGTGAAGGACGTCCTCCTCCTCGACGTGACCCCGCTCTCGCTCGGCGTCGAGACCCTGGGCGGCGTGATGACCAAGCTCATCGAGCGCAACACGACCATCCCGACCAGCAAGAAGGAGGTCTTCTCGACGGCCTCCGACAACCAGACCTCGGTGACCATCCATGTCCTGCAGGGCGAGCGCGAGTTCGCCTCCGACAACCGCAGCCTCGGGCGCTTCGACCTGACCGGCATCCCGCCCGCCCCGCGCGGCATGCCGCAGATCGAGGTCGAGTTCGCGATCGACGCCAACGGCATCATCAGCGTCTCGGCCACCGACCGGGCCACCGGCAAGAAGCAGGAGATCCGCATTTCCGGCTCAAGCGGCCTGAACAAGGACGACATCGAGCGGATGAAGCGGGAGGCCGAGTCGAACGCCGCAGCCGACAAGGCCAAGCGCGAGCTGGTCGACCTCAAGAACCAGGCCGACTCGATCGTCTACCAGACCAAGCGGGCCCTCAGCGAGCACGGCGGGAAGATCTCCGCCGAGGGGCGGGCCAAGGTCGAGTCCGCCGTCGCCTCGCTCGAGGATGCCATCAAGGGCGACAGCAAGCAGGCCATCGAAGTGGCGATGAAGAACGTGCAAGAGTCGTCCATGGAGCTCGGCAAGGCGGTCTACGAGGCCTCCTCGCAGGGCGGCCAGCCGGGGCAGGGCCAAGGCCAGGCGACCGGCCAGGGCGCTCCCGGCCAAGCCAAGAAGGACGACGTCATCGACGCGGAGTTCGAAGTGAAGGACGGCAACTGAGTCGACGCGTTCGCCGCGACCGCTCGCAACAGGCCCCACCTCGCGTGGGGCCTTTTCTTTCGCCCTCGCGTATCCCGGAACGATCGGCGGCGATGTCCGGATTCGGCCTCCACCGCAGCAACCGGTACAGTTCGGCCTGACGCTTCGAGTACGACGAATGGTGCCTGCATCGAATAGCGGCGGGGAGCACCCGGCGGAGCCTCGGGAGACGACGGGTGGCGGCACGCCGACTCGCGGGGGGCGACTCGCTCGTCACCGGCGGTTGGTCCTGCTGGCCTTCTCCCTCCTCCTCACCGTCCTTGCCCTTGGGGCCATCGAAGGCGCCTGCCGGATCGCGGGCTACGGTGGCTACGGCTCGACCTTCCGCAAGGCTGGCACCTTGCCGAACGGCTCGACGCTCGTCTTCACCGACCACGCCGGACCGCAGTCCTATTTCTTCGCCAATCGCTCGAACCCGGGCTCGCTCGATCCGACGGCCTTCGAGATGCCCAAGCCCAAGGGGACCTTTCGCGTCTTCTTGGTGGGCGAGTCGGCGGCGAAGGGGAACCCGTACACGCGTCCCCTGACGTCCGCGTCCTTCCTCCGGGCGATGCTCCAGGACCTTTGGCCGGACCGCAAGGTGGAAGTCATCAACCTCGGCGTCACGGCCATCGCCTCCTTCGCCGTCCTCGGGATCGCGACCGAGGCTCTCGACTACGAGCCCGACCTCATCGTCGCCTATCTCGGCAACAACGAGTTCTACGGGGCCTACGGCGTCGCCTCGCTGCACAGCGCCGGTCGCTCGCCCGGCATGATCCGGCTCATCCGGGCGACCCGAGCCTCGGCATCGCCCAGTTCATCGATCACCTGGTGGCCGGCGAACACCTCGAACGGATCGAAGACCCTGATGGAGGCCTTGGTCGGGCAGTCGTCGATCGGGCCGGACGACCCGCTTCGCACCGCCGCCGCCCGCAACCTCGAGACCTTCGTCGGCGACTTGATCGATCGGTGCGCCGCCCGCGGCGTCCCCGTCGTGGTCTGCACGCCGCCATCGAACGTCCGGGACCTCGCTCCGCTCGGGAGGCCAGACCTCAGCCAGCTCGCACCGGCCGAACGGGAGCGGGTCGACGCGGCGCTCGCCTCGGCCCACGCTGCCTTGGCCAGCGATCCCGCCCAGGCCTTGGCCGCGATCGACGAGGTGCTGCACCTGGCTCCGATCCACGCCACGGCCGAGTACCTGCGGGCCCAAGCCCTTCTCGCCCAAGGGAAGGACGCCGATGCGGCGAAGGCGTACCGACGGGCCGTCGACCTCGATCCGATGCCGTGGCGACCGCCCAGTTCGTCGATCGAGGCGATTCGACGGGCAGCCACGGACCACGGGGCGATCCTCTGCGACATGGACGCGACCTTCGCGATGCAGAGCCGCGGTGGCGCCGCCGGCTGGGAACTGCTCGCCGACCACGTCCATCCGTCGCTCGAGGGGCAAGACCTCGTCGCCCGGTCGATCGTGGGGGCCCTGGCCAAGGGACCGCCGCCGGTGGCAGTCGACGCCTCGCGTGCCGCCCAGCTCCCCGCCGGGGAGGTCTACGCGGCTCGGCTCGGAGCCAACCCGTATGAACTCTTCGCCGCCTCGCACGCCATGCGGCTCTTGGCCATGATCCCCTTCTTCCAGGAGAGCAATCCGGGTTTCCTCGCCCATCACCAGGCTGCCTGCGACGAACTCGCTGCCTCCATGCCCCCCTTCGGCCGCGGAGCGGTCGAACGCTGGCTCGAAGTCACCACCCACGCGGCGGAGGAGCGTCCCGTCTCGGGTTTCGCCGCGGAGGCCCACCTCGCCAACGGCCGTTTCGTCGAGGCCGAGGCCCTCTTCCGCTTCGCAAGCCAAGCGGTCGTTCCCTACACCAACTGGGAGCTCGAGTACTTCTACAAGGCCCTGATGGCCAAGGTCCGATCCGGCCGCCAGCTCGACGCCGCCGATCGACAGGCCGCCCTCGATGCGATCGGCCGGGCCCGATTCATCATCGAGGCCGAGCACGGGAGCGATTCGGGCGGACCGGAGCTCTGGGCCGGGCTCCTCCACCAGATCCGCGGCGAACTGGCCCCCTCGGTCGAGTTTCTTGCGTCGGCCCGCACCAAGCTCTCCTATCCCACGCGCCTCGCGGCCGATGAAGCCCTGATCCGGGCTCACCTCGCCGCGGGACGGCGCGACCTCGCCGAAGCGATCGTGCAGGAAGGCCTGCAAGGCCCCCAGGCCGACTCGTACCGGGCGTTCCTCCGCCGCTGACCGCTTCGACCATGACCGCCATCCTCGGCATCTCCGCCTACTACCACGACTCCGCCGCGGCCTTGGTCGTCGACGGCGAGATCGTCGCCGCGGCCCAAGAGGAACGCTTCTCGCGCCTCAAGCACGACCACCGCTTCCCCACCCTGGCCGTCGAGTCCTGCCTCGCCCAGGCCGGGCTCCGGCCCGAACAGCTCGACTACGTCGGGTTCTATGACAAGCCCGTCCTGAAGTTCGAGCGGCTGCTCGAGACCTACCTGTCCTACGCCCCCGCCGGCTTCCGTTCCTTCGCCTCGGCCATGCCGCTCTGGCTCCGCGAGAAGCTGCACCTCCCGCGGCAGATCCGCAAGCACATCCGCGGCTACCGCCGCGGCATCGTCTTCGTCGAGCACCACGAGTCGCACGCCGCGAGCGCCTTCTTCCCCAGCCCCTTCGAGGAAGCCGCCATCCTCACCTTGGACGGCGTCGGCGAGTGGACCACGACCAGCCTCGGCGTCGGCCGCGGCAACCGCATCGACCTCAGCCACGAGATCCGCTTCCCCCACTCGCTCGGCCTCCTCTACTCCGCCTTCACCTACTACACCGGCTTCCGGGTGAACTCGGGCGAGTACAAGCTGATGGGGCTCGCCCCCTACGGCGAGCCGCGCTACGTCGACACCATCCTCCGCCACCTCGTCGACCTGAAGGAGGACGGCTCGTTCCGCATGGACATGGGCTACTTCGGCTACTGCCAAGGGCTGACCATGACCAATGCCCGCTTCCACGAGCTGTTTGGCGGGCCGCCCCGCGAGCCGGAGGCGCCGCTCACCGAGCGGGAGATGGACATCGCCGCCAGCATCCAACAGGTGACCGAAGAGATCATGCTCCGCTGCGCCCGGCACGCCCGGAAGGTCACCGGGGCCCGTCACCTGTGCCTGGCCGGCGGCGTGGCCCTCAACTGCGTCGGCAACGGGGCGATCCTCCGTGAGGGGATCTTCGACGACCTCTGGATCCAGCCCGCGGCCGGCGATGCGGGCGGAGCCCTCGGCGTGGCCCTCCTCATCTGGCACCAATTGTTGGGGAAGCCGCGCCGCGCCGAGTCCCACGACTCGCAGCGCGGCTCCCTGCTCGGCCCCGCCCCCAGCGAAGACGCCATCCAGGCCTTCCTC
>JBGAKK010000014.1:0-76414 GCA_044224425.1 Phycisphaerales bacterium
TTCTTCACCGGCCAGAAGACCTTCGTCGACACCGCCGGCCGCGTCGAGCGGTTCCAGCGGAAGTTCCAGGGCGACTACTTCGGCAAGAAGGACGCCCCGAAGGGCAAGCCCGGGGCCAAGAAGTAAGTCCGCCGACCGGCAGACACGCCAAACAATCGAGACGCCGCCATCGGGCGGCGTCTCGTTCTTTTGGCATCGCGCTGACCCTGGCCCGCGTCCCTACTTCGACGGCTTGAGCCAGACGAAGTCGACCACGAGGCCTGCGTCACCGGCGATCCCATCCAACGTCAGGACGTGCTCACCCGCCTTCAGGTCGAGCGGATCGCACCACAGGTTCACCAGCCGCTCGACATGCGGCGTAGCCAGCTCGAAGCGGTCGGCCTTCTCCCTGGCCAGGGGCGTGCCGTCGAGTCGGGCCCGGAACGAGACGGGCTGCGGCCCCGAGAGGCAAGTCAGGACGACGCGGTATCGTCCGTCCGCGGGTGCCTTCACCGTCAGCGACGCCTGGCCGGGCCGCAGGCGGATCGCCTCGCCAGCCGAGAAGCGGACCTCATGCAGCGCCTCACCGCTGGCCTTGGGATCGGCGATCGCCTCGGCCTCGACGATGGTCGCGTCGCGGGCGCCGCCGGCGGCGACCACGGTCCAGGGCACGAGCGGCGCGACGCGCAGATCGGCGTCCTCGATGGGCGGTCCGCTGTCGTGGGCCCCGGGCCGTCCGTACCAGTAGGCGAGCCGGGCGTACGAGAGATGCGGGGTCGGGGTGTGGGCAAACAGCTCGATCGAGAAGTCGATGGAGCGGTCGAAGGGGATCGCATCGAGGATGTGCCAGCGGCAGTTCGCGATGTGCCCGCGGGTGTCGGGCCCGGTGCAGATCGGCTGGGCGAAGAAGGGGTAGTGGAAGAGGTCGCTCTCGCTCCAAGCGTAGTTGAAGTAGTCCTCCGAGCCTGTCCCGAAGATGCTCGGCCGCCGCTCCGCGTCGACAAACACCTTCTCATCGCCTTCGCCCCACCAGTTCCCGCCGGCGGTAGGGACCGGGCAGGGGTTCATGAGGATCGCTGCGGTGCCGACGTAGAGGCCGCCATCGGCCTCGGCATGGAGGAAGGGCAGGTCGATCGCGTTGTCGCCGCCGCGGGCGAGGAGGTCGTGGTCGACGCTCCAACGGGTGTGGAAGTGCATGGAGCGGTCGTCCCATGCGTATGGTTTGGCCACGACGCCGAGCGCGGCGTTGACCTCCTCGCCGGTCCGGTTGTCGAGGGCGATCGTCGCCTTCGTCGCGTAGGGCATGGCGAAGCGGCAGCGCATGGTGCCGTTGGGCTCGACCGACATGGGCAGCGTTTCGTAGGGCACGACGCCGGGGCCGGCGGCGAAGAAGTCGCCGAGCGGGGCCACGACCTGGGCGGCCGGATAGCCGTCGAAGGCGATCCGGAGCAAGGTTCCGCGTAGCGCTGCGGGGAGTTCCTTCGCGCTCACCCGGGCCTCGAGCAGGGTGATGCACCCGGGTCCTTCGAGCTCGAGCATCGCCTTCGACGAATGGGCCGGGATCGTCTCGCGGGTGTGGTGCCACTCCTTGTCGTCGCCGTGCACCGCCTCGAGGCGGAGCTTCGCGGCCATGGCCTCGGCCGCCTCGCCAAAGGTTTGGCCGTCGCCGCGGCGGAAGGTGGTGACCGCGGTGCCCGCCGGATAGAGGCGGAGATCGACGTGGTAGAAATGGAGCTCGGAGAGCTTCCCGGCCCAGACGATGCGGCAGCCGTTGGCGAAGGGGATCGGGAAGTAGTCGGCGTAGCGCTCCTCGAACGCGGCGCGGGCGGCGGGGGTGAGCCCGGCGCCGCCCGCCATGGTGCTGGCTCGGTGCTTGAGGAAGTCCTCGGCCGGTCCGTCGAAGACCGGTTGGTCGGCGCCATCGAGGTAGACGCGGATCGTTCCGGTCATGCCTGCGGTCCAGGTGCGGACGATGGCCCCCGGCTGGTGCACCTCGCCGATCAGGTACTCGCCTTCGCCACCCTCCGCGGACGGCGGGCGAATCACCGCCTCGAAACCGGGGATCGGCTCGCCGCCGAAGCCGTCGGAGTTGGCGAACCAGCCGGGGCCCCCGGGGAGGTTCGATCGCCGGTCGTAGGAGGAGAACTGGACCAGCCGCACCCCAGGGCCGGGGTAGCGGGTGAGGTGTTCCAAATCCGCCATCTCGGCGATCAGGGAGCGGGTCGTGACCGGCGGGGCGTCGAGGGCCAGTGCGGCTTCGGACCACGCCAGGGAGGGGAGGAGGGCGGCGAGAAGCCGTCGGGCGATGCGGCGGGTGACCATGGGGACCTCCAGCGGGGAGGATACCGCCGCCCGATCACCGACGATCCGTCCTTGGTCGGGAGCATCTCGCTCCTTCCCTGACCGAAGGCTGAAAGGACCCCGCTCGCTTGACGAAGAAGGGGCCGCTGTCATATTGTGAGTAAGCACTCACACAACGACCGCCCAACGGACCTCGCCATGCCCCGCCCCAGCCAACTCGCCGAACGACGCCGCGAACTCCTGCCCATCGTGGCTCAGGCCTTCGCCGACCTCGGCTACCGGCGGGCCACCACCGCGTCGCTCGCCGAGCGCTGCGGGGTCGGCGAGAACATCCTCTACCGGATCTGGCCCGACAAGAAGGCGATGTTCATCGCCGCCATCGGCTTCGTGTACGAGAGCGCCGTCGAGATCTGGCTGCGGGTCCTGGCCAAGGCCGACTCGTCGCGGAGCGCGGCAGCCAGGCTGCTCGACCACGAGGCGGAGAATCTCGGCAAATTCGGCCACCATCGCATCGTATTCGCCGGCTTGAACGAGGCAGACGACCCGGAGATCCGGGCCGCCCTGGCCGAGATGTACGACCGCTACCAGCGATTCGTCCGCGACCACGTGCAGGTCCATCGCGGCAAGAAGGGGAAGGCGGCGGCCGACGAGGCGGCGGTGCTGGCGTGGGCCATCATCGGGCTCGGCACGGTGACCAGCATCACCCGCGAGCTCGGCATCCTCAGCGATGGCGACCGGCGGCGGGTGATGTCGGCGGTCGGACGCCTCCTGCTCGACGGAACGATTTGACCAACCGAGGCCCGGACGGACCGGGCCCTTTCGCGGCGTGTAGTGGAAGTGGATGCTTACAACTAGGGGCGGGAGCCCCGAGGAGACAACCATGAGACGGCAAACTGGTTTGGCGGTGCTGGTGGCGTGCGGGGCCTTGGTCGCGGTCGGGTGCGTGGCGGCACAGTCCTCCGGCAGCGGCAAGGAGACCCTCGCTGCGGCCAAGACGACGCTCGACCGCAACGCCACCATGACGGTGTATCCGGTGTCGCTGGCTGGGCAGCCCGTGGCCCAGGTCGGCGAGGTGGTGGGCATGATGCTCGAGCGCGGCGGCATGCCCAACCTCGAACTCGCGGCCACCTCCTTCAACGCCCCGCCCGGGGCCGACCTGGCTGCGACCGCCGCTGCCTTCGGCGAGTTCATCAAGGCCCATCCGGGCTCGACGCAGTACGCCCTCTACGCCCAGTTCCTGGGTTCGCCGCAGAAGGGCGTCAACGAGGTGCGGACGATCATCGTCGACCAGTCGGGGGCCGTGGTCTGGTCGGACAGCCAGACCGCGAAGGACGCCGACTTCAAGCGGATCCAGCCGCACGAGCCCCTTGACTGCTGCGTGCTGGTGACTGAGCGGCTGCAGCCCGTCTTCGGACTGTCCGACTCGACTCGCGACGACGCGCCTCCGGGGCGGCTCGCCAAGGCCTGGGAGCGGAACACCGGCCTGCCCGACAAGGCCGGGTTTGCAGCGATCGAGGCGAGGGCGACCGCCTTGCGCGGACATGCCGCCGACGCCACGGTTACGGTCTATCGGCCGCACGTGGGAGCCGGGGCCGCGGCGAGCGCCGACGATCTCACCACTCGCATCAACACCACCAAGGCCATGAAGGCCTCGGCTGCGGGGAGCACCCCCGAGCTCACGATCCGAAACGACATGAACGAGCAGAAGGTGCTCTGGAGCATGGCCAACAGCTTCAGCGACTACCTGCGGGCCAATCCTCCGGCGACCGACTACGCCCTCTTCGCCGACTACCTCATGGGTGCCAACCAGAAGGGCGAGATCCGCGTAGGTGCGGTCCACTTCGTCCTGTGCAACAAGGCAGGCGAGGTGGTCATCGCCGACTTCCGGAATAGCCACTTCGAGGACTTCAACCAGGCCAAGCTCGACTCCGCGGCGGCGTGCGACGCGTTCGTCGCCCAGCGCCTGGCAGCTCAGGTGAAGTGACGGCGGCTGCGCCAGGCAAGGGCCGCGAGGCGCTCCGGCGTGACGTTCAGCCGGACGCCTACGCGGCCAACAGTTCGCCGTAGCGGTGCTCGATCTCGGCAATCGTCGCCTCGATCACCCGAGCCGGACCCAAGGCGATATCGGCGGCGGCGCGATCGGCGTCCGCCGCCGATGTCGCCTCGGCGAGGGCTCGGCGAAGCATCTCGATGGTGGCCGGCAGGGCGGACTTCCCGGCTTCGGCGTTGGTTAGCGACTGGCGGGTCGCCTGCTCGGCGTCGGCCGCAGCGCTGGCCCGTTTGGCAGCCTCGTCCGCAGCCAGGCGGGAAGCGGCGAGCGACTGGTCGAGGGCGGCGAGGGCTTCGCCGGCCTTCGCTGCCGCCGTCGCGAGGCTCGGGTCGCCGGGCTTGCTGCCGCCAAGGGCAGCGAGACGCTCGGTGATCGAAGCCAGGGCGGCGCGCTCGTCGGCTCGTTGGGCGACCTCCTTGGTCGCCGCCTCGACGGCGACGCGGGCCGCGACCGCCGCTTCCATCCGCTGGCCGAGCTCGGTGGTCAGCGCTGCGAGCTGTTGGGGCAGGGCGGCGAGGCGTCCTTCGGCGTCGTGCAGGGCATTCGATGCCTTGGCCGCGGCGTCGGAGGAGGCCTTGGCCCGCTCGACCGCCGGCCCCGCCTGGGCCATGGCCTCGGCGTGCTTGGCGCGGGCGGCGTCGAGCTCGATGCGGACCTGGCCTGCTTGGCAGCGAGCCAGCTCGGCGGTGGCGAGCCGCTCGGCCGTTGCGCCTGCCGCGAGCTGGGCTTGACTCGCGACGAGCTGCTCGTGGGCGGACTTCGCCGCAGCGTCGGCCTGGACCTGGCTGGCCCGTTTGGGCTCGACCGCGGCGGCGGCCGCGGCCACGGCGGCATCGGCCGATTGCGACTTGGCGACTGCCGCCGAGAGGACGTCGTTCGCCGAGCGGAGCGAGCCCGCTGCCGCATCGCGGGCCGCGGTCGCGGTCGAGGCGTCGGCCTTCGACTTCTCCGACGCCTCGAGGGCGGCGCGAACCACCGTCGACGAGGCGGTCGCTGCCGCTTCGAGCGAGCCTAACGCTTGGACGGCGGTGTCCGCGGCGGCCTTTGCCGCGTCGGCTGCGGCCCGTTTGGCGGGATCGTCGTTTGCCAACGCGAGGCGAGCGGCCTCGGCTGCTTGGTTCGCCCGCTCGGCCGACTCGCGGCGGGCCGCGGCGAGCGAGGCCTGGGCTGCGGCGTCGCGCTCGACTGCGGTCTTGAGCGCCGCAAGCGTCGACTCGACGGCAGCGGCAGCCTTGGCGGCGGCGTCGTTCGCGGCGAGGGCGGTCGCTTGGGCGGTGTCGGCGGCCTGCTTGGCCGTCGCCTCGTCGCCCTTCGCGGCGCCGAGCGCGGCTTGGGCGTCGGCGACCGCGGCTGTGGCGGCATCGAGGGCCTTGCCCGCCTCGGCCAGCGTCGTGTCGGCCGCGGCAGCCGCGGCTTCGCGCTCATGCATCGCCGCTTCGCGACGGGTCCGCTGCTCGGCGGCCTCCTTCGCCGTGGTCTGGGCTGCTGCGAGCCGGACATCGAGCGGGGCAGGACTGGGCACGATGGCCCCGAGGTTCGCTCCGTCCGCGGCGTTCCAGAGGGCGACGCCGCCCTGGAGATCGCCGGCGACGATCCGCGTGCCCTCGGCGTCGAGGGCGATGGCGAGCACCGGCCCAGCGGCCGCCGGGAAGGTCCGCTTGAGGCCGCCATTCGCGTCCCACAGCTTGACCAGGGCGTCGCGGCCGGCGGTTAGGACGTCGCCACTCCGGGTCACCCGGACGGCCAGCGTGCCCCCCGGATGGGCGGCCCACTCGCGGATGAGGTGGCCGTCGTTCATGTCCCAGAGGCGGACCTTGGAATCCTCGCTGGCCGAGACCAGGATGTTCGAGTCGGGGCTCCAGTCGAGGGACGTGACGCGTCCGGCGTGTCCAGCTAACGCTTGGTAGGGGGCGAAGGTCTCGGCCTCCCAGACGAGGAGGCCGCCCGAGCGGTCGGCGGTCGCCAGCAGGACGCCGTCCGGGCTGTAGGAGACGGCAGTGATCCAGTCGGTGTGCTTGCTGAGGCGGACGAGCTGTTGGCCATCGGCGATGGCGAGGACCTTCACCGCGCGGCTCGGGCCTCCGAGGGCAACTCGCTCGCGGCGCGTGTCGAGATCGGCGGCCAGGACGACGTCGACCTCCTCGCCCAAGGTGGCGAGGAGCCGGCCCTCGGGCACCGACCAGAGCCGGACGCGGCCGCTCGCCCCCTCCACGCCGCCCGCGGCGAGAAGCGTTCGGCCATCGCGGGAGAAGGCGATACCGTGGATCGCATCGTCGGCGGTCGGAAGGATGCCGACCAGGCGTCGCGTCGCCGGATCGTGGAGCAGGACCTGGCGCTCGCCGGCGATGGCCACCACCGGCGACGAGGGATGGGCTGCCATCGCTACCACGGGCCCGACCCGCGGCGTCGGCGGCAGCGAGACGAGCGGCATCCGCATGCGGGTTGCGGGTGCGAGCGGTTGGGCGGATCCGCCGAGCGTCACCGCGGGCTTCGCCGCTTGGGGCTTGCTGTCCGCGGTCTCGAGGCACCCGCCCGCGATCCATGCCCGGATGGTCGCCAGGTCGCCGTCCGCCAGCTTGTCGCTCTTGGGCGGCATGGCCGGTTCGCGGGTGCGCTCGACCACGCCGAGCAGGGCACTGCCGGCAGGGTCGCCCGGCTTCACCACCGACCCGCCGCTCGAGCCGGCCAGCGTCGCCGAATAGGTCGAGAGGTCGAGGTCGCCCTTCAGCTTGTCGGGGTTGTGGCAGCCGAGGCAGCGGGCCGCGAAGATCGGGCGGACATGGTCGACGTAGGTGACCGGGCCGTCGCCCAGGGCCGTAGGGCACGCCGCGAGAAGGGCGACTGCTGCAAGGATGGCTCGTCGCTCGGGCATGCCTAGTGGTTGAAGACGAACTCGCGGCTGTTGAGGAGGGCCCAGAAGGCATCCTCGAGGACCACTCGCGCCTCGACGCCCTGGGCGATGGGGGCGAGGAGCGCCGCCCGCTCCGTATCGCTCGGGCGGCGGCAGAGGGTGGACAGATAGAGGCGATCGAGGACAGCGTCCGGCGCTGCCCCGCTCGAGAGCTCGGCCGCGACGCGGCCGCCTTGCTTGATCTTCTCGTTCACCGTGTCGCCGTTCAGGAGGTGCAAGGCCTGGGAGAGGCTCGGCTCGGCCCGCACCTCGCAGGTGCAGACGGTTTGCCGCGTGGCTCGCCCGAACGTGGTGAGGAAGTAGTTGCTGGTGGTCCCGTCGGCGATCTGGACGGCCCGGGCCCCGAGCGGAAGCCCGTCGAACTTGTCCTTGGTGGCGGTCACGCGGCTGATCGAGTCGAGCAGGAACTCGGCCCGGATCCGCCGCGGCAGGGCATGCGAGAAGTTGCGGTCGTCGGTCGTGTTGGAGCTGTTGGACCGCGACGATCGCTGGTAGGTCCGCGAGGTGCAGATGTCGCGGACCAGCGGCCGCAGGTCGTAGCGGTACTCGACGAGCTTGGTGGCCAAGGCGTCGAGCAGGGCCTCGTTCGAGGGCGGGTTGCTGGCCCGCACGTCGTCCACCGGTTCGACGATCCCGCGGTGGAAGAAGTTGGCCCACACGAAGTTGGCCACGTTGCGGGCGAACATGCGGTTGTCGGGCGAGGTCAGCCACTCGGCGAGGACGGCCCGTCGATCGCGGCCCGCGAGGCCGGGCACCGTCCCGCCCAGGAACGTGGGCTGCACCACGCGCCCGCCGACCGGGTGGTTGATCTCGCCGCCGCCGCCGTCGAAGACGATCGTCTCGCGAGGATCCTCGCCCGGTTTCCTTGCCACCTGGGCGAAGAAGGCGGCCAGGCCGTAGTAGTCGTCCATCGTCCAGCGGTCGAAGGGGTGGTTGTGGCACTGGGCGCACTGGAGTCGGGTGCCGAGGAAGGCCTGGGCTACGTTCTCCGAGAGCTTCAGGGTGTCGCGCTCCAACTGATAGAAGTTGGTGGCCGGCGTGTCGAAGGTGCCGCCCTCGCTCGCCAACAGCTCGCGGACCACGGCATCGATGGGGGCGCCGGAAGCGAGTCGCGACTGGAGCCAGGTCGCGTAGAGCAGGGCCGCCTTGGGGCTGACCTCGAGGTTCGAGCGGATGGCCAGCCGCTCGGCCCACTTCATCACCCAGATCTCGCTGAACTCCTTGCGGCCGATGAGCTCGTCCACCAGGCGGGCCCGCTTGTCGGGGCTCTGGTCGGCGAGGAAGCGGTCGTGCTCCTCGATGCCGGGGAGGAGCCCGGTGAGGTCGAGCGTGGCTCGGCGGAGGAACTCCTCGTCGCTGCACAGGTCGCTGGGGACGATCCTCATGCGGCGCAGCTTGGCCCCGACCAGGTCGTCGATGGCGTTGCCGCTCGCGGGCTCGGCCGGAGGCACCGCCGCCCCCGGCGGGACGACGATGACGCTGGTGCCGACGGCGAAGGCCCCGAAGCGGGCCAGCACCTGGGCCTCGCCGGGATGGGCGGAAGCGAGGATGCCGTCCTCGTCGATCCTGGCCGCGTAGTCGTTGCTCGAAAGGAGCGTGCTGAGGGCGGTGACGTCGCGATCGCTGCCGTCGGAGTAGCGGGCCCGCACGCCTAACGCCTGGCTCTGCCCGGCGACGAGGGCGATCTCCGGCGGGTAGAGGTCGATGCCGACGAGGGAGGGCAGGTCGGGAGTGTCGTCGCGGGCTCCCTCGGCGATCCATCCGACCATCGTGGCGTAGCGAGGGTCGGTCGCCTTGAAGCGCTCGCCGCCCGAGTGCTGCACGGCCCCGATCGACTTGGTGGCGAGGAGGCTCCGCTCGGGAGCGGCGAGGTTGAGGCGACGCCCGGGCAACTCCGCGGTGAGGGCGCGGTAGTCGCCGACCGGGTCGTAGCCGAAGAGGGAGAGATGGAAGCCGTCCTGCCCACGGGCCGAGCCGTGGCAGGCCCCGGAGGCGCAGCCGGAGCGGCTGAGGATCGGCTCGACGTCGAGCCGGAAGCTGATCGGGGGAGGGGTGGCGGAGGCTCCTCGAACGGCGACCGGGACGACGATGCTCGCCCCCGCCGCGGTGATGGAGAGCGCCGTGTCGCCGTCGGCGAGCGGGCGGAGAAGAGGGCCGTCGACGCTGGCCCGGGTCGGGTCGGCGAGGACGAAACGGGACTGGCGAGTCAGGTCGACGGTGAGGCCGCTGTCGGTGATCCCGCGAACCACCAGCGTCTGGCGATCGCGCGGGCCGTCGAGGGCGACCGAGGTCGGATAGGCCTCGAGCCCGACGATGGTCGGAGCCTGGGCGAGGAGCGTGCCAGCGGTGAGCAGGGCGGTGGTGACTATCACTTGGGCTCTCCCTGCTGTTGGGGAGCCTGGTTGGCCTGCTTGCGGAGCTGCTCGAGCCGCGTCAGCGGTCGAGGCGGGGTCGCCGAGGGAGGAGGCGGCGGTGGCGGGGGCGGCGGCGGAGCGCCCGTCGCCGGCGGCGGTGGCGGGGCGTCGATCCGCAGCACGCCGTCGAAAGCGAAGCGGTGGTTCACCGTCTCGCCCCCTTGCTGGCATTCGAGCTCGCAGAAGAGGCCGCGATGCTGGCCCACCGGAGCATCGCTCGAGGTGGCCACCTCGAAGACGATCTCCTGGTCGCCGGCGGCGATCTCTTTCGGCGGGCAGGTCGTCTTGGGCGGGAGGCCGAGCAGGGCGACCTTGGCCTTCCCCTCGAAGGGGCGGACCGGCGTGAGCTTGCACAGGATCGTCGCGGGCTTGCCTTGCTCGGTGGCAGCGAGCTGAATGGCGCCGCCTTCGAAGCTGTCGGCCACGGCGAGATCGACGAGATCCGAGCTGAGCCAGACCTCGCCGCCTTGCACCGTGGCATGGGCGAGGACGGCGAGCTTCCAGGTCCTGAGCGGGGCGTCGCCGGTCGCGTTGAGCTGATAGCTCGCCTCGCCTTGGGCCGCGGGGACGGGCACCGAGGTCGAGGAGGAGATGCCGGGCGGGTTCCAGAGCATCTGCAGCGTGACATCGCCGGTGAAGCCGGCATCGCGCTCCACCACCACCTTCAGCTGTTTGGCCCCCTGCCGCAGGATCGGCGTCGAGGGCGGCACCAGGTGGATCCGGAAGGGGGCCGCCTCGGTCACCGCGACGGCGAGGCGATAGACCTCGGTCTGGTAGTAGACCGTGTCGTTCGGCGGGCCGATGACGAGCGGCATCGGCTGGTGGAAGCCACCGGTGCGATCGCCGACCCGGCAGGGGAGGTCGACCAGCCCGCCGCCCAGCGGGGCGTCCGGCGCGGCGTCGAAGATGACGGGGGCGGTGGGGAGGTCGGCGGCGATCGGCACCGCCCGCATGCTGAGCCCCGCGGGGAGCGGCGGCGGCTCGATCGTCGTCTCTCCTGCGATGTCCTGCCGATCGACCCGCAGCATGCCGGCGAAGTGGCCGCCTCGCGGCACGGCGATGGACTGGAGGAACTGCGGCCGGCGGTTGTCGACCTTGTCGAGCGTGAGGCTCACCGACGGCTCGGGCCGGGCCAACTCGATGCGGTAGGCGAAGGTCGGTCCGCCGCGATGGCGGTGGTCGCGGATGCGGAGCTCGTAGACGCCGTCCGCATCGGGCGTGGCTCGTAGCTCGGGATCGGCGCCGACCGTGTCGTCGAGGACGCCAAGCTGTTTGCCGTTGGCGTCGAACGCAGTGAGGACCGCGTCGAGGGGCGTGCGCAGCCGCTGGGCGAGGACGCGGAGGACGAGCGGCTCGCCGGCCTTGACCTTGACCCGGAAGCGGTCCTCCTCGCCGGGCTGGGCCAGCACGCCGTGGACGGCGATCGGCGCGGCGAGCTCGCCCCTGGTCGCCTCGCCCTCCTCGGCCATGGGGAGCGTCGAAGCGATCACCCAGTTAGGCGAGGGGGCGACGGCGCCTCCGTCGACGGCGTACAGCGGTTGGAGGCCGCTCGCGCCGGCCGGCAGGGCGATGGTGGTGGGCGGGGTCGGCTTCGGCTCGCCGACCCAGGCGATCGGCGTCGGGTCTCCCGGCTTCGCGGCGAGCGGAGTGGCCACCAGCGGGCGAGGGAAGGTGCCGAGGTGGAGCCGATAGCGGCAGGTGTCGCTGCCGCCGTAGGAGGCCTCGCGGACGAGGACGTAGTAGGTGCCGTCGGCCGGCACGGTGACGGTGGCGGTGGCGTCCTGGCGCAGGAGGAACGTGTCGTCGCTCGTGGCCAGCTCGAAACGTTTGGCGTCGAGGATGGCGATGGCCGGATCGAACAGGCCGCGGCCCAGCCTCATCCCCTCGATCTCTGCGGTGAGGCGGTCGCCCGCCTTGGCCTCGATCGCGAACCAGTCGGCGTCCTCGCGGGTGACGACGCCGTCGACCGTGGAATTGAGGGCCACGCGCTGCGGCGTGGCGAAGTCGCTGTTGGGCTCGACCTCGGCGACGACGGGGAGGTCCCCGACGAAGAAGGTGGCCAGCTCGCTGATCCCGCTGGCGGTGCGCAGACGAAGGGCGTGCTCGCCGAGCGGGCAGTCCGCAGCGATGGCGCACTCGACGACCACCGTCTTGTCGTCGGGGTTGGCGAGGCTGGCGGCGGCGATGCCGCTGCCGTAGAGGAGGAGTTCCTGGGCCCCGGCTAACCGTTCGCCGGCCAGGGTCAGCGTGACGGTCGTGCCGCGCTGGCCGCCGGTCGGGAGCACGGAGCGGAGCTCGGGCGAGCCCGGGCCGGCGAGCATCGCGACGGCCGCGATCCGGGCCGCCGCGTCGCGCCGAGCCGTCCCGTCACGCCGGCTTGGCGAGGAGCGGCAGGACCACCTTGCCATCCTTGACGATCTCCACGGGGCGGTTGCCGGGTGCCAACAGCTCGCTGTCGGCGACGATGCCGAGCTGGTTGTAGACGGTGGTGGCCAGGTCCTCGACGCTGAGCGGATCGTTGTCCGGCACGGTGCCGGTCGGGTCCGAGGATCCGTAGACGAGACCGCGCTGCACGCCGCCGCCGGCCAGGATCCCGCTGAAGACGCGCGGCCAGTGGTCGCGTCCGCCGTCCTTGTTCACCTTCGGCGTGCGGCCGAACTCGGTGGTGACCATGACCAGGGTCGAGTCGAGCAGGCCGCGCCGATCGAGATCGGTGACGAGGGCCGCGAAGCCCTGGTCGAACTGGGAGAGCGGATCGCGGATGGCCGCGATGTTGGCGTGGTGGTCCCAGCTCCCGAAGGTCATGGAGACGAAGCGGACGCCGGCCTCGACCAGGCGGCGGCAGAGGAGCATCCGCTGGCCGGCGGGATGGCGGCCGTACTCGTCGCGGATCGCGTCCGGCTCGGCCGCGAGGTGGAAGGCCTCTCGGGCGGTGGACGAGCTCAGCAGCTGATAGGCCCGCTGGTAGAACTCGTCCATGGTGGCGATCTGGTCGGACTGCTCGATGGCCCGGAAGTGGGCGTCGACCGCTTCGAGCATGGTGCGCCGGCGGTCGAAGCGGGCGGCGTCGACGTCACCCGGCAAGGTCAGGTCGCGCACCGCGAAGGTGCCTTCGGCCGGATCCGACCCGAGCCCGAAGGGGCCGAAGCGGTCGCTCAGGAAGCCGGAGCCCGCAAACTCGTTCGGCAGGTTGGGGACGCAGACGTAGCAGGGGAGTTCGTTCTTCGGACCCAGCTCGTGGGAGACCACCGATCCCATCGAGGGGTAACGCACCGCCGGACTCGGCCGGTAGCCGGTGAACATGTTGTGCGTGCCGCGCTCGTGGGCCGCCTCGCCATGGCTCAGGCTGCGCAGCACGGTGAGGCGGTCGGCCAGCTTCGCGGTGCGCTGCAGGGGCTCGCTGAAGTGGACGCCGGCCAAGGCGGTGGGCACCGTGCCTAACGGACCGCGGTACTCGATGGGGGCGAGCGGCTTGGGATCGAAGGACTCCTGGGCGGCCAGCCCGCCGGGCAGGAAGATGTGGATCACCGACTGGGCC
This sequence comes from Phycisphaerales bacterium, assembly GCA_044224425.1. Lineage (GTDB taxonomy): Bacteria > Planctomycetota > Phycisphaerae > Phycisphaerales > SM1A02 > JAEUIT01. The sequence goes on from JBGAKK010000014.1 coordinate 13,194, forward strand.
ACCGGCTTCTTGAGCGGATAGCGCTTGGCATCGGCCAGGGCGGTGCGGGCGAAGTACTCGGAGAGGGTGAGGCCGAGGCCGCCGAGGAGCCCCACATGGAGGAACTCGCGGCGGCTGGGCCTTCGGACGCCGAGGAATGACCCGTCGCTCATGGATGCTCCCGGTCGCACGCCGCGCCCCGACTCGGCGGCCGGCAGCCAGACTACCACGCCGGTCCTGCCGATGCGATAGTCCGGCATGCGCATCGCCCTCGCCTCGCTGCTTCTGGCCTCGGCCCTCGCCTCGCCCGCTTGGGGCGGGCTATCTGCAGAGTCCGTCGCGGTCGTCGCCAACGGCGACAGTTGGGCCTCGCTCCTGGTGGCCAACGAGTACTGCCGGAACCGCGGGATCGATCCGTCGCACATCGTCGTCCTGCACGGGTTGTCGAGCTTCGACCTGATCGACGTCCGGCATTTCCGCGAGGAGGTGCTGGGCCCCGCCCTGGCCGCCCTCGAAGCCCGCGGCTTGGCCGGGCAGATCGATTGCCTCTCCTACTCGCTCGACGTCCCCTGCGCGGTGGTCGTCTCGGAGGACATGCAAGGCGGAGCCTTTCCGCAGGTCATCACGCCGGTTGCCTCGACCAACAGCTTGACCTATCTGCACGACCTGGTGATGGCCAAGGATCCCGGGTACCTCGCTCTCGACGTGAACCGCTACATGCGACGCACGCTCCCGGTGGTCGCCTCGACGCCCTTGACGCGGGAGGAGCAGGCTGCCTACCGCGACGGCATGCGGCTCTACGACGAGAAGAAGTACGCCGAGGCGGCCCAGGCCATCGCCGGGCTCCTCACCGTCGAGCGCGGCGACGCCGGCATGCTCTACAACCTGGCTTGCTGCCAATCGCTCGCCAAACAGGAGGACGCGGCGCTGGGCACCCTGCGGAAGGCCCTGCTCGCCGGATGGCGCAACGCCGGCCAGGCCGCCGGGGACGCCGACTTCGCGGCAGTCCGCGAGCGGCCTGAGTTCCAGCGGTTGCTGGAGGAGATGCGCCGTGCTCCGGTCGAGGTGCAACGGACGCGAGGATTCCGGGCCGAGAGCCGCTGGAACACGATGGGCGAGCCGAGCGGCGGGCCGAGCGAGCCTCGCTACCTCCTCTCGACCATGCTCGGCGTCGCCTCGGGCCGCGGCAACTCGGTGCAGGAGGTGCTGGCCTGCCTCGAGCGGGCGGTCGGCGCCGACGGGAGCGCTCCGCGCGGCACGATCTACTGCGAACGGAACGGCGATGTCCGCTCGACGACCCGCGAGTGGGCCTTCGCCCGGCTGCCGAAGGACCTCGCCGCGCTGGGTGTGGCGTGCGTGGTCGAGGACGGCGTCTTGCCGACCCGGCGGGCCGACGTCGCCGGCGCCGTGATCGGGAGCGCCGTATTCGACTGGACGTCGAGCGGCAGCACCATCCTGCCGGGGGCGATCTGCGAACACCTCACGAGTTGCGGCGGCATGATGGGCGAGGCCGACACGCAGACCCCGTGCACGGACCTGATTCGGGCCGGTGCCGCGGGAAGCTCAGGCGCCGTGACCGAGCCCTACGCCCTGCAGGAGAAGTTCCCATCGCCCTTCCTGCATCTCCACTATGCCCGCGGCTCGACGCTGGCCGAGGCCTTCTACCAGTCGGTGCACGGGCCGTACCAGCTCCTCATCATCGGCGACCCGCTCTGCGCCCCGTGGGCGGTGCGGCGGACCTCGAGCGTGAGCGGCGTGAAGGAGGGGGCCGCGATCCGGGGCGCCGTGGAGCTCGCGGCGACCATCGACGGCGATCCCCGGGTCCGGCGCAGCGAGCTGTTTGTCGACGGGCGGCGGGTGGGCGCCGTGCAGGGCAAGCCGGCCTTCCGCTTCGACACCGCGGACGTGGCCGACGGACCGCACGTCCTCTCCCTGGTGGCCACGCTCGACGATGCGGCGGAGACGCGTTGTCGGACCACGGTCGGCGTGGAGGTCGCCAACCGCGGCGGGCCGCGGGTCGAGCTGGAGCGCGAGGGCAGCGGACCGATCGCCTACGGGCAGCCGCTGGTGGTGCACGCGTCGTGCGCCGGCGCTGCGTCGATCGAACTCCTGGCCCACGGCGAGTCGGTGGCCCGCATGGAAGGGGCCAGCGGAAGCGCCCGCGTCGACAGCCGGCTGCTCGGGCCCGGCCCCACGCGGCTCGAGGCGGTGGCCATCACCGCCTCCGGCTCGAATCCGGTCCGGGCCAAGCCGCTGGCGGTCGAGACTCGGTTGCCGGACCCTGCGACGGCGCCGGCTGCGCCGGTGGCGGGGCGCTGGGAGCCGGGCCTCTCGCTCGTGGTCGGCGACGCGGCGCCGCGGGTCGTGGCCGACCTCGTCGATCCGGCCTGGCTCGGCAAGGCCGGGGTCAAGACGGGCGACGGCTTTGAGCTGAGCGGCTGGTTCGAGGTCCCTGCGGCCGAGCTCCACCAGCTCCAGTTGCGGGCCAACCTCCCGCTCGAGGTGGCCATCGACGGGGCGGTCGTCCTGGGCGGGGCCACGGAAGGCTGGCGCTACGTTCCGGTGCCGCTCGCCGCTGGCAAGCACCGCTTGGGCATCAAGGGCGTGGCCACCGCCGAGGCCCGGATCGACCTCCGCTTCGGCGGCAAGGGCACTCGCCATCCGGCGGCAGCGGCGTTCAGCCGACCGTTAGACAGCGGGAGGTGAGGCGTCGTCCGCTGGCGCGTATCGTCCGAGCGCCGTCCGCAGCGGACCGAGGTGCCGCTCGTAGCGCTTCCAGCGGGCCACCGAGCGGCGGTAGATCGGCTGTCGCACCTGTTGGCTGCTCGCGGTGAGCGTGGGCCGGTTGATCTCGTGGAAGCGGAGCGATTCGTCGCGGAAGGGGAGGCCGAGGAACTCCATGAGCCGGCGTGTGGTGCCTTCCTGGTCGGCCACCATCTCCTCGTAGGGGAGGTCGAGGATGGGCAGGTCGAGCGTGGCGTGCCAGTGGGCCATGATCCGCTCGTAGTCGGCGTAGAAGCGGCCGCAGTCGGCGAGCTCGTTGGCGAAGCCCATGAAGCCGGCAAACAGTTGGAAGTAGCAGGAGAGGCAGGAGTCCATCGGCTCGCGCCGGCAGTGGATGACCTTCGCCCCCGGCAGGATGGCTTGCACCAGGCCGAGGTTCAGGAAGTTCACCGGCTGCTTGTCGGTGACGATCGTGAAGCCGGGGCCGGCCAATCGGGCGATGGCGCTGGCGTAGGACCGACCGTAGTTCTCGAGGTTAGCTTGGTTCCGCAATCGCTCGAGCGACCAGACCATGGGGATGCCCATGGCTACGCTGCCCTGCACGTCGCGGGCCACCCGGAGGAGGTCGTTGAGCTCGCCAGCCCCGTGCACGGTCGGCGCGGTCGAGGCGATCTGCTCGACCAGCGAGGTGCCGGAACGCGGCATGCCGACGATGAAGACGTGGCGGGAGCCGTCGACGGTCGACTTGGGCAACGCGGCCACGGCAGGGCGGTTCCACGCCGCGATGACCTGGTCGACCAGCTTGGTGTGCTCGGCGGCGCTCCACTTGTCGCCCTTCAGGCGATGGCCGCGGGCGTAGCTCTCGAAGGCCTTGTCGTGTTCGCCGACCGCGTCGTAGAGGGCCCCGAGCTCGAAGGAGTTCTTGATCCGCGTGGCCGGCATGATGTCCTGTCGGGCCAGAAGCCGTTCGACGAGGGCGATCGCCTCGCGCTCCCGCTTCACCTGGCGGGCCACCACGGCGAACACGCCGGTCACATTGGCGTGCTCGGCGTGCTTGGCGAGCGCCGGTTCGAGGGTGGCCATGGCCTTCGCATAGTCGCCGGCCATGTGGTAGAGCTCGGCCTTCGAGGCCACGAAGGACGGGTCCTTGGGGTCGAGGGCCATGGCCTTGTCGAAGCAGGCATGGGCCTGGGCGAACTTCCCCTCGCGCTTGTAGGTGTAGGCGAGCTGGTGGTGGTAGCGGGCCTCGCGGGGGGCGAGTTGGATGGCCTGCTCGAGGTGCTTGCGGCCTTCGACCGCCTGGTCGATGCAGGTGTGGCAGACCCCGAGCGCGGAGAGGATCTGGTGGTTGCCGGGAGCGAGCCGCAGTGCCTGCTGATAGAGCGGGATGGCCTCGGCGAAGCGGCCCGACCGCTGGTGCTGCACGGCTTGGTTGAGGATCGTCTGGAGGTTGTTGGTGGGGCCGAGCATGGGGGAGGGAAGGCTAGAGCGTACGCGATGGAGGGCAGCGTCCGGGGTGGCCGCCTGCTACAACCTGCGATGTGCGAGCCAGCCACCTCGTGCGAGTCACCCTCTACCCGGCCCTGGTGGCGGCCAGTGCCGCCGTCGGCGGCTGCTTCTCCCTGAGCGCCGTGCCTCCGGCCGACGGCCTGCCGGCGATGGACGAGGCGGGCATGCGCTGCACCACCTCCTTCCTTGCCTCGGCCGGCCCCGAGGTCGAGTCGGAGTGGAAGGAGAAGGCCATCCTGATCCATCCCCTCCTCGATGGCCATGACGTGGGGTGGTTCATCCTCGACACCGGAGCGTCGGGCTGGACCATTACATCGAAGGCCGCCAAGGAGGCGGGCCTGCCGGCAGTCGGCTGGAGCGGGATGCAGGGGCGGGACCGGACCACGGTCTATCGCTGCGGGCGGGTCCAAGTGGGCGACCTGGCCCTCGATGCGCTGCCCTTGGCCGGACTCGAGCTCCGCCACGCGAGCGCCGCCTTCGGCCGCGACATCGCCGGGGTCTGCGGACGCGAGCTCTTCCTCGCGGCGATCGTCGAGCTCGACGGTCCGGGCCGCCGGGTGCGCCTCCTCGATCCGGCCACCTTCCGGTCGGGGCGCCCCCTTGATTGGCAACCCTTGACCTTCGACCGGAACCTGCCGCACCTGACCTGCCGGTACGCGGACACCGAGGGGAGCTTCCTCCTCGACACCGGCTGCGACCAGGCGGTCTTCGTCTCCGGTCCGGCGGCCGACCAGCACGACCTGCGGCGCTACGCGACCGGTGAGCACAAGACCCTGGTGATGTACGGGCTGCGGCGGACGGTCGATGTCGCGGTGCTGCCCAGCTTCGCCATCGACGGCCGCGAGTTTGGCCCGGTCCCCGCGGTGCTCGGACCACCGGACGACGCTGCCCGCAGCGTGCTGCCGGGCGCGGACGGCGTGGTGGGGCTGCCGCTCTTCGGCAACTCGATCCTCTACCTCGACCTCGGGCGGTCGCGAGTGGCGATCGAGCCTCGATCGGGAGCGGATGGTTAGTCGCAGGGGCCCCAGCCGGTCAGCAAGAGGCTGAGGTCGGTGGCGTCCACCAGGCCGCTCCCGTCGATGTCGGCGTTGAAGCCGCCGCAGGGCGGACTCGAGTCCCACTGCGTCAGGAGATAGGTGATGTCCTTCGAGTTCACCACCCCGTCGAGGTTGATGTCGCCTGGGCAGGTCGGTGTGCCGAGCCCGTTGGCGTCCTTGTAGAGGATGGTGAAGGACAGGACGGCGGTGTCCTGCCCGGTGATCGTGAGGCTCTCGCTGAGGCCGATGCTCATGATCTCGTCCGGGCCGGCGATGTTCGGGCCGGGCAGTCCGAAGGTGGTCGGCACGCCGGCGTTGCCGGAGCCCGTGGCCGCGAGGTTGAAGGGGCAGGGGAAGACCTGCACCAGCGTGGCACCGTCGCCTTGCACCCGGACCAGTTCGGTCGCCGATCCGCAGGTCAGGGAGCCGGCGCCTTGCGAATTCAGCGTCATGGTGGCCGTGCCGCCCACGAAGGAGCCGCCGCCGATCGCCGGGCAGAGCGGGAGGCTGAAGCTGACCAGGATCGATTGCGGGATGTCGGTGTGGTTGGTGAAGGTGAGCGTGCCGACCAGGCTCGCGTTGCTATCGGGCTTGAGGTCGGCGATGACGTGGTAGACGAGCGTCCACGCTCCGCCTTGGCCGTTGATCGTGGTGTCGTACAGGGCGCTCGTATTGCTGCCGCTGCCGGCGAGCGTCGCGATGGAGGCGGCGCCGCTGTTGACGCCGTAGCTGATAGTGAGATCGGGGGGCAGGGCGGCGGCTTGGCCTGCGACGCCGAGGGCGAATCCAAGGGCGAGGACGGTGGCAGCGATCGAACCCGGGGCGCGGGGAGCGGGCGTGTGGCCGTACGACATGTGGGCGTTCCTCCACGACGCTCGATCGGCTCGCCCCACACGCCGCATTCTCCTGAGGCGAGACGTAGCGGGCGTGGCGGTGCGGGTCCCGACGGTTGTCGCGGCTCGTCGCCCTGTTCCGCCGTCGGCGGGCGGTTCTCGGCCCTCGATCCACGCTACGCTGCCCGCATGGCTGGCGCCATCCGTGCGATCTGCTCCTGCCTGCTGGCGTCGATCGCCTCAGGCCTTGCTTCCTGCGCTCCGCATGCCAGCGAGCCCGCCCCGGTGGCCCCGTTGCGGGTGGCCCCGTTGCGGGTAGCCCTGGTGGGGGCCGACGACGAATACCGCAGCGAGGTCACCATGCCGCTCCTCGCCGCCGGCCTGCGCCGCGACGCGGTCGTCGAGGCCAGCGTGGCCTTTCCTGCCGACCCCGCGTCGGGTGCCTTGGACGTCGAGCGCCGCGACCATATCGCCGGCCTCGCCCAACTCGAGCAGGCCGATGTCGCGGTCTTCTTCCTCCGCTGGCGCGAGCTGCCGCCGGCGGAATGGGCCGTCATCGAAGCGTATTTCCTGGCCGGGCGACCGCTGGTTGGGCTGCGGACCTCGACCCACATGGTCCGCGGAGTCGTCGACCGCGACGGGGCCAGCCTCGACGACGAGCTCCCGCGCCGCGTCTTCGGGCAACGCTGGATCTCGCACCACGGCCACGACAGCCGGACCCGGGTCCTTCCGCCTCGGCCCGAGGTCGCCGGGCATCCCGTCCTCCGCGGAATCCGCGGCGGGTTCGAGGTCCCCAGCTGGCTCTACGACGTGGAACCGCTGCCGGAGGACTGCCTGGTCCTCCTCTGGGGCGAGGTGGTTGCCGACGGAAAGGAGCCCGTGCGGCAGCCGATCGTCTGGGTCCGCGAGGCGACGCCGACGACCCCGAGGCCGTTCCCTGGCCGCGGAGATCCAGCCCGCCGCATGGCCTTCACCACCCTTGGCCATCCGGGCGACTTCGCTTCCGCCGAGGTGCGCCGCTTGGTCGAGCAGATGGTGCTGTGGGCTGGAGGCCGCGAGTCGGAGATCCCCGCAACGGGTCTTGCCGCCACCCTGCGCGAGCCCTACCTCCCGCCTCCCACTCGTTAGGCGCCCACCATGCCGACCGCGACCGATCGCTACGACGAGTTGTTTGCCCGCACCTACGACCAGAGCTACGAGGCGGTCCGCACGCCCTCGGGCGACGTCGACTTCTATCGTGACCTGGCCCGGGAGAACGGCGGCCCCGTGCTCGAGCTCGGTTGCGGCACGGGGCGCACGCTGCTCCCCATCGCCCGCGACGGTGTGCCTTGCGTGGGAGTCGATCCGTCGCCGTCCATGCTGGCGGTGCTGCGGGGGAAGGGCGTGCCCGAGCACCTCGAGCTGGTCGAGTCGTCGTGGGAGTCGCTCGACCTCGGCGGACGGCGCTTCCGCCTGGTGACGGCGCCCTTCCGCGTCTTCTCCCATCTCCTCGACGTTGACCAACAGCTAGCCGGTCTGGATCGCGTGCGACGACATCTCGCCCCGGGCGGCCTCTTCGCCTTCGACCTCTTCGATCCCAACCTCGAGCGGATCGCGGCGGCCGAGGAAGCCGAGCACCTCAGCCTGACCTGCCAGGTCGACGGCATCGAGCTGCGGCGCTACGACCGGGTGCGGCGAGACCATTCGCGGCAGGTGATGGAGGTCGGGTTCCGCTTCGAGGGCGGCCCGCCGGGCTGCGCCGGCGAGACGTCGATCCACCTCCGCTGGTACTACCGCTACGAGCTCGAGCATCTCCTGGCCCGGGCCGGGTTCGCCAACCTGCGGTTCTACGGCGGGTTCGACCGCCGGCCGTGGCAGGCCGGCGGGGAGACGATCGTGCTGGCCTGTGCGAGGAGTTAGCGGCAAGATCCGGGGCGCGTCCCCCAAAGACCGGCCATGCTCCGCCCTCTGACGATCCTCTTGGTCGCCACGCTCGCCACTGGCTGCAAGCAAGTTGCTCCGCCGCCGGCCCCCACGGTCAGCGCGGCCCCCGACCCCGACCAAGCCCGCGTCCGGGCGATCCTGGCCGCCGAGGAGCCGCGCGTCACCGCCTATTTCGGCTCCTCGATGCCGCGGAGCTACGAGCTTCGCGTCTTCCCCCATCGGAGCGACATGGAGGCCTTCGCCCGCTCCACCTGGCAGATGCCCGAGTTGCCATGCTGGGCGGTGGCGATGGGCTCCGGCAGCCGCCTCGTCGTGCTCGCCCCGAGCGTCTGGGCGGGCGAAGCCTGCGAGCACGATCCCTCGGACGAGGAAGCGATGCGGCTGCTCCTTGCCCACGAACTGGTGCATGTCTTCCATGGCCAGCACCGGACCGACAGCGAGTTCATGCAGGCCGATGAAGTGGGCTGGCTGGTCGAAGGTCTGGCGGTCGCGGCGTCGGGGCAGCTCGACGCCAAGCGATTGCGGCAGGCTGCGGCGACGGTGGCGAGCGGGAAGGGGCCGACCCGGCTTACGGAGGCGTGGAGCGGGGCCGCCCGCTACGGCGTGGCCGGCTCGATGGCCCGCTTCGTCGAGGAGCGGATCGGGCGCGAGCGGATGGTCGAACTCCTCGACGACTCGACGAACGCCGCCGTCCTCGGGCGGCTGGGCATCGACGAAGAGGGGTTTCTCACCGCTTGGCGCTCTTGGCTAGCGCAGGCTGCGGCCTCGCTGCCGGAGCCGTCCGCATCACCGGCAGCGAGCGGCTCGGCCGCACGGTGATCGCCACGTTCTTGAAGGGCGGCGTCTTGCTGCGAGCGTCGACCACGGCGGGCACCAAGGCGTTGGCCTCGGGGTAGTACATGGCCGCGTTGCCGCGGCGAATGTCAAAGGGCCGGACCAGGATGCCTTCCATGGCCCCGCAGGAGCTCTCGATCCGCACGCGGTCGTCGGGCTTGAGGCCCATGGCCGCGATGTCGTCCGGATGCAGGAGGATCACGTCACGCCGTTCCTGGCCGCGGTAGAAGTCGTCCTCCTCGTAGACCACGGTGTTGAACTGGCCTTCGCTCCGGATGGTCATCAGGCGGAACCGCCCGGCCTTGGGGTCGGTGTCGGCGAGCTCGGGCAGCCGCACCGCGTGGAAGCGGGCCCGGCCGCTTGGCGTCGGGAACTGGGGCGAGTGGAAGATGCGGTTCGGAACGGCGAATTCGCGCTTGGTCGCCTCGATACGCTCGATGCCGGCGAGCTCGGGGATCACCGCTGCGATGGCCGAGCGAAGCGCGGCGTGGTCGCGAAGGAGGGCGACGTCGACCGGGGAGCGGCCGGCGAGGGCCCGCTCGCCGATCGTGGCCAGGACCTCCACCTCGCTGCGCGGACCGTCGTGGCGGGCAGCGCCGCCGTCAGAGAGCCGCACATAGCCGAACATCGACTCCTGCGTGGTGTGCTGCGACTCCTCGTCGCGGACCTGCACCGGAAGGATGATCGATTCTCGGCCACGACCGTGGATGTGGCCGGTGTTGAGGGCGGTGCTCAGGAAGACGCTGAGGTCGACCTTGCCCAGGGCCCGCGACGTCCACGCCGCGTCGGGGGCCGAGCCGAGCAGGTTGCCGCCGAGGTGGAGCATGATCTTGACGCCGCCCTGGTCGGCGAGTTGGAGCGAGGCCAGCGTGTCGAGCCCCGGCTCGGTCGGCAGCTCCACGCCGAAGCGGGCCTCGAGTCGCTCGCGGAAGCCCGGGGCGAGGTTCGGGACCACGCCGACCGTGCCGAGCCCCTGCACGTTGCTGTGGCCGCGGAGGGGAAGGAGGCCGGCGCTGGCTTGCCGAGCATGCCGCGAAGGAGGGCGCGCTTGCCGGCGATGGCGTGGATGTTGGCCACGCCGTGCTCGTGGTGGGTGATGCCCATCGTCCAGGCAAAGACCGCCCGCTTGGCCCGGGCGTAGCGGGCGGCGACGGCGCGGATGGTCGCCTCGTCGACCCCGCTCTGGGCCACGAGTCGCGACCACTCGGCGGAGGCCGCGGCGGAGCGGAACTCCTCGAAGGCCTCGGTGTGGGCCTCGAGGAAGGGCCGATCCTCGGCCCCTGCCTCGAGTATGGCCTTGGAGAGGCCGAGGAAGAACGCGATGTCGCCGCCGATATGCGGCTGCACGTAGTCGTCGGCGATCGAAGACCCGAAAAGGAGCGACCGCATGTCGCTCGGGACGCGAAAGTTGACCAGGCCGACCTCGCGGATCGGGTTGACGACCACCACCGCCCCGCCGCGACGCTTGAGTTCGACGATCGTCCGCAGGAGCCGCGGGTGGTTCGAGGCCGGGTTGGCCCCGATCAGGAAGAGGAGGTCGCACGCATCGAGCCCTTCGAGGTCGACGGTGCCGGCGCTTGAGCCGAGCGTCTCCTTGAGGGCCACCGCGGAGGCGTTGTGGCAGAAGAAGGAGCAGTTGTTGACGTTGTTGGTGCCGTGGAGGCGGGCCAGGAGCTGGTAGAGGAAGCCCGCCTCGTTGCTCGACCGTCCGCTCGCGTAGAAGACCGTCTCCTGCGGTCGCGCCGCACGGAGCCGCCGGCTGACCCGCTCGAGGGCCTCGTTCCACGAGATAGGGCGGTAGGAGCGGTCGTCGGGGCCGGCAATCAGCGGCTGAGTGAGGCGACCGGCTGTCTCCAGGTCGCGCGGCGAGAAGCGCGCCAACTGGTCGAGGGTGAACTCCTCAAAGAAGCCGCGGCGGATAGCGCCGCGCATGTCGGCGGTCATGGCCTGCATCGACTTCTTGCAGACCTCTGGGAAGTGGCCGGACTCGTTCACCATGCCACCACGCTGCCCGCCCATGCCGAGCGCGCAGGTCTTGCAGGCGTTCTTCGCTCGGAGCGCCTTCCAGAAGCGGAGGAAGCCACCCGCCGCGCGAGCCTGCTTGAAGGTGTAGAGGAGGGCTGGGATGCCGCCGCCAGACCGAGGGGGTCGCATGGCGGCCAGTATCGCAGAAGAGTCGTCGTTAATTAGGGGGGAGTTCGCCGGAAGTACCGTCCTGGCAGGCCCGTATGGAAACCGCCATCGGCCCCGCCCACCCGGAGGTGGACGGGGGCGATGGCGGCCGGTGAACTCGAGCGGAGTGCGATCAGGTCACTTCGGGGAGTGACCCCGGGATTCCATGGCGTCGCAGCTACCCCAGTTGTCGAGGAGGACGACCAAGTCGGACGGTCCGACCGTGCCGTTCCCATCGAGGTCGGCGGGGAGGTCGGCCGGGCAGGAGGTGACGGCGCCCCAGTATCCGAAGAGAACGGTCATGTCCGCGCCGTCCACGACGCCATCGTGGGTGAGGTCGGCGGGGCAAGCGGGGGCCACGTAGCCGTCGGCATCCTTGAAGAAGAGCGTGACTTGCACGGTCAGCGAATCGCCGCCAGTCAGGTTGAACTGCTGCCGCTCGCCGATCTCCTCGAACTTGGTGGGACCGGGCTCGGTCGCCCCCGGCAGGCCGAACTGGGTGGTGGTGCTACTGATCCCAGAGCCCGTGCCGGCGAGCTGGAACGGGCAGTAGAAGAACGACCCGATCGGATCGCCGTCGCCGAGCATCTGGACGACCGGCGTGCCGCTGTTGCAGGTCACCGAGCCCGGGCCGCTGGTGACGAGCGTCAGCTTGGCCATGCCGCCGAGCAGCGAGCCGCCGCTCACATTGGGGCACACCGGGACGCCGAAGGAGCTCTTGAAGGTGTGGACCTCGCTCGTGAAGTTGTTGAAGGTGATCAGCCCCGAGATGCTGCACATCGGGTTGTTGGTGTAGTCGACGACGATCGCGTAGGTGATTCGCCAGAGCGAATCGCGATCGTCGATGACCGCCGAGTAGGAGGCTGTCCCGTTCGCGTTCGGAGTCGGGACGAGGTCAACCGAGAGAGGCAGGCCACCGTCCACGGCGTAACTGGCCGTGGCGATCGGTGGTGTGGCCTGAGCGTCGGCACCCAGGCACGCAATGACAGCGAGCACCGCCCATCGAGCTACATTCATGTTGTTCCCCGGATCGAAAAGGAAAGAAGTCGGAGCGCACGAGAGAGGACGAGGCCGACCCAATCCTCGCGGTGGCGTTCTCCCTGCGCCACCGTCCACTGCCCGCACAATACAGAAAGCGGGGCGAACTTTCGCCATCTTGTGGGACATGAATTCGCCTGATTTCCGCGAGGTTTTTGCACGTGGGAGGTTGCCTCCTCGCGAATGCGTGGCAAGGGCGAGGCGGCTCCGGGGTTGAACGACGATCGTTCCGTGATCACCATGGAGCGGGTCCGACCGGTGGCTGGTGCGGACGGGCGATGAGAGGGCATTCACACCGCGGGAGGCGCAGCATGCAGTGGACCAAGGCGACGAGCTGGGCGGGATTGGCGACCGTGGCCGGGGGCCTCCTGCTCGGAGCGGTCGCGGACGACCCGCGACCGGTCCCAGCCCAGTCCGCGCAGACCTCCCGAACTGCCGCCGCGTGGGAGCAGGTCGGCGGCCTCGCCGGGCACTGGAAGGGGAGCGCCGGGGACGAGCGGTACGACGAGGTCTGGCTGCCCGCCGAGGGGACGGCCATGGTCGGGATGTACCGCGAGTCGAAGGCGGGCCAGCTGGCCCTGACCGAGATCGAGACCATCGCCCGCGAGCGGGACGCGATCACCCTCCGCCTCCGGCACTTCAACGGGATCGAACTCGCCCCGTGGGGCGGCGAGAAGGACGGGCCCTTGACCCTGACCCTCGAGACCGCGGAGCCCGGCCATCTCCTCTTCCGAGCCCCCGCCGAATCCCGGGTCGACGCCATCGACTACCGCTTCGAGGGCGGCGAGAAGCTCACCGCGACCGTCTCCTTCCGAGGCGGCCGCGAGCCGATCGCACTGGCGTTCTCGCGGCAGAGGGGGTGACGGGTCACCGTGCAGTTGCAGGAGTGCCGCCCGTCAACTCCCCAACCAACTCCCGCGCCCCGTAGACCTCCCGCAAGGCCTCGATGATCCCTCGGCTGTCGACGGCGACGGCGCGGTTCTGGGTGCCGTCGAAGAGCACGTCGCCGACCAGGCTTTGGATGTTGCCGTCGAAGACGAGGCCGACCACCTCGCCCTGGGCGTTGACGACGGGGGAGCCGGAGTTGCCGCCGATGATGTCGGCGTCGCAGACGAAGTTGAAGGGGACGTCGCGGTGCAGGCGGCTCGCAGCGGGGGAGCCGATCGCCCAGGCCGGTGGCAGGAGGAAGGACTCCGCGCCGGCTCGCTCCTTGGCTCGGGCGTAGAGGCCGGCGAAGTCGGTGAAGGCCGGGACGCGATGCCCGTCCTCCTCGTAGCCCTTCACCGTTCCGAAGGCGATCCGCAGGGTGAAGGTCGCATCGGGGTAGATGCTCTCCCCGAACGCGGCGAAGTTCGCGGCGGCGATGTCGGCGTAGCCCGTCCGCTCCACGCTCTCGACCTTGTCCTGGTAGTCCTTCCGGGCGGCGCGGGCGTCGGGATCGACGGCCGCCATCAGGGCCAGGTAGGGGTCCTTGCTGGCGGCGAGCGCCGCTTGGCCGCCTTCGATCATGGCCCGTCGGGCCGCCGGCTCGCGCAGCGTGCAACCGGTGACCACTTCGCGCGCCCGGTCGCGCGGCCCCTTGCCGGCGAGGAGGTGAACGACGAGCGGGTCGTCGCCGCCGAGGGCTTCGGCCAGCCGAGCAAGCTGTTGGGCCAAGAGCTCGATCTCGAGCTTGGTCTCGATGGGGGCTGCGGAGTAGAGCTCGAGTTCCATCGTGGCTCGGTTGGCGTCGCCGTACTCCTCGAGCCGCTCGCCGCTCGGCTTCTCGGATTCCGCGGCGAGCCGCACCGTGTGCCGGGCCAGGGTGGCGAGCTTGGCGTGCCGCCAGCCACGCTCGAGAAGCTGGTAGCGGGGCTCGATGTCCCTCGCTGCCGCCCGCGACCGGGCGATGGCCGCCTCGCCCCGGTCGAGCCGCTCGAGCATGGCCGGCTGCTTGGCGAGCGCTTGGCGGAGGGACTGCTCGCTGGCCTGCTTCTCGGCGAGGATCGCCGGGGCCTGCAGCCCGTCGAGGAGTCCGGTGAAGGCCTTGCGGCTGTTCTGCGTGTTGAGCCAGTGCTCGCGCCCTTGGCGGTTCTCCTCGGCGCCGCGCCCCATGAAGGTCTGCATCTTCACTTCGGTGCGCCACAGGTCGGCGAGGCGGCCGGGGATCTCCGCGTCGCGCATGGACCGGAGGTGCTCCGCGGTGAAGAGCCGCTCCGTGGCGCCGGGATGGCCCCAGACGAACACCAGGTCGCCCTCCTTGCATCCATCCTTGCTCCAGGCCAGGTGGTGCTCGGGGCGGAGCGGCTTGCCGTCCTCGTAGATGCGGAAGAAGCAGCAGTCGAGGTTGTAGCGCGGGTACTCGAAGTTGTCGGTGTCGCCGCCGAAGAAGGCGATGCCCGATTCGGGGGCGAAGACCAGCCGCACGTCGCGGTAGGTCTTGTAGCGGTAGAGGTGGTGGCGAGCGCCTTGGTAGAGGGTGACGACCTCGCTCTTGAGGCCGGTCGCCTGCTGTGAGGCGGCCTCGAGCTCGGCGATGGCCTTGCGTCGGGCGGCGCCCGCGGCGGCAGGATCGAGCTCGCCCTTGGCCGCCGCGTCGACCTGGGCTGTGACGTCCTCGATCGACCAGAGGATGTCCATCTCGAGGCCGGGGCAGGGCAGTTCGTCGGCCCTCGACTTGGCCTGAAAACCGGTCTCCATCAGGTCGGAGCCCGACGTGCTGAGGTTGGCGAGGGCCTCCGAGCCGACGTGGTGGTTGGTCATCACCAGTCCGTCGGCGGAGACGATCGAGGCGGAACCGATGTCGCCGAAGCGGACCGCGGAGCGCTGCAGATGCTCGAGCCACGCCGGGCTCGGATGGAAGCCGTGCCGCGCCGCAAGCTGGTCGAGGGGCGGGTGGTTCGGCAGCCACATGCCTTCGTCGGCGCGAAGGGCCGGAGCGGAGGCAGCGGCGAGGAGGGCAGCGAGGAGAAGCGGGCGGGGAGGCATGGACTCGGCTCCGTGGAGGGCGAGGCGAGCCAGCGTACCGGCGGATCGCGGGCTGGAGGCAGCCGACCGCAGCCTCAGGCCATCACGCGGCAGTTGCCCGCCGCCCGCAACTCGGCCCGGAAGTCGGGATGGGCGATCGAGCTCAGCAGGTGGGCTCGCTCGCGGAGGGTCTTCCCGTGGAGGTTCACCGCCCCGAACTCGGTCACCACCCAGTGCACGTGGCCGCGGGTGGTCACCACGCCTGCCCCCGGCGTGAGCTGGGGGATGATGCGCGAGATGGCTCCATCCTTGGCTGTGGACGGGAGGGCGATGATCGGCTTGCCGCCGCGGGAGAGGGCCGCCCCGCGGATGAAGTCCATCTGGCCGCCGATCCCGGAGTAGATCTTGGGGCCGATCGAGTCGGCGCAGACCTGACCCGTGATGTCGAGCTGGATCGCCGAGTTCACCGCCACCACGCGGTCGTTCTTGCGGATCGCGGCGGTGTCGTTGGTGCGGTCGGCGGGGTGGAACTCGACCAGGGGGTTGTCGTCGACGAAGGTGAAGAGCCGCCGGCTGCCGATCACGAAGCTGGTCACGGTGCGGCCGGTGAACACCGACTTGAAGCGGTTGGTGACCACGCCACCTTCCATCAGGGCCACCAGGCTGTCGGAGAACATCTCGGTGTGCACGCCGAGGTCGCGCTTGTTGCCCAGGCGGCGGAGGACGGCGTCGGGGATGGCCCCGATGCCTAACTGGAGGCAGGAGCGGTCCTCGACCAGCTCGGCGACGATCTCCCCGATCCGGTCGGTCACCGCGTCCTGCTCGGCCACGTGGCTCTCGTGGAGCGGCCGGTCCGATTCCACGTGGGCCGCGATGCGGTGGGCGGGCACGGTGGTGAAGCCGTGGGTCCGCGGCATCTGGCGGTTCACCTCGGCGATGACCATGTCCGCGTTGTCGATGGCGGCCCGGGCGCAATCGATCGAGGTGCCCAGCGAGAGGAACCCGTGGCGGTCGGGCGGCGAGAGCTGGACCAGGGCCGCATCGAGGGCCACCGCCCCCGAGCTGAAGAGGCCGGGGATGTCGGAGAGGAAGATGGGGACGAAGTCGGCGTCGCCCGACCCGACGGCCTTCCGCTGGGCGGCGCTGGTGAAGAGGCAGACCACGCGGAAGCGCCCGGCGCACTCGGGGGAGAGGAAGGGATACGGCCCTTCGGTGTGCATGTGCCAGATCTCGATGTCCTCGAGATCGGTGCGGGCGGCGAGGGCTTGGATGAGCGGCGTGGGGGTGGCCGATCCGCCGTGCACGAAGACACGCATGCCGGAGCGGATCGAGGCCACGGCCTCGGCGGGAGTGACAGGCTTGGGGAGCGACATGGAGCTCCGCAGGCTATCACGAGCCGCGCGTCCGTTGGTGTGCATGGGGCTTGTCCGGCGCTCCTTGGGTGTTGCCACTCGCCACCGGGTGCCGGTAAGAATCGCACCCATGCGGTCGGACCCTTCCCCGGCGGATGCCCACCCGGATGGAGATCCCGGACGACGGTTCCTTGTCTCCCTCGAGGCATGGCTCTGGTCGGGGACGGTGGTGCCCCGGGCCAGCGTCGAGGAGGTCGCCGCATGGTCGAACCAACTCTCCGACCTCTACACCATCGAGCGCGGCGTCCTCGGCCGGCGGCAGGGCGACCGCGAGCACCTCGCCGCCAAGGTCCTTTCATTCCTCGCCTCGGACGCCCCCAAGCTGGCCTCGGCGTTGGGCGAGTGCGCCCGGCGGGAGCCCGCCTTCGGGGAGGCGACCACGGTGGTCGACCTCGGCTGCGGCGTGGGGGCCACGTCGGTCGGATATCTGCAGTGGCTCGTTGGCCATGGCCGGCTGCGCCGTCCCTGCCGCTTCATCGGCATCGATGCGGTGCCGGCCACGCTCGCCGTGTGGGCCGCGGTGGTCGGCAAGGCCGCGGCGCTGGCCGGTGTCGAGGCCACCGTCGAGTCCCGCCGTGGCGAGCTGTTGGACGCCGAGCCGCCCGCGGGGAGCCTCGTCCTCTGCCAGACCGCGCTGAACGAACGTCTGGCCGGGAACCGAAGCGGCGAGTTGGCCCACGACGAGCGCACCGTCGCGGCAGTCGCCCGCTGGGCTGGGCGCGGTCCGGTGCTGCTCGTCGAGCCGGCCCTCAAGGGCCCGACCCGGGCCTTGCACCGCATGCGGGACGCCATCCTCGCCCGCGGCGGAGCGCGGGTCGTCGCTCCCTGCCCGCACCAGGCGGCGTGCCCGATGCTGGGGAACGACCGCGACTGGTGCCACGAGTCGCCGCGGATCGAGCCCACGCCGATGGTTGCCGCGGTGCAGGCCATCGCCCGGCGTCGCGACGAGCGGGCCCTGCATGCCTTCCTCGGCCTCGCCCCCGCATCGGCGACGGTCGAGCCGCGCCTGTGGCGGCTGGTGAGCGATGCGTTAGGGAGCCGCGGCAAGACCGAGCGTTGGGCATGCTGCGACGACGGGCGGCTGCGGCTCCTCCGGGTCCTCGACAAGGAGCGGAGCGAGCGGAACGCACTGCTTGTCGAGGCCGAGCGCGGCACGCTCGTCGCGCGGCCCCGGCCCGCCGACGGATCGGGCGGCGACGTGGCGGATCGGATCGGCCCGGACGTCGCCGTCGAAGCGTGGCCACCACTCGCCGCTCACTGACCGAGGGCCCGCAGGACCACCGTGGCGTACGCTCCGCGCGGCAGGTCGAAACGGGCCGTGCGCTGGATGCGGCCCGCGGTGGCGTCGTCGGCCGCTGCCGGCGAGAGGTCGAAGGAGCCGACGCGGGCCAGGAGCGGTCGCCGGGCTTCGCCGAAGAAGGGCCGCCGCAGGCCGGGGATGCGGAGGTCGGCGAGGGCCACGCCCTCCGCGTCGAGCGTGCCCTGGGCGAACGGGCCCCACGGCTCGGCCAGTTCGCTCTTCGGGGCCAGCAGCGGGATCTCCATCGCGTCCCAGCCGGCGGGCAGCGTGCCAGCGGTTGGAAAGAGGAGTTCGCCGAAGGGGTCGGCGGTCCGCACGATCGCTGCGGCGGGCAGGGTCGAGCGCACCAGGCGCCGCACCGTCTCGTTCCAGAGATGCGACTGGTAGGCCTCGACGCACATCAGTTGGGTGAAGGGCGGGAGCGTTGCAAACGCCTCGCGGAAATCGCCGCCCGCAGCCAGCACCTCGAAGGCCCGCCGCTCCGGCATCGGTCGCAGGCCGTCCACGATCCGCTTCCAGTCGCCCCAGTGCTCGGCGGCGAGGCGGTTGAGGACGCGGGTCGCTCCGTGGTCCCGGCGGAAGGGCGTGCCGACGAGGAGCTTGAGGGCCTCGTCGAAGCGGCCGCGGACCAGGGCTCGGGCGGCGAAGCCTTGCCCGTGGCGGGCGGAGCCGAAGCGCTGGTCGCCGAAGTAGTTCGCCACCAGGAGGTCGCCGCCGCGCGCCAGGCGGGCGGCCCGGGTGGCCATGGCCTCGGCCTCGGCGTGGGCCAGGCCGCGGACCACGATGGTGAAGCGGTTCCCGTCGATGGCCTCGGCGGCGAGCTGGCGGTCCGACCAGCCTAACCATGTGGCGGTCCAGCTCGGCCCGCCGGCGCCGCGGAAGGCCATGTCCTCGGCCTTGGCCGGCAGGGCGATCGAGACGTGCTGGATGGTGCGGGCGTGGCGGTCCTTGAGCCCGGCGTAGCCGATCGCATCGCCGCGGGCCCGGAAGGCCCGGCCGAGGTGGGCGATCGCCTCGGGCGTGGTCAGCGAGGTCTTCTCGAGGCGAAAGACCGCGTGTCGCCGCTGCTCGGAGCGGCGCTCGGCCAGGGAGGCGCGGTAGGCCTCGCCTAACCGTTCCTCGACCAGGAAGTCGTCGGGGCTCCGGCGGATGGCCATCGGGTCACTTCGCGGTGAGGACGAAGTTGGTGATGATCTGGTCGCCGATCCCGGTGAGCGAGGCTCCGGCCACGATGCCGGCGCAGATGGCCTCCTGGCTCTGCACCCAGATGGCGTTGCCGATGGTGGTCCGCTTCTCGTAGAGCTTGGCCATCAGGGTGAAGAAGGCGGCCCCGAGCCACATCATGATCGAGCTCTCGACCGGGATCACCACGCCGAGGCCGATGCCCACCGCGCTCAGCGGGAACTTGCCCTTGGAGGCGATGCGGAGGATCTCCATCACGATGCCCGCCACGCCGGCGATGACCATGGCGATGATGGCCGAACCGCGGAGGTTGGCGCCGCCCGACTGGATGAGCTCGGCCACGCCCTTCCAGATGGCGGCGCCGGGCATCGGGAACCGCTCGCTGATGATCTGGGCCTCGAGCGGCTTGGTGGCGTCGTAATGGGGCAGGAAGAGGAGGAAGAAGAGCGGCACCGCGGCGAGGGCCCCGGAGACGATGCCCACGCAGTGGCCCCAGGCTTGCTGCCGCGGCTTGGCCCCGAGCATGTAGCCCGGCTTGATGTCCATCAGGAGGTTCGACGCGTTGCCCGCCACCTCGCCGGTCATCGCGGCGGGGAGGAGGTTGGTGGCGGGGTGGGTGTGGTCGAGGGCGCCGAAGGAGAACTGGGTGATCTTGGAGAGCGAGCCGGTCGGCGTCGTACTGGTCAGGCCGGTGGCGTTGGCCGCGATCAGGGAGAGGACGATGATCAGCGGCACGCAGAGGATGCCGAGCCAGGGGTTGATGCCGAACCAGAAGTAGTGGATGGCCACCGAGAGGCCGGCCAGCACCGGGATGCCGACGAAGCTCACCCAGAGCGGGAGCTCGATGTCGCGCAGGCAGTCGTCGCCCTTGTCGGCCTTTCGGAAGATGCCGCTGAAGGAGGAGAGCAGCACCTTGGGCTTGGCGAAGAGGGAGGCCATCGAGGCCGTCACCATGATCGCGATGCCCCACCAGAGGCACCAGGTGTTGAGGAGGTGGCCGCGCCCGAAGACAGCGTCGCCGCCCGCGATGGTGCCGGCCTTCGGCACGATCTCGCCGAGCGAGATCATCCACGGGGCGATCACCACGTAGTTGAGGATGCAGCCGATCATCAAGCTGTTGGCGATCCGCATCCCCATCAGGCCGCCGGCCCCGAACATCGACATCTCGAGGGTCGGCGAGATGGCCAGCTGGCGGAGGTCGACGCCGGCCAGGGTGGGGAGCTTGGCCTTCCCCGCCTCGACCATCCGGTAGTACCAGGCGTCAAGGTGTTCGGGGATCTGCCAGATCTCGGTCCGGCCGAGCCATTTCCCCTGGATGAGCTGCTGGTAGCCCTCGAGCTTGAGGAACTCGACGAGCCCGGCGAAGCCCGCGGCGAGGGCCAGGCACTTGGCCTTGAGGATGCCGAGGTGCATCCCCTTGGTCTCGGTCGGCTTGGCGATCGGGGCCGCCTGCTGGCCCGCGTTCTTCATGCCGCCGGCCGGAGCGTCGGGATAGAGCGAGTCGAGGACCACGGCGCAGGCCCGACCCTCGGGGAAGGGGAGCTGCTCGTCGTTGACGAAGCGTCGCTTCATGGGGAACGCCACCAGCACGCCGAGCGAGGCCACCACCACCATCCAGATGAGCATCTGCCATGGCGGGAGCACCGAGTCGGTCATCAGCATGTAGGCGAGCAGGCCGGCGATGAGCGGCGACGTCATGTAGCCGGCCGCGGTGGCGATCGACTGCACGCAGTTGTTCTCGAGGATCGTGAAGTCCTTGACCAGTCCGATCGCCCCGAGGATCCGGAAGACGACGAAGGCCAGGATCACGCTGGTCACGCCGACGCCGAGCGACCAGCCGGTCTTGGCCCCGACGTAGAGATTGGTGGCGGAGAGGAACGCCCCCAGCAGGAACCCGGTGACCGCCGCCCGCAGCGTGAACTGGGGCATGTTGCCGCGGAAGACATTCTCCAGCCACCAACGGTCCTTCTGGGCCCGGGTCCAGCTGCGTACTTCCTCGTCGGTCAGGTGCGGCAACGCCATGGGATCGTGCTCCGGACTCGCCGCCGCCGAGCCCAGAGGCAAGGCGAGGCGAGACGCGGACGATACCGCAGGCCGAGGGCTATCGCGGGCGGATCAGGCCCCGCCGCCGGCGAAGAGCGACCGAACCCAGTGCCAGCCCTTCTCGAGCACGCCCGCCTCGAGCAAGCCGTTGCCGATTCCGGTCAGGGCCCATCCGGCGATGAGTCCGGCGCAGACCGCTTCCTTGCTCTCCACCCAGAATCGCCGTCCGAGGCTGGTGATCGGGCGATGGTGGTTCCGCTTCTCCATGAAGGTGAAGAGGGCGGCACCGACCCACATGAGGAGGGTCGATTGGGGCGGGATCACCACCCCGAGGCCGATGGCCACCGCGGAGAGCGGGAAGCGGCCGCGGGTCACGCCGCGCAGCACCTCGAAGACGATGGCGATCACGATCCCCGCCAGCATCGACCATGCGGCCGAGACCGGGACCACGCCCCACAGCTTGCTGACGCCGTCCACGACTTGGATCGCCCCTGTGCCCTTCGACTGCCCGATGCCCTCGATGAGTCGGGCCACGGCTGCCCACTGCAAGGCGCCGGGGAAGGCCCAGCCGCCGACCTCGGTCACGTGCTTCTCGATCGTGGTGTCGGTGCCCGGGGCCCAACCGGTGAGGAAGAGCCAGCCGAAGAGCGGCGTCGCGGCCAAGGCTCCGGCCAGGATGCCGATGCAGTGGCCCCAGGCCTGCTGTCGCGGCTTGGCCCCCAGCATGTAGCCGGGCTTGATGTCCATCAGGAGGTTCGAGGCGTTGCCGGCCACCTCGGTGGTCAGGCCGGCGGTCATCAGGTTGGTGGCCGGGTTGGTCGGCTCGATGGCCCCGAAGGTGAACTGGGTGATCTTGGAGAGGGAACCGGTCGGCGTCGTGCTGGTCAGGGCGGTGGCGTTCGCCGCGATCAGGGTGAGGACGACGATCAGGGGGATCGAGAGGAGGCCAAGCCAAGGGTCGATCCCGAAGAAGGCCTTGTTGATGATCACCGTGGCGATGGTGACGACCGGCACGCCGACCAGGGAGACCCACAGCGGGAACTCGATCGAGCGCAGGCAGTCGGCGCTGGCCGCCTTGCGGACGAAGACGCCGCGGAAGGAGGAGATCAGCATCTTGGGCTTGGCCAGGAGCCCGGCCAGCGATGCGGTCAGCATGATGGCGATGCCCCACCACAGGCACCAGTTGTTGACGATGTGGGCCCGGGCGGTGTTCGGGTTGATGAGCGGGTGGTCGGGCGAGGGGATGGCCTTGGGCGGCAAGGGCGAGAGGTCGCCGTTCCACAGCATGATCGGGGCGATCACCAGGAAGTTGAGCAGGGCCCCCAGCAGCAAGCTGTTTGCAATCCGCAT
This sequence comes from Phycisphaerales bacterium, assembly GCA_044224425.1. Classification (GTDB taxonomy): domain Bacteria; phylum Planctomycetota; class Phycisphaerae; order Phycisphaerales; family SM1A02; genus JAEUIT01. The sequence continues at coordinate 35,476 of JBGAKK010000014.1, forward strand.
GCCCATCAGGCCGCCGGCCCCCACCATGGAGAGGTCGACGGTGGGCACGATGGCCAATTGTTGGAACTGGTAGCCGAGGACGTTGGGCACCCACCAGCCGTGCTTGGCGGCGAGTTCGTAGTACCAGGCGTCGAGGCGCTCGGGGATGGTGTAGATGTGCTTGAAGCCGAGCCACGAGCCCTGCACCAACTCCTGGTAGCCCTCGGCGACGAAGAACTGGAGGGCGGCCCCGAACCCCGCCGCGGCGAAGAGGGCCTTGGCCTTGAACACGCCGATGGCCCGGGCCGTGGCGTCCACCGCGGTCGCCGCGGCGGCCTGGCCGAGGTTGCGGGTGCCGCCCGGCGGGGCCTCGGGATAGAGGGAGTCCATCACGATGGCGCAGGCTCGCCCTTCGGGGAAGGGCTGCTGCTCGTTGTTGATGAACCGCCGCTTCATGGGGAAGGCCACGAGGACGCCGAGGAGGGCCGCCACCACGTTCCAGATCACCATCTGGTGGAAGGGCATCACCTCGTTCTTGATGAACATGTACGCGGCCACCGCGCTGGTCAGCGGGCCGGTCATGTAGCCGGCGGCGGTGGCGATCGACTGCACCGCGTTGTTCTCGAGGATGGTCAGGTCCCGGGCCAGCCCAAGGCCGGCGGCGATGCGGAAGACGGCGAAGGAGACGATGACGCTGGTGACGCCGACCCCGAGCGACCAGCCGGTCTTGGCCCCGATGTAGAGGTTGGTGGCGGAGAGGACGCCGCCCAGGCAGAAGCCGGTGAGGGCGGCCCGCACCGTGAGCTGCGGCATGTTGCCGCGGAACACGTTCTCGAGCCACCAGCGGTCCTTCTGCTCGGGGCTCCAGGTCCGGACCTCGTCTTCGCTCAGTTGCGGCAGCGCCATCGAAACCTCCAGCGGATCGTGGTGCGGACGATACTGGCGGAGGGCCGAGCCTGCCTACCCTCCACGCCATGATCACCCTTCGCCCCGCCGCGGAGCGCGGCCACACGGACATCGGTTGGCTCGACGGACGACACTCCTTCTCCTTCGGCGAGTGGTACGACCCCCGGCACATGGGGTACCGCACGCTGCGGGTCATCAACGACGACCGCGTGGCACCCGCCAGCGGCTTTGCCATGCACGGCCACCGCGACATGGAGATCGTGACCGTGGTCCTCGAGGGCGCCCTGCGGCACGTCGATTCGCTGGGCCACGAGGGCGTCCTGCGGGCCGGCGACGTGCAGGCCATGAGCGCCGGCAGCGGTGTCCGCCACAGCGAGTGGAACGCCTCGGAGACCGAGGGGCTGCACCTCCTCCAGATCTGGATCCTGCCGCGGTCGAAGGGCACGCCGGCCTGGTATGCGGACGGGCGGGTCCCGCTCGAGGAGCGACGCGGGCGGTTGGTCTTGGCCGTGGCCGGCGATCGCTGCGGGGAGCCGGCGGCGCTTCGGATCGGACAGGACGCAAACCTCTGGCTCGGGATGTTCGCCTCCGGACAGTCGGCTCGGCACGAACTCGCCGAGGGGCGGGCCGCCTACGTGCACGTTGCTCGCGGCACGGTGCGGGTCGCGGGGCGCGACCTCGGGGCGGGGGACGCAGCGGTGGTCGAAGCGGCCGGCGAGGTGACCATCGAGGGCCGAGGGGAGGGCGGCGAGGTGCTCCTCTTTGACCTCGGACCATTGACCGGATGATCCGAATCGTGGGAAGTTCGCTTGGTCCTGGCCGCGGTCGCGGGTAGGGTGCGCCGCCCATGCTCGGGCATCTCCTCCAGGCCGAGATCGAGGACCTCATCGCCGCCCAGAAGTGGGACGAGTTGCGGCGTGCGATGGCCGGGCTCGGCGACCAGGACCTGGCCGAGATCATCGAGGACCTGCCGGCCGAGGACGAGGGGATCGTCTTCCGCCTCCTGCCCCGCGACCGGGCCTCGCTCGTCTTCTCCTACCTTCCCGTCGAACTGCAGGCGGAACTGGTCCGCTCGCTGTCGAGCGAGCAGACTCGCGACTTGCTGGAGCGGATGACCCCCGACGATCGCGTCGAGCTCCTCGACGAGCTCCCGGCCGAGGTCACGGTCCGCCTCCTCGACAACCTCGCCGCCGAGACCAAGGCCAGCACGCGGCTCCTCCTCAACTACCCCGAGGGCACCGCCGGTCACCGGATGACGCCGGAGTACGTCTCCTTCCGGCCGGAGACGACGGCGGCCGAGGCCATCGATGCGATCCGCCGCTCCAGCCGCCGCACCGAGACGCTGGCCACGGTCTATGTGGTCGACGCCGGCGGCCTCCTCCTCCACGACCTCCGGTTAGGCACGCTGGTGCGGAGCGACCCAGCCACGCGGCTCGGCGACATCGTCGAGCGGCAGCCGGTCTCGATCCCGGTGCGGACGCCCGAGGAGGACGTGGTCCGGCTCTTCGAGAAGTACGACCGCACGGCGCTCCCGGTGGTCGACGACGCCGGCCGCATGCTGGGCATCATCACCGTCGACGACGTCCTCGACGTGGCCCGCAGCCAGGCCACCGAGGAGATGCAGAAGCTCGGCGGCCTCGAGGCCATCGACACGCCCTACGCCAGCACGCCGTTCGCCGTCTTGTGGCGGAAGCGGGCCGGCTGGCTCTCCGTCCTCTTCCTCGGCGAGATGCTCACCGCGACGGCCATGTCGCGCTTCGAGGACGAGATCCAACGGGCGGTGGTGCTCGCTCTGTTCGTCCCCTTGATCATCTCGAGCGGCGGCAACTCCGGCTCGCAGGCCGCGACCTTGATCGTCCGCTCGCTGGCCCTCTCCGAGCTCCGCCTGGTCGACTGGTGGCGGGTCGCGGTTCGCGAACTGGCCAGCGGCTTCGCCCTCGGGGCGTGGCTCGGCTTCATCGGCTTCCTCCGCATCGTCCTCTGGCAACACCTGCACTGGGCCGACTACACCGAGCACTACCTGCGGCTCGGGATCGCCGTCTGGCTCAGCCTCATCGGCGTGGTCTGCTTCGGCACGCTGGCCGGCAGCATGCTCCCGTTCCTCTTGCGGGCCGTGAAGCTCGATCCGGCGACCAGTTCGGCACCCTTCGTGGCCACCTTGGTCGACGTGAGCGGCCTCGTCATCTACTTCACCGTCGCCGCCGTCATCCTCGGCGGTACGTTGTTGTGACCAAGGCGGTGAGGGCCACCACCGCGGCGACGCTGCCGAACCAGAACGCGGCGGCCGGCCCGTAGGCATCCCACAACCATCCCGCCGCCACGCTTGCCACCAGCGAGGCGACGCCGGTCGCCCCGTGCATGATGCCGAGCCCGGTCCCGCGCCGACCCTCCGGCACGTGGTCGGCGACCAGGGCCCGCTTCACGCCGTCGGTCGCGGCGCTCGACACGCCGTAGGCGGCGAGGAGCGCGGCCCAAACCCACACCGAGTCGGTGATGGCGAAGCCGGCGTAGGTGAGGGCATAGAGGGCGACGCCGAAGGCGATCACCGGCCAGCGTCCGGCCCGGTCGCTCAGGCCGCCGAGCGGCATCGAGGCCAGGGCCTGCACCAGGCAGAAGGCCGCGTAGGCGATGGCCAATTCCCACGGCCGCAGGCCGAGCGAGCTCCCGCGCAGAAGTAGGAAGGCATCGGAGGAGTTCGCCAGGGCGAAGGCGACGAGGACGGCGAGGCCGGTCCAGTAGCGGAGTGGCAGCGGCGTGGTGGTGGCCATCGCCTGGGCGGCCGGGCGCTCCGGCTCGCGGGGCAGGGCGAAGGCGAGGGCGGCGGCGCCGAGCGAGACGACGGCCGAGGCGGCGAGCGTGAGCCGCAGCAGCGTGTCGTCCTTCGCGGTGGTGAGAAAGGCCCCGCCGGCCAGGAGGCCGATGGCGAGAAGGACGCCGAGGACGGCCCCGGTGTTGTCCATCATGCGGTGGAAGCCGAAGGCCCGGCCGCGGTCCTCACGCTCGACCGCGTCGGCGAGGAGCGCGTCGCGCGGGCTGGTGCGGAGCCCCTTGCCGAGGCGATCGACGCTGCGGCCGACGAGGACGAGCGGCCACGCTCCGGACATGGCGATGAGGACGCGGCCTACGGAAGGCAGGGCGTAGCCGATCCGGACGAAGAGCGTGCGGTGGCCGCGATCGCTGCGGACTCCGGCCCACGCCGTGGTCAGGCTGACCACGAGTTGGGCCAAACCTTCGACTAGGCCGACGATCGCCTTGGGAGCAGCGAGCGGTCCGGCCAGGAAGAGCGGCAAGACCGGATAGGCCATCTCCGAGCCGATGTCGGCGAGGAGCGAGATCCACCCGAGGAGGATGACCAGGCGGGGGAGCGGACGACGGGCGTCGCTCACCGGTCTCCGCCTTCCTCGCGGTCGAGGCCGAGGGCGGCGAGGTCGTCGGGCGTGTTGACGTTGGCCAGGCGGCGGACGTCGACCGCGACCCGTGCCAATTGTTGGGCGGGGATGGCCGCGCCGAGCGGGGCCTCGGGGCGGGCCCGATGGGCGTGGAGGGCAGGGAGGGCGGCCCGCCGGTAGAGGCCGACGCAGGGCTCGAGGCGCCCGGAGTCGGCGAGGACAGCCCACGCCTCGGGAGACTCTCCGGCTCGAGCGAGGATGGCTCGGATCGCAGCCGCGTCGATGGCCGGGGCGTCGCCCGGCAAGACGAAGACGTCGCCCGCCGCCTCAAGGGCGGAGATGATCCCGCCGAGCGGACCGATTCCGGGATGGCGGTCGACGATCGTGGCGTCGCCGCGGGCCAGGACCTCGGGGTCCGCCTCGCCGACCAAGGCCACCCGCGGACCGAAGACGGCCCGCAGGGCGGCGATGGGGCGGTCGACCAGCCAGCCGTCGGCCAACGCGGCCCGCAGCTTGTCGCACCCGAAACGGGTGCTCTTCCCGCCCACCAGGACGATTGGCTGCGGCGCCTGGTTAGACGCCATGGCGGCCTTCCCGGGCGGCAGGCATGGCGTGTCCGCCGCCCTCCCCGCGCAGGATGGCGATGGCGTGGGGAAGGAGCCCGAGGAGCGCCTCGCACTGCTCGGTCGCCCCGGCCACCGAGCCAGGCAAGGTGAGGACGAGCGTGCGACCGATCGTCCCGGCGATCCCGCGCGAGAGGTAGGAACGCGGGCTCGTCGCAGCGGTCGCGGCCCGCGCCAGTTCCATGAGGCCGGGTGCCTCGCGATCGAGGAGCGGGCGGATCGCTTCCGGGGTCCGGTCCCGCGGGGAGAGGCCGGTGCCTCCCGTGGTCAGCACCAGATCGACGGCCGCGTCGCCATTCGCCCACGCCCGCACCTGACGGGCGATCGCCTCCGCATCGTCGGGCACGCACGCCGCCCCGGCGATGGTCGCCCCGAGTCGCGTGCCCAACAGTTCACCGAGGGCCGGGCCCGAGCGGTCGACCGCCTCGCCGCGCGAACAGCGGTCGCTGACCGTGAGGATGGCCACCGCGACCGGGCGGTCGGCGCTCACGGCTTGGCCTTCCAGTCGCCGCTCCGCCCGCCGGTCTTCTCGAGGAGGCGGAGGCCCTCGACCACCATGCCCCTGTCGACCGCCTTCCCCATGTCGATCACGGTGAGGGCGGCGATGGCCGCTGCGGTGAGGGCTTCCATCTCGATCCCGGTCTTGGCCGTGGTGCTGGCCGAGGCGACCAGCCGCACGCGGCCGTCCTCGAGGGTCGCCTCGACGTCGACGTGCTCGAGGGGAAGCGAGTGGCAGAGGGGGATGAGTTCGTCGGTGCGCTTGGCGGCTTGGATCCCCGCGAGGCGGGCCACGGCGAGGAGGTCACCCTTCTTCAGCGTGTTCGAGCGGATCGCCTCGGACAGGGCCGGGCTGACCCTGACCAAGGCTTCGGCCACGGCCCGCCGATGGGTGATCGGCTTCTCGCCCACGTCGACCATGCGGGCCCGGCCGTCCGGGTCGAGGTGCGAGAGGCCAGGTCGCTCGGTGCTCATGCCGGGATTCTCGCCTAGGCCTGCCACGGGTAGAAGGGCCACGGGCCGACCGAGGGTTGGTTTGGGGGCACTTCGATGAAGCCGTCCGAGCGGGCGGCGCCGACCAGGTCGCCCGAGCCCTTGCCGCGGACGAGGACCGCCCGCCCCACGCCGTCGAGCCGGACGAGGCGATGCCACCAGAGCGGCAGGGTCGACGCGTCGCTATCGGCGACGACGACGCTCCCGATCGGTTCGTGGCCGGCAAGTCCGGCCAGTCGCCGGGCCGTAGCGATTGCAAAGCGCCGGGCGGTGACGAGGACGGAGACCGGATTGCCCGGCAAGGCGAGAACCGCTTGGCCCTGCGGGCCGATCCCGCCGAGGATCGGACGGCCCGGCCGTTGCGGCAGGCGATGGAAGAGGATCTCGACGCCGACCGCGCGGAGGGCGTCGGGGACGAAGTCGCGCTCGCCCATCGAGACCCCGCCTGACAGAAGCAAGAGATCGCTCCGCTCAAGCCGTTCGGCGATGGCTGCTTGGATCGCGTCGAGCGAGTCGCCGACGCGGCGCGGTGCTTCGACCGCCACCGAACGGAGGTCGGCGAAGAGGCTGGCCAGGGCCGGGCCGTTCGAGTCGCGCAGTTGGTAGCGGGAGGGGTTCGATTCGATCGGCTGGAGTTCGTCCCCGGTCGCCAGGAGCGCGACCCGCACCCGCTGGTGCACGACGACGCGAGCGGCGCCGACGTGGGCGAGGGCCGCGGCGACGGCGGGCGTGACCAGCGTGCCGGGCGGGACGATCGTCTCGCCGCCCGCGATGTTCTCGCCGCGGCGCCGGATGTTGTCGCCGGGCTTCGGCTTCGCTCCGCCAGGCAGTCGCAGGGCGAGGCGATCGCCGTCGACGTGGGTGTCCTCGTGGCGAACCACGCTGTCGGCGCCGTCCGGGATCGGGGCCCCGGTGACGATGCGAAGGGCGGCGCCCGGCGGCAGCGCGGGTGGCGGCTGGCCGATCGCGATAGCCCCCGCGATCGGAAGCGGGGCTCCGGAGTCGGCCGAGCGCAGGGCGAAGCCGTCCATGGCGCTCACGTCGCAGCTTGGGCTGTCACGATCGGCACGGAGGGGCTCGGCCAGGACGCGCCCGGTGGCCTCGGCGAAGGCGATGGTCTCGCTGCCGCGTGGCGCCAGTCGCCCGCGGAGGGCGTCGAGCGCAGCTTGCGGCGACTCATAGGCCAGAGGCTTGGGCACGGCTCACCTCGCTCGCCGGGCAGGCTTGGCGCGGGCCGAGGCCTTGGGGGCGACCTCGAGCTCGTCGAGCACCCAGCGCCGGGCCCGCATCATCGGCGGGAAGCCAATGGTCGGGGCGCAGAGGTGGGCGACGTGGAGGAGTTCCTCCGCCGAGCAACCGGCGTCGACCGCCTTGCGGGCATGGGCATGGGCGGCGCCCTCGATGCCGGCCCCGAGCGAGATGGCCAGCTTGACCAGGCTGATCGTCTTCCGGTCGAGCGGCCCCGCCTTCGAGCAGGCTTTCCCGAAGGCCTCGTAGGCAGCCATCAGGTCGGGATGCTCGTCGTGCATGGCGCGGTAGTTCTTGGGCGGCTTGGAAGGCATGCGAAGGCTCCCGTGTGGTGGTAGGCAGTCGGCCGCGACGCCGGCATTGTGACGGACGCCCGTCGCGGGGTGTGGGCCATCGAGGCGCTCTTTCGAGTCGTGGCCTTGACCGCGTGCCGGTCCATGTCATAATTCAGGACAATGAGATCCTAAATAGGTCGGCAGCGGAGCGCCGCATCTCGCTCCGGGCCGAGCCGGCCAATTCCTCGGGAGGTCGCATGAATTCCCCCGATTCCGCTCCACCGTCAGGCTCGAGGCTGCGCTTCGGTCTGGCCGCCGCCGGCACCCTCGTCCTCGGCGGCAGCCTCCTCGCTGCCATCTTCCCGATGACGTTGTCGGACTTCCATGTACCTGGTTCCCAGGTAGGCGACGTGCAAACGGGCGTGCTGCAGCCGGCGAGCCTCTGCGCGAACTGCCACGCTGCCATCGAGCCGACCGGGGATCCGGTCATGCCGCATGACGCATGGAAGGGGAGCCTCATGGCCCAGGGCGGGCGCGATCCGCTCTTCTTCGCCCAGATGGCGACCGCCGAGCAGGATGTGACCTCGGTCGGCTACTACTGCATGCGTTGCCACGTGCCCTTCTCGGTAGTCAGCGGCCACGCCAACGTGACCGATGGCTCGGCCCTCGACGAGTTCGATCGTGATGGCATCTCCTGCCACTTCTGCCACTCGCTGGTCGACCCGATCTACAAGCCAGGCTCGAGCCCGGGCGACGACGAGGTGATCCTCGCCAGCCTGGCGGACCGTCCGGAGCACTACGGCAACGCGATGTTCGTCCTCGACCCCTCCGGAACGCGGCGCGGCCCGCGGCAGGACGCGGAGCCCCCGCACGAACTCCTCCACTCGCCCTTCCACCGCTCGGCTGACCTGTGCGGAACGTGCCACGATGTCGGCAACGTCGCCACGGTGAAGCAGGCGGACGGGACGTACGCCTACAACAGCCTCGACGAGCCCTGCCCGACCACGGACCCGTGGCACCAGTTCCCGCTGGAGCGGACCTACACCGAGTGGAAGCTCAGCGCGTTCGGACAAGGCGGGGTGGACATGGGCGGCCGGTTCGGCGGAGACGGCGTGAGCGTCGTGTCGACTTGCCAGGACTGTCACATGCCGCGCGTCGCCGGCGAAGCGTGCATCATGGGCCCTTCGCGGAAGGACGTGGCTCGGCACGACTTCGCTGGCGCCGCCGTCGGCGTCCTCGAGATGATCAAGCAGCTCAACGCTGGCGATCCGGCGGTGGAACCAGCAGCCATCGACATCGCCAAGGAGCGGTCGATCAGCATGCTGTCGCGGGCTGCGTCGATCGAACTCTCCCAGGAAGGGGCCTCGGTGCGGGTCCGCGTCATCAACGAGAGCGGCCACAAGCTACCGACCGGCCACATCGAAGGGCGCCGGGCGTGGGTGCATGTGACGCTGCGCAACGCGAAGGGCAGGATCCTGGGCGAGTACGGCCACTACGACCTCGCGGAAGCGGAGCTGGACGAGGCGAGCACCGAGGTCTACGAGATGCTGGTCGGCCTGAGCTCGGCAGCGTCCAAGATGACCGGGCTGCCCGCAGGTCCGACCGGGCACATGTCGCTCGCCGACACCATCGTCAAGGACAGCCGCATCCCGCCGCGCGGATTCGCCAACGCCGCCTACGCGGCGGGCGGAGCGCCCGTCGTGGGGCACGTCTACGCCGACGGATCGTACTGGGATGACAGTTGGTTCCCGCTCGTCGCCGGCACGGCGTCGGTCGAAGCCGAGGTGCTCTACCAGAACCTGCCACGCCACTATATCGAGCATCTTCGGGACGCGAACGTCACCAACAACTGGGGTGCGACTTTGCACGCGGCCTGGCTCACGAGCGGCAAGGGCGAGCCCATCGCCATGGCCAGCGGGAACCTCGCAGTCTCGGAGGCGAGGATCGGCGACCTCGACCTCGATGGCGACGTCGATGCCTCGGACCTCGCCTTCCTCCTCGGTGCCTGGGGCTCACCCGACAGCCGGGCCGACCTTGCTGGTCCGCGCGGCGTGGGCCCGGAGGACCTGGCGGTACTTCTCGGTGCGTGGGGACCGTGACCACGGGCCCCTCCGCTCGACGCGGGACGCAGCGTGACTATGGACGCTGGCGGGCCGCGACGCTGATCGGCGTTTATGCCCTCATGGCGCTCCACATCGCCCATTGGAGACTGGCGGGGCGCACGCTGGCTCCGCTCGAGCTCAACGAGGTGCTCTACACGCTCGAGCTCGGCATCGTCACGGCGGGCTTCGTATTCATGGCATTGGCCATGGCCGCGACGCTCGTCGTGGGCCGCTTCTTCTGCGGTTGGGCGTGTCATCTCCTGGCCCTCCAGGACCTCGCCGCCTGGTTGCTCGCCCGCATCGGCATCCGGCCCAAGCCGGTGCGCTCCAGGGTTCTCCTCCTCGTCCCGGTCGGGGCGATGCTCTTCATGTTCGTCTGGCCGCAGGTGAGCTCCCTGGTCGGCGGCGGCGGCCCGAGCCGCGGCCTGCACGTTCGGAGCGACGCCGAAGGTTGGGGCTCCTTCGTCACCCGCGATTTTTGGCGCAATCTCCCCGGCCCGTGGGTGGCCGGCCTGACGTTCGCTGTTTGCGGCTTCGTCACCGTCTACGTGCTCGGGTCTCGCTCCTTCTGCACCTATGCCTGTCCCTATGGCGTCCTCTTCGGCCTCGCCGATCGGCTCGCCCCGGGGAGGATCGCCCTGAGGGCGGACGTCGCCTCCTGCGCCGACTGCGGGCTCTGCACCGCGGCCTGCTCGTCCCACATCCGCGTTCATCAGGAGCTCACGGTGTTCGGGAAGGTGGTGAGCCCGGCGTGCCTCAAGGACCTCGACTGCGTGGCGGCGTGCCCCGATGGCGCCCTGACCTATCGCTGGACCAAGCCGGCGGGATTCCTCTCTTGGCGACGATTCGGGCGGTTCGGCATCCCCTACGACTTCACGTTGGGCGAGGACATGACGATGGCGATCGTCTTCCTGGCCGCCCTGGCCGCCCTCCGTGGCCTCTACGACGCCGTGCCGTTCCTGCTCGCCATCGCGCTCGGCACGCTGCTTGCCTTCCTCGTCATCGTCGCGTGGCGACTCGTCTCGCGGCCAGCGGTGCGCTTCGGCTCCTTCCCGCTCAAGCGGGGCGGACGGTGGACCGCCGACGGTGTCGGGTTCGCCTTGTTCGTTGCGGTCCTTCTTCTCCTCACCGCGCATAGCGGATTCATCCGCTGGCACGAAGCGGCGGGGAAGCGGGCGTACGCGAGGCTTGCCGCCGAGGTCGCCGCTGGCCGCGTACCGACCGGGACCTCGCTCCTGGCAGAGGCGAGGGAACATCTCGAGACGTGTCTTCGATTCGGGCTGATCCGCTCAGACGAGCTCAGCCTACGGCTCGCCTCGATCTATCTCTGGTCGGAGGACCCGCTGCGGGCCGAGCCACATGTGCGGCGCTGGCTCGCGCGCCAGCCATCCTCGGCCCAGTGGCGGGTCACGTTGGGTGCGATCCTCCTCGCCCAAGGGGAGACTGCGGAGGCCCGCGACCAGTTGCGGCGAGCGGCGGGGGACGGCGACGAGGGCGGCGAACCGGGAGCGTCCTCGATCGCCCACGAACTCCTCGGCGACATCGCCCTGGCGGGGGGGAACGGGCCCGAGGCGATCGCCGAGTTCGAGGCAGCGTTGGCGCGAACGCCGGAGAACGCTTCGCTGCGGAGCAAGCTCGAGGCGGCCCGCAGCGTCCCCAGGACGTGGCCCGGCGCCGTCCCGAGTCGGTAGCATCGAAGGCATGACGATCGACGTCCTCCTCTTCGGACCGCACGCCCGGGCGGCCGGCGCCGCCGCCGTGCGAGTCGTCCTTGGCGAGGATCGGTCCGTTGCGGCTGCCTTGGGCTGCCTTGCCGCGCAGCATCCGACCTTGGCTCCGCTCCTCGTCGGAGCCCGGCTCTCGGTCAACGCGAGCTTCGCCGCTCCCGATACGCTGGTGTCGCCCGGCGACGAGGTCGCCCTGATCGGCATGGTGGGAGGCGGATGAGCGAAGCGATCGCCATCGAGTTCGTGGAGGGCCCGCTCGGCAAGGCCAAGCAGGGCCCGGTCTTGGCCGGCAACGGAGCCCGCGTCGTCTTCGAGGGCTACGTGCGCGAGCTCGAGGGACACGAGCGGATCGCGGCCCTCGTCTACGAGGCCTACCGCCCGATGGCCGAGCAAGTCCTCGCCGCCATCGCCCGGCACTGCGTCACCCAGCACCACGTCCATGGCGTGACCGTCGAGCACAGCGTCGGCCGCGTCGAGGTGGGAGCCTGCAGCTTCCGACTGACGATCGACGCCCCGCATCGCAAGGAAGCCCTCGCCGCGGCGGACGAGTTCATCGACCGCATGAAGCAGGACGCGCCGATCTGGAAGAGCGTGGTGGGAGGTCGCTGAGGGGGCGGAGGGGGGGAGAGAGACGGCAGATTGCCGCAGAGTCGCAGAGGCCGCAGAGTCCCTCGCAGAGAGGGGTAGGAAGATTGGGTGGCCGTCCGCGCGGGGAGTCCCTTCGTTGGTTCGGGCGCCGATCGCAGATTGCCGCGGAGGCGCGGAGGGCGCGGAGCCGTCGCGGAGGAAGCCATGAATGCAGGGTGGCCGTCCGCCCCGGCCGGCTGTTAGGCACGTTCGAACGTCCACCACGGCCCGACCCGGAGCCCCTTCGCCTCTCTGCTCCGCGACGGCTCAGCGCCCTCAGCGCCTCCGCGGCACTCTGGAACAGAAGTACGAAACAGATGACCAGCGCGGACGGCCACCCAATCTTCCTGCCCCTCTCTGCGAGGGACTCTGCGGCCTCTGCGACTCTGCGGCTATCCGAGGTCTTCCTCCCCCCCTCCGCCCCCTCCGCGACCTCACCCCCCGATGGCCGACATGCTCCGCTCCGGCCGATGGAAGTGGTCGCTGGCGATGCCGTGTCCGGCTTGCTTGGTCCATGTCGCGTCGACCAGGAAGCGGCGGATGGCGGCGTCGTCGCCGGCCCGGAGGTGCGGGGCGAGGTCGTACTCGCGGCAGCTGAAGAGGCAGGGGCGGACCGCACCGTCGGCGGTGATGCGCAGTCGGCTGCACGCCCCGCAGAAGGCCTTGGTCACCGGGGCGATGATGCCGATCGCGCCCGGCGAGCCGTCGGCGAAGCGGTAGCGCTCGGCGGTGCTGCTCGGGTCGGGCTTGCCGAGGGCGACGAGCGGGTGGCAGGCGTTGATGGCCGCCACCACCTCGTGGGCGGGAACGACGGCGCGGATGTCCCAGCGCTCGGCCCCGTCCAAGGGCATGAACTCGATGAAGCGCATCTCGATGCCGTAGCGCCGGGCGAGCCCGGCCAGCGGCACGATCTGGTCCTCGTTCTGGCCGCGGACGATGACCGCATTGAGCTTGAGCGGGGAGAGGCCGACGCCGAGGGCCGCCTCGATCCCTTCGAGCACGCGATCGACACCCACGCGGGCCCGGGTCAGGCGGGCGAAGGCGTGGGGTTCGACGGCGTCGATCGAGATGGTGAGCCGCCCGAGCCCCGCATCGCGCCAGCGGCGGAGCGAAGCTTCCTCGAGCGTTGCCCCGTTCGTGGTCAGGGCCACGTCGACGCGGCCCGAGCGGTCGAGGGCGGCGACGCGGCCGATGATCTCCTCGAGTTCCGCTCGCACCGTGGGCTCGCCGCCGGTGAGGCGGATCTTGTCGATGCCGAAGCCGATGGCGATGCGGGCCACACGCTCGATGGACTCGACCGAGAGGACCTGCGACGGCGGCAGGAAGCGGGCGTCGGGCTCGAGGCAGTAGACGCAGCGGAAGTTGCAGCGGTCGGTGATCGAGATGCGGAGATCGCGGATCACCCGGCCGTGGCTGTCGAGGAGGACGCCGGCGGCGTGGGCCTCGGCGGGGGCAGCCGGCGGGCGACGCTCGCCAGGAGCAGGGGCGTGATGCCGGCCCGGCGCGATCGCCGCCGGTCCGGACCGTTGGGTCGGGCCGCGCTCATGCAACAGAGGAAGCGCTCGGTCCATCACGACCGCTGCATCGTGCCATGAAACAGGCCGCGTGTCTCGCTCCGATCCGCGGCGCGGCGAGGTTACCAGCCGGTCTCGGCCTTGAGCGCGACTCGGAAGGGGAAGAGCTCGGCCCGCATGATCCCGGCCTCGACGGCGGGATCGGCGTGCATGATGGCTCGGGCCTCGCTCTCCGCCATCGCGGGGAGGATGGCGATGCCCATGGAGTTCGCGTCGCCCGTCTGCGTCCGCCCAGCGAGGAGGATCCGTCCCGCGTCGCAGTGGCCGCGGACATGCTCGAAGTGGGCATCCACCGCCGCCGCCTCCCGCTCGGTCGGCCCTTCGGTCAGCATGCCGATCCGCGTGGGCCGCAGGACGATGAGCCACCCGTGGAGCTGTCTCATGCAGTGGCCCGCCCGTCGCGCCAGAGGGAGAGGAGCGTGGTGACGAGGGCGGCCACGATGAACGTGGTTGGCGCGACGAACCAGTGGGTGATCGAGATCGCGGCCAGGGTGGCCAGCAGGAGTGCGTAGACGAAGCGCGCGAGGTCGAGCAGGGCCGCCGGCGGTTGGGCGGAGAGGCTCAGGACGAGGGCGAGCACACCGAACGCGGTCGAGCCGAGCGAGAGGAAGAGGCTCATGCCGCCGAGGATGTCGCCCATCGAGTGCTCGGAGCCGGGAACGGGGCGCGAGTCGGCGAGGAGCTTCTCGAGTTGGACCAGCGTCGGGTCGGTTGGCGTGCCGCCCGCGAAGTGCCCAGCCAGATGGGCGAGGGCGAGGAGGAGGAGCACCACGCCGGTCGCGACGAACCAGCGATAGGTGCCGGAGCGGTAGCGGGTGGGGTGGGCGGCTGCGGCGACCATGGGGGCGATGATCCCGCCCCGCTGGAGGGCCCGCAAGCCCCGAGCGAAGCGGGCGGCGAGTACCTTGGTGGGGCGACCCGCCTCCTGCGGGCGGCGGTTGGTCGCGGAAGGGACACCGCATGCTCCTCTCGACGCTTCTCGTTGTCGGCTCGCTCGTCCTCGCCCCCGCGGCGCCCTCGGGCGACGCCGTCAACGCAACGAGCCTCCTCCGCGAACTGAACGACCCGACCGCCGTGGCCCGTTGGCCGGAGCCGGCCTTCGTCACGCTGCAGAGTTCGAGCTTCGATCGGGCCACCAAGACCCCGAGCGACGCCGAAGGGTGGTTCGCCAACAACGATTGCGGGCAGTTCGATCGCGTCATCGAGAAGGACGGTCGCAAGGAATCGGTGATGCTCGACGTCGACGGCCCCGGCGTCGTGGTCCGGGTCTGGTCGCCCAACCCGAAGGGCCACCTGCGGATCTACCTCGACGGCAGCGACACGCCGGCCATCGAGGGCTCGATGGAGCGGCTTCTCGACGGCAGCGAGCTCTTCGCCGACCGCATGACCAAGGGGAAGCCGCTCGTCTTGGGCGCCGCCTTGAGCCGCGGCTGGAACCTCTATCTCCCCGTCCCCTTCGCCAAGCACTGCCTCATCACGACCGACGAAGGCAAGGGCGTCTACTACCAGGTGAACTGGCGCCGCTACGCCCCGGGCACGCCGGTCGCGACGCAGACGAAGGCCGAGATCATGGCCGCCGTCGCCAAGGACTGGCCGACCTTGCCGTCGCCAGCGTTCCCCGCCACCGATGCCTCTTTCCGCGAAGCGGTCGAGGTCGCCCCCAACGGCGCCGTCGCGGCCAGCGCCGGTGACGGACCGGCCTGCGTCAAGCATTGGTCGATCGAGGTGGGCGGCAAGGACAAGCTCGCCTTCCTCGAAAAGGCCCAGCTCGTGGTCACCGCGGACGGCGAGGAAACGGTGCGCATGCCGCTCCTCTCCTTCTTCTCAACCGACGGCGTCGCTCCCATGCACGACGCCCGCCGGGCCTTTGACGGCACCTCCTTCGCGTGCTCGTGGCCGATGCCCTACCAGAAGGAGCTCGAGGTGCGGATCGAGAACCCCTCGGCGGTCGCCGCCAACGTCTCGGTCCATCTCGACAAGGCCCCGTGGACCTGGGACGCCCGCAGCATGCGCTTCCACGCCACCTGGCGGCGCGATCCCAAGATCCACACCCGGCCCTTCCGCGACTATCCCTTCACCAAGGTGACGGGTCAGGGCGTCTTCGTGGGCGACTCGCTCGAGGTGGTCAATCCCGTCGACGGCTGGTGGGGCGAGGGCGACGAGAAGATCTACGTCGACGGCGAGACCTTCCCTTCGCACATCGGGACGGGGACCGAGGACTACTACGGCTACGGCTGGTGCTGCCCCGATCCCTTCCTCCATCCGCTGCACAGCCAGACCGTGTGCGACGGGCAACGCTACGGCACCAACTACGGCCGCACCATCGTGACCCGTCTTCGCGGTCTCGACATCATCCCCTTCACCAAGAGCTTCACCTTCGACATGGAGCTCTGGCACTGGGTGGTCTGCGATTGCTCGTACGCCCCGACCACCTTCTGGTACGCGAAGCCGGGGGCGACCTGGGAGCCGGTCACCGATCGGGCCGAGTCGCTGCGCGGCCGGGTCGCCGTGCCGCCGCCCCAGGCGGCGTTCGTGATCCCGGGGGCGATCGAGTGCGAGGGCGTGCAGGTTCTCGCCAAGAGCGAGGGGATGCCGGTCACCGTGCAGTCGATGAAGGGCTTTGGCGAGGGATGGTCAGGCGACCGGCAGCTTTGGTGCCAGGGGCGGAGGTCGGGCGAGTTCGTCGAGCTGGCCATCCCGGTCGAGGACGCCAAGCCGCACACGGTCACCCTCTACGCCACCAAGTCGTGGGACTACGGCATCCTCGGCTTCCGGGTGAACGGCAAGGAGATTCCGCTCCGCCTCGACTGCTGCGAGCCGGGGGGCAAGGTGGTGGCCACCGGCCCCATCGACCTCGGCGTGCACGCCGGGAAGGATGGGCGGATCGTCCTGCGGGTCGAGGTGGTCGGAGGCAGCGAGCAGTCGAAGGGCAGCAAGTCCTTCTTCGGCCTCGACGCCGTCGTCCTCGGCTCGGCTCCGTGAGCAGCGCTGGCGCGGGTATCGTGTCCTGACCATGGCTCTCTCCACGGCAATCCACCTCGCTGCGCGTCGACGAGCGAGCGTCGTCGCCGCCTGCGCGGCGGTGGCGACGACGTTCCTCGGCGGTTGCCTGATGATGCAGGCGAACACCGATCGCACCGAGCGGAACCTCGGGGTGAAGGACCAGAAGGCCTCGCTGGCCGGACCGGCCGACAACCGGCTGACCGAGACGCAGCTCGAGGAACTGGTGCAAGGCTTCGCCGATCGCTACTACGCGATGGTCTCCGGGGCCTGCGACGCCCTCTCGCGAGTGACCACCGACCCGGACAAGCGGCTCCTCATCGATCGCCTCCAGACCCGCACCATCACCGCGGTCTACGACATCGCCTCGAACGAGGACCCCTTCACCAAGCTCCTCGACCTGACCGTGGTGGTGACCCTGACCTCGACGCTCGTGATCGACGAGGGACGAGCGGACGAACTCTTCGGCCCGGACGCCCAGATCATCATGCGGCCGATGCGGAAGGCCCGCGAGGAGATCTGGGAGATCGCAGCCCGAGCCCTGACCAGCGAACAGCTCGAGACGCTCGACCGGCTCATCCTCGAGTGGCGGCGGCAGAACCCCGACGTCGAGACCGTCTCCTTCGTCCGCTTCGACGACTTCGCCACCAGCCGCGGCAAGTCGATCATCGCCGACGTCCGCACCGGCGGCGGGCTGCTGGCTCCGGTCGACGAGGCTCGCAAGAGCGTGGACCAGGCGGTCCTCTTCGGGGAGCGAGTCTTCTACATGTCGAAGCGGGCTCCGCTCCTCGTCTCCATGGAGTCGGGAGCCCTCCTCAGCCAGATCGCCGCCATGCCCGAGCTTCGGCAGGGGCTGGCCATGGCTGGCCGGCTCACCGAGAACCTCGACCGCCTGACCGCGGTCGCCGAGGAAATGCCGAAGACCCTCCTCGACGAGCGGGAGAAGATCGTCCAGTCGATCGACCAGACCTCAGGCTCGCTTCGCCAGACGCTCGCTGAGTACGAGAAGGCGATCGGGCAAACCGAGCAGCTTGTCCACAGCGTCCAAGACCTCTCGGGGAGCGCCCGCGACGTGATGTCGAGTCTCGATACCGCTGCGGGCTCCCTGACCAAGACGCTCGAGGCGGCCGAGAGGCTGGCCGTCCAGGCCCGGGGCAGCCCGTCGGAGCAGAAGCCGGTCGATCCCGAACTCTACGCGCGAATGGTGGCCGACCTTCGAGGGTCGTTGGTCGAGGTGAACAAGGCGCTCGAGAACTCCAAGACCTTGGCTGAGGGATCCCTCTGGGAGAAGCCGCTCGCCGCCCTGAGCGCCGAGAGCGACCAACGGGTCAAGCAACTGTCGGGGGAGATGCGCGGGATCGTCGACCGGCTCGCCCTGTGGGCCTTTGCCTGGGCGGGCGGCATGGCCTTCCTCATCTTCCTGTTGCTCGTCGCCTACCGCCGCATGCAAGCCCGGAAGAACGTCGGACCCCAGGCCTCGGCCTGAGAGACCCCCGGGCCAAGGACCGGGAGGAGTGCCCATCATGTCGCGAACCACCGCTGCCGCTCGCCGTCCCGCCTTCCTGCGCTTCGCCGCCCTGGCCGTGGCCACGCTGGCCTTGGCCGCGGCTCCGCTCCCGGACGACAAGCCGGAGGGGATCTCCGTCGATCCAGCCTTGCCCCGCTATGCCCAGGTCAAGGACCTCAAGGGGTCGGTCAGCGTGATCGGCAGTTCGACGGTGTGCAGCCTGCTCGACCGCCAGGCCGACCAGTTCCGCTCGGCGAACCCCGGCGTCTCGATCGAGATCAAGGGCGGCGGCTCGGGGGAGGCCCCCAAGGCGCTCCTCGCCGGCACCGCCGACCTCGCCCCCATGTCGCGGCCGATGAAGGCGACGGAACGGGCGGAGTTCGAGAAGAAGTTCGGCTACGCCCCGACCGAACTGGTGGTCGGCCTCGACGCGATCGGCGTCTTCGTCAACAAGGGGAATCCGATCGAAGGGCTCACCGTCGAGGACGTCACCACCCTCTTCGGCGAGGATCCTGCCGGCCGGAAGACCGTCCGCACCTGGGGGCAACTTGGCCTCGGCGGAGAGTGGCAGGCCCGCAAGGTGCTCGCCTTCGGTTTCCGCGACGGGACCGGCGGGGCGAGCATCATGAAGGAGAGCGTCCTCGGCGACGCCAACTTCCGCGACGACCTCAAGGTGGAGCGAGTCTCGAGCTCGATCGTCAACGGCGTCGGCGCCGAGCCGGGCGGGGTGGGATACGCCAGCCAGTTCTACCGCACCAAGCAGACCCGCATGGTGCCCCTCGCGGCGAAGAAGGGCGACCCGTTCGTGGCCCCGTCGCAATCGGCGGTCTCGGACGGCAGCTATCCGCTCAGCCGCAAGCTCTACGTCTACGTGAACCAGAAGCCCGGCACGCCGATGCAGCCGGCGGCGCTTGAGTTCCTCCGCTTCATCCTCAGCCGCTCCGGCCAGGAGATCGCGGCCCGCGACGGCAACTTCCCGATCTCGGGTGGGATGGCGACGGCGGAGCTGGCGAAACTCAGGTGAGAGGTCGCGGAGGGGGGGAGGAAGACCTCGGATAGCCGCAGAGTCGCAGAGTGCGCAGAGTCCTCGCAGAGGAAGGCGGAAGACTGGGTGGCCGTCCGCGCTGGCCGACTGTTAGCCTCGTTCAAGGCTCGATGGCAGATGGCCGCGGAGGCGCGGAGGGCGCGGAGCCGTCGCGGAGCAGGCATGAATGCAGGGTGGCCGTCCGCGCCGTGACCGCTGTCGCTTGCGACATCGAGCGGTCGCGGACGGCCACCCTGCATTCATGCCTTCCTCCGCGACGGCTCCGCGCCCTCCGCGCCTCCGCGGCTATCTGCGATCGACGCCCGAACCCAACGAAGGGACTCCCCGCGCGGACGGCCACCCAGTCTTTCTGCCTTCCTCTGCGAGGACTCTGCGCACTCTGCGACTCTGCGGCTATCCGAGGTCTTCCTCCCCCCCTCCGCCCCCTCCGCGACCTCACTCCGCGACCTCACTCCGCGACCTCACTCCGCGGGGAGGCCCGCCACCGGCGGGTCCGCGAGCTCGCGTTCGAGTTCGATGCTGCCCACCAGGCGGCGGGTCTTGGCGAGGTCGCGCAGGGCGAGGGCGGGGTCGGCTTCGATGCGAATGGTGCAGCGGCCCCAGTGCTTGGGTTGGTCGGGATGCTCGAGGCAGAGCGGGCCCATCGTGCTCGGCGAGGTGGCCCGACCGCGGGCCCGCACGTAGCACGAGCCAGTCGCCTTCAGGTGCGGCACCTCTTGGCTCTCGACGGTCACCCGGAGCCCGACCGCGAGGTCGTTGGCCAGGGACGCGAGCGGACCGCGGAACCAGAGGATGAGGGCGCCCTTGGGGTGACCCTCGCGCTCGATGGGGGCGACCTGGATCTCAAGGTGGTCGCGCAGTTCGTCCCACACCGCCTGGTCGTCCACGTCGACCAACGCGCTGGCCAGGTCGCCGCTCCGGTCGCTCGGGACCTCGACCCGCTTCGACCAGAGGATGTCGCCGCTCTTGGCGATGGCCTGCACGTCGAAGGCCACGCCGTTCGGCGTGTCGCACGCGGCCGGCACTTCGATGGTCGGGTCGATCCAGGAACCGGCCTTGGACGCCCCGCGCACGTTGTTCGGGTTGCCCCAGACAGTCACTTCCTTGAACGAGCCGCCTGGACCGACCAAGTGGAGCCCGACGTTGTTCGGACCGCGCACGCCGTTGAGGGTGTCGCGGCGAAGCGTCAGGCTGAGCGGGGCATCCTTGGGCCAGGCCTTGCGGGTGATGAAGACGTCCGGCGCGGCGAAGGCCCGCTCGAGGCCGCGGGCGAGGAGGTCGGTGAGGGCACCGTCCGAGAGTTGGCCGCGGCTGATCCGCCGAGTCAGTTCGTCCGAGGCCTGCCGCCCCATGGTGCCCGGTTCGGCTAGCGGATCGGCGAGGTCGACGAGGACGAAGGCGGGGACCGCTTCGTAGCCCTCGAAGGCGATGGTTGCCCCGGCCCCCAGGAGGAAGGCGACGCCGCCGAAGGCGGTGCTCCAGACCAGCCAGCGAAGCCGCGAACGACGCCGCGACGTGGCATCGAGGCCCGCCCCGCATTCGACGCAGACCGGGCTCGACTCGCTGGTCGTGGGGTGGGCGCAGCACGGGCAGCGGTCGGCATGCTGGCGCCGCACGAGGCGGCGGACGCTCATGACCGCGGCGGCCAAGGCCAACGCCCCGAGGGCGGCGAGGAGAATGCCGAGCAACTGCACGAGGTCCACGCTGCGTCTCCGTCAGCCGATGCGGTCGGCGCCGCCCACGTAGGGCCGGAGCGGGGTCGGGATGGTGACCGTGCCGTCGGCGTTTTGGTGGATCTCGAGGATCGGGATCAGGAGCCGCGGGCTCGCTGCGACGGTGTTGTTGAGGGCGTAGGGGAAGACGATCTTGCCCTGCTCGTCGCGGTAGCGGAGGTTCAGCCGCCGCGTCTGGTAGTCCGCCAGGCGGCTCGCCGAGTGCGTCTCGCCGTAGGCCCCGGAGGGCACGCCGTCAGGACCGGTGTCGCCGCGGCTCGGCATCCAGCATTCGACATCGATCATGTCCTCGTTCTTCACCCCGAGGTCGCCGGTGCAGCACTGGAGGAGGCGGTAGGGGAGCCCCAGCGACTGGAGGATGAGTTCGACCGACTCGAGCATCGTCTTGTGCCACTGCCGGCTCTCGGCGTCGTCGGCCTTGCAGACCACGACCTGCTCCACCTTGTCGAACTGGTGGATCCGGTAGAGGCCCGCGGTGTCCTTGCCGGCGGCCCCGGCCTCGCGGCGGAAGCAGGTCGAGCAGGTGGTGTACTTCAGCGGCAACTGCTCGTGGGAGAGGATCTCGTCGGCGTGGAGGCCCATGAGCCCCACCTCGCCGGTCCCGGTGAGGAAGAGGTCGAAGGTGGCCCCGCGCTTCGACTCCTCGATGTGGTAGGCCTGTTCGCGCCCGGCGGGGAAGAAGCCGGTGCCGACCATGCACTCCTCGCGCACGATCACCGGCACGCCCATGGCCTGGAAGCCGCGGCGGTCGACCATGAAGTCGAGGGCGTAGCGGAGCACGGCCTGGTGGAGCCGCATGCCCATCCCGGTCAGCACGTAGCTCCGCGTGCCGGCCATCTTCACGCCGCGCTCGAAGTCGACCAGCTTGAGGTCGCGGACGAGCTCGAGGTGCGACTTGGGCTTGAAGCCCTTGTTGGCCTCGAAGCTCCTGGTCGGCTCGAAGCCGGGAGGCGACCAGCGACGCAGTTCGGTGTTGTCCTCGCTGCCCTTCCCCTTGGGCACGTCGCTCGCGGGCGGCTGCGGAATCTGGAGCCAGATCGACTTCCACTCCGGTTCCAGCGAGGCAAGTTCAGCCTCGAGGGTCTGGACCTTGGCCTTGAGGGCGACCGGCTTGGCCTCCAGTTCGGCGACCTGCTTCTCGAGGGCGGCCTTGGCCTCGCCGGCGGCCGACTTCAGTTGGCCCTTGAGCTTGCCGAGCTGGGGACCGACCTCCTTGCCTAGGCGATTCTGCTCGGCGCGGAACTCCTCCAGCGAACTCAGCACCTTGCGACGCGATTCGTCGAGGGTGAGGAAGCGGTCCATGTCGACGGGCATGCCTTTGTCACGGCAGCCGGCACGGAAGCGGTCGGGGTTTTCGCGGAGTTGCTTGAGGTCGATCATCGCAGGAAGCCAAGTGTCGCAGACCGTTCAGGGCCCGCGGTCGCGGTAGGTGGGAGGCGCTGCCCAGCGCATCTTGTCGAGCAGCGTTTGCCAGTAGGAGGTCGAGGGGTTGCCGACGAGGAGGGCCCGCATCGGGTGGCGGGTGATGCGGACCACGTCGCCCACGTGGAGGGGCTGGGTGACCTGCCCGTCGAGGACGAGCGACGTGCCGTCGTTGGCCCGCAGCACGGTCACGGCGAGCTCGACCGAGCTCGGCACCACGATGGGTCGGAAGGCGAGGGAGTGGGCGGCGTTGGGGGTGAGGATGTAGGCGTCGACGTCGGGGTGGACGATCGGACCGCCGGCCGAGACGTTGTAGGCGGTCGAGCCGATGGGCGTGGCCACGATCAGCCCGTCGCCGGTCAGGATCGGGCCGTCGTCGCCCAGGCGCCCGTCGGTGGCCAGCCGGAGCTCGATCATCCGGTAGGGGGGGCCGGCGGCGATGACGCAATCGTTGACGGCGCTCGAGGTGAACCGCGTCCCGTTGCCGGCGGATTGGATGGTCGCCGAGAGGACCATCCGCTTCCGGATGATCGGGTTCGGCCCGAAGACCATCGGGGCTTGCTGGCGGAAGGAGTCCCAGTCGAACTCAGCGAGGAAGCCGAGGCGTCCGAAGTTGACGCCGACGAGGGGACGGCCGAGCTCGAGGAGCTGGCGGGCTTGCGACAGGATCGTGCCGTCGCCGCCCAAGACCACCGCGATGTCGAAGTCCTTGACGATCGGGGCGGTGAGGTCGTCGGTGTCGATCGTCGCCCGCAGCTCGGCGTGGGTCGAGATCAGGGCCTTGGCGTCGTCGAGGCGCTCCTCGACGCCGTCACGGGAGAGGTTGGTGATGAGGAGGACCGCCGGCCGGGCCATGGGCCCGTAGGGTAGCCGCTGGTCGCCGGGGCGTCACTGCACCAGCCCCTTGGTCAGCCGCATGAAGGCGGTCTCGAGGTTCACCTGCTCACGCTGCATGGAGGCGAGCCGGAAGCCGTTCGCCACCAGCCGGGCGGGGATCTCCGAGACGCGGAAACCCGAGTCGGGGTCGACGCTGACGTCGATGCGGACGCCGCCGTCGGCGTCGACCATCTCGACCCGGGTCACGCCCTTCACCTTGGCCAGGAGTTCGCTCGCCTCCTCGGCTCGCTCGTCGACCATCACCTGGATGACCATGCCGGCGCTGGTGCGGCGCATGACGTCGGCCACGCTGCCGGAGTAGACCAGCTTGCCGCGCTCGACGATGCCGACCACGTTGCAGAGCTCGGCCAGCTCGTGCAGGAAGTGGCTCGAGATGACGATCGTCTTCCCCATCCGCCGCAACTCCTTGAGGAGCTCGCGCATCTCGATACGGGCCCGCGGGTCGAGACCCGAGGCGGGCTCGTCCATGAGGAGGACCCGCGGATCGTGGAGGAGGACGCGGGCCACGGCGAGCCGCTGCTGCATGCCGCGGGAGAGGCCGTTCACCTCGAAGTTGGCCTTGTAGGAGAGGTCGGTCAGGTCGAGCACGTCGCGGACGACCTGTTCGCGCTTCTTGCCGTGGATGCCGTAGCAGGCGGCGAAGAACTCGAGGTACTCGGTGACCACCATGTCCTCGTAGGCGCCCATGAAGTCGGGCACGTAGCCGATGACCGGGCGGATGAGGTGGTTCTGGTAGCCGATCACCTTGCCGTCGATGCGGGCCTCGCCCCAGGTCGGCTTGAGGAGCGTGGCCAGGATCTTGATGGTGGTCGTCTTGCCGGCGCCGTTGGGACCGATGAAGCCGAAGCAGTCGCCCTCCTCGATGGCCAGGTTGAGGTTGTCGAGGGCGACGAACTCGCCGTACTTCTTGGTCAGGTTGATCGTTTCGATCATCGGCATGGACGACGGGCTCGCGATCAGGAGGGGCAGTCGGGGGCGGCGACGGAGGCGACCATCAGGACGGGCGGGTTCGGCCGGGAGCGACCGTCGCCGGCTGCGGCGGCCTGGGAGGAACGGAAGCGGGCATCGGCGCGGACGGCGGGCTCGGTTCGGAGGGTTCTTCGGCGGACGGCGACGGTGTTCCGGGCACCTCGGGCACTTCGGGCACCTCGGAGACGTTGGCACCGCCCGCTCCGCGGAGGTCGGGCACCACCATGTCGAGCGGCCAGTCCAGCGGATAGATCCAGCGCACCATGGTCAGCCCGGTGCCTGCGATGGGGTCGCCCTCGACCGATACGGGCACCGGGGTCGGGCTTTCGGCCACGAAGCCGGTGATGATCAGGCAAGGCCGCGTGAACCACGGGGAGAGGTCGACGTCGCGGCCGAGGAGCCGGGTGGCCCGGGCCACGTCGGGGGTCTGGCCCTTCTGCTGGATCCACTCCGGTGGCTGCAGCATGGCGTAGAAGGAGAGCATCTCCATCGCCATCCGACGCCGGTCCTCGTTCATGGTCTGGAACTGCGAAACGCTGTACTGGTCCGGGATCGACTTGTAGTAGCGGTTGAGGAACGTCTCGGCGAGCCCGGTCGCGCTGTGGTCGATGGCGTTGAATGCGTTGGTGGCACTCGAGTCGCCGGCGGCTGCGTCGGCGGTCGCAAACGCCTTGTTGAGGTCGAGGTCGCTGCCCGGCGACCAGCGGGTGACGCGGGTGGCCCGTCCGTAGAGCGGCATCTCGCTCCCGTTCGAGACGGGGTCGGGCAAGGGCAGCGGGCCGGGGCGGAGGCGAGGTAGCGAGGTGCGGTAGGGCTCGACGAGGAGGATCGTCACATCCTCGAGGGCCCCGGGCAGGGCATGGGAGAGGACGCCGACCAGTTGGATCTGCTGCGGCGACTTGGAGCGATCGATGCGGAGCTCGATCGGCGAGCGGACCGAGATGAGCGAACCCCACTTGGTGTCGACGGTGCCCGCCCAGTTGGCGACGAAGTCGGCGCTGGTGGCCCGGGCCGGGACGCGATAGTTGTTGGGGTTCGAGGCGTCGATCCGGTAGCGGTCCTTGTTGGGGAAGGTGTCGCCCGACCCTGACGGCGGCTGCGACCACGAGGCGAGCAGGTTGGACGGCGAGTCCGAGGCCGAGCCCACGCCGATCCGGGTCGGTCCGTAGCCCGGGAGGTAGACGGAGAAGAAGGAGAGGGCACGCTGCGGCGGGGCTCCGGCCGAGGGGTCGGTCTGTCCCGGGTCGTAGGCGAGCTGGTCGAGGAAGGTGACGTGCCGAAGGCTGGCCCGGGTCGAGCCGAGCAGCTTGCCGCCGGCCCACGCCACGGCGGTGAAGAGGAAGGCGACAGCGACGAAGAGCGGCCAGGAGTGCCGCTCGCGCTTGAAGTTCTTGAGGACGGCGAAGCCGAGCGGCCCGGAGAGCAGCCAGTAGATCGCGAAGAGGCCGGCCGCGGCGAGGACGCCGATCGCGGCCTGGCCGGTGAGGCCGATCTGACCGGCGATGATGTTGCCGTCGCCGAGCGTCATCGAGTTGCCGATGGTGGTGACGAGCTGCGGCGGGTTGGCCTCGGCGAGCTTGGCGCAGTCTTCGAGCGAGGGCGTGTCGCCGCGTCGCCCGAGGATCCGGTTCCAGAAGATGTCGCCCTGCGGCATCGGTTGGACCTGCAGCCCGCGGCCGTTGATGCCGTCGACGTCGACGCCGAGCAGGATGATCTGCCCGAAGCCGTAGTTCCGCTGGAGGCCGATCACCTTGCCGTCGAGCGAATCGGGCCGCGGAACGAGAAAGCGGGTGCCGGCCGCCTTGGGCGAGGGCATGGCGAGGAAGGGCTTCCACCCGCGATCGAGTTGGGCGGGATCGAAGACGGCGAGGGCGGTCACCGCGTTCGGCCGGGCAAGCTGGTCGCTCTTGGAAAGGAGCGGCAGGATCGCGCTGAGGGGGACCGCCTCGATCCGCTTGGGGGCCTTCGAGGGGAGGAGATCCTCGAGCGGATGGATGCCGGTCCGGCCGATGGACCAGATGTCGCGGTCCTCGATGGGGATGCCGAGGACGAGGGTTCCGCCGCGATTCACCCATTCACGCAAGGCGGCTGCCTGGTCGCCGGTCAGGGCGGACGGCAGTTGGGCCGCGTCGGCCCAGACGATGGACTGGAACTGGGCCAGGCCTTGCCAGTGGTCGGGGAGGTCGGTGGTGGTCGCGCCGGAAGCGATCCGCGTCACGTAGGCGAGCGACGGGAGCACCGCGAAGTTGTTCGGCCGCACCGCGTACGCGTCGAGCCCGAGGCGGCGGTTCCCGATGACGAGGATCAGGTCCTGCTCGAGTTCGACCGGCGCGGTCGGGGTCTTCGCCGTGTCGCCCGAGATGCGGGTCGAGGCAAGCTCGCGGACGCGGCGTCCGTCAGCCACCTCGAAGACGCGGATCGAGTAGGGCCGGTTGCCCACGACATCGGCCGCGTTCGAGCCGGGCGGCAGCTTGCCGTAGATCCACCGCTCCAGCCGTTGGCCGGGGGAGAGGGCGGCGGTCCGGGTGTTCTCGGTGATGTCGCCGTCGGCGTTCTCGATCTCCCACTGCACCTCGACCTGGACCGCTTCCGGGAGGTTGCTCTGGAGCCCGACCTTGATGCCGACCCAGTCGCCGGGTCGGGCGTGGTTGCCGACGCCGAAGGAGACGAGGTCGAGGTTGATGCCGTCGGCGAACGCAGCCGGGGCGACCAGGGATGCGATGAGGAGGACGAACAGTCGGACGAGCGATCGACGCGCCCGCCGGGCCGATGTTATCCCTTCGCGCCAGCACCTCGACATGGCCCCGGAGTGTACCGGGCTCGGACCGCTCGGGAAGGCCTCAAGTCGGTAGCCGGACGGTCCGACGAAGCGGGCATGCCTTCGATGTCCGGCCTGGGTTGGGAGAGCTGGCTGCTGGTCGCCGCGATCGGCGCCGGCGTCGTCTTCGCGTCGCTCGGCGTGATGGCCGAGGCGATCGACCGCCACGCCCGCTACTCCGACCTCCGGGTGGAAGCCCGGCGGGCTCGCAACCGCCGGATTCGTCGCCGCGACTGACGCCTTCCGGCCCGCTCACCGAGCCCTGGCGAATTCGTCCAGCATGGCGGCGTGGGAACGGATCCCGTTCCGGTAGCAGGCCAGCTCGAACTTCTCGTTGGGGCTGTGGACGCGGTCGTCGTCGAGGCCGAAGCCGACGAGGAGGGAGTCGATCCCCAGGGCCTTCTGGATCAGGCCGACCGCGGGGATGCTGCCGCCGGTCCCGATGAGTGCCGCTTCCTTGCCGAAGACCTTGGCCAGTCCGTGCTGGGCCGCCCGCAGCCAGGCGCTGTCGGTGGGGACGGCGATGGCCGGGCCGGCGCCGTGGTTCTCCATCTCGATGCGGCAGCCCGGCGGGCAACGTTCCTCGAAGAAACGCTTGATGCTGGCCAGGACCTTGGCGGGATCCTGGTCCGCGACGAGGCGGCAGGAGAGCTTCACCGTGGCGTGGGCAGGGATGACCGTTTTCGCGCCCTTGCCGGTGTACCCGCCGAAGATCCCGTTGCAGTCGCAGGTGGGCCGCGACCACATCCGCTCCATGGTCGAGTAGCCCTTCTCGCCGAAGGCATGCTGGACGCCGGCCTCGCCGAGGAACTCCGCCTCGTTGAAGCCGAGGCCGCCCCACTGGGCCTTCACCTTGGAGTCGAGGGGACGCACGTCGTCGTAGAAGCCGGCGAGCTGCACGCGCCGGTCGCTGTCGTGGAGCTGGGCGACGATCGAGGCCAGCGTATTGATCGGGTTGGCGAGCGTGCCGCCGTACATGCCCGAGTGGAGATCCTGGCTCGGGCCGTGCAGCGTGATCTCGACGTAGACGAGACCGCGCAGCATGGTGGTGATGGCCGGCGTCGTGATGTCCCACATGCCGGTGTCGCTCACCACGCAGACGTCCGCCTTCAGTTGCTCGCGATGGCTGGCGAGGAACGGCTCGAAGCTCTTCGAGCCCGACTCCTCTTCGCCTTCCAGCATCACCGTCACCGCGCAGGGCAGCGTCTTGTGGACCTGGTGCCAGGCCCGGAAGGCCTCGATGAAGCCCATCACCTGGCCCTTGTCGTCCACCGCGCCGCGGGCCACGATCCGCTTGCCGGGCTTGCCGTTCACCGCGTGCCCGTCGACCACCACCGGCTCGAACGGAGGCGACTTCCAGAGCTCGAGCGGATCGGCCGGCTGCACGTCGTAGTGGCCGTAATAGAGGATGCGGGGGGCCTTCCCGCCCGGCCCGTCGTGGTGGGCGAGGACGAAGGGATGGCCTTTGGTGGCGACCACCTGGGAGCGGAAGCCAAGCTCGGCGAGCTGGGCCGACGCCCACTCCGCCGCGCGCCGCGTCTCGGCGTCGAAGGCCGGGTCGGTGCTGATGCTCGGGATGCGGAGGAACTGCTTGAGTCGCTCGACCGATTCGTTCTCCATGCGGTCGACGGCGGCGAGGACGGGTTCGAGGGGAAGCGACATCGGGGGACCTCCGCGAAACGAGGCGAAAGGTCCGCAGTGTACGGCTGCGACGAGGCGCTCGGTGGGCGCCGCGAGTCGCGGTGGACGGCCCGTGCGTCGGTGATCGGCGTCGTGCGTCAGCGGCCGGCGAGGCTGTCCGAGACCGGGGCGAACATGGCGGTGATGAGGCTCATGGCTGCCACCACCACCAAGGTCGCCATGAAGAGGAAGGCGATCCAGCGTTCGACCAGCCGGCTCTCGCTGAGCGGCCCTGACTTCCGCTCGGCGCGGATCGTCAGGTGGTCGAGCCCTTCCATTTCTGCATAGGACCGGGGCGGCCGGACCGAGAAGTCGCAGCCGCAGCGCGGGCAGTGCCCGGTGGTGGGGGCCGGCGCCCCGCGACGGCTCTCGCCGCCCTGGGCAAACCGGCCGGCGTAGCCACACGAAAGGCAGCGCCGCGTCCCGAGCGGCGATCGCTTGACTCGCGCGTTGCCGAGCATGGCTCTACAGTATCACCGCTCTTCCCGCGTCCAAACGACGAATGGCGAGGCGGCGCGAGATCGTCGCCTGAAGCGATTCGTACTTCCACGCATGGCACCGATCGAACGCTGGATCGAACTCCTGGCGAGCGCCGCCCGCCGGCACGGGGCGGCCTCGGTGGCGGAGTGGCCGCCCCCGAGCGCGGTGCGGTCGGCCCGCTCCGACCGGGCTGCGCCGGGCGGGGAGGTGGTGCTCTGGGAGGCGGTTCGGGCCGGGACGGCGCTGGCCGCAAGCGGCCTCGACCTCCTGGCCACGGGGCCGCTCTGGCGGAGCGACGGGTGGGCTGCGATCGAGGTGTGGACCGACGCCGAACTGTGCGGGCTCCATGCTCTGCATCGGGCCGCCCGCCTGCGGCCCGCCGAGCGGCCGGCCATCGAGGGCCGGCTCGCCGCAGCCATCGCTTGGCACCTCGAGCACACCCAGCCTGATAACGCGACCAACCGGCCTTGGGCCCTGCACTGCTTCCTGTTGGACGGCTCGCCGGAAGGCCGGATCTACGCCGAGACCCTCCTCCACAACGCCGAGGTGCAAGGGTTCGAAGACCCCGCCGCGGTGTGGATCGTGGGGGACGCCGCCCGCGAACTCCGCCTGGCGACGGCCTGACCGGGGCCGGGGCGCGGCCTGCGGGAGCGGCCAAGTTGTCGTAGCATCGCGCGGGTGACCAGCCCACCGACGCTCCTCGATGTCGCCCGTGCCGGCGTGAAGGCCCTGGCCCCGCAACGACTCGTCCTCGCCTTCTTCCTCGTCTTCACCTTGGGGGCGGTGGGCAAGCTCGGCGATTGGGCCCACCTCCGGCTGGGAGGCGGGGCGGTCGGACCCGGCGGACTGGTGGCCGGAGGGTGGTCGACTGACCAGCAGGCCTCGGCCCTCAAGGGTGTGGCCCGGAACGCCACGAGCTTCGCGGCAGGGACCGGCTTCGCCAACCAGCCGCTCGCGGACCAGTCTCCGAGCCAGCTCGCCGCCTTCGCCGACGCCGTCTACCTCGAGAAGCGAGCGGCGATCGATGCCCGCGAGACGCCGGACGCGCGGGCCATCGGGTTCCTCGACACCCGGCATCGCGAACTCCGCATCGCCATCGAGGGGGCGCGGCCCCGCGGTCCATTCGAGGCCTTGGCCGCGGAGGAGGCGATGGCCCTGCGCCATCTGGTCGCAGCGGTCGTGGCCATCGCTCCCGCGGCGGCGCTCGAGTCGATCCTCGACGCGGTGATTCGCGTGCCGGCGGGGGCGATCGCCATCGCCCCGTGGACGGTGCTCTTGGTCGGCCTCCCGCTCGCCGTGATCGCCTCGATCGTGGGCGGCGGGCTGTGTCGCATGACCCTCCTCGAAGCGGGCCAAGGGCAGCGGCTCACCGCCTTCGAAGGGGCGGGCTTCGCCCGTCGGGCCGTCGCACGCCTGGCCTTGGTGCCGGTCTTGCCCGCGGTCACGCTGCTCGCCCTGCTCGGCGTGATCGTCGTCCTCGGTGGGTTGCTCCGCGTCCCGGGACTCGACCTCGTCGGGGGGTTCCTCTACGGTGTAACCCTGCTCCTCGCCTTCCTCGTGGTGACCGGCGGCGGGGCTGCCATCCTGGGTTTCCCGCTCGCGGTGGCCTCGGTCGCTGCCGGCGACGCCGATGCGATCGACGCCAACGTCCGCTCGACCGCGTACCTCTTCCGCCGTCCGATGCGTTGGTTCCTAGCCCACCTGACCGGGGCCCTGTCCATCGCCCTCGGGCTCTTGGTGGTGGGGTTGGTGGCGATGGGGGCGCTCGGCCTCGCCAGCTGGGGCGTCGGGGTCCTGGGAGGGACCACCGCCCTCAACGCCGCCGGGGCGGGCGGCATCGCAGCTCCCGCCGCGCCGCAGCTCCCGGTGGCCGGCATGACCGGCCGCGTCGCCGCGACCTTCATCGACCTGTGGGACGGCATCTTCCTCGGCTTGGTCGCGGCCTACGTGGCAAGCGCCTGCGCCGAGGTGGCCGGCCGAGCGTACCTCGTCCTTCGCTACGACTGCGACGGGCAGGACCCTTCCACCATCGATGCCATCCCGTTGGGCCGGCCTGGTCCGGGCTGAGGCCGCCGAGGCCTATATGCCCAGCGACTTCTTGATCGCCGCGAGTTCCGCCTCGAGGGCGCTGACGCGGGCGGCGAGGGCCCCGATTTCGCCGCCGGACGGAGCGTGATCGCCGTCGTCGCCGCCCGAAGACGGGGCGTGGGAATCGAGCGGATGGAGGTTCGGGGCGAGGAGCTGGACCCAACGGCCGGCCCGCGATCCCGGGGCGGGTGGAAGCTCGCGGACGAAGGGTGGCTCGCGCTTGGCAAGCGACTGGAGCACGTTCTCGGCGACCTCCAGCGACTCGAACGGATGCATCCGCGAGGCCCGGCCGCGGAGTTCGCCCACCGTCTGCGGCCCGCGGAGCCAGAGCTCGGCGAGGATCACCAGTTCATGCGTCGAGACCTCGAGGGCCTCCCGAGCGACATGGCGGAACTTCTCGACGCGGCTCCCGCTCAGGGCCACCTCGCGGACCAGGCCTTTCGCCCGCAGGGTGTCGAGGGCGCGAAGTGCCCGCTCCTCGTCGATCGTCACCACCGGCCAGCGGTTGTTCTTCTGGTTGATGCCGGTGACCAGCGAGTTGAGGGTCAGCGGATACTGGTTCGGGGTGGTCTGGGCCTTCTCGATCAAGGTGCCGAGGACCCGGGCTTCGTCAGCGGCAAGGGTGACGGTCATGGCCGCAGTGTAGGGCGGCCGGGCCGCTACACTCGCCGCATGCCCGCAGGCGAATCCGAGCGACGCGACCGGTTGGCCCGGGCAGCGGCCCGACTCTTGGTCGAAGGGCGGGCGGCGAGCGTGCCCGAGGCGATCCGCGCGGCGCTGGCCAAGGCAGGGCCCGACGCCACAGCCGACGGCGTGACTGCGGGGCTGGTGCGGGAGCACGCCAGGGGGCTCGCGTTGGAGCGCCTCGGCGAGGTCGGCTACCGCGAGCACGTCGCAGAGATCCTCGGCCAGGCCGAGGAGATGATGGCCCTCCTCGAGACGCTACCCGGCGAGCCGCGGGTGGTCTTGGTCGGTCGCGCTGCGCGAGGACAGGTCGACGCCGATCCCTGCTGCCGGCTGCGCGTCGAGTCGGACCTCGACCTCGCCGAGATCGCCGCTCGCATCGTCGAGGCCGGATACGACGAGCCGAGCTTCGGCACCGTCGAAACCCGCTTCGGGCGGCTGGCTCGACTCACGCTGGTCGACCAAGGCGTCGAGCATCGCATACTTCGTTGCCCGCCCGCCATGCGCATCCCGCTCGACGGCGATCTGCGCGAGCACGGCACCGTCCCCACGCTCGATCACGCGGCGCTCAGCCGACTGATCGCCGGCCTGCAGGGCTGAGCGGGGCGGAGCGACCCGAGGAATCGCCGATCGTTGCTCCGGGATAGGGCGTTTGGCGTATCCCGGGCGGGGGCGATCGCCGTCGCTCCGACGCGCTTCCGGAACGGCTCCCCGGAATTGGCTGGCCTTCCTCAACCGGCGGTAGCGAGCGACCGATTCCCAGACCGTCGTCCGTCGCGCGGACGCGGTCGCGACCGACCGGAAGCGCGGCGTGCGAGCCGCGGCCGTCGGATGAATGGGAGGCACGTCATGGGATCTTGGTGGGCACGTCGAGGCTTGGCAACGCGCATCCTGCTCATGGTCATCGCCTTGGTCGCGATCCTCACGGTCGTGATCGACGTGGTGTTCGTGCGCAACCACACCGAGAGCGCCGAGCAGGCCATGGTCCGCAAGGCCGAGGCGTTCACTGCCGTCGCCGACGAGGCGAAGAACCACGCCAGCACGCTGGTCCGCAGCGGCACCTACAACATCGACGTCCTCCTCAAGGAGACGCTCGACACGTTGGCCAAGGGCGGGGACTACACGCAGACTCGCCTCTTCAACGCCATCCCCGTCGTGGTTGGCTGGACCACCGCGGAGAAGGCCGCCAAGGCCGAAGGCATCAGCTTCCGGGTCGCCGCCTTCGAGGCCCGCAACAAGAAGCGGGAACCGGAGCACGGATCGTTCAGCGAACAGCTGCTGCGCGACCTCGAGTCGCAGATCGCCGCTGGCGGGCCGCGGACCATCAGCCGCATCGACAGCCAGTCCAACACCCTGCACCACATGCGGGCTATCGGGCTCGACGCCTCCTGCATGATGTGCCACGGGAAGCCGGGCGGTGCGGACGACCCCGACAAGGACGGCAAGGACCCGCTCGGGTTCGCCATGGAGGATTGGCCCAGCACCGGCACCCACGGGGCGTACGAGGTGATGCTGCCGCTGGCCGGCATGCAGGCCGAGACGGCCTCCTTCATCACCGGCGGCCTCATGTGGAGCGTTCCGCTCTCGATCGGCTGCGTGCTCGCCTTCTACTTCCTTCTGCAGCGGAGCTTCGTCCGTCCGACCGCTGCCATGGCCACCCGCATCCGGGAGATCGCCGAAGGCGAAGGCGACCTCACGGCCCGGCTGAACGAGAACGTGGGCGGCGAGCTCGGCTTCATGTCGCGGGTCTTCAACCAGCTCCTTGCCCGGCTCGAACGGCTGGTCATCGAGATGAGCCGCGGGGCGGAGGAGATCCGGGCCGGCTCGGCCCAGGTCTCGAGCGCCAGCCAGTCGCTCGCCTCGGGGGCCACCGAGCAGGCCGCGAACCTGGAGCAGATCAGCGCCAGCTTGACCCAGATCACAGGCATGACCGACGCCAACGCCGGAAACGTCCGCAACGCGGCGTCGAGCTCCGAGCAGTCCCGGCATGCCGCCGAACGCTGCCAAGAGAGCATGCAGCGGATGACCGATGCGATGGACGGGATCAAGGCCTCGAGCGACTCGATCGCCCGCGTCCTCCGGGCCATCGACGAGATCGCCTTCCAGACCAACCTCCTGGCCCTCAACGCTGCGGTCGAGGCGGCGCGGGCCGGCGATGCCGGCAAGGGTTTCGCGGTGGTCGCCGAGGAGGTCCGCAACCTCGCCCAACGCTCCGCCACCGCGGCCCGCGAGACGGCCCAGATGGTGGAGGAGTCGACCACCCGGGCCACCACCGCGGTGGGCCTCTGCGAAGAGGTCGCTTCGGGCCTCGGGCACATCCTGAAGTCCACTCGCGACGTGGACCAGCTCCTGCAGGAGGTCGCCAAGGCCAGCTCCGAGCAGGCCCAGGGCATCGCCATCATCAACAACGGCGTGGCCGAGCTC
The DNA here is from genome assembly GCA_044224425.1 of Phycisphaerales bacterium. Taxonomy (GTDB): domain Bacteria; phylum Planctomycetota; class Phycisphaerae; order Phycisphaerales; family SM1A02; genus JAEUIT01. The sequence continues at coordinate 69,663 of JBGAKK010000014.1, forward strand.
GACAAGGTGACCCAGCAGTCGGCGGGCAACGCCGAGGAGCTGGCCGCCTCCAGCGAGCAAACCGCTGCCCAGGTCCAGTCGCTCCGCGACCTGGTCAAGGGATTCCACGTCACCGACGACTGAACAGCCGCCCAGCGGCTCCCAAGCAAACCGGGCGGCCCGATCGGGCCCGGTGTCATTGGTTGGAGGCGTCGCGCGGGCGATGCGGCCAGCGGTTAGGCAATGCCGCCCTTGAGCTGCTGCGGGGCGCTCTTGCCGCCCAGGCGGGCCTTCAGCTTGCGGAGGCCTGGATCCTCCTCGCGCGGGGCTTCGGGGGCGGCGCCGGGCCGGCCCGGACGGCCGGGCCGCTCGGGGGCCGACTGCAGGGCCTTGATCGAGAGGCTGAATGCGGATCGATGGACGATGACCCGTCCTTCTTGAGCACCTTGTCGACGGTCGGAATTCGCTCGTGGCTCACCTCGGAGATGTGCACCAGCCCCTCGACGCCCGGGGCGAGCCGACGAAGGCGCCGAAGTCGGTGATCCGGGTCACCTTGCCGGTGACGGTCTCGCCGGCTGATCGAAGTGATCGCAGCGGCCAGCGGATCGGACATCGTCTCCTTGCGGGAGAGCGAGATCTTGGGGGCCTCGCCGCTCCGGTCGATCCGCTTGATCTTGACCTGGACGACCTCGCCCTCCTTCACCGCCTCCGACGGGTGCTTGATCCGGTCGTGGGTGAGGTCGGAGATGTGGATGAGACCGTCGACGCCGCCGAGATCGGCGAACGCCCCGTAGGGCTGCAGCGAGATGATCGTGGCCGGGCGGATCTGCCCCTCGGCGAGCTCGGTGAGGAGTTGGTCGCGGCGGGCGGCCCGCTCCTGGGCGATGACCGCCTTGCGGCTCAGGATCAGCCGGTTCTTGTCCTTGTTCAGCTCGACGATCTGGCAGGGGAACTTCTCGCCGATGAAGACCGAGATGTCGGGCACATGGCGGACGTCGACCATGCCGGCGGGCATGAAGCCCTTGTGGTGGGCGACTTCCATCTCGAGCCCGCCCTTGTTCATCCCGATGCAGCGAGCCTCGACCACCTGGCCGATCTCGAGGCTGCCCCAATCGGCCTTCTGCACGGCGCCGGGACGGGAGAGGACGAGGAGCCCCTCGAACGCGTCGAGCCGCTCGACCACGAAATCGAGCTCCTCGCCGACTTGGGGCGGCTCGGGGAACTGGGTCAGGGGGCAGACGCCCTGCGAGCGGGGCCCGAACTCGATGAAGACGTCACCCGCGTGGATTCGGAAGACCTTGCCGGTCCGCACCTGGCGCCCGCCGCGTCCTCCATGCCCGCTGTCGCGCCCGCCACCTTGCTGCTTGCCGCCGCGCTCGGACTTGGTGTCGAGGAGGTCCTCGACGGACATGTCGCCGAGGGCCGCAGAGATCTCGGCCTCCAAGGCGGCATCGACATCGCGGGGGCGGCTAGGCCGTCCGCCGCGCGAGCCGGAGTCGGAGGGGGGAGGAACGGAGCCCGGATTCGGATCGGTGGTCATGGGAGCGCAGGGGTGGTGTGCCGCCGCTCGCCGTCGTCGGGACGGGAGAGGGGGAACGTACAGAGTACCGTTCCCGTGAGCAGGCGGAACCGACAGATCCCTCGGCCGCCGCGATTCGGAGTCGCTTTCCGAGTTTCTTCGAGTTGCGAGGCGACGCGGCGCGGGGCGCGGCCATCGCACGGCGTTTGAGCGGCCCGGGCCGACCAACGTGGTCAGTAGCCGGAACCGCACACCCGGAGGCATCTGCCGCGCCGGCCGGGCCGTACATTGGATCACGTCCGATTTTGCGATCAGCCGGAGGCCGAAGCCCACCGACCTGATCGACTCCTGCCAATCGCCGGGGGGACCGAAACCGACAGGTTATCGGGCCTTACCTCCGGCGATTGCCCTTTGCGCACGGCGTACCGCCGTTTTCGGCAGAGGGGCAGGGGGCGGACCGGACGTGGTTATATTGCGACGCCCCCAACGGCGGGGGCCAAACCATCAGACCTGCGGCTGGCGGCAGGCCGCAGGCATCACGAGGGCGACCATGGCTTCATCCAAGGCGGCCTGGGGCATCGAAGTCGGTGCGTATGCAATCAAGGCGGTCCGGCTCGAGCGAGTCGGCGACGAGGCGAGGCTGACGGACTTCGCGGTCATCCCGCATAAGAAGGTCCTCACCACGCCGGACCTCGACCAGGACGAGATGATCCGGCTCGCCCTCGGCCAATTCGTGAGCCAGAAGAGCGTGCAGGGCGAACGGGCGGTGATCTCCGTCCCCGGGAACGCTGCGTTCGCTCGCTTCGCCAAGCTCCCCCCGGTCGAGCCCAAGAAGGTGCCCGACATCGTGAAGTTCGAGGCGGTCCAGCAGATCCCCTTCCCGATCGAGGAGGTCGAGTGGGACTACCAGACCGTGCAGGCCTCGGATAGCCCGGAGATCGAGGTCGGCATCTTCGCCATCACCAAGGAGCGGCTGGGCCAGCGGTTAGCGCTCTACCAGGAGCTCGGGATCAACCCCGACATCGTCACCCTCAGCCCTCTCGCTGTCTTCAACGCCCTGAGCTACGACCTGAACCTCGCGGCCCAGAAGAAGCCGCTCGTCTTCCTCGACATCGGCACCAGCGCGACCGACCTGATCGTGGCTGACGAGGGCCGTTGCTGGATCCGCACCTTCCCCTTGGGCGGCACGCACTTCACCGAGGCGATCGCCGAGAGCTTCAATCTCACCTACGGCAAGGGCGACGCCCTGAAGCAGGAGTCGGCGACCAGCAAGTACGCCAAGCAGATCATGCAGGCGATGCGGCCGGTCTTCACCGACCTCCTCAGCGACGTCCAGAAGTCGCTCAACTACTACCAACAGCTGCACCGCGGCGTCAGCCTCGATTCGGTCGTCGGCCTCGGCTCGACCTTCAAGATCCCCGGACTCCGCAAGTTCCTCGGCCAACAGCTCAACCTCGACGTGAAGCGGCTGGACGAGTTCGCCCGCATCCGGATCGAGGGCCGGGAAGCTGCCGATTTCGCGGCCAACGCGGTGAACCTGGCCACTGCCTACGGATTGGCCCTCCAAGGCATCGGACTGGCCACCATCGACGTCAACCTGGCCCCAGTGAAGGCCCTCCGCGACCAGATGTGGGGGGCGAAGACGAAGTGGTTCGCCGCCGCGGCTGCACTTGCGGTGGTCACCGGCGGTGTCCTCTTCACTCGCGGCCTCATGGACCGGGCTGCCCTGCAGTCCTCCGACGCCGCCTCGACCGAGCAGAGCGTGCAGGCGGTGCTGACCCAGGGCAAGCGGTTCAAGACCGACTACCAGGCCTTGGAGCAGGCAGCGAACCTCGGCTTCACCTCCGAAAACCTGCGTCGACTCGCTGACGATCGGCGGGTATGGCCGAGCCTGATCGACGACGTCACCGAGGCCATCCGGAGCGCCGGGCCGCAGCCGGAACTGGTCGGCGAGAACCGCGCCGCGATCATGAAGATCCCGGCGGCGGATCGCCGGCTCATCCAACTCCAGTCGCTTGACGGCGAGTACAGGTTCCAGAACGGCGGACGTTTCATCGAGGTCTCGATGGGCGTCCAGTTCAGCAATCGGGACCGCGAGAACTTCCTGAACGAGACGGTGGTCAAGTGGCTCCGGGAGACCGCCGAGAAGCAGCGGCCGAACGTCCCGTACCGGATCGTGAAGGACTCGATCAAGCTCAACGCGGCCCAACTCGTCAACTGGAACGTGGACGAAACGGGCCGCGGCGTCGCCCCCGACAACGCCATGGCCTCGAGCAGCTCCGGCAACTCCGGCGGCGACTCGGAGCGGCGCCGAGCCGGCGACACGGCTCCGCCCCCTGATTCCCCGGACGCCCCGACCGGCGGCGGCAGCGGCAACGGCCCGGGCATGGGAGGCGGCTTCGGCAAGCGCACCGGCGGTGCCGTGATCCAGAAGCCAGGCCCCAAGCTCGGCAACAACGCCGGCGAGACGCCAGGCGGAACGGGCGGCGGCGACCAAGGGGCGCCGGGCGGCGTCGACAGCGGCAAGATCCAGCGCGGCAACGGCAATCCGAACGAAGCCGAGCCCGCGAAGTTCGACCTTGACGGCCTGGCCCCGATCCCTGGACTGCCGACGCTCTGGACCAAGGGCGACACCTACTTCACCGGTCGAGTGACGTTCACGATCGAACTCACGCCACCAGCCGGCGCAGCGCCGGCCCAGGAGCAGCCACAGCAATGAAGCCTGCCATCGATTGGGTCAAGGCGAACGTTCTTGTCGTCGTCCTCGGGGTGGTCGCCTTGGCGGCGATCGTCGCCGGCTGGTTCTTCGCCGGCTCGCTGAATGCGAGCGTCCGCGAGGAGGCCAGCAAGCGGGCCGGCAAGATGACCGAGCTGGCGAGCCTCGAGAAGAGCTCGGTGAAGCTCGACATCCCCGGCCGCGAGCCGCTCAGCAAGACGGTCGTGATCAACCAGCAGATCCTCGACGAGTATCGCGAAGCCTCCGAGAAGCTGCGGTCCGACGCGACCCAGATCCGAGAGCTGGCCCTCTCCCGCAATCGTCGCGACCACAAGGTCGTCGCCGATCGCGTCTTCCCGGCCCCGCCCGCGACCGAGCGGGAGACCACGCCGCTTCGCGTCTTCAAGGCCCTCATGAAGGCCTATGACGGCCTCTTCGCCGAGGTCAATGCCGGGTCGCCGCCCGCCAACGACATGGTTGGCGAGTCCTTGATGCGTCGCGAGGTTCAGTATGTCCAGTCCAACCTGAAGAAGGCCTCTCGAGACAACCTCGACGAGCGCGAGAAGCAGGAGCTGAGGGACGAACTCTCGAAGAGCCGCCTGGCGATCTACGGCGAGCAAGCCCAGAAGCTCACCTTCTACGCCAACCTCGGAGCCCTGGACCTCCCCGCGTCCCCCGAAGGCAAGGCCCAGCCGACGTTGGCCGAGCTCTTCGACTGGCAGTGGCGACTCTGGATCACCCGCGACATCCTCCATGCGATCGTCGATGCCAGCGCCGCGGCCAACGGGGGCACGCCTGGCAGCGTCTTGAACAGCCCGGTCAAGCGGCTGGTCTGGCTGAAGATCGATCCGCCCGCCTTCCCGCTCCGCGCCGCGAGTTCGACCAGCGGGCCCGGTGCCGGTGGATTCGGCGGCATGTCGGCTGGTGGTGCCGCAGGCGACGGCAGCACGCCGCCGGCGGACGGAGCCGCCCCGCCGGCTGCCAGCCCGACCGGTGAGCTGGGAACACCGCAGATCGACATGGCGACCGAGGCTGCCCGCGACTACTCGAAGGGTATCACCGGTCGCCAGAGCAACGGCGTCTATGACGTCCGGCGGGTGGACGTGAACATCATCGCCGCAACGTCGCAGCTGCCGCTCTTCTTCGACGCCCTCGCCAAGCGGAACTTCATGACGGTCACCAACGTCGAGATCCGCCCGGAGAACGCCTTCGCTGCCGCGAGCCAGGGTTTCATCTTCGGTCGCGAGCCGGTCAGCAACGTGACCCTCACCATCGAGACGGTCTGGCTGCCGAATGGACCGCTCCGCTCATGCCCGCCGAGGTGCGAACCGCTCTCGGCATCCAGGCGGCGCCTGCCGCCGCACCGACCGGCTGACTCCACGCCTCCCCGCGCCGCGACGGCGGCGACGATCCCCGATCAGAGCAAGGCAACATCCATGAAGATCAAGGGAATCTCGTTCTTCGAGCAGCATGTCGAGAAGTTCGTGGTGGGGGCGTTTGGAGTGGTGCTGGTGGGCGCTGCGGCGATGCAGTTCCTCACCAGCCCGAACCGCGTCACCATCGAGAACCAGGTCGTCGAGCCCGGTGATATCGAGCCCCGGCTCAAGCAGAAGGCCGACTCGGTCAAGTCTCGCCTCGCGGACGCCAGCACCGGAGGCCGCCTCATCGAAGAGGGGACGCTCCCGCAGGTGTACGCGGAGTTCGAGAAGCAGCTCGCGAGCGGAGTATCCCCGCGAACAGCGCTTCCCCCGGTCGAGCCGGCTTTGGCCGCGGCGATCCTGCCCAGCGACGTCGCGCCCGTCGACGCCCGCTTCCATGTCCCGGCGCTGCCCGCGCCCGAGATGGTCGCCGTCCGGCAGGAGACGGACACGCTCGTGGAGACGACGGTGGATCAGTATCCGGAGCTGGCGACTCGCTTCAAGGCAAGCACTGGCGAGGCGAGCGGCCCGTTCGATATCACCTGGGCTACGCCCGTCGCGGTGATCGACCTCGCTGCGATCCGGTCCGAGCTGCACCGAGCGGATCCCTCTGCGAAGCCGCCCGAGATCGCGGTCCCTACCCTCTGGTTCAACGACGCGATCTGGACCGTCGACCTCGTGTTCGAACGACAGGAACGGCGCCCGGACGGCACGTGGGGCGACCCTGCCCTGGTGTCCACGCTTCCGGGTCAATTCACCTTCCGCAAGGAGCTTCCGACCGCCGATGCGGGCCTTCGGGATGCGGTCTTCAACTACCTGAATCAGCGCGACAAGGTCCTCGAGATCCTGCAGCCGGAGTTTCTTGCGACCAAGGGCAACGTCTTCTCGCCTGCCACGGTCCTAGGCCAGGTCGATTCGACGGGCGCCACCGGCGAGGACCCCGCGCTCCGTCGCCTGAAGCAGCAGTACAGTCGTCGCAAGGCCGACCGGGATCGGATTGAGGCTCAGCTCAAGGAGGCGGGCGGCCCGCTCGAGCCGGAGAAGCCCGAGGACCGCAAGAAGGACCGCGGGACTGACGGCAGCGGTAGCGGCAGTGGAAGCGGCGGCGGGGGGGGAGGCG
>JBGAKK010000108.1:0-10770 GCA_044224425.1 Phycisphaerales bacterium
GGTCGATGTCTACGCGACGTGCACCGATCCGAAGGACCGGCTGCTGCTCGTGTGGAACACGTCGGTCTCCCTCTCGGCCGGGCCAGGGGCGACCTTCTTCAACGCCGCGCTACCGGGCTCGATCTACACCGGCTTCCCGGTGTGCTACACCGGCTGGGACGAGGAGTGGGATGTCGACACCTACTTCTGCCTCGGCGGCGAGCAGTGCGACACCTCGGGCTTCGTGGCCCTCACTCCCGACACGCCGAGCACGATCTTCGTCGGGAGCGGCGAGGTCGCCACCTCGGGTGGCTGGTTCAACGTCCCGCCGACCATGCCGATCCAGACCGCGGGCCCCGACCTGCGGGTGCGGCTGGCCCGGCTCTCGGTGAACGAGGAGGACTGGACCGAAGGGGCCTCGGTGGCCGTGAGCTGGACCATCGCCTGGCTTCCGAGGAGCGTCCCCGGCTCGACGACCTGGTCCTCGTTCTCCTCCTGGTTCGGCCTCCCGGCGAACGCGGCGGATGGACCTGAAGTCGACCTGCCCGGCGACCCGACGCCACCCGGTGGTGGTGGAGGCGGTGGGGGCGGCGCCGGCGGTGGCAACTCCTACGTGCCGCCCGAGCCCATCGGTCCGATCGAGAGTGCCGAGGCCCTCTGGCTCTCCCCGAACGGCTTCATCACCGCGTGGCAGATGGACGGCTTCGACGTCGTCGAGAAACGCTGCGCCGAGGAGCCGTCCCCCTTCTATCTCTTGCCGCGCGGCCACGGCGACCTCGACGGCGACGGCGACCAGGACTTCGTCTTCCTCGACTTCACCAACAACTCGGTGCATGCGTGGCACATGGAGAACGGCACCATCGCCGAGGCGTCGGTGATCGGAACGATCCCCTACCCCGTGCAATCCCAGTGGAAGATCATCGGCGTCGGTGACGTCTCGGGCGACGGTCGGGCCGACGTGCTGTGGCGGCGCGAAGACGGCGGCAATCGGCCGGTCCGGGTCTGGGTGATGGACGCCGACGGAGTCGACGTCGACTATCAGCTCGGCATCACGCCGGGCTACGAGTTCCTCGGCACCGGCGACCTGAACGGAGACGGCCTGTGCGACTTCCTGTGGCGGGCCCCCACCGGGCACGTGTTGGCCTGGCACGTGCTTCCCGGACTCTCCAAGGAGACGCTCCAGATCGGCGCCGCGCCGCCCATCGGCTCGGCCTGGAAGGTCCGGGCCATCGCCGACCTCGATGGCGACGGCGACGGCGACGTGGTCTGGCACAACGCCGCCTCCGCGCAGGTGAACGGCTGGCTGCTGCAAGGCTTCGCCCGCGTGGCGGGCGGGGCGATCGCCTACGGCGTTCCCTTCGCCTACTCGATCGTGGCCACCCCCGACCTCGACGGCGACGGCGACCACGACCTCCTGTGGCGCAGCAGCGACACCGGGATGCTGAGCGCCTGGCGCATGACAGGGCTCGCCAAGGAGGCCGGTGGCGTCGTCGGCGTCCTGTCCACCGAGTGGCAAGGCTGGTGACGGCGGGCCCGGGTCCGCGGGCCGATCGGAGTGGCGGAGATCGACCCGCCACGCCGCCCGAGGACCGCCGGCGAGACCTCGTCCCGCACCGGTCCGAGCTGCTCCGGCGGGGTCCGATCAGTCGATCGGACCCCGCCTTTGCTTCCCGGACTCAACTCCCCGATGGAACCGACCGATGGATCCTCCGCGTATCCAGAGATGGAGGTTCCCATGCGCCGACTGTTCCCCCTCGCACCGCTCGCCGCCGCCATCATCGCCGCGCCCGCCGCCGGCGATTTCGTTTCCTTCGACGTCGTCCAGAACGAGGCCCTGTCGGGTCCGACGCTCTATCGATACATGGACGTCTACGCGGTCTTCACTTCGCAGACCGATCGCGTCCTGAACCTCTTCGACGTGAACGTCGACCTGGTCGGCGCCACCGTCGAGACGTTCTACAACGCCGAATCGTTGCCGACCTTCCCGAAGACCGGGGCGCCCATGCAGGTGATCCCCGACGCGACTGCCTACGCCTACGACAGCTTCGTCACCATCGGAGCCGGACAAGGCGATCTCACCAATGGCACGACGCTCGACCCCGAGTTCAACGACGTCAACTTCGTCTCGCTCGGCGTGCTCGCCGGCGCCGGTTGGTACAACCTCCCGCCCTCGAACGGCCATGGCGACGCCGGCAACGACTACAAGGTGCTGGTCGCCCGCTTCACCATCCTCGATAGCCAGTGGCAGTCGGGCGCCCGCGTCACGTGGAGCGCGACCGTGGGCTGGACGCCCGGCGGCGCGACCACCAACTTCGGCACCGGCAGCACCACCTTCTACTTCATGCCCCCGGCGGTCACGCCGGACCCGACTCCCGAGGACGTCGACGGCGACGGCAAGGGCGACATCGTCTGGCACAACCCGGTCACCGGCGGTCTCGCCCTGTGGCGGCTCGACAACCTGAGCTGCATCGCGAGCGGACCGCTCCCGGTCGGCGTCACCGCAGGCTGGACCGGCATCGGATCCGGCGACATCGACGGCGACGGCGATCCTGACCTCGTCTTCCGCGAGCCCTCCGGCGTCTACGAGGTCGCCTTCCTCCAGAACAGCATCATCAGCTCGATCTCGGCCATCTCGAACCCCGTGCCCTCCCAGTGGGCGTGCGTCGCGATCGGCGACATCGACGGCGATGGCCGAGCCGACCTCCTCTTCCGCAACACGAGCACCCAGGAGATCCGCGGGTGGCTCATGGACGGGCAATACCGCTGGAAGACCGGGGCGATCACCACCCTCACCAACTACACCGTGCTCGCCGCCCTCGACCTGAACGGCGACCACACCCTCGACATCCTGGCCCGGAACAGCTCGAACTACGCGGTCGGCTTCCTGCTCGACGGCCTCAGCGTCTCGGCCAGCGGCCAGATCACCGGTGTCGGCGCCGTGACCCCCGCCTGGGTCGTGCAGATGAGCGCGGACCTCAACGGCGACGGCAAGGAAGACGTCATCTGGCGCGACTCGGTCAGCGGCAACGTGACCGGGTGGCTCATGGACGGGCTCACCCGCCTCTCGGGCGGCCTGATCCAGGCCGGCATCCCGACCTCGTGGACGCCGATCGCCTCCGAGGACCTCGACGGCGACGGCGACGACGACCTCGTCTGGCGCAACGCAGCGGACAGCAAGGTGAACGGCTGGATCATGCAAGGGCTGACCAAGCAGACCGGCGGCTTCATCAAGCTCGCCGCCCCCGGCTGGAACAGCCTCTCGCGGTGACCGACCGGGCTTCCCGCCCCTGACGGCTGCCCGCGGCGATCACCTACAATCGCCGCCATGCCCGTCCTCGGCGCCCTGCGATCGCTCTGGAACCACCGCGCCCTCATCGCGCGGCTGTCCCGGCGCGACATCAGCGCCCGCTGGCGAGGCTCGTTCCTCGGGCCGCTGTGGGCGGTGGCCATGCCGCTCTTCCTGCTCGCGGTCTACAGCTTCGTCTTCTCGACCATCCTCAAGGGCCGCTGGGCCCCCGCTGCGGAAGGCCAGCCGGCTCCGCCCTTCGCCATCGTCCTCTTCACCGGGCTGATCCTCTTCCAGCTCTTCTCCGAGACGATCAACGCCAGCCCCGGCATCGTGCGGACCAACGCCACCTTCGTGAAGCAGGTGGTCTTCCCGCTCGAGATCCTCCCCGTCGTCGCCTTCGTCGGGGCCCTCTTCCAGACCCTGGTCTCCGCCCTCGTCCTCGCCGCGGGCTACGTGATCCTGTGGGGGCTGCCGCCAGCGTCCTCGCTCTGGCTGCCGCTGGCCATCCTGCCGCTCCCCTTCCTGACCCTCGGGTTGGCCTGGCTCCTCGCGGCGATCGGAGCCTTCGTGCGGGACACCGCCCAGGTGGCGGCGCTCCTCACCACCATCCTGATGTTCCTCTGCCCGATCTTCTATCCGCTCGACGCGGTCCCCCAAGCCTACCGCTTCCTGGTGCTGTGGAACCCGCTGAGCGTGGTGGTGAGCGGAGCCCGGGCCGCCCTCTTCGGCGGCCCCGCCCCCGGCCTCGCCGAGATCGCCATCAGCACCGCAGTCTCCCTCGTCTTCTTCGAGCTCGGCTATCGCTTCTTCTGCCGGACGAAGGAGGCCTTCATCGATGCCGTCTGAGCGCCGCAGCGACGCCGAGCCGGTCATTCGCCTGCGCGGCGTGGGCAAGTCGTACCGCATCTACGACCGGCCGATCCAACAGCTCTGGCAGGTGCTGCGGCCGGCGAAGCGCTATGGGCACGAGCTGCACGCCCTGGAAGGGATCGACCTCGACGTGGCCCGCGGCGAGACGCTCGGCATCGTGGGCCGCAACGGCAGCGGGAAGTCGACGCTGCTCCGGATCGTGAGCGGCATCATGAAGCCCACCCGCGGCGAGGTCGCCGTCCGCGGCCGCGTCGCCCCCCTCCTCTCGCTCGGGGCCGGCTTCCATCCGCAATTCTCGGGCCGCGAGAACATCCGGCTGAACGCGGCGATCCTCGGCCTTTCCGACGCCGAGATCGAGGCCCGCTTCGACGACATCGCCGCCTTTGCCGACATCGGCGAGGCCCTCGATCGCCTGGTCTCGACCTACTCGAGCGGCATGTTCGCCCGCCTCGCCTTCGCCGTCGCGGTCTGCGTCGACCCGGAGATCCTGGTGGTCGACGAGATCCTCTCGGTCGGCGACGAGGCCTTTTCCCGCAAGTGCTTCGCCCGCATCGAGGAGATCAAGTCGCGGGGGGCGACCGTCCTCTTCGTCTCCCACTCCGCATCGCTCGTCCTCGAACTCTGCGATCGAGCCGTCCTCCTCGAGCGGGGCCGGCTGCTCGCGGTGGACACGCCGCGCGAAGTCGTCCGCCGCTACCACGCCCTCCTCTACACCGGACGCGCCGAGGTCCGCCGGCCGGAGCAGGAGGCTGTCTCCTCCACGCCAGCCGCGTCCCCGGTCGACGCCAGCGACGAGGGGCGCTACGACAGCGGGCTGGTGGCCCACGACCCGTCGGAGTATCCCGCGGAAGGTGCCCGCATCGAGCGCCTGCAGATCGTCGGTTCGGCCGGGCAGCCGCTCAATCGCCTGCGCCTGGGGAGGCGCTACACGCTCGAGATCGAGATCGCTTTCGACCGCGACGCGGAAGGCGTGGTCATCGGCTTCCACTTCCGGAACGCCGCCGGCGTCCCCATCGCCGGCCTGATGCATCCGCCGGTGCGGGAGAACTGCTCGGTCCACGCCGGCGAGCGGATCACGCTCCGCCTGCCCTTCGCCATGTCGCTCCTGCCTGGCACCTACTTCGTGACCGCTGGCGTGCGCAGCACCTTCGCCGACAACTTCCTCCACCGCCTGGTCGACGCCATGACCGTGGTGGTCGACCCGATCGAGCGCCCCATCCACCAAGGCTACGTCTCGATCGAGGCCGATCCGCCGAGCCTCGAGCGGTCGAGCGCCCACCCCGCCTCGCACCCTGACGCTACCATCCGCGCATGACCGTCGTCCCCGATGATGCGAGCGGCATCCGCGAACTTGGCCATCGCGTCTTCGTCGGCGGCGACGGCGACCTGTGGGAGCGGATCGGCAAGCTGCAGTTCGACTACCTGGTCGCCCGCGGGTTGCGTCCCCACCACGTCCTCCTCGACTTCGCCTGCGGCTCGCTGCGCGGCGGTCTGCACTTCATCCCCTACCTCGACCCCGGGCACTACCTCGGCTTCGACAAGTCGATGGAGCTGGTGATCATGGGCGTAGCCCGCGAGCTCGGCATCGAGCGCTTCGACCAGCGCAAGCCGCGATTCGTGGTCAACGGCCGGTTTGACGTCTCGGAGTTCACGGAGCGGCCCGACTTCGTGATCGCCCAGTCGATCTTCACCCACCTCAACCCGACCGACTCGGTGCGGGCCCTGGCCGGGATCGCCGCGATCGCCTCCCCGGCCACGCAGCTCTACGCGACCTACTTCCGCCGCGACCACGCGGTCCCCAACCCCGACTCGTCGCACTCGCGGCTCGTCTTCTGGTACACCCCCGACGAGATGCGGGCCTTCGGCGAGCCGAGCGGCTGGCGCTTCGAGGACCTCGGCGAGTGGAACCATCCGCGCGGCCAGATGATGGGCCGATACACGCGGGCGTGAGACGGTCTCCCACCGGCGACCATGGACCGCGGACACGCCATCCTCGTTCTGGGCATGCATCGGAGCGGCACCTCCGCCCTGACCCGCACCATCGCCTTGTGCGGAGCCGGCCTCCCCGCGACGCTCTTCCCCGCCGTGCCCGGCGACAACGACGCCGGCTACTGGGAGTCGAGCCGGGTCATCGACTTCCACCAGTGGCTCCTCTGGCACCTCGGGACGGGCATGCTCGACCCGGCCATCCCGAACCCGCGCTGGTACGCGAGCCCCGACGCCGACGACGTCGCCCGCCGCCTGGCAGCGCTGGTCGCTGAAGAATGGGGCGAACATCCGACCTGGGTGATCAAGGAACCGCGGCTTTGTCGCCTCCTGCCGCTCTGGCGGCGGGTCCTCGAGCAATGCGGGCGCTCCGTGGTCGCGGTCCACTGCCTGCGCGAGCCCGGCGAGGTCGCTGCCAGCCTGGCCCGCCGCGACACCTTCCCGCGCCGGATGGCCGAGCTCCTCTGGTTCGAGCACGTGGCCATGGCCGAGCGCGACACTCGCGACCTGCCGCGGACCTTCCTCGCCTACGACGACCTGCTGGCCGATTGGCGCGGCACGCTGGAGCGCGTGGCCCGGCTCCTCCCGGCCGGCACGCTCCGGCTCGACGCCGCGGCCCCGTCGGTGGCGGGCTTCCTCGACCCAGCGCTGCGTCGGCATCGTGGCGACCACGAAGCTCCGCGCGACGAGCACGTCCGAGCCATCCGCGACGAACTGTTTGCCGCCGCCCGCGGTCATCGGGAGCCGGATCGGACCCGCCTCGACCTGGCCTGGGAGGCCGTGGTGCCGACGCTCACGCCGGGAGCGCATCGCCACTGACAAGTGCCGTGCGGCCCACGCCGCTCGCCGCTCGCTCCACCGCCGCGATCACGTCCTCGAAGCTCGGCGTGGCCTCGCCGAACCGCCGCGGCATGCGGGCGAAGCGCGCCGCGTCCTGGGCCTCGGGGGCGAGCTTCGAGGCCCGCTGGAAGACGTAGAGCGCCCCGTCGAACTCGTGGCTCGCGAAGAGCAGCTCGCCGATCGCCCGCAGGCGAAACGGGTCGGCCGGCCATCCGGGGGCGACCAGCTCGCCGAGCTGGGCCCAGCGATCCTCGATCACGTCGCGGACCGCAGGATCGATCGGATAGCCGAGCCGCATGGCGTCCTCGGCGAAGACGGTCTCGATGGTCGCCCGGCCGGAGCCGTCCGGATCGTCCTCCTCGGAGTCGGGACGGCTGGCGTTCGTGTGCGGCAGCTCGGGTGGCAGGCCGAGCTGCGGAGCGAGCTCGGCCCAGTCCTGGGCCAGCCGCTCGAAGCGGAGGACGAAGCGGCAGAGTGGCCGGCCTGCGGCGTCGGCGAGGAAGTCGCACTGCCGCCAGCCCAGCGGCGACAGGAAGGAGACGCTGCGGGCGAACTCCGGCCAGTCCATCACCGTGGCTTGGACGAAGAGCGGGTGGAGCGGCTGCTGGCGGATGAAGCGCCACGTGGAGCGCAACCAGTCGACCGGCTCGCGGACCACGGCGAAGGAACGGAGCGTGGACCAGGTCTCGAACCCGATCTGGGCGGCGATGTCACGGGCCCGCAAATGCGGGGCGAGTCCCACCTCGTCCCCGACGCCCCGCAAGACGTTGGCGATCGACGATCCGCCCGTGCGCGGGACGTGGACAAATGCAATGCGATGGCGGATGGATACGAATGTCATCCGGTGTCCGACAAACCAAGTTGGCCGACCGGCGTCAGCGCCGGGTCAGCACGCAGAACTTCCCGGCCGCGTCGACCGGGAGAGCGAACGTCCAACGGTCCTTCCTCACGGCGACGAATTCGTCGACAGCGAGCTGGGCTCCCTCCGAGAAGAATCCATAGTCGTCGACCACGAAGACAGCGCCGCTCGCGGTGCGCGGCTCGAGCCATTCGAGGGCGATCCTGATCGGGTCGTAGAAGTCGAAGTCGATGTAGGCGAAGGCCACCCGCTCCGGCACCGGGGCCTCGAGGAGCGTGCGGTCGATCCAGCCCGGCTTGATGCAGGTCCGCTCGACAGAGAACCCGACGTCGCGGAGCTTCGACTCGACGAGCTCGCGCGGGCAGCGCATGGTGCCGGCGTAGGCATCCATCGAGCCGAGCTGGAAGATGTCGTCGATCAGCCGGTCCTTCTCGGTCGGCTTGGGGAGGCCTTCGAAGCTGTCGAAGAGCCAGAGCCGCCGGCCGGCCCCGCGGGGATCGCCCAACAGCTCGCGGGCGAGGAGCCGCGAGGTCGCCCCTTGGGCCACCCCGAACTCGCAGATGTCGCCTGGGACGTCGAGGGCCCGCTGCAACCCTTCGCAGATGTAGAGCCCCTCGCCGACCGTGGTCCCGATCAGGCGGAAGAGGTCCTCGTCGCGGCCTTCGCGCGGACGGAGCCCGGTGAGGACGAACTGGCGGTAGAGCGCCTCGAGCTCGCGGACATCGCCCTTGCGAATCCGCAGCATGGTCAAGGCCTCGCCCAAGGCCTGCTTCTCGTCGGATCCGGCGCTCGGGACCGGGAGATCCGGGGAAGGCGGGGTCAGTCCAAGGGTGCGGCGGATGGCACTCAGCACGAAGGGCGGCCTTTCTCTGCTCGGCGGATGGACAGGGGTCACCGCCGCTCGATGCGGAGCCCGCCAGATCCAAGCACCAAGAGTATCGGGAACCCGGCCCACCCACGCAACGCGTCGCCGGCTACGGACCGCTCGTCGAGGAGAACGCTCGCGCAGCGGGCCGCCTGGGCCGCCGAGCGATCACCCACCGGGACGGTCCGGCCCCCGCCGCGGCGGATCGCTTCCGCTGCCTGGGCGGCCTTCGCCGAGCTGGCGGCAATGCCGACCGGCGCGAGGTCGCGGCCCTCGAGCAGGAGCCGCTCGATCGCCGTCTCCTCCAAACCACCGCCCAGATCGCGCACGGTGACAAAATCGGCCAAGCTGGCCTGCCGCTCGGCCGTGGGCACGATCGGCTCGGCGGAGCGCATCCCGAGGGCCTTCTTGCCGAGGCTTCGGCCGGGCAGCTTGCGGAGGATCGGTGCCGCGTTGGCCACGTCCATGGCCCGGGAGCGGACGGCGCCGCGGGCCCGGCCGAACCAGCCGCGCCCGCGGCGGACGGCCTTTCCCGTCTCGTCGACCCAACTCGGCGCCCCGTTTGGCCAGAGCCAGCGCTTCGACCAATGGGCGGCGCAGGGCAGGAGGCGGTCGCCGTTGTTCCAAGCGCAGGCGAAGCCCTCGGCGATGGTCCGCCGTTGCCGCGACGTGCTCGCCCCGCCGGCCCGCATGTGGGCCACGATCGCCGGGTCGTGCACGCCGTGCAGGCCGGCCTTGGCCACGCGGATGAACCAGTCGTAGTCGCTCGCGATGCGGAGGTCGGTGCGGAAGAGACCGACCGTCTCATAGACCCGGCGCCGGGCCAGCACCGTCGCCTGGTGGATCGCGGGCATGGTCCGCCGCACCCGCCGATCCCAGTGCGGATCGCCGCCGATCCGGACGTCTTGCCCGCGCCACCCGTGCAGCCAGATGTCGCCGTGGGCGAAGTCCGCGTCGGGCCAGGCCCGGAGCGCCGCCACGCCGCGCTCCAGCTGGTCGGGCTCCATCCAGTCGTCGGAGTTGATGATCTGGACCAAGTCGCCGCGGGCCAGGGCGATGCCCTTGTTGAAGGCATCGTAGATGCCGCCATCGGGCTCGCTTCGCCAATAGGCGATGAGGTCCTCGTTCTGGCGGAGGAGGTCGACGGTCCCGTCCTTCGAGCCGCCGTCGACCACGATGTACTCGATCGGAGCGTAGCGTTGCCGCCGGATGCCTTCGATGGTGTCGGCGATGGTCCTGGCTGAGTTGAAGCAGACGGTGACCACCGACACCACGGGGCCCCGCCCCGACGAGGCGAACCGACTCGGGTCGATCAGCCGCCACCCACCCTCCTGCCGCGGCGTCGCCCCGAGTTCCGCCTGCCGGGCGAGCAAGGTCGGCGCCAAGGCGGGTCGGAGGACGGAGCGCAGGTAGCCCATGGGGTGGGCGATGTTAGCACCACCCGTCGGCCCTTTGGCCGTCACCGGCTCGTTCCGACGCGGCTCCGACGCCACCCCGCGCCAGCCACTCCTGCCACCGCTTCGCCTGGGCCTCCAGCGTGAACTCCGCCTCGACCAGCCGCCGGCCGCCGACGCCGAGCCGTTCGCGGAGGAATCGGTCGGCGAGGAGGTCGAGGACCGCCGCAGCGAGGACCTCGGGCGCTTCGCGGTCGACGAGGATCGCGTTGACCTCGTGGCGGGCGATGTCGGGGATGCCGCCGCGG
Source organism: Phycisphaerales bacterium (assembly GCA_044224425.1). GTDB lineage: Bacteria > Planctomycetota > Phycisphaerae > Phycisphaerales > SM1A02 > JAEUIT01. The sequence goes on from JBGAKK010000108.1 coordinate 10,391, forward strand.
GCGATGGCCACGCTGGGCACGCCGCAGGCCGCGGCCTCCATCAGGGTCTGGCCGAAGGACTCTTCGAGCGAGACGTTGAGGAAGAGGTCGCTCGCCGCGAGGACGACCGGCATCACCCGCTCGTCCTCGATGAAGCCGAGGCCCCGGGCCCCGGGCAGGTACTGCGAGTTGTGGCCGAAGGCGATCACCTGCACGCGTGCCTGCTGCAGGCGGGGGACGACGTCGCGGAGGAGATGGCCCCCCTTCCGCCGGTCGGCCATGTCGATGGCCCCGACCAGGACGGTCGGCGCCTCCTCCAATCCGAGGAGGCGGCGGGCCACGCCGCGGTCAATGGGGGCGAACCGCCGGGCGTCGAGCGCCAGCGGCTGGAGCACCACCGT
>JBGAKK010000015.1:0-75493 GCA_044224425.1 Phycisphaerales bacterium
GCCCGCTCGGCCTCCCACCAGGCGACGGCCTCGGGCGGGGCGTAGAGCCGGAGATCGCGGATCGGGGGGATGCCGGCCGCAGCGAGGAGCCCGACCATGCGGTCGACCGCGTGCCGCTCGGCGATGTCGTAACGCTCGTTGACCCCGAGCCAGCCGCCCTCGCGGGCGTCAGCGAACCCGATCCGCCGCGGGGCCCGGGTCGACCACGCCATCAGGCCGCTCCGCCCGAGCCCTTGGGCATCGACGACGAGGTCGTACCGCCCATGCAACCCCCGTAGCCATCGAATGGCGGCCACGGCGGTGCGTGGGTCCCACCAACGGCGCCAGCGGCCCCGGGGGAAGGGCACGATGGCGTCGACCGCGGGGTGGGAGCGAACCGCATCGACGAAGCTGTCCTGGACGAGCCAGGTGATCGAGGCTTGCGGCCACGCCCGTCGCATGGAGACAGCCAGCGGCACCGAGCGACAGACGTCGCCCAGCGCACTCGGTCGGATAATGAGTAACGAGCGGGGGGTGAGTGATCCCACACCAAGGGTTCCCTGTCGCCACGGCGAGTATAGGAACTGGCTCGCATCCGTTTGGGAGTTCTGCTCGTATCCACTCGTTGCCTTCGAGGCACCGTTCCTGTTGGCCGACGGATGGATCGCCGGTTGACAGCCAGCGGGTCCTGCTGAACACTCCGCCCTGTGTTCGAGTGGCGGCCGCGGAAGCAGGCGCGGACCGTCCATCGAGTCAGCGACCGCGAATGACCGTGGGAACCATGCAGCCGAGCAACCCCGAGCGGATTGGACTCGCCCGCGAGTCGGACGAGCCAAACCGCCCGGCTTCCCCGGGTCCGGCCCCCGCCGAGCGCTCCCGGGCCGGCAACGGCGGCGCCCCGAACCCCAACGAGAACAGCCGGAGCGGCTCGAGCCTCGACACCCTCCTCGGGAAGCTGGTCATCGACCGCGGCCTCCTGACCAAGGACGAACTCGACGAGTGCACCAACTCGCTCCGGAACGACGCTCCGGACGCCCCCCTGCCCAAGACCCTCGAGGACGTCCTGATCGAGCGGGAGTTCGTGACCCGCCGGCAGATCCACCGCCTGAAGACCGACCTCGAGGCCGACCGGTCGAGCCAGCGGATCCCGGGCTACAAGATCATCAGGAAGCTGGGGTCCGGAGCCATGGCGGCGGTCTACCTCGGCAAGCAGCTCAGCCTCGACCGGCTGGTGGCCATCAAGGTCCTGCCCAAGAAGTTCTCGACCGACCCCAAGTTCATCGAGCGTTTCTACAAGGAGGGGCGGGCCGCCGCCCGGCTGAACGACGCGAACATCGTCCAGGCCTACGACGTCGGCCAGGCCGGGGAGCACCACTACTTCGTCATGGAGTACGTGGACGGCGAGACGGTCTACGACCGGATCGTGGCCAAGCGGCGTTTCAGCGAGAAAGAAGCGATCGCCATCGTCCGCCAGGTGGCCTCGGCCCTGAAGCACGCCCACGAACAGGGCTTCATCCACCGGGACATCAAGCCCAAGAACATCATGCTCTCGAAGAGCGGCACGGTGAAGCTGGCCGACCTCGGCCTGGCCCGGGCCCTGAGCGACAAGGACGCGGCGGAGGCCGAAAGCGGCCGAGCCTTCGGCACCCCCTACTACATCAGCCCGGAACAGATCCGCGGCCAAGTCGACATCGGTCCGGCCTCCGACCTCTACGGGCTCGGGGCGACCTTCTTCCACATGGTCACCGGCCGGGTCCCCTTCGAGGGGAAGAGCCCGTCGGAGGTCATGCACCGCCATCTCAAGGCCCCGCTCACCCCGCCCGACCAGCTCAATCCCGAGCTCTCCGGCGATGCGGCCTGCGTCATCGAGATGATGCTCCAGAAGGACCCGCGGGAGCGGTACCACAGCGCCCAGGACCTGATCGACGACCTCGACGCCATCACCCGCGGCGAGCATCCCGAGCACGCCCGCCCGCACGTCGACATTTCCCAACTGGCCAAGTCGGCGCAGGCGGCGACGGTCTCCGGAGGGATTCCAGCCTCGCCCTTCGCCCGGGGCGGCACGCCGGTCTGGCTGATGGTGCTCCTCGCCCTGAGCGGGATCCTCAACCTGGTCCTCTTGGCGTTCGCCCTGACGAAGCGCTAAGCCCGGCGTGCAGCGGGGTCGGCGGTTAGCGGACCTCGATCAGCATCTCGATCTCGACCGACGCCCCGAGAGGCAGGGCGATCGAGCCGACCGCGGCCCGGGCATGCCGGCCACGTTCCCCAAAGATCTGCTGCAAGAGCTCGCTGGCCCCGTTGGCCACCTTGGGCTGATCGGTGAAGCCGACGTCGCTCTGGACGAAGACGCCCAGCCGGACGATGCGGACGACCTGCTCGAGGTCGCCGCCGAGCTGATCCGACACGATGGCCAGGCCGTTCAGGATGCACTGCCGGGCGGCGGCCTGGGCGGCCTCGATCGTGGTCTTCGAGGGCACGGGGCCGGTTGCAGAGAGCTGGCCGGCAACGAAGGGCAACTGCCCGCTCACGAAGAGCAGGTTGCCGGTCCGAACGGCCGGGACATAAGCGGCGACGGGCTTGGGGGCGGCGGGCAGGGTCAGGCCGAGTTCGGCCAGCTTCTGGGCGACGGTCGACATGCGGGGCACCGAGCGGAGGAGATGCGGATGGTGGCGCCTGTCAGGTGAGTGCCTGACGCAGCTCTCGCCTCTCGGACGACGAGCCAAACAACGCCGAAAGCAAGGTATCAGGATTCCTTCCCTTTCCTGGAACTTGACAGATGGCGTCCGCGAATTACTCTGTGCAAACGATCTCTTGGCAGTTGCGACCATATCCGAGACTCCGTCTCACACTGCCCTCATTCGTCGGTAACCCCGACCCATCATTTGTCGCAACGGCCGACATCTTGAAGCGTGACAGGTCAGTTGTCGCAGTTCCGCTAGGCAATTGGGTTTCAGGAGACAGTCGACGAGTTTGAGGGTCTGGTGCGGCGCACGAGTCGCTGGACCAGATGGGGCACGAAACGGCCGGCCAGAGGGCTTCTTCCTCGGGCCACGCACCGGAACGGCCTCGCACGAGCATCTTGACGCCGGGAAGGACGGAGACGTCCTCTCAGCCGTGGGTCTCAACCCCGGTGGCATCCCGCGCAAGTCTCGAGCCAGGCACCTAGTCCGAAACGCAGCCGCCAGCACCCCGCACGATCCGACATCCGCCCGCGGCAGGCTTGACGCCTTGAGCGTCTCGCCCCAACGGCCCAGCCGGATCCCTCGTCGAACCCGTCGTCGAACCTGGATATCCCGAGCCGCCTGCCACCCGAGATCTCGGGATGGCCAAGGCACTGCGGCAGCCCCCCCCCCTCGCCCACCCCTTCGGCTCACTCGAGCCTGGGAACGGAGCCGAGGCGAGCCGACCTCCACCGCGCCGCCCCCCCCACTTGCCTCTTCCCACCCAGTCGCCTGACCGCGGCTGGCGGGCTTCCTCATAGTCCCGCAATTGCGGGCAGTTTCTTCCCCTTTTTTCGCTCCCCGCGTTGGGGAGCAAGGAGTCTCAGGTATGCGACAGCACCGTAGAGGTTTCACCCTCGTCGAGCTGCTGGTGGTCATCGCGATCATCGCGTTGCTCATCGGCCTTCTGCTCCCGGCCCTCGCCAAGGCCCAGCAGAACGCTCGGTCCATCAAGGACGCGAGCCAGCTCACCCAGATCCACAAGAGCATGCTCACGTTCGCCCAGAACGAACGCGGCGGCTACTTGCCCATCCCCGGCCTCATCAACCGCCAGCCCCTCGCCCTGCCGAGCGGCACGGTGAACGTCCCCGGCCAGGGCCAGGAAGACTCGACCCGCAACAACACCGCCAACATGTACTCGGCGATGATCGCCCAGAACTTCTTCAACCCCGACATCCTGTTCGGGCCGACCGAGGTCAACCCGGTCGTCGTCGAGAAGAAGGACTACAACTACAAGGCGTACGACCCCACCACCGACGCCTACTGGGATCCGACCTTCTACGCCAACATCCACTTGGCTCCGGGCTCGGGCACCAACCCCTTCTGCAACACGAGCTACGCCCACCTCGCCCTCTGCGGTGAGCGCAAGAAGACCAACTGGCGCAACACGACCGACAGCACCAAGCCGCTGCTCTCGACCCGTGGCACCTACAAGGGCTCGAACACGGGCAACAACTACAAGCTCGCCTACGTGCTCCAGCTCCACGGCTCGCCGAAGGAGTGGCAAGGCAACGTCACCTACGCCGACAACCACACCGAGTCGAGCAAGACCTTCTACCCGAACAACGTCGCCTGGGAATGCGGCGCTGTGAACCTGTCGAAGGACAACATCTTCAACTACGAATTCAACCAGTCCGGCTGCTCGGCCGTCGCCAACGACGGTCACGGCGCTGGCGACACCTGGATCTGCATCTCGATCGGCAACCCGGTCACCCCGAACTTCTTCGTGACCGAAGCCCCCGAGAAGCTCACCGACGGCACCAACCCGACGTGACGTCCTCCCATCCGGCGGGCGCCTGCATCCCTCGCCCACCGGATCTCGCCTGAATCCCCTCCGCCTTCCGGAAACGGATGGCGGGGGTTTCCGCGGGGCTTCGTGAGCCCCGCATGACGGATCCTGCAAGCGATCACTTCGTCGCGAACGTCCCTACTTTGGAGGTCCTCTTCATGAAGCGCAAGGTTGTCTCGAGCCCCAAGACGGGCTTCACCCTGGTCGAGCTGCTGGTCGTGATGGCCATCATCGCCCTGCTCCTCGGCCTCCTGCTCCCGGCTCTGGCCAAGGCTCGCGCCACGGCCCGCCAGGTGAAGGACGCCACCCAGATCGGCCAGATCCACAAGGCGTGGCTCATCTGGTGCCGCGAGTTCAACGGCATCTTCCCGACCCCCGGCCTGATCAACCGCGTCGGCACGACCCCGGGCAAGGGCGTCGAGGACCAGACCCGCAACAACCACGCCAACCTCTACTCGGCGTGCATCATGCAGAACTACTTCAGCCCGCAGCTCTGCCTCTCGCCGTCGGAGTCGAGCTCCAACGTGGCCAACGCCGCGGACTACAACTACAACCTGTACAACGTCGCCAACGACGTCTACTGGGACGAGCAGCACTTCGTGACCGACCTCGCCGGTCGCTGCAACACCTCGTACGGCACCATGCTCCTCGGGGGGGCTCGCAAGGCCGCTGAGTGGAAGGAAACCCTCAACTCGAAGTTCGCGATGGTCGGCAACCGCGGCGTCCAGGACGGTCTCTACGACGAGGCCCACTACAACAAGTCGAAGACCCTCGAGATCCACGGTGGCCGCAACTCGTGGGAAGGCAACATCTGCTACAACGACAACCACACCAACTTCGAGAAGAACTTCACGCCGGAAGGGACCAACAAGCTCGGTCCGAACCTCGACGTGGACGACAACATCTTCCTCGAGGAGACCGTCGCCAATAAGTCCGACATCTTCCTGGCGATGTGCAAGTCGGTGACCGGTTCCGGTTCCAACTACACCTTCACGGTCACCTGGGACTAAGTCCCTCGCCCGCGAAGAGCCAGCACACAGTGTCCTTGCGAGTGCCGACCGAAAGGTCGGCACTCGCTTTTTTGCCGCCTCCGCCACCGCCTACAATCGGCGGCGATGCGGATCCCGGCGACAACTTCCGCCTTCCTCGGCCGGCTCCTGGGCGGGACGCTTGCGATCCTGTTCCTCCTCCTCGCCGCGACGCCCACGTCGGCCCAAGACCGGTTCGTGCCCGCCTCGCGCCAGGCCAACACGGTCGGCGTGATCACCATCCAGGGCCCGATCGACGACATGACGCTGAAGACGATCGAGCGGCGGCTCGACGACGCGGCCAAGGACGGTTGCGGGGCGATCGTCATCGAACTCGACACGCCCGGCGGCGCCTTGCCGCCAACCCTCGCCATCTGCCACCTGCTCAAGACCCGAGGTCCGGCCAACAAGGTGGCCTGGGTCCGCCCGCAAGCCTTCTCGGCCGGTGCGATCATCGCCCTCGCCTGTCGCGAGATCGTGGCGGCCCCGGAGAGCGTGGTCGGTGACGCCGCCCCCATCGCGATCGGCCCGGCCGGCAACCTCCAGCCCCTGCCTGCGGAAGAGCGGGCCAAGCTCGAGGCCCCGGTCCTGAGCGAGGTCACCGACAGCGCCCTCCGCAACCACCATGACGTGCGGCTGGCCCGGGCCTTCGTCCACATGGGCGACGAGCTCTGGCTGCTCGAGCGGGACGACGGCGTGCGGCTCTTCGCCAACGCCGAGGAGTGCCGCATCGCTCTCGGCCGCGATCCGCCGCGCTCGAGCGAGCGATTCGTGCCCGAGCCCTCGGCCCGCGGACCGCTGCTCGACCTCGGCACCAACGAGCCCGACGACGACACCGATCGCGAGGCGTTCGTCCGCGAGCCACGCATTGATTCGAGCGAAGCGGGGCGTTGGAAGCTGCTCGGCCAGGTCGACACCGCGGACGAGTTACTGACCCTGCGCGGCACGGAAGCGGTGCGCTATGGCCTGGCCACCCAATCCATCGACACCGACGGCGAGCTCGCCGCCTATTTCGGAGCGACCTCGATCCGCCGCTACGACGAGTCGTGGTCGGAGGGCCTGGTCCGGTTCCTCGTCTCCTGGCCGGTCCGCGGCGTCCTCATCGTGATCATGATCCTCTCGCTCTTCGCCGAGATGGTCACCCAAGGGATGGGCATCTTCGGCGTGGTGAGCTTCGCGGCCTTCATCCTGCTGGTCGGCGCCCCCGTCCTCGCCGGGCTGGCCCAGTGGTGGGAGATCCTCCTGATCGTGGTCGGGATCGGGCTGATCATCGTCGAACTCCTCCTCACCCCCGGCCTCGGCATCGCCGGGGCGGTCGGAGCGGTCTGCCTCCTCGTCGGGCTCGTCTTCAGCTTCGTGGGCGGCGACCTCAGCTCGCCACAGAGCCACGCCGATCTCCTCGCCGCCCTCTTCGCCGTGCTCGGCTCCTTCGCCATTGCCGGGATCGGCATCGCCCTCCTTGCCAAGCACTTGCCGAGCGTCCCCTTCTTCAAGAGACTGGTCCTCGACGCCAACGTCGGCGAGGGGGCGACCACCATGGCACTCGGACCGAGCGATCCCGGAGTCCCGATCGGCACCACCGGCACGGCGATGACCGACCTCCGGCCGAGCGGACGCATCGTGTGCGGCGATCGGATGCTCGACGCCCGCTCGAACGGGGCGTGGATCGCCCGCGGCACGGCGGTGCGCATCGTGGACCGCGACGGCCTCTCGGCCATCGTCGAGGAGATCGCGTGACCAGTTCGGCTGCCCTGATCCCCCTCCTCACAGCCGGAGCCGACGCCGCGGCCAACGCCGCCGGCCCTTCCGATGCCTACCTCGTGGCCGCCCTCGTCCTCGGCGGCATCGGGCTCTTCCTCCTCGCGGTCGAGGTCTTCATCCCCACCGGCGGCCTGCTCGCCCTCCTCTGCGGCACCTGCTTCGTCGCGTCGGTCGTAGCCATGTTCATGTGGAGCCCGACCGGCGGCCTCGTCCTGCTTCTCGTCTACACCATCGCCGCCCCCTTCCTCTTGATGGGGCTCCTCAAGCTCTGGTCGACCTCGCCGATCGCCAAGCGGCTATCCCTCAACGAAGGGACCGCCAAGTCGGTGGTCGAGGAAGCGCCGCCCGACATCGATCCGAACGACCCCGACGCCCAGCAGTCGGCGAGCGACGCGGCGCGGCGGCGGCGCATCCTGGCCCTGAACGAGTACGTCGGCCGCAACGGTGTGAGCGAGACCGCCCTGCGACCGTCGGGCTTCGTTTCCCTCGACGGCCGGCGCGTCGACGCGGTCGCCGAGGCGGGCTGGATCGACGCCGGCGTGCCGGTCCGCGTGGTCGCGGTCCTCGATGGCGTCCTCAAGGTGCGAGCCGAGGCCTGAGCCCGCCCCCACCCCGCGCCCGAGTCCGGGCCAGCCTGCTACCCTTGCCGCCACGAGAGGGGTGCGGCACTGGATCCCCGACCCCGCCAAGGCGACCTACGACGAAGGGAACCCCATGCTGCCGAACGCCACGCTCGCCCTGTCGATCCCGGCCCCGGTCCTGTGGGCCGCCGGGATCCTCGCAGCGCTCATCGCGCTCATCGTCTTCGTCTACATCTCGCAGTTCATCCAGCTCTACATCCAGGCCCTCCTCTCCGGGGCCCCGGTCCGCTTCCTCGACCTCGTGATGATGAAGTTCCGGAAGGTCCAGCCGGCGGTCATCGTCCTGAGCCGGATCGCCGCTAAGAAGGCCGGGCTCGACATCCCGACCGGACTGCTCGAGGCCCACTACCTCGCCCGCGGCAATGTCGAACGGGTCATCCGGGCGATGATCGCCGCCGACAAGGCCAAGATCGACCTCCCCTGGGAGCGTGCCACGGCCATCGACCTTGCCGGCCGCGACATCCTCGACGCCGTCCAGACCTCGGTCTACCCGAAGGTCATCGACTGCCCGAACCCGGCGAGCGGCAAGACCACCATCGACGCCGTGGCCCAGGACGGCATCCAGCTTCGGGCCAAGGCCCGGGTGACGGTGCGGACCAACATCGAGCGGCTGGTCGGCGGGGCCACCGAAGAGACGATCGTGGCCCGGGTCGGCGAAGGCATCATCTCGACCATCGGCTCGGCCGCCAGCCACAAGGCCGTGCTCGAGAACCCCGACAAGATCTCGAAGACGGTGCTCGCCAAGGGCCTCGACTCGGCCACCGCGTTCGAGATCCTCTCGATCGACATCGCCGACATCGACGTGGGCGACAACATCGGGGCCCATCTCCAGGCCGACCAGGCCGAGGCCGACACCAAGCGCTACCAGGCCGAGGCCGAGAAGCGGCGGGCCCTGGCCACCGCCCAGGAAGCCGAGTACCAGGCCGAAGCCCAGAAGAACCGGGCCCTCGTGATCCTCGCCGAGGCCGAGGTCCCCAAAGCCACCGCCGATGCCCTCCGCAGCGGACACCTCGGGCTGATGGACTACTACCGCATGCGGAACGTCGTCGCCGACACCGCGATGCGGGAGTCGATCGGCGGCAAGCCGCAGCAATCGTGACCGTCCCCCGAGGCTGAGCCCCGCGTGCCGACGCTGCACGTCGTCGTCCCTTTCTACGAGGAGCCTGACACGCTCGAGGCGTGCCTCGATGCGGTGGTCGCGTCGCCGCTTCCGGCCGGCTGGAAGTCGAGCCTGGTGGTGATCGATGACGGCTCGAGCCCCGCCGCCGCCCAGCGTGCCCGCGACGCAGCGGCTCGGATCGGCGCCCGCTTCCTCCAGCACGAGCGGAACCGCGGCAAGGGAGCCGCCCTCCGCACAGGCTTCGCCGACGCCTTGGGCCGCGGCGGCGAGGAGGACGTGGTCATCGTGCAGGACGCCGACCTCGAGTACGACCCCTCCGACTACGCGTCGCTCCTGGCGCCGATCGTGGCCCGCGAGAGCGAGGTCGTCTTCGGCAACCGCTGGGCGGAAGGCGGCGATCCGCGCATCCACCGCCGGCTCCATCGTTGGATGAACCGCGGACTGACCATGACGAGCAACCTGCTCTCGGGGCTCTCGGTCCACGACATGGAGTGCTGCTACAAGCTCTTCCGCGTGCCGGTGCTGCGCCGCGTGCTGCCCTGGCTCACCGAGGACCGCTTCGGCGTCGAGCCGCAACTCGCCGCGGCCCTCGGCCGCCTGCGGCTGCGGGTGGCCGAGGTGCCGGTCCGCTACCGCCCGCGGAGCTTCGCCGAAGGAAAGAAGATCCGGCCCAAGGACGGCGTGCGGGCCCTGTGGGTGATCGTGCGGGAGAGCGTGCGCCCCGCCCCGACCGGGGACGGGGCATGAGCGAGCGGCCCGCTCCCGCGTCGAACCCGCGGCGCCTGCTGCGGATGGCGGTTCAGTTCCTCGGGTTCCTCGTCGGCATCGCTCTCATCGCCTGGTGCGTGCAGAAGGCCTTCGGCGGGGAGCACGGCGAGCGGCTCCTGCGGCAACTCCGGGAGGCACCCCCTTGGATGCTGGCCACGCTCGGCGCGGCCACCATGGTCAGCCTCTTCGCTAACGGCTCGCTCTTCTTCGCCCTCATCCGCCCCGTCGCACCGCTCCGCTTCGTCGACATCCAGGCGGTCAACCTCCTGGCCAGCTTCCTCAACTACGCACCGCTCCCCTTCCGCCTCGGGCTCGCGGCCCGCGTCGGATACCACTGGCGGGTCGATGGCCTGAGCCTGACCACGATCGCCACCTGGCTCGTCGCCGCGGCGGTCAGCATGGTGGTGGCCTTCGCCGCGGGAGCCGCTGCGCTTCCCCTGGCGGCGAAGGCCGGACTCGGGATCTACGCGGTCATCGTGGTGGCCCTCGCCGCGGTCGGTGTCTTCGTGGCCTCGTTCCTCGCCGGCTGGCCCTTCCTCGCGAGGCGGCTGAAGGGGGCCGAGCGGACCCTCACCGACCGCACCACCTTCGGCGCGGCCACCGGCTTTCGCCTGCTCGACATGGCGGCGTGGGCCCTCCGCATGGTGGTCGCGGCCAAGGTGCTCGACCTGCCGCTCACCACAACCGAGGCCGCCCTCCTCGGCTTGGCTGCCGTCGTCGCCAGCATGAATCCGCTGGGCCGCTTCGGCTTCCGCGAGGCCGCGGTGGCGTGGCTCGCGAGCAGCCTCTTCGCTGGCCGCATGTGCGGCGACGAGCTCGAGGCCCCGCGCGCCCCCCGCGCCCGCGTCGAGAGCGCGGCCGAAGGCGCCATCACCATCCCCCTCGGGGCAGCCGGAGCACTTTGGTGCTGGCGACGGTGGCGCGAGGCGCGAGCGGAGCGGCGCTCCGCGGCCGTGACAGATCCGTGACCCGGGCCCCGCGCATGATGCGGTATCGTCGGCCATCGCCATGCGACCCTTCCTCGCCCTCCTCGTACTGCCGCTCTTCGGAGCGCTGTGTTCCTGTTCCGTGCCCTCCTCCACCACGTCGCCGCCGAGCGTCGCCGACCACCCCGCCCTCGGCGAGACCGTCGCTGCGATCAACCCCAGCTGTTGGGTCGTCTTCCAGGACGCGAGCGGCAACTACTGGTTCGGTAGCGACGGCCAAGGCGTCTGCCGCTACGACGGCACGACCATCACCCGTTTCACCACCAAGGACGGCCTCTGCAACGACCAGATTCGAGGCATCCAACAGTACGGCCCCTCGGGCGACCTCATCATCACCACCTTGGGCGGCGTGAGCCGATTCGACGGCACGCGTTTCACCACGCTGCCGGTCGTCGAGATGGCTTCCGCCGGCGAAGGATGGGCGCTCGACCCGAACGATCTCTGGCTGCCGTACCAACCCCATCAGCGAGGACCGTACCGCTACGACGGGACGACGCTCCGCCACCTCGTCTTCCCGCGGAGCCCGCGCCAGGATGCCTACGACGCCTCGTCCCCGAACAAGGCATGGAGCCCCTACGAGGTCTACTGCACCTACCGCGACCGTCGCGGCACCGTTTGGTTCGGCACGGCCAACCTCGGCATCTGCCGCTACGACGGCGCGACCTGGTCGTGGATGTACGAGGCCCAGCTCACCGAGCTGCCCAACGACGCCATGTTCGGCATTCGCTCGATCATCGAGGACCGGGACGGGGCGTTCTGGTTCTGCAACACCCAGTACCGCTACCACATCACGCCGAGCGACGGGTCGCCCGCCATCGCCTACACGCGGGAGAAGGGCGTCGACCTCAGCTCCCTGTCCCGCACCGAGCCGGTCTTCTTCCAGGGCGTGGTCGCCGACCAGGACGGCAACCTCTGGATGGCCACCTACGGCGAAGGCGTGTGGCGATACGACGGCCACGCCATCACCCACTTCCCGATCGTCGAGGACGGCGCGGTGGTCCTCCTCTTCACCATCGCCAAGGACCGCGGCGGCCGCTTGTGGTTAGCCAGCCACGAGCATGGGCCCTACCTGTTCGACGGCGAGCGATTCGTGCGGTTCACGCCGGCGACGGCTGGGGCATTGATGCGGTGAGGAACCGGCCCGATCACCGCGACTCGTTCCCGCCCGAGTCCCCCGCCGGCTCCGCCTTGCGCGAGTGACGGATCACCGGATTCGGTCCCGTGAGCCAAGGCTCGACCCCATCGAGTTCGGTGCTCGCACGGGCCTCGGCGTCGGCCCTCCAGCGATCGAGGGTCGGTTGCCAGTCGCCCTGCCGTTCCGAGGGCAGGAGCGCCATCACGGAAGCGATCGAGACCTCCGCGGCGGCGCGCTGCGACGCGAGGAGGGAAGCCATCTTGGCCCGGGCCTGGGCCCAGGCCGACTCGTCCAGCCTGCCGCTCGCCTGCCGTTCCTGCCAGTAACGGTCCGCGACTCGCTGCACCTCAAGTTGGAGCGAGCGACTCTGCTGGTGCCCGTCGTTTCCGACGCGATCCGCTTCCGCCTTCCGGTCCGCCGTCAGTTCGCCCGCGATGGATTGGATGATCGGCCGCGGATCCCACGCCTCGAAGGCGAGATCGCCATACGCAGCGCGGAGATAGGCGATCCGCAGCGCCTCGCTGTCCGCTGCCGGAAGGGCGGCGACGAGGGCATCGACGAGCGCCCCTTGGGCCTCGCCGATCTGCTTCGCGGCAAGCGTCTCCTGGGCCAGCGTCCGCCGTCGCTCGGACGAGAGTGCCTGCCATCGGTCGCCCGCCGCGTCGCGGTCGTGGCGAGCGATCCACCGCGCCAGAAGCATGTGCGCCGCCCCCGCCTCGAGGCGTCGTTCGAGAGCCCGGTCATGGGCGCGCCGGAGTTCAGCCAGTTTCGGCATGGCATCGTGGAGCTGGGTCTGGACGATGAGGGCGGACTCCGCCGAGATGGCATGCGAGCGAACCAGTTCGTAGGCCAGCGTGCCCACATCGACCGACGTACAACGAAGCACATCAGCGAATGACACACCCTGCGAGGTGACCATCACGGCGTCGATCGCCGCAGCCACCTCGGCAGCCTGGCTCGCTGCGCGGTCAGGCTCGACACCGGCAGACTCGAGTTTCGCCTGCAGGCATGATTGGAGTCCGGCTCGACGGGCGGCGGCGAGTTCCTCGACTGCTCGGTGGCGAGCCTGCACGAGTCGACTGGCTAACGTCGGCACCTCGTCGATCCCGAGCTCGGGAGGCGGCGTGGCCACCACCACCGCCAGCTCGAAGAGCGGCAGCAGCCGCTCCTTTCGGATGCGGTCGTCCGCTGCGTTGAGCGCTGGCCAGCAGGCCCGCACCAGCTCCACCGTGGCATCGTCGAGTCGCGCCAACCACGCCCAGGACGGGAGTTCGCCGCCCGTCGGTTGGGGCGGGACGCCGGTGGCGATCATCGGCGCACCGGTCGGACCGGCGCTCGCCCGCAGCCGCAACAGGAGGGGCTCCTCGTCCTCTGCAGGCGGTGGCGAAGCGGCGGCCAGGCAGATCGACACGCCGAGGCACCCAAGCACCATCCAGCCCTTTGCGGTTCGCGTCATCCGGGACTCCTCCCACGGCGGCGAGGACGCCCGCCGCCGGGCGGATCCGCCTGCTCGCAGGCCCAGCCTACGCACGCTCCCTCGATCCGGTGGCGCGAATCCGTCAACTGGAGGCACTTTTCGCGGTGCCGCGCCAGCCCGCCTCACTCCCCAAACATCTGACGCAGGAGCCGCTGGGCCTCGTGCATCTGCGGCTGGGCCTTGGCCAGGTCGCGGAGGACTTGGCGGGCCTGGTCAGGCTTGCTCGACGCCATTTGTTTGGCCGCCTCGATGGCTTGCACGTAGCCAGTGGTGAAATCCTCGCTGAGGCGGGCGCTTTCGATGCACTGGCGGATGGCCTCGTCGGATCGCCCCTCGGCGGCGGCCTCCATGCCGGCGAGGTAGACGTTGCGGGCCGCGATGTACTTGGCGAGGGCGGCCCGGAACGGCTGGTTCGGCCCGGTGAGCTCCGCCACACCGCGAGCCGCGTCGCCGAGGAATGGCTGCAGCCGGGCGAAGGGCGAACCGCTGCTTCGATAGGCAAACCACGGAGCCTGGAAAGTCACCACCTGGTCGTCGTCGGTGTTGACGCGGGCCGAGCCTGCGTACGCAGCGAGTTCTTCGGGCCCTGCCAGCAGGCAGCCGAAGAGGCGCATCTCGTCCCACATGGCCACGTCTTCGAGTTCCGCCCTAAGTTCAGGTGTCTGGCGGCGTCGGGCCAGCCAGTCGGACGGGTAGGTGGCCGGCCCCAGCGACCCGACCAGCGCTAACGATGGCGTCTTCACGTTGAAGTGGCCAAGATAGGCCCGGGCCTCGGGGAAAACCTCGAGGAAGGTCCGCACGATGACCCGCACCGTCTCCTCGTCGAGCTGATAGAGCGGGATCCATTGGCAGTAGAGCCCGCCCGGAGCGAGCCGCTCGCGCACGCCCCGGAAGTGTTCGACGGTGTAGAGGGCCCCCGCCCCGTCGCGGGCCGGATGGAAGAGGTCGCCGACGATGACGTCGTAGCGGTCGCCGCTGGCCTCGACGTAGCGGCGGGCGTCGGCGGTCACGATGCGGAGGTTCGGCTGCTTGGTTGGATGGTTGTTCGCCGGGGCGAACTCGTCCATCACCTCGACGATCTCGGGCACCAGCTCGACGCCGTCGCCGCGCTCGATGGGATGCCTGGCCGCCGCCCCCAAGCTGGTGCCGGTGCCGAGCCCGAGGAAGAGGACGTGCCGCGGATCGGGATGGAGGAGGAGCGGCAGGTCGGCCAGCCGCCGCTCGGCGAAGGTGCCGATGGTCGAGCCCATCTGGAAGCGGTTGTTCACGCGCAGGAAGCGGCTGCCCTCGCGGTCGGTCACCACGGCGACCGCGGCCATCACGCCGTCGCGGTAGCTGCGGATCCCGCCGCCCTCGGGCACGGTCACGATCCAAAGGTTTGGCGGCAAGGCCACCAAGGTGAGGGCCAAAGCCCCGATGGCGAGGAGCGCCGCCCGGTTCATGCGCGGCAGGAAGAGGAGATAGCCGGCGGAGATGGCCACCAGGGCGTTGCGGGCGCCGAGCGCCGGCAAGGCCACCACGCCAAACAGGACGGGAGCGAGGGCCCCGCCGAAGGTGTTGGCCGCCATGGCCCAGCCCACGCCGCCGCGGGCTCCGCG
Source organism: Phycisphaerales bacterium (assembly GCA_044224425.1). GTDB lineage: Bacteria > Planctomycetota > Phycisphaerae > Phycisphaerales > SM1A02 > JAEUIT01. The sequence goes on from JBGAKK010000015.1 coordinate 15,003, forward strand.
GGCGGCTTGGATCAGGTGGCTGTAGGTCGCACCCATGGCGATCGTCGGCAAGGCAAAGGCTGCGGCGCTGGTCAAGAGTTCGGTGAGGACCGCCCCCAGCGGAGCGGTCCCCAAGACGCCGCTCAAGGCCTCGCTGGTGGCGAGCGAGGCGCGAAGGACGAGGATCCCGCCGAACCCGCTCATGGCGAGGGCTAACAGCAATCCAACCAAGACGCCCCGCCCATTCCGCCGCCCGGGCTCGGCGAGCCATCGTTGGTAGATGGCGGCCCCGATCGTCGTTCCCACGAGGTAGGCGATGAGGGCCGCAGCAAAGCTGTACACCGTGTTCTGCGTGACCTGCCCGAGCACGCGCACACCGACGACCTCGTACCCGATCCCGAGGAGGCCGGTCGCGAAGACGGTGACGAGGAGCCGGACGCGTCCGATGCCGAGGGGATCGCCTGCCTCGCCCGCGGGCTGTTCCGCCTCGGGCGCGGCGACGCCCCGGGCCACCGCGAAGGCCAGAGCGGCGCAGGCCAAGCTCGTCGCCGCGAGGATGACGACACTGGTCCGCAGGCCGAACGCGGGCACCAGCCAGAACGCGGCGAGAAGGACGCCGCCCACCGCGCCCAGCGTGTTCGCGGCGTACAGCCCGCCCACGCAGCGCTCGCGCCCAGCGAGGCGCGACACCACGCGCTCCATGGCCGGGAAGGTGGCACCCATCGCAGCGGTGGCCGGAAGGAGAGCGAGGAACGGAACGAGAAAGGCCACCGACCAATGCCGCAGCGGACTCGGCTCGAGACCGATCCATCCGCGGGCCAGCGGGTTCGCGAACGGAATGACGACGATCGAGGCGAGGCCCCAGAACCCGACCACTGCCTCCAGTCCCGCGTACCAGAGGCCCGGCCGAGCGGAGCGGCTCACGATGCGGTCGAGTGCCCACGCCCCAAGGGCCAGCCCGCCGAAGAAGGCAGCCACCACGGCGAGGACGCTCGGCATCTCGTGCCCGAGACCGAGGGTGAAGAGCCGCGTCCAGGCGATCTGGTAGCCGAGGCCCGCAGCGCCCGAGAGCAGGAAGAGCCCGTGCAGAAGCAAGCTGCGTGCGTCGCGGACCGGTCGCTCCGAGAGAGTCGCTCCCACGGGCGGGGATGATAGCGATCCCTCGGGTCAGACCGTTCCGACGAAGTGTTGGCGCAGCAATCGCCGCAAGCCGTCGTCCAACGCCAACCACTGCACGCGCATCGACTCGGCGGGCGAGCCGAGCCAGCGGGCCCGACCTGCCATGCGGTCGACGCGGCCGAGGCCGGCTCGCACGTCGTCGAGCGAGACCGCACCCGCTCCGCGGCCGGCGGCGCGGAGCTGGGCCAGCCACGCCACGCACGCTGCATTCAGGGCGAGGGCCGCGAGTCCGAGCCCGATCGGCCAGCCGTAGGCGCCGGCCCCCCAAGCCCGGCGGCCGAGGATCGTCGAGCGAAGCCAGCGGGTGAGGAGATCGTCGATCGCTCCGCCCTCCTCGGAGGCGGCGAGCGGAAGCACCGCGCCCACCGAGGCGAAGGTCGCCGATGCGGGCCAGTCGCTCCCCACCTTGGGCACCACGCCCTTCCCCTTCGCGAAGCGGCGACTGAGGAGGAGTTGCCGCAGCGTCGTCCGCCAGCGTCCCTCGCGGGCCAGGGCCGGGATCTTGGGGTCCTCGGTGCGGGCAAAGACCGCTTGGCGAAGGAGCTTCCCCTGCCGACCGCTCGGCGGATCGATGGGCAGGTGGGCGAGTTCGTCGGGCAAGGCCCCGAGGAGGGTCGACACGAGTTCCTCGAAGCGCTCCTCGCGGACGCCGGCCAGCTTCGCCGCAACCATCGACTGGGCGAACCACGCCAGGCCGTCGAGTCGGAGGGCGAGCGGGACGTCGCTCCGGCGGAGCCAGGCGTCGAGGCCGCGGGTGACGCACTCGACCTCGCGCTCGCTGGCCACGAGCCCGTCGGCGAGGAGGGTCGGGACCGGCGCCTCGATCGTCTCGGGCACGCGTTCCGCCATGCGGAGGAGTTCGCTCCGGTGCGAGGCGAGCGTCGCCCCCTTGCTCGCCGCCACGCTGGCGCACGCGAAGTTGACGCCCATGGCGGCGTCCTTCGCCCCCGGCACGATGGTGAAGGGGAAGAGCTGGCAGGCGATCGGCTTGTTCTCGTAGCCGAACTCGGCGTGGATGCGGCAGAGGCCGTTCTCCTGCAGGAAGATGCAGGCCCCCTCGTCGGTCTGGCGGAGGTAGGTCACGCCGCGGAACTCGACCGTCACCGGCTGGCCGAGCTTCGCTTCCCACCCCTGCTCGCCGAGCCGCCGCAGGTCGTCGGGGCGAAGCTGCACCGTGAAGTCGCGGCAGCAGTTGCCGCAGCCGTGGCAGGAGTAGCGCTGCTCGGACACCGCGAGGGTGAGGATCGGGAGGCGGAACGCCGCGCGGCTCGACATCGGGGACAGGGTACCCGAGGGGAGGGCCGGAGCCGCTCGGAGCCTCACTCGCCGTCGGGAGGGGACGGCGCTCTGCCCGATCGGTCGGCGTCCGCTTGCTCTGCCTCGAGGAGCGCGAGGAGCGCTGCCCGGCGCTCGAGCGCCGAAAGGTCCTCCCGAGCGGCGATCGCCCGTCGCGCCTCGAGCGTCGCCCCGCCCGCGCCGGCACGGAGGCGCCCGTCGCGGGCGAGCCTCGTCATCTCGTCGCACGCCCGGGCCACGTCCGGGGCGGGCGTCGCACGGAGGACGCGAACGGTCCGATCGTGCGATCCGATCGCCAGCATCGATCCATCGGGGGAGAAGGCCAGCGCCGTCACCGGGTATCGGCTCGAGCGTAGGGCCATGATCTCCCGTCCCGTCGCTGACTCCCACAGTCGAATCACGCCATCGCCGCTGCCGGTCGCGATACGGCTCCCGTCGGGCGAGAAGGCCAAGCCGCGCACCCCACCCGCGTGCCCCTTGAGCGCCACCGAATGGGCGCCCGTGGTGGTGTCCCAGACGTCCGCCGCGTCGCTGTAGCCGAAGGCCGCGACCATCGATCCATCGTGGCTGAAGGCGAGCCGCGTGGTGGGATTCGCGGGATCGCCGCTCGCGACCGACTGCAGCTCGCGGATCAGCGGTCCGCCCGGCGCCTCCCACAGCCGCACCCTGCCGGTCTCGTCGGCGGACGCCAGGCGACGCTGATCGAGACTGAACTCGACCGCCGTGACCCGATCGGAATCCCCGGTGAGCACGCCGACCGACGCTCCCGTCTCGAGGTCGAGGACCTCGACCCGCCCCTTGCCGGTGGTTGCGGCAAGGAATCGACCGTCAGCGGTGCCGGCGAGGCTGGCGGGAAGCTCGCTCCCCGGGGCGAATCCCTGGACCCGCCGTTCCTCCCAGGTGCCGAGATCGACCCGCAGCACCGCGAGCTGCTGGTTGAGGAGGAGAAGCCATCGCCCGTCCGTCCGGACGCGGCTCGTCGTCGCCGGCTGGCGCCACTCGGTCGCCTTCGCGATCCGCAGGCCGCTCGCGGTGTCCCACTGCCGCACCTCGCGATCCACGCTGACCGCGGAGAGGATCGTCCCGTCCGCGGAGAACCCGATCGATGCGATGCTCCCGCCAAGTCGATCGAGGAACTGCGGGCCGTCCCTCGTCGTCGGGTCCCAGACGCGGACCGAGCCAAGGGCGTCGGTCGAGGCGCTGGCCAGTCGCCGCCCGTCGGGACTCCATGCGACGGCGGCGACCGGTCCGATGTGCCCGGTGAGCGCCGCCACGGCTCGCCCCTCCGCGGTGTCCCAGATCCGCACCGTCATGTCCTCGGAACCCGTGGCGAGGGCGGCGCCATCGGGGCGGAACGCGATGCTGTCGATGCGCCCGCTTCCAGCCTCGATGACGAGGAGCGATCGCCAGTCCGCCGTGTCCCAGAGCCGCACGATCTCGTCCTGGCCCGCGCTCGCCAAGCGGCGCCCGTCGGGGCTGTAGCGGACATCGAGCAGCATGCTCGTGTGGGCGGGGCGATCGACGAGCGGGGTCGGATCAGAGACGGGCCAAACCCGCAGATGCCCGTCGGCACAGGCGGCCGCGACCTGTCGGCCGTCGGGGCTGATGGAAAGTCCGCGCATGGGGACCGACTCCTTGGTCAGGTTCGGCAGGGCGGCGCCCGTCGACGCGTCCCACCAGCGCAGGGTGCCGTCCTCGCTCGCCGAGGCGATCATTGTCCCGTCGGGGCTGAAGGCCGCGGCGTGGACGGGACCCTGGTGCCCGAGGCAGACGAGCCGCTGGCTGCGCGTCGCCACGTCCCACACCCGCACCGACTTGTCCGTACTGGCCGAGACGAGCGATCCGCCGCTTGGATCGAAGGCCACCGAGTAGACCGGACGCTCGTGGCCGGTGAGGACCGCGACCAACTCGTCCGTCCGCGTGTCCCACAGCCGGATCGCTCCATCCCAGGACCCCGACGCGAGCAGCGTGCCATCGGGCGAATAGGCCACGCCATAGACGGCGCTGCCCGGGGCCCGCAGGACGGCGAGGGCATCGTCCTGCTGGGCGTCGAGGTAGCGCCACTCGAAGTTCGTCCGCTCCGATTCCTCGATCGCTTCGAGATGGCGTCGCGCCGTGAGCACGTCACGGGCGTTGGTGGCGGACGCCGCGGCGGCGATGTTGGCGCGATAGGCCGTGCGGCGGGCGATGTCCGCTTGGCGGGCCGCTTCCCGCGACTCGTCCTCGGCCTTCCCTTGGGCCAGCCGAGCCGCGTTGCCAGCCACGATGGCCTGCACACCAAGGACGATGGTCGTCACCGTGCCCACGCCGACCACGAGGAAGAGGGCCGCGATCGCTCCCGTCAGGGCCCGGTTCCGGCGGATGAACTTCCGGATGTGGTAGACCGCGGTCGCCGGCCGGGCGGCGATCGGTTCGTTGGCCAGGTGGCGGCGAAGGTCGGCGGCCAACTCGGCCGCCGAGGGGTAGCGCTGTTCCTTGTCCTTCTCCAAGGCCTTGCGGACGATGCTCTCGATGTCGCCCCGCAACAGGCGGTGGATGGCGCTCAGCCGCTTGGGAGGATCGTCGCGGATGATCCGCGCCGCCTCGGCGATCGAGCATCCGGCGAGGTCGTGGGGCAAGCGTCCGGCGAGGAGTCGGTAGAGCAGGACGCCGAGCGAGTAGACGTCGCTTCGGATGTCGATCTCCGCCGGCTCGCCGCTCACTTGCTCCGGGCTCATGTAGGGCAGCGTGCCGACCAATTGCCCGACGCTCGTCCGCATCGAGGTGGGCGACGATTCGCCGTCGGTGGCCCGAGCCACGCCGAAGTCGAGGATCTTGGGCTGGCCGACGACCGGCGCGGCGTCTCCTTCAGCGCCATGGACGACGAGGATGTTGGCCGGCTTCAGGTCGCGGTGGATGACCCCGCGCTGGTGGGCGTGATGGACCGCATCGGCGACGCGGGCCAGGAGTTCGAGGCGTCCGGCGACGTCGAGGCCGTGGCTATCGGCGTAGTCCGAGAGCGGCAGGCCGTCGACCAGTTCCATGGCGATGAAGGACTGCGGGCCGTGGCCGAAGTCGGCGACTCCCGCCTCGAAGATCTGGGCGATCCCGGCATGCTGGAGCTTGGCGAGGATCGCTGCCTCGTGCTCGAAACGCCGGGCGACGCTCGCCGAGGCCGCCCCGCGCCGGATGACCTTGACGGCCACGGTTCGCCGCGTGCTGCGCTGCTCGGCGACGTACACGACGCCCATGCCGCCCGAGCCGAGCACCGAGCGGAGCCGATAGCCGCCCGCTTCCGGCTGCGGCGGCAGCGCCGCTTCCTCCTCGCCGCCGTGGAGGGCGGCGCCGCCGAAGGAGAAGGGCGCCGGGCGATCGAGCAGCCCGTCGCTCCCGTCGTGGTGCCGGAGGAGCGACTCGACCTCGGCCCGGAGCGCCGCGTCGCTTCCGCAGGCCTGGGCCAGCCGTTCGGCCCGCAGCGCCGGATCGAGCGGGAGCAAGGCCATGAAGAGCTCCTCGCAACGCCTTGCGAACTCGCTCCCCCCGGCCTCGCTCATGAGGCGGCTCCGCCATCGCTCGGCGACTCGTCTCCCCTGCTCATCGCTCGATGAAGCCACGCCCGGGCAAAGGACCACTCGTTCTTCACCGTGGCCGGCGAGATCCCCAAGGCCGCCGCGGTCTGGTCGACGGAGAGCCCCGCGAAGTAGCGCAGCATGACCACGCTGCCCTTGCGGGGATCGCTGCGCTCCAGTCGCGCCAAGGCCTCCTCGAGGGCGATCAGGTCGTCGGAGGGCGGCTCCACGGTGAGGACTTCGTCGGCAAGCGGCACGCGCCCGCGGTCGCCGCCACGCTTGAGTCGTCCTCGGGCCCGGGCTCGCTCGATGAGGATCCGCCGCATGGCGGTCGCCGCGGCGACGAAGAAGTGCCCGCGGTTGTCCCAGCGGACGTCGGCGTCGCCAACCAGCCGCAGGTAGGCCTCGTGCACCAAGGCGGTCGGCTGCAGGGTGTGGCCCCGGCCCTCCCGGGCCATGAAGGATCGGGCCAGTCCCTGGAGCTCGGCATAGACGAGCGGGAGGAGCGCCTCCGCCGCCTGCGAGTCGCCCTCGCTGGCCGCGGCCAGGAGCTGGGTCACGTGATCGCGCGGTCCGGTGGTCATGCCGTCTGGTAGCCGCCTGGTCGGCCTCGCCCCTAACGGTCGGGGGGAGTTTGTGCCGGGATTTCGCTAGCCCGCGCCCGGCCCATTGTCGCATTGAGGCCACACGGGAGCAACGGTCGCCGAGCGAGGCGACTCCCGACCGCACGCCAACTCCATGCCAAGGAGCCAGTCCATGTACCCGACCGCCACGCATCCTCGACGACCGGACCTCTCGCTGGCCCGCTCGATCGCCACCCTGCTCGCCCTCGGAGCCAGCGGCGCGGCCGTCCACGGCCAATGCGCCCAGTCGCTCCTCTTCCCCAGCGATCCGACCGCCAACGAAGCGGCCGGCGCGGCCACCAGCCTGCTCGGCTATACGCTCGCCGTCGGCAACCCATTGGACGACACCAACCTGGCCCAGTCCGACAACCGCGGGGGCGTCGACATCTACACCTTCTCGGGCGGGACCTGGATCCACGAGACGGTGCTTCGCCCAAGCGCCGCAGCGTGGGGGCAGTCGATGGGTGCGGCCGTCGACCTGTGGGGTCAGTTCTGCCTCGCCGGCGCCCCGTACCTTCCCTTCGACGACAGCGACGGCTTCTCGTGGCAAGTGGGTGGCGTCTACGTCTTCTCGCGATTCAACGGAGTCTGGAGCCAGCTCACGCTCCTCGCCCTTCCTGGCGACCCCGCGGCGAACTTCGCGTCCGAGTTCGGCCGGGCCGTTGCCCTCGACGGAGAGTACGCCGTGGTCGGCGCCCCGGGCTACCCGTGGGATGCCGACCACATCCCCGGCCGCGCGTTCCTCTTCCGGCGCGAATCGCCGAGCACGTGGGTGCTCGAGGACGCTCTTCCCCCGAACGACATCTCCGGTTGGTACGACCTGCGCTTCGGCGAGGTGGTGGCCATGGAGCGCGGTGCGTCGAATGCCACCACCTTCGCCATGGTGGGCGTGCCGCGCTTCGACCTCGCAGGGTCGCCCGATTGCGGCGAGGTGATGGTCTACACCAAGCCCGCGTCGGGGAGCGAGTGGGGCAACGGTTGGCAGGTGATCCCGAGTGACATCGCTGCCGGCGACCGCTTCGGGACCTCCGTCGACGCCGACGGCCTGACCATGGTGGTGGGAGCCCCCGGATCCGACCACAACGGGCTTTCGGCCGTGGGAGCGGCGTACGTCTTCGTCCGCTCGCCGAACGGCGTCGACTGGAACCAGGTCGCCAAGCTCCCCTGCCCCGACCAGGTGGCCGGCGCTGCCTTCGGATCGAGCGTCGCCATCGACGGAGACCGCATCGTGGTGGGCAGCCCGTCGCTCGGCCGCGTCTACGTCTACGAGAAGACCGGAGCCCTGGGATTGTGGCTCCACGACCGGACGCTGGTCGACCCCGCAGCGACGGACGGCGACACCCAAGGCATGGGAAGCTCGGTCGGCGTCTACGGCGACACCGTCGCCGCCGGGAACCCGCAGCACAACTACCTGCTGCTCCCGAACACCGGCGCCGCCCATCTCTTCGCCTTGGGCGCGGCCGCCGGCAACGACGCCTGCGCTGCCGCGGAGCAAGTCGTCGCCAACGGCTCCTACGACGGCTGCACCGTCGGCGCCAGCAGCGATGGCGGCCAGACCTGCACGCCGAGCAGTAACGGCACCCCCGACGTCTGGTTCCAGTACACCGCCCCGAGCGACGGGACGCTGACCTTCGACACCTTCGGCTCGGCCCTCGACACCGTCCTCTCGGTGCACGACGGCTGCCCGGGCACGATCTTCAACGTGGTCGGCTGCAACGACGACCTCGGCGCCTTCTTCAGCGAGTCGGCGGTGACCGTCGAGCTCGTCGCCGGCCACACCTATCGCGTCCGGGTGGGCGGGAAATCGGGCCAGGTGGGCGCCTTCACGCTGAACGTCGGGGCCTTCGCGCCCGCCTGCCCGAGCGATCTCGACGGCGACGGCGCGGTGAGTGCCGCGGATCTCTCCGTGCTGCTTGGGGCCTGGGGAGCCGCTCGCGGCGTGCCAGCCGACCTCGACCAGAGCGGCACCGTCGACTCGGCCGACCTCGCCATCCTGCTCGGGGCGTGGGGCGCCTGCCACTGAGTCCGATCCAGTCCAACCACGATCCCCAAAGGACCTTCCATGCATCGCCTCCTGACCACCGCGCTCCGCGCCGCGACTACCTCGCTTGCCCTCGCCTCGGCGGCCGACGCCTCCGCCGACGTTCTCCTCTACAGCTCCGACCTCCGCTGGTCGGCCGTCATCCACGACACCGGCGGCGGCGCGGGCGAGTGCGCCGCCCTGTACGACAACAGCCAGCCGGACGGGCTCCAGAGTTGCGTCACCCAGACCCGCCACTATGTCCGCCTGGCAAGCTCTCTCCAGTTCGCCGGCGCCCTGACCGAGCGGATGGAGGACCGCTTCCGGCTCCTCAGCTTCACCAGTACGCAAGGCGCGTACGCCGCCACCCTGGCTGCGACCGACGGGTCGGGCGTCCTGGCCACCATCCATGGCGAGATGGTGCCGGGCGACGGAGGCGGGCTTCGGGTCAGCCTTTCCTTCGCCGATGCCACCCCCTCCGGCCAGCTCCTCCTGAGCACCGTCGTCAAGCCCTTCGTCTACGTGAACATGAACGTCGACGGGCAGATGACCAACAACGTCGGCGACTGGTCGGGCGACCACTATCACCAAGCCGCCAACAACACCGGCACCGGCAACGTCCGCTGGTTCCTGGCCCGCTCGCCGGTGGCCCACGCCAGCAACCACGACTCCTTCATGCAGTCGACCCTCGATGGTGGCGTGGCCGAGCTCAACAACGTCTCCTACACCGGGCCGGGCGACATCAACACGGCGGTGAGCTTCGGCCAGGCGGCCCTCGCCGCGGGCACGCTGCACACCGTCGCCTACGCCGTCGGGGACGAGGGGATCGCCATCCCCGCGAGCTTCGGCTCGGCGCCCCAGGTGGGCGCGATCGGCCTGTCGAGCGTCGATGGCCGCTGGGGGGCGACCGTCCGCACCGGGCTTGGGGCGGCCGACTTCGGCACCGCCGGCCAGATCGCCAGCGTCCTCGACTTCGACCAGCCGGTGGGCACCTCGAGTTTCCTCTCCGGGACGAACTACTACGTGGCTGCGGGCTCGAGCGGCCTCCCGCAAGGGAAGCGGGTCAGCGAGACCTTCGCCCGCCTCGACTTCTTCACCCCGAGCGCCTCGCCGCGGATGTTCGCCGCCCTCCTCCGCTCGATGGACGAACCAGGCCTCGTCGCCATCATCGAGGGCAAGATGCTCGGAGGCCCAAGCGGCGGACTGCTGGTCAAGATCCAGTACGCCGAACTCGGCGACGAGACGCTGAGCGTGACGCCGCTCGTCTATGCGGACCTCGATGTCGACGGCAGCACGCAGAACGTCGGTGGCGAGCAGGCGACCCACTTCTGGCAGCGTGGAGCCGCCCCGCGCTCGACGAACGAGCGTTGGTTCCGCGACGACACCATGAGCTCCTACCAGAGCGGCTCGCCGTTCGGCCTCTCCTTGAGCCTCGACCTCGGCGCGACCGCCCTCTCGAGCCTCAGTGAGCAGGGCCCCGCCAACATCGCGAGCGCCTTCGCTCACCCGCCGCGGCTGGTCACCGCGTCTGATCCCTACGTGATCGCCTTCGCCCTTGGTAACGTCGGCATCAGCGTGCCCGCCTCGTTCTGCGAGCCGACCCAGGCATCGGCCTGCCCCGCCGACTTCGACGGCGACGGGTTCGTCGGCGCCGCAGATCTCGCCGTCCTCCTCGGCTCGTGGGGGCCGGTCCTTCCCGGCTCGCCGGCCGACCTGAACGGGAACGCCACGGTCGACGCTGCCGACCTTGCCCTCCTGCTCGGTGCCTGGGGCGCCTGCGACGACGTGTGATCGCCGCGCCGAGCGCCATCCTGCCTGCGGCACGCCAGCCCTCCCGAGCTTCGGCTCCGGGAGGGCTGGCTGCGTGTTGCCTCACGAGGCGACGAAGCCTCGCTCGCGAAGCGCAGCTAGCATCCGCCGCGTGGCCTGCCCCCGATGGCTCCGGGCGTTCTTCTCCTCGGGCGAAAGCTCGGCGCTGGTGCGGCCTTCCTCGGGAAGGAAAAGGAGCGGGTCGTAGCCGAAGCCGTTCGAGCCGCGCGGATGGTCGGTGATGAGGCCAGGGAACTCGCCGCGGGTCTCGGCCAGGATCTCGCCCTGCGGGGTGGCCAGGCACATGGCGCAGACGAAGCGGGCGGTGCGCTTGGCCGGCGGGATCGGACGCAGGCGCTCGAGAAGGAGGGCGTTGTTGGCCGCGTCGCGCTCGGCCCGGTTCGCGCCGATCCCGGCGTAGCGGGCGCTGCGGACGCCGGGCTCGCCGCCCAAGGCGTCGACCTCGAGCCCCGAGTCGTCGGCGAGGCAGGCCCGTCCCGTCATGCGGGCGTAGGCGATGGCCTTCAGGCGGGCGTTCCCCGCGAACGTGGCCTCGTCCTCCTCGGGCTCGGGGAACTCGCGGCCGAGGTCGCCAAGGCCGAGAACTCGCACACCGAGGGCGCCGAGGACGGCCCGGATCTCGTCGAGCTTGTGGGGATTGCCGCTGGCCACGAGGAGTTCAGCGAGAGGCGGTTGGTGCATGGAGGGACGTAGGGTACATTCGCCTCGCCGCGCCGGACGCCGTCCGGGCGCGGGAGGTAGAGGGAGATCCACGTGATGCGCCGTGTGTCCGTCGCCGCCTTTGTCGCGGCCCTGTCGTCGATGGCTTCCGCCGATGTCGTCACGCTCTCCGCCCTCCGCGACGCGACGCTCTACGAAGACCCCGCCGGCCTCACCGCCAACGGCGCCGGCCAGTACCTCTTCACCGGCCGCACCAACAACGCGAGCATCCGCCGCGGCCTCGTGCAGTTCGACCTCTCGGGCATCCAGGCCGGGGCGACCATCACGAGCGTGACGCTGACCCTGCACTATTCGCAAGGCGGCGCTGCCGACCAGGTCGTCTCCATGCACCGGGCCCTCTCCGCCTGGACCACCGGGGCAAGCGACCCCGACGGCAACGAAGGCGGCGGCACCGGCGCCTTGGCTGGCGACTGCACCTGGCTCCACTCGAGCTTCGACTCGACCTTCTGGAACAACGCCGGCGGCGACTTCGACGCCTTCACCAGCGCCTCGGCGACCATCGGCGCCAACTTCGGGTTCTACTCCTGGTCGGGCAGCGGCCTCGTCGCCGACGTGCAGAGCTGGGTCAACGGCGGGGCCAGCAACTTCGGCTGGTTCCTGCTCGGGCCGGAGGTCGGCGTCGGCACCACCAAGCGTTTCGACTCGAGCGAGAACCCGGTCGGTGACTTCCGGCCGGTCCTGACTGTGGAGTATGCGGTGCCGGGTCCTGCGGCGTGGTCGCTTCTCGCCGCTGCGCTCTTGGCCCCGTCGCGCCGATCCAGGAAACTTCCCTAACGCCGTTTTAGGGGCGGCGCCCAGTGCCTGCCCCTAGCATCGAGAGAGTGTACGGAGCGAGACCCATCGCCTCGATGAGCGTCGCCCCGCCGCGCTCCCGCGCCGACCGCTGAGGCGTCCCTCCCTCTCCCCGGTGGCTAGGCGTGCGAACCCCTCGGCCACGGCCGAAAAGGAGCAGGCCATGCTCTCCAAGTTCTGCGCGTCGCTTGTGGTCGCAGCGACGATGGCGTCGTCCGCCCATTCGGGGACGGACTCGCTGGTGACGTTCATCGGCTTCGAGAATCTGCCGGAAGGCACGCCGATCTCCGACCAGTACAGCGGGCTCGGGGTCTCCTTCGCCATCGAGGGCAACCCCGCCCTCCTGCCGGTCATTGTGGTCGAAGGCGGCGAGCTGCCGACCGGATTCGTGGGGCCGTACGAATACGACTCGCCCATGGCGGATGGCATCGCCGGACTCACCGATCCGAGCGTGGACGGCGACTACGGCGTGCCCAACGACATCCGCATCAACTTCGACCCGCCGGTCACCTCCGTCCACTTCTACCTGCTCGACCTCGACGGAAGTCCGCCCGACGAGGAACATGCCACCATCACCGCCTACGGCGGCGAAGGCATCGTGCAATTCGTCTCGTTGCAGGGCGATGCCGAGAAGGACGGGGCGTGCCTTGAGGTCTCGCTCGCAGGCAACGAGATCAGCAGCATCCTGATCGACGTCACCCCCTGCCCGAGCACCGGCCGGATCGGCTGGGCCCTCGACTCCCTGAGCTTCGCCCGACCCGGCCCGAGTCCCGGCTCGATGCCTCGCTTCCGCGTTTCGCAGGAGTCGGCCCCTCAGGCCGGCGACTTCGCCAGCCACATCCTGGGCGAGGTCCCGCTGTGGGTGGCCCCGTCGAACTCCGCGGCCGACCTCTATGGCTACGACGCCGGCAACGCCCATTCCTGGAGCGGCACGCTTGTTCCGCTCGAAGCCGAGACATCGCACCTCTTCGGAGCCCTGACGACCGACGGCGTTGCCCTCTTCATAGTCCATGAGCGGCCGATCTCGCACGAAGGCAAGGGGGAAGCCGAGTTGCAGATCGAGGTGCTCGACGACGCCGATGGGGCTACGTTCCTCGTCCAGGACGATCCGAGCGATCTCGACGACCGCGACATCTACGACACGGTGCCGCCGATCGGCATGTTCACCATCAAGAGCACCTGGGAGACGTGCTGCACCGACGGCTTCGTCATCGGGCACATCGCCCGCACCTCGTCCATTCTCGTCCAGTTCGCCGAGGTGGATGACAATTCGGGTACGCCTCCCATCGCCGGCCTGAACCAGTGGAACGCCTACGGCTCGAACGGCACCTCCGTGCCGCTGAGCCTGGTCACTTACCACCGCGTGCGAATCGACATCCTGCCGCCGTCGGACTCCCCTGCCGACCTCAACGGCGACAACACCGTGGATGCGACCGATCTGGGCATCCTGCTCGGCGCGTGGGGAGCGACCACCTCGTCCGCCGACATTGACGGCTCGGGTGACGCGGGCGCCACGGACCTCGCCATCCTGCTCGGAGCGTGGGCTGTCCCGGAGCGTGCCCGCTAAGCGAGGACGTCCGGCGGATGGCGGTCGGAGCATCTCGTCCGCCGCCTCCGCCGACGTCGACTTATCGGGTGGAGCTGGGCGCGAGCTCGCGCCGCTCGGCCCCGAGTCGCCGCTCGGAGCGCAGCTTGGGGCGGTCCCGCCGATTAGAGTGGGGGTGATGAGTGAGCCCCGCCCGCTGCCGCGCCTGTGGTGCTGCGCTGCTGCCGATGCCCCGGTGGTGGCGGTGTTCGGGCGTTGCCACGCCTCGGTCCGGCCGCTGCGCGGTTCGCACGAAGGCTCGGCCCCGCCCGGTTCGCGCTGGTCGTGCGTCCTGCGCTGGGACTGGTCGAAGGGCACGGTCACCGAAGGCGCCTGGACGGCGATGGAGTTGCGCCCGCTGCGGGCGGTCGTCTCGGCCTGCGGGGAGTACCTCCTCTACCACGCCAAGACCAACGACGACGGGCCCTTCAGCGCCCGCCTCGGGCCGCGCTACGCGATCTCCCGATTGCCGTGGCTCGCAGCGCTCACCCATCCCCAGTCTTTCGGGCCGGGCGGCGCCGGCACCAGCCAACACGCCCTGCCCAAGCCGCAACAAGAGCAGCTCTGGCGGATGTTCCCGGGATTCTTCTGGGGGCAGACCGAAGAGGAGTGGCCGCGGCACCTGACGGCCGGTCCCGTCGTTCCGAAGTCGGGCGACGCCTCGCGAACCTGGCGCAGCGTGCGGATGGACGACGCCATCGCCACCTGCCCCGAGCTCGCCTTCCAGTTGGCCTCGACGCGGGCTTCCGCGCTGGTCCCGGCCGACGCGCCGGCCGCCGAGGACGCGCCGCTCCCGCCGCATCTCATCGCCCTGCATCCCCTCGCTGCGCCGCGCTCGGCGGGCCCCGCCCAGCGCGGCCCGGAGGTCGAGCTACTCGCCGCCGTGCCTTCCTCCGCCAACGGCATCGGCACCGGCTGGAACGTCTGGGAGGGGCAGCTCCGTTTCTTTGCCTTGGTCCGCGCCGCCAGCGGCACGCGGATCGAGCCGCTCGACGGCGTGCGTTGGGCGAAGCCGACCCCGGACGGCCGGCTCCTCACCGCGGACAGCGAGGCCCGACTCCGCGTGCTGCGCTGGAGCGATCGCGGCGATGCCCTCGCTTGGACCGTCGACCAGGAGCACGACCTCAGCGGTCTCCTGCCGCGGCCGGCGCCGCCGCCGCGCGAAGCGTTGCGCGGGGTGCGGTAGAGGAGCTGTGGCGCAGGTTCACCTGGAGGTTGGCTTCTCTGGCGGTTTCCGCTCGCCTCCGCCGCGGCCCTTCGGCGGCTCGCTCGGGCTGTCCGCCGGCGGAGGAGTCCACGCCCCCAGCACCTCGGCGAGGTCGCGCGGACCCACCACCCCGTCGCCGTCCACGTCGGCCCGCTTCACCGGCGACTGCGCCGTCGGGCCCCAGCACTCGAGCACCATCGTCAGGTCCTTCACGTCGACGCGGCAGTCGATGGTGATGTCGGCGGGGGAGGAGCCGACGGGCTTGAAGATGTACAGCTTGCCTTGGGTCTGGTAGTACCCATACGCGGCGATCACGCCACTGTCGCTGATGGCCTTCGCCTCGACTACCCTCCCCGGCCAGTTCGGCGGGAGGAAGCTGTTCAGCGAGTAGGAGGTCCCGTCCATCCACAGGTGGATCTGGTGCAGTGGGTTGTTGTCGCAGGGGGTCGCGTATTGGCAGTAGGAATAGCCGACCGCTTGGCTGACTTCGTTCATCCCTTTGAATTGCGCTGCGTCGTGCTGCGGAGGCGTACCGAGGTCGGTCGGGACGCCATCGTGCCAGATCGTCGGGCGGTAGGCATCGGAGTTGGTCCCGTCGCCGAGCAGGATTGTCCCTTTCCCGCCGACCTCGCGTCGCGCGTTCACCGCCGTGGGAAAGGAGGACCAGCCGTCCTCGGGGTACGTCTGCAGGTACTGCACGCCCTCTGGTGTCCAGAGGAATCCTGTCGCGTACGCGCCGAGCGGCGCCATCCCCCAACAATCCCCCACGACCAGCCCGGCTCGCGTGGCGGTGAACTCGCCGTCGCAGTTCGAGAGTTCGTCCGGAATGGGCAGGAAACTGCCAGCCCTCCAAGCCATCGGCCGCCCCGGCCCGAAGTCGTCGAAGAGCTGCCCGTAAACCGTCCCATCCTCACCGACCGCGAAGCCGCGCGTCGACGGATAGGGGGCCAGCGGCTCGATGATCTGGTAAACGCCGTCATGCCAGAGGAAGGCCCGCTGGGTGTAGTTGTCGAGTAGGTGCCCTGTGCCGGCGATGTACTTTCCATCGGGCGAGATCGCGTAAGCCCGGGCGTCGAGGATCGACGGCCCGAGGTTCAGGAGTTGGATGCCGGTCTCGGCGGTCCAGCGAAAGGGGCGATCCGTGACGGGGTTGCCACAGGGATGGGCAAATCCGACCACCACGCCTGTGTTCGAAATCGCTAGCGGAGAAACCAGCGACGAACATGGATACCCAACCACTGCAACCTCGTACGCACACTGGCCCGCGGCTGCGGTCGCACACGCAAGGCACAACATGGCCGCCGCGGGCAGGTGCCCGCGGCGGCCGAAGAACGAAGAAGCCGTGCCGGTCACGCCCCACCTCCGGACATCATCTCGAGGGCCCCGAGGACCAGCGCCTCGCGCAGTCCATCCGGCAGCTCCTCGACGTAGGCACTGAGCTCCTCGATGGTGTCGAAGCCGAAGAAGGCGACGAGGTCCATCGCGGTCGGCGCCGAGCCGCACGGGCCCCAGGCACCGAGCAGGATCGATAGGTCGGTCGCATCCACGTCGGCGTCGGCGTCGAGGTCGCCAGAGAATGCCGCCGGATACGCGCCCGGACTGTGGGGGGCGCCGCCCGACGATGGATAGCTGACGCGGATGGTGACGAGCGTCTGTGGATGCACGTGGAAGGTCTTGGTCCTTGAGTCGCCCGCGTCGAGCGGGGAGGTGGTTTGTCGGTTCCCGCCGCCTCGAAGATGATGCCGTCGTTTCCGGTTTCGGCCAGTGCCTTCTGGACGGTTGCGTACGCGTTCGCCCAACTGTTGCCGAGGTTGGAGTCCGATCCGCCGCTGGCGTGGACGAATTTGTTCGCCGCCTCAGCCGCGGTCCCGAGGGAGAGCTAGCTCGCGAGGGCGAGCACCTCTAACCCCGCTACCGTGGTTCCCGGTCCTGATCTGTCGCTTCGATCCCGCGAGCGTTCCTCATTCGAAGGATGTTGGCCCGGAGCCGTCCGGGCCCATGGGCCCATCTGCGGTGCCGATCGCAGGCGTGCCACCATGGAATCGCAGCAGCGGCGATTCTGTGAGCCTAATTCTGTGAGATCTGGAAAAGAACCGGTCGTAGCCGCGGATTTGCCACCGCGATCGCTCAAGCCCGAGACCTTGGTGCGGGCGAGATCGCCCGGACCGTCGATCGGGAGCACGACCTCAGCGGACTCCTGCCGCGGCCGGCGCCGCCGCCGCGCGAAGCGTTGCGCGGGGTGCGGTAGAGGAGCGGGTTCCCGGCCTACGTGTGTCCGGCGGTTGGGGCAAATCTGCGACGGCTCGCCCGGCACCGCCCCCTCTGCTTCGCTTCGCTCAGCATCTCCCCCAAGCACTGCGTGCTTGGGAGAGAGGCGCCGGTCCTCTCGCCATCGACTGCGCGCGCGCTCTCCCGCGTGCGCGCAGCGAAGCGGGGAGCTGCCGAGCCCCTTCCGAGGGGCGAGGCTGAGGGGCGGTGGACGACGCGACGGCTCGTCCGGCACCGCCCGGCTGTCCATATCGCAGCTAGGCTGCGAGGGGCTTCGCTTCGCTCAGCCTCTCCCCCATGGCTGCGCATGGGAGAAAGGCCCCGACCACGTCAGTTCAGGCACGGCCCCCAGCCGCCGAGCAGGATGGCCAGGTCGGCGCCGTCGATGGTGCCGGAGGCGTCGAGGTCGGCCACGCCGTTCGTGCCCCAGCCGCCGAGCAGGATGGCGAGATCCGAGCCCGACACCACGCCGTCGTGGTCGAGGTCGGGGATGCACTCGCATTCGTCGGGGACCTCGTTGGCGTTGAGGTCGGCCGAGGTGCCGTCGACGTGGATGTCGCAGCCGTCGGGCACGCCGTTCTCGTTGCAGTCGAGCGTGTCGTCGTAGCCGGGGCAGAGGTCGAAGCAATCGGGCACGCCGTCGAGGTCGCTGTCGGTGTCGGGGACGCCGCAGCCGCAGACGCCCGGCGCCGACTTGAGCGGGTCGCTCGGGCAGAGGTCGTTGCAATCGAGGACGCCGTCGCCGTCGAGGTCGGTGTCTGGCACGCCGCAACCGCAGGTGCCGGGCGCGATCTTGAGCGGATCGCTTGGGCAGCCGTCGAGGCAATCGGGAGTGCCGTCGGAGTCGGAATCGACGTCAGGGACGCCGCAGCCACACGCTCCTGGAGCGATCTTGGCGGGATCGCTCGGGCAGCCGTCGTTGCAGTCAGGCACGCCGTCGGAGTCGGAGTCGACGTCGGGGACGCCGCAGCCGCAAGCGCCAGCGGCGATCTTGTTCGGATCGTCGGGACAGCCGTCGTTGCAGTTCGGCACGCCGTCGCCATCGCTATCCGTGTCGGGAACGCCGCAGCCGCAGGTGCCGGGGCGACCTTCAGCGGATCGTTCGGGCAGAGGTCGTTGCAGTCGGCGACACCGTCGCCGTCGGAGTCGGTGTCGGGCGTGCCGCATCCGCAGGTGCCAGGGGCGGTCTTGTTCGGATCGTTGGGGCAGCCGTCGTTGCAGTTGGCAACGCCGTCGCCGTCCGAGTCGGTGTCGGGGACGCCGCAGCCGCAGCTCCCCGGGACGACCTTGTTCGGATCGTTCGGGCAACCGTCGTCGCAGTCGGCGGTGCCGTCACCGTCGCTATCTGAATCGGGCACGCCGCAGCCGCAGGCTCCGGGTGCGATCTTCAGCGGATCGCTCGGGCACAGGTCGTTGCAATCCGGCGTCCCGTCGCCGTCGCTGTCGGTGTCGGGAACGCCGCAGCCGCAGGTGCCGGCGACATGATGTTCAGCGGATCGCTCCGGGCGGCCGTCGTTGCAATCCGGCGTGCCGTCGGCGTCGCTGTCGGTGTCGGGAACGCCGCAGCCGCAGGTGCCGGCGGCGATCTTCAGCGGGTCGCTCGGGCAGCCGTCGTTGCAATCCGGCGTGCCGTCGGCGTCGCTGTCGGTGTCGGGAACGCCGCAGCCACAGGTGCCGGGGACTCAGCGGATCGCTCGGGCGCCGTCGACGCAGTCAGGGCGTGCCGTCAGTGTCCGGCACGCCGCAGCCGCATGCGCGACCTTCAGCGGATCGCTCGGGCAGCCGTCGACGCAGTCAGGCGTGCCGTCGCTGTCGCTATCAGTGTCCGGCACGCCGCAGCCGCAGGTGCCCGGCGCGATCTTGTTCGGATCGTTCGGGCAACCGTCGTTGCAGTTCGGCACGCCGTCGCCGTCGCTATCAGTGTCCGGCACGCCGCAGCCGCACGTGCCGGGCGCGACCTTCAGCGGATCGCTCGGGCACAGGTCGTTGCAGTCGGGCGTGCCGTCGCTGTCGCTATCGGTGTCCGGCACACCACAGCCACAGGTGCCAGGCGCCAGCTTCAGCGGATCGTTCGGGCAACCATCGTTGCAGTTGGGCACACCGTCGCCGTCGCTATCCGTGTCCGGCACACCGCAGCCACAGGTGCCCGGCGCGATCTTGTTCGGATCGTTCGGGCAACCGTCGTTGCAGTTGGGCACGCCGTCGCCGTCGCTATCGGTGTCCGGCACGCCGCAGCCGCACGTGCCGGGCGCGATCTTGTTCGGATCGTTCGGGCAACCGTCGTTGCAGTTCGCCACGCCGTCGCCGTCCGAATCGGTGTCGGGCACGCCGCACCCGCAGGTGCCCGGCGCGGTCTTGTTCGGGTCGCTCGGGCAGCCATCGACACAGTTCGGCGTCCCGTCGCCGTCCGAGTCGGTGTCGGGCACCCCGCAGCCGCAGGTGCCGGGCGACGTCTTGTTCAGATCGTTGGGGCAACCGTCGACGCAGTTTGCCACGCCGTCGCCGTCCGAGTCGGTGTCGGGGACGCCGCAGCCGCAGGCTCCGGGGGCGATCTTGTTGGGATCGTTCGGGCAGCCGTCGTTCGCGTCGCAAACGCCGTCGTTGTCGGCGTCGGGGCAGGCAGGCGTGCAGGAGACGAGAAGCGAGCCGGTCCCGGGCGTGGCGATGACGCCGACCCGGATCAGGATCTGCTGGCCGTTGGTCACCGGGATCTGCACGGCGGAGGTGCCGCTGAAGCAGCCGGCGGTGTCGTCATCGCAACCGAGCGGCACCGTCGCAGCGGTCGGGCAGGTCGGACCGGGATAGAGGATCAGCCGCGTGTCGAGCGTGGTCAGGTTGCAGGTGGTCACCGTGAGGACGCCGGTGCACGACGAGGTATAGCTGTACCAGAGGTCGTCGATGAGGGTCGTGCCGTGTCCGTCGTTGCAGGAGGTCGGCGCAGCCAAGGCGCTGGTCGTCGCATTCGTGTTGTCGAAGGCGGTCGTGGCCTGGGTGATGGCGATGGCACCGGTGCATTCGTCATTGGCCGGTCCGGCCGCCAGGGCCACGCTGATGTCGTCGAGGTACCACTCGTCGTTCACCTCGTTCACGTCCGCCCGGAAGCGGATCCGGAAGAGGTCGTGCTTGGCGTCGGCGGGCAGGACGTGCGTCCACTGCGTGAAGTTGGTCTCGTCGACGCCGTTCGAGGTGATGGTGTTGATGGTGATCCAGTCGCCGGCGTTGTTCAGGTAGTCGACGAAGAGCTTCTCGCCGCTCTCGACGCCCTTGTGCTCGGTCCAGTAGGTGAAGTTGACCTGCTGGGTCACCCCGCCGAGCAGGATGAAGTGGCTGCGGATCTCGTCGTCGTCGTAGAGGTTGCTGCCCAAGGCGTCGAGGTTGAGGGAGTTCGCGGCGCTCGGCTCGTTGGTGGCCGAGGTCGAGACCGACGTCCCCTTGTTGTAGACCCACTTCGAGGTCGAGATGGTGGTGGTCGGCCACTGCTCGGTGAAGGGCAGGGTCAAGGGCGCGGTGAGGGCCATGTCGCAGCTCACCGAGTTGCGGTAGGAGACGATCTGGCTCTGCTCCACCGCCCCGAACTTGAGGTTGGCGCCGGCGATGCCGTTGCAGCCCTCGATCACCGAGCACATGATGTGACAGTCGCCGGTGCCGTCGCAGTGCGACGCTCCCCAGTTGTGCCCAAGCTCGTGGGCGGAAAGGGCGATGCGGTCGTTGAAGGTGCCGCCCGAGTACTTGGACTCGACCAGCGAATAGGCCAGGTTGCCGTTTGCGCCGCAGTCGGTGCCGGACTGGTTGCACACCACGCCGACCCAGCCGATCCCGATGGTCGAGCCGTTGATGGTCTTCCCGGTGAAGAGATGGGCGACCTCGCGCTGGATCATGACCTCGGGCGAGGAGTTCCACTTGGCGCGGAACTCGCAGAGGAGGGTGACCGCGTCGGTCGAGGTGTAGGGGTCGCTCGGCGTGTCGCGGACGACGAAGGTGGTGAACTCGTAGTCGATGTCGACGTCGCGGTCGTAGATGAACTCGACCTGGTTCATCACGCTTTCCATGTCGTCGACGGTGGCGGTGACCGAGCTGCTGTTCTTCTGGAAGAACTCGTAGTCGGCGTCGAAGGCGATCTCGGCGAGGTACTTGGTGGTGCCGGCCACGCCGCCGTCGCCGCCAGCGTCTTCGTTGGACGACGTGTCGTGGCGGTGGTCCGGATGACCGAGCTCGGTGAGGTCGTTGCCGCAGCGGAAGCCGGAACGGATCACGTCCTCGGCGCGGTAGCTGACGTGGATCCCGCTCGGGGCGATCGGCCGGGCCAGGCCGAGCACCGGGACCTGGGGCAAGAGGTTCTCGATCGGCTCGACGTGCCAGCGCGTGCCGTCGCCACGCTCGAGGAGGGCGACGAGCCCGCCGGGAAGAAGCGAGGCCGCGACCCCCGAGCCTTCCTCGCCGACGATGGTGCCGCGGTAGGTGCGGGCGGGAGGCAAGGTCTCCACGTCGAACTTCCCGCCGCCATGGTCGACGATAGCCACCGCGTCCGGCGAGCGGAGGCTGCGGCGCTGGAGATGGATGGTGACGAGGTGGTCGTCAAGGAGGACCGAGGTTTCGAAGACGTCGGGCAGGGCGTCCTCGTCCTGGGGCGGCAGGTCGGGGGTGGTGAGCCGCTGGTCCTTGAGCTGGGGGAGCGTCGGTCCGGAGAGCGTGGCGGCGGGAGCTGCCGAGACGAGGCCCGCCGAGGCGATCGTGGCCAGGCCTGACGCGACTGCACACGAAAGGCGCACGATCCAACCGCCCACAGCTTGGAACAAACGCTGCATGCCGTCCTCCTCGGAGGTCCGGCGAGCCGGGACCTCGACCACTCGCTGTCAATTGCTCGGGGACCGCGCAGGGCCCCACGGATCCTCGCGGCTCGGAATCGACGGTAGCACCGGTCAGAGCCTGCTGCAAGCGGGATTTGCCCGGCGGGGCCTCGGGCCGACGAGCCCGCCGCCTTCACGAAGGACCCGAGCTGCGCTAGGCCGCAGCCCATGTCGGGCAGTTCGCTCAACTCGCCCGGTGCCGCTTCCGAGAGACGGGGAATCATGCGGATCCCTGCCCTTCCCTCGTCGTTGGCGATCGCTGCCCTTTCCCTCTCCGCCCTCGGCTGCCAGGGCTCCTTCCAGCACGGGATGAAGGCCTATGAGCGAGGCGACTACGCCGCGGCCCGATCCACCTGGACCCCTCTCGCCGAGCGAGGCGACGCGAGGTCCCAATACATGGTCGCCCTGATGCTCGACGACGGACAGGGGACGAACGTGGACCGGACGGCCGCCGCCGCGTGGTATCGACGGGCAGCCGAGCAGGGATTCGCTCCCGCTCAGACCAACCTCGGCTACCTCCTCTACTGCGGGGACGGGGTTCCGCAGGATCGCGAGGCGGCGGAGCGCTGGTACACCCTCGCAGCATCCAAGGGGCACGCGGCGGCCACGAACAACCTCGGGCTTATGCACTTGATGGGCACCGCTCGGTCGCCGGACCGCCAGCGTGGCGATCAGCTCGTGCGCCAAGCGGCGGACGCGGGCGACGCCAAGGCCGCCTACACCACCTGCCTGCTCCACGCCGACGAGGCGTCGAGCCCCGAGGAGCGGGCCGCCCACGCCGCGCGGCTCCGAACGGCCGCCGAGCAGGGGTTCGCTCCTGCCCAGCATGCCTACGCCGTCCGTTGCCAGCGAGGCGACGGCGTGGCCCGCGATCGCCGCGCGGCATACGCCTGGTTCGCGTTGGCCGCGGCCCAAGGCCATGCCGCCGCCTCCGCAGCTCGCGATCGACTGGCCGAAGCCATGGCCGAGGAGGAGCTGTGCGACGCCCAGCGCCTGGCCAGCGAGTGGTCCAAGTCGGCGCCGACCGCAGGCGTCGTAGCCGCGGTCCGCGACGAGTCGGCGCCCTGACGCCGATCGCCTACCGCTTCGCCTTGGCGATCCGCTCGACCTGGTCGAGATAGCGGGCCACGTCGTCGCGGGGCTTGACCTCCTGGGCCCGCCGCAGGAGCGGCAAGGCGTCGGCGTAGCGGCCCATGCCGACCAGGAGCTGGGCGTGCCTGATCTTGGCGTTGGCCTCGAAGGCCTCGATGCTGGCCGCCCGCTCGTAGGTGAAGATGGCCTTCTCCGGCTCGTTCTGCCGGGCGTAGTGCTGGCCGAGGAGGAGCAAGGCGTCGCCGTCGAGGGGGTCGAGGCGGACCACCTCCTCGAGGAGGGCTGCGGTCTCCGGGCTGCCGCCGCCATCGGCCAT
Organism: Phycisphaerales bacterium; assembly: GCA_044224425.1. Taxonomy (GTDB): domain Bacteria; phylum Planctomycetota; class Phycisphaerae; order Phycisphaerales; family SM1A02; genus JAEUIT01. Next base: position 38,305 of record JBGAKK010000015.1, read on the forward strand.
GCTCAACCGGGCATCGAGCTTGAGGAGCTTCCGCTTCTGCTCCTCGGCCCCAGCCTGGGCCAGCGCCGTGTCGAAGGTCTGGTGGAGGTGCTTCGAGACCTCACGAGCAGCGGGGAAGGCGCTCCGGGCGGCGAGGAGCTCTGCCGACTGCAGGGCCCGCTTGGGCGATTGGCTGGGATCGGCGTCCATGCCTCGCCCGTAGGCCCGGGCCGCGAGTTCGGGCAGGCTCTCGGTGAGGTAGATGTCGCCGAGCGTGTAGAGGCTGTCCGGCGTGGCCTTGCCGAGGAGGTCGAGGGCCTCGAGGTTCTCCGCGGCCCGCAGCGGCTGCTTCATCTCGAGGTAGCACTGCGACTGGAGCAGCCAGAAGTCCGCCTTGTCGGGGAATCGCTCGATGAGGACGTCGAGGAGCGACGCGGCGTCTTCGAACTTCTTCTGGCGGAAGACGGCCCGGGTCAGGCCCAGCCGCCACTCGGTCTGCTCGGGCTCGAGGAGGAGGGCGTTTCGATAGGCGACCTCGGCCGCCTGGTAGTCCTCCTTCGAGGCGTAGGCGAAGGCCAGCAAACCGTAGGAGCTCGAGTCGCCGCTCCCCAGCTTCAGCATCTGGGTGAAGGCCTCGATGGCCTTGTCGAGGTTCGAGTTGCGGGCCTCGATGAGCCCGATGTTCCGCCAGGCCCGCTTGAAGCTCGGGTACTTCTTCACCGCGGTGCGGTAGTTGGCGAGGGCTTCCTCGTAGCGCTCCTGTTGGAAGCGGATGCCGCCCAGGGTGAAGTCGAGGATGGCCGAGCAGTCCGGCTTCATGCCCTTGGTCAGGGTGGCCTCGGCCTTGGCCAAGTCGTCGCCCATCAGCGGGGCGACCTTCTCGAGGAGCTTCACCTCGTCGGGCATCACCCGCGGCTCGATGTCGGCGTTGATGCCGTAGGCCCCGACGAACTGCTTCTGGAAGGTGGGGTCCTTCCAGATGACGGCGATCTCGGGCGGGACGTCGGACGCGGCGGCGACTCCGCCGCCCAGGGCCAAGGCGATGGCGGCGGCGAGGGAAAGGCGACGGGAACGGCTGGCGATGGGCATGGCGGCTCGCATTCGGTTGGTGTCTGGTTAGCTGACCGGGAAGCGGATCGAGACCCGCATCTTGCTGGCGACGCGTTGGCCGCCCCGCACGGCCGGCTCGAACTTCCACTTGCGGATGGCCTTCAGGGCCGGGCTCTCGAACGCGGCGTGCGAGGACTTCTCGACCTTGGGGTTCTCCACCTTGCCGGTGGCGTCGACCACGAAGACCACGCTCACCACTCCCTCGACCTTCTTGCCGCGCATCTCGGCCGGGTAGGTGGGCGAGGCCTGGAAGACGGCCCGCGGCTTCTGGTCGATCTCGGAGAGGCTGAAGGCGTCTTCGAAGGCGTCACCGCCGTCGCCGCGCTTGCCGGTGCCGCCGATCCGGCCGCCCGACTCGAAGCTCATCCCTTGGGCGAAGTCGCCGCCTCCCCCGCCCTGCCCGTTGAGGGCCGCCTCGATCTGGCTGAGGCTCGCCGCCTCGAGGGCCGGTGCGGCGTCGGTGGCCGGGGCGTCGAGGTTCTTCATCACCTCGGCCGCGTCGGGCGGCTTCTCCTCGCTCTTCTCGAGCTCCTCGCGGGGACGGTCCTCGGGCTCCTTCTCCTTGTCCTTCTCCTTCTCGGCGTCGAGATCGCCCAACAGCTCGACGGCCTGCGTGGAGTGCTTGGGCTTGTCGTCGAGGAAGAACCAGCCGCCGAAGAGGATCGCGGCGACGTGCAGAAGGAGTGCCACCAGGATGCCGACGATCCACCACCAGAGGCGCATCACTTCTTCTCCGTGTTGATGCCGACCTTGGCTATGCCGATGCGGCGGACCTCATCGAGGACGCCGACCACGTGCTTGAAGTCGGCGGCCCCGTCGGAGTTGATGATGACCTTGGGGTCCTTGGCCCCGGCCTTGAAGGTCTGGAGCCGCATGGGGAGCTGGGCCAGGGTGATCTTCTCCTTGTTGTAGAAGACCTCGCCCTTCTCGTTCACGCTGAGGGTGACCGCCTTCTCCATCTCCGACTGGTCGCCGAGCGATGCCGCGGTGCCGGAGGTCGGCAGGGCCACGTTCACCCCTTGGTTCTTGGTCATCGAGAGGGAGACCATGATGAAGGTGGCGAGGAGGAAGAAGATGATGTCGATCAGCGGGATGATCTCGATGCGGGCCCGCTTGCCGCCGCCGCCCGATGAGCCGTGCATGGTGGTGCCTCCGGGAGGGCCTCAGGTGATGACCAGTTCACGCGTCCGCTGCTGCGGCGCCGGCGCCGGGACCATCACCGGAGCGGGACGAATGAGGAGTTCGAGCTGGGCCGCCGCCGATTCGAGCTCGTGCCGGGCGTCTTCCATGCGGGCGTTCAGGAAGTTGAACGGAAGGAGGGCCGTGATGGCGATGCCGAGGCCGAAGGCGGTGGCGATGAGGGCCTCGGCGATGCCGCCGGTGATGGCCCCCGGGGCGTTGAGCTCGCCGCCGATCAGGGAGAAGGAACCCATCATGCCGGTCACCGTGCCGAGGAGCCCGAGGAGCGGAGCGAGCGTGATGACCGTGTCGAGGATCGGAATGCCGCGCTGGAAGCGCTTCATCTCCTGGGCCTGGGCGTAGACGAGGGCGTCGGCCAGCGACTGCTCGCGGTGGTTGAGGGCGTAACCCAGGGCCCGCACGATGTAGAACTTCGAGGAGCGGGCCACGCGGGTCGCTCCTTCGATGTCCCCTTCGGTGACGGCAAAGAAGAAGCGGTCGAGGGCCTTGCGGTCCCGCCGCATCCGCTCGAGGAAGAGGAAGAGGAGCCGCTCGAGCACCGTGCCGAGGGCCAGCACCGAGGCGATGAGGAGCGGCCACATGATGGGCCCGCCCTTCTGGAAGATGTGGATGATGTTCGTCTTCTGGACCAGGGCCTTGAGGGCCCCGCCCCGCGAGGGATCAAGGGGCAGCGTGCCTTCGCCGCCATCGACGAGGGCGGCGATGCCCGACTGGAGCACTCCCTCGAGCGGGCGGATCAGGGGTCGCGTGGAGCCGGTCTGCGGCACCACCAGCCCGGCCACCCCGCCCGCCTCGGCGCTGAAGAGGGCCACCGGGCCGATGAGGGCGAACTGGCCCTCGGCCACGTTGCCTTGGGTGTCGACGCCGACCCCCTTGAAGCGCATCCCGCCAAGCTGGTCGACGACCCGCTTGATCGAGAAGTCGACGAGGGCGGTCTGCCGGCCGAAGCGTTCGGCCGGGGAGAGCGTCTTGTTCTCCGTGGCCTGCTTGGCGGCGTCGATGGCCTCGCCGCAATATTGGAGCTCGCTGATGTTGATCTTCGACTCCAAGGTGCGGGCGTACTCGTCGAGCAGGTTGCCGACGTAGGAGAGCTCCTCGCCGCGGACCTTGATGTCGGCCTTGAGGGTGGAAAGCTCGAGGTTCCCGGCGTCGACCAAGCGAGTCGTCTTGTCGTAGTCGCGGCGGAGCTGGGTCAGGCGATCCTCGAGCGCCGTCAGCTTCTGCGACATGGGCAGCTTCTCCGAGGCGATCGACTCGCGCAGGGCGTTGAGCTGGGCGATGCTGCGGGCCAGCTCCTCGTCCGCCGAACGGGCGATGCGCCCGATGGTGTCGTCGCCCGCCGGGGCAGGCGGCGTCTCCTGGGCCGCGGCGAGAGGGGCGACAAGGGATGCGGCGGCAGCGACCAAGGCTGCGGAAATCGTGGCGCGGATCGTCTTCATTGGATGTCCACCGGAAGCGGCACGAAGGCCGGGGAGTGCTTGCCTTGCAGGATCTCGAGGGCGGTGAGGACGTTGGGTGCGATGGTGGGGGCCGGGGTCCAGGTCCAACCTTCGGGCGACGGGCGGCCCACCCCGGCCTCGCCGCCGGGCGAGACGTAGTAGGCCTGGGCCAGGCCGATGTAGAGGACCTGCACCTCGCTCGGCTTGCCGTTCGAGAGGTCGCGGACCTCGTAGTTGACGGTGATCTCGGTGCCGGCCTTGTTCAGCTCGTTGAGGATGCCGAGCACGTTCTGGAAGCGCTCGGCCACCGACACCTTCACCTCGCCGGCCGGGTCGGGCATGCGGTCATGGAGAGGCTTGAGCTTCTCGACGATCGGCTTGGGGAGGGACGGGAAGAGCCGTCGCACCTCCGCCTCCATCGCGGCCACCGCTTGGGCGAGCCCCGTCGCGGTGGCCTGCAGGCCATCGCGCTCGGCGGTGAGGGCGTCGCGCTTGGCGCCGCTCTCGGAGACGCTCGCCTCGGCTTGCTTGATCTTCTCCTCGAGGGCCAAGACCTCCCGCTCGATGAGCTCGATGCGGCCGGCGAGGATCTCCTTCCCCTGCTGCCAGTCGTTCCGCTCCTTGGAGATGATCTGCTGGGTCTCGATCCACTTCCCCATCTTGAGGCGGGTGTCCTCAAGCGAGGCGGGGGCCGTCGGCGGTGCCGCCTCAGGCGCCCCTTGGGAGGCCGGCTCGTCGGCCGAGCTGCGGGCCGCCGCGGCCAGCATCGCCAATGCCGCCGCCAGGAGGGCGATGCGCCCCATCTGGCGGAGATGCCGCGTGCTCCGGTTGCTTCGTCGGTGCGTGGTCTTCATGTCGTCGGTCCTCGATGCGATGGCGCTTGCGCTCAGAAGGTGAAGGAAGCGGTGAGCGAGAGCGACAGGTCGACTCCCTTGGTGTAGGAGCTCTTCAGGACGTCGGCCCCGATGTACTCGGAGCGGTAGACCTCCTGGATGTCAGGATTGGTGAGGTTCTTGGCCTGGAAGTTGAGCCGGAAGTAGGGCCCGAGCTTCTGGGTGATGGTGAAGTTCAGCGTGCCGTAGGGCAGCGAGTAGATGCTCGGCACGAAGTTGCCGAGCGAGACGCCGGCCCCCGCCACCAGCGTGTCGCCTTGCTCGTTGTAGAAGAGCCCGAGCTGGGTGCCGGTGAGCTCGATGTCGTAGGTGGCGTAGAGGTTGAAGAGGTACTCGGGAGCCGCCGTCATGTCCCGCGAAGTCATCGGGGCCTGGATCGCCGGGCTGGCGAACTCGGCGATCTCGTCGGCCGGAAGCTGCACGCTCGACTGGATGAAGGTCGCGTTGGCCCCGACCTGCAGGCCGGCGAACCCCTCCCAGAAGTGGCCGAGGTCCTGGCGGGCCTCGAGTTCGATGCCGCTGAGCTGGCCCTCGGGGTAGTTGACCGGCGTGGTGAAGGTGAAGGTGGTCAGCCGCTGCACGTACTCGATGGGCTGGCTGATCGACTTGTGGAAGTAGGAGCCGGAGAGGAGAGCCCCCTCGTACGGCACGTAGTCGACGCGGAAGTCGTAGTTCTGCACCGCGCTCATGGTGAGCTCGGGATTGCCGATGAAGACGTCGCCGCCGAGGAACTCCTGCTGCAGGATCGGAGTCAGCTCCTTGAAGGTCTGGCGGGCCACGGTCTCGGCGTAGGCCAGGCGGAGCGTGATCTGCTCGATGGGCTTGATCTCCATGCCGACCATCGGCAGCACGTCGCCCTGGTGGAAGGAGACGTCCGCATCGCCCGGATTGAGCTGCACCGGGGCGGTCGCCCCCGGCGGATACCACGTCGCGTCCTGCTCGCCGAAGTTGACGATCGAGAGGTCGGTCGTCTCGTAGCGGGCCCCGCCCGTCATCTTGAGCCACTCGTTGAGCGGCAGGTCGGCCATCCCGTAGAGGGCGGAGATCTTCTGGTGCCCCTTGTAGTCGACGTCGACGTAGGGCGGCCCGGCGTAGATAGGGTGGTCTTCGGTGGGCGGCGGGAAGTACTTGCTCCAGTACTCCGACCAGTCGCCCTCGAAGTAGATCCCGTTGTCGTTGTAGTTGCTGTAGGTTTCCTGGTCGAAGTGGCGGGTCAGGTTGTCGTCGAAGAGGCCGAACTTGAAGAAGCCGGGCGTCTCCGTCCACTGCTCGAAGGGCAGCTTGATGTCGAGGGCGTACTGGGTGCTCGACTCCTCGATGTCGGTCCAGATCCGCTGCACGTTGCCGAGGGTGAAGTTCTCCGCCGGCTTGTAGGGCAGCCAGACCGATGGCACGTCGAACGGCGGGACCCAAGGCGGGAATCCGGGGTCGCTGTACCCTGGCAGCCACAGCGAGCCGAACTGCCGCTTGTCCGGGGTGTACTGCGTGGCCTTGTTCCCCGAGATGCTCCACTCGATCTCCGGCGGGAGGAAGGCGAAGGAGTCGCCGAAGGCGAGCTCGTCGACGGGCAGGACGTGCTTGCCCCGCACCTGGAGCATGCTCGTGGTCTGTTCGTCGTAGATCAGCGTCTCGGTGCGGAGGTAGGGCGCGGCCAGGCGGTCGGAAGGCTGCCCGCCCGGCGAATTGGGGTCGTTCGGGTCGTAGCCGGGGAAAAAGAACTGCTTGCCGCGGGTGTCCTCGGCGAGGATCGAGGTGTCGTCGGTCACGCTCGAATAGAAGTAGGTGACGTTGATCGAGTTGTGCTCGCTCTCGATCCCGCCCGCCGCGAGCCCGCCCCACTGGACCGACTCCGTCCCCTCGGTGAGGTCGAAGAGCTTGGTCTTGAACTCGCCGATCTGCGGCGTGCCCTGCGAGTACTGCGGGATCATCCCGCCGCCTGGCGAGGTCACCCAGTAGGCGTTGTCGACGCCGTTGTCGAAGAACGAGCTGTCCCGCTCGTAGAAGAAGCTGGCGATGCCGCCGACCTTGACGCCGTTGTCGAGCTCGAACTTGCCGCCCGCCGTGCCGTTGAACTTGTAGTCGGTGGGGGCCGTGCCGCGCTCGACGCCGACCGCCCCGTCCCAGGGCAGGCCGAGCTTGTCGAGCTGCGGCTGCCGCGAGGAGTTGTCGCGGCCCCAGGTGCCGAGCCCGCCGCCCTCGTAGGTCAGGAAGTCCTGCCGCCCGGTGACCTGCGTGTTGTAGCTGAGCTCGCCCTTGAAGCTCAGGATGGTCTCGTCGGGAATCCCCTTCAGGCGCACGTTCACCGCACCGCCCGAAGCATCGCCCTGCTGGTCGGGGGTGAAGGTCTTGCTGACCACGACGCTATCGAGGATCGAGGTCGGGAACTGGTCGAGGGGGACGGCCCGCTTGTCCTCGCTCGCCGTGGGCAGCCGCACTCCGTTCAACTGCGAGCTGACGTAGCGATCGGGCAGGCCGCGGACCACCGCGAACTTGCCGTCCTGCACGGTGGTCCCGGAGACCAGACGCAGGGCCGACGCGGCGTCGCTGGCCCCGGCCCGGTTCATGAGCTCCGAGCTGATCGAGTCGAGGAGGGCGGGGCTCTCGAGGCGGAGCTTGAGGAGGGCGGTCTCGCCGCCGCCGAGCCGGACGTCCTGGACCACGAACTCGTCCATCTCCTCGATCTGGCTCTCGAGGCGCAGGTCGAGCTCGGTGAGCCGGCCGTCGGAGACGTCGACGTCAGCCTGCATCTGGCGGACGTAGCCGTCCTTCGAGACGATCACCGTGTAGCGGCCGGGCTTCACCTGGCCGAAGACGAAGTTGCCTTCGGGCGACGCGGTGGTGCGGGCCCCCGTCTCGACGAGCAAGAGCTGGGCGTTTCCAAGCGGCGAGCCCGTCTCGTTGTCATAGACGATGCCCCGGATCGAGCCCACCTGCTGGGCGACGGCAACCGATCCGATGGCCAAGGCCACCGCGGCGGCGAGCATGCCTCGGGTGCGGGCCGTCACCACGGGCTGACCAGCCCTCCGCGGATCTCCTTGATCCGCGCCCACAAGGCAGCATCGGGCTCGACGCCCACGCGGGCCATCGAGCAGCACGTCGCGGCCAGATCCTCCGCCCGCGGCCGTGCATTGGGGTTGTCCGTCCCGTCCTCGATGGCCAGGCGATAGGCCGCGAGGGCAGCCGCCGCGTCTCCCATCGACGCGTAGGTCTCGGCCAAGGGCCGGATGGCCCGGGCCCGGTAGATGTCGACCACCTGATCGCGTCCGCTCCGGTACGCGGCGAGGGCGGCGTCCGCTTCGGCCCGAGCCGTGGCGTCGCCCGCCAAGGCCCGCAGGGCGAGCAGCCTGGCCAAGAGTGGAAGCCGATCCTCGAGCGGCAGGCGCACGCCGTCGAGGAAGGCCTGGCCCTCCTTGGCGAGTTCGAGGGCGTGGGCCTGGTCGCCGGCCTTGCTTGCCGCGGTACCCATCGCCAAGAGCAGCTCGACGCGGACCGGCGCCGGAATCTTGGCCCACGAGGACCGCATGGTCTCTTCGATGGAGCGGCGGATCTCGACCTCTCCGTAGAGCCGGGTGTAGGCCTCGGTGCACGCCTCGAGGGCGTTGCGCAGCTCGTCGAAGCCTCCCTCGGCCGCGAGCCGACGGATGGCCTCCAGTTGGACCTTCAGCTCGGGGGCGCCGTCCCGCGCCGCCCGCACGCCGGCCACCTTGCCCGACTCCGAGGGAGCGACGCCGGCCTCGAACTCCTTGGCCGTCGCGTCATCGCCGAGCAAGGCGTGCACCCGGGCCACCTGCACCCGGATCCGGTCGCGACGCCAATCCTCGGTGGTGTCGGCGACCTGCGAGGCCCGCTGGCAGAGGAGCTTGGCGCCGTCGGCGTCGCCGTGGGAGGCGCGGAAGGCCGCGATCTCCGCGTAGGAGAGGCCCCGTCGCCAGTTGTCGATCCGCTCCGCGGCGGCGAGCGCCGCCTTGGGATCCCCGACTTCGAGCCACGTCTCCACCACCGCGGCCTGGGCCCGCGAGCGGTCCTTGAGATGCGGCTCCACCGGGATCGCGCTGGCCGTGTCGAGGGCCAAGGCGAGAAGCTCGGCTCGCGGCTCGGGATGCTCCGCCGGCGGAGCACCCGCGGCCAGGCAGGCCGAGGCGACCACCAACGCCAGCGACAGGACTCGTCGGGTCGTTCCCTTCATCGTGTTCCGCTCCTGCCAGCCGCCGCCGCCCGGCGGCGAGGTTGGCTCGCCGCCGGGCGGGTTCACGCTGGCCTCAAAGCCCGATCAGCACGGGCCCCAGGCACCAAGGAGGACCGCCAGGTCCGCACCGTCGGTGCTACCGCTGCCGTTGAGGTCGCCACCGGCCGCGCCCCAAGCGCCGAGCAGGACCGCGAGGTCGGCCGCGTCGACGTCGCCGTCGCCGTCGAGGTCGGCCGGGCAGGGATCGACGATCACGCAACCGCCGGGCGGGGCGATGCTGAAGCCGTAGGCGTCAGCCGCCGTCCAGTTGCAGAGCCAGTTCTCGTTGGCCGCGAAGCCGCCGCGATACTGGGCCGGGGTGAAGAAGCCGTCGTTGGGGGCCTTGTTCACGCTGGTCAGGGCCTGGTTCTTGGGACGCGGGTCGATGCTGGTGACCGGCACCATGAAGAGCGTGTTGCCGTTGAGCGGCACCGACGCCCCGCGGGTCAGGGTCTGGATCGGCGAGCTCGCGTCGGCGGTGCCGGCGATCTGCACGTTGTTGTTGGACGCAGCGAAGACGCCGACCGTGTTGGCCTCGGTGTAGGCGTTGGCGTTCATGTTGCGGAACATCACGCTGTCGGTGATCTCGGCCAGCTTGCCCGAGGTCTGGGCCTTGTAGAACGCCGCCGGGTTGGCCGGGGCGTTCACCGCCGAGAAGGTCGAGAACGGCGTGGTCCAGGTGGCAGCCCAGGAGAGCGTGCCGTTGAAGCCGTAGCCGTGGGCCCCGTCGCCGTCGACGTTGTCGAAGGCGACCAGCTTCTCGCCAAGGTCCATGAAGATGCAGTTGCGGTACTGCATGCGGGCGTTGTCGCGCCACGCGGTGCCGTGGTCGCCGCCCCCGGTCGGCACGGGCTGGCCGATGCAGGTGAAGTTGTAGACCACGCCGGTGGTGACCGGCTGCCAGTCGGAGTCCTCGGCCCCGTCGGTCTCGAAGATGTTGTCGCCGACCCCCGAGCCCTGCGCCGCGTTCAGCGAGTAGCCCTGCACGAGGAGCCCGAACTGGGCCTTGCCGCGCCAGCCCTGGTCGATGTCGAAGCTGTCGTCGCCGATGTTCCAGATGTTGACGTACTTGAGGTTGACCGTGCCGCCCCAGATCTCGATGCCGTCATCGACGTTGTTCATGATGTCGATGTGGTTGATGTCGGTCTCCCGGCCGATGCCGCCGAGGGAGAGGCCGTTCAGCTCGTTGTTGAGGGCCACCACCTTGCCGCCGTAGCGCAGCGAGAGGTAGGTGATCGAGCCGCTGTCGTCGTCGTCGTTGCCGCCGCCGTAGAGGACCTTGGTGTCGCCGGGGAATCCGGCCACGAGGCCCTCCATGGAGCCGACGTTGTTGGCGTTCGGCGTTGGCACGTTGCCGGCGATCGCATTCTCGGAGATGTAGGCGGCGCCCATCACGGTGAGGTTGCCCCACTCGTTGGCCGCGGCCCGCCAGGTGCCGGTCTTCGGGTTGCCGCCGACCCAGGTGGCGACGTCGGCCTTCGAAGTCATGATGACCGGGCTCTGCTGGGTGCCGTTGACGAAGATCTTGGCGCCCTTGCAGACAGCGAGGCTGCCGCCGAGGTTGGTGGTGCTGGCCACGATGGTGCCGGGCTCGATGGTGAGCGTGGCCCCGGGGAGCACGTAGATCTGCTGCTGGAGGTTGTAGGTGTTGTTCGCCGTCCACGTGGTCGACGTGGAGATGTTCTGGGTGACCAGGATTTCTGCGGCGTTCGCCGACGATACGGCGAGGAGGGTGGTGGCGGCCGACGCCACCATGCTGGCAACGAGCTTCGCGTTCATGGGTCTTTCCTTTCTCGGGTCCTCGGATCGACTCGGACGTTCGCTCGCCGGTGCCGGCCGTAGCGAGAGCCACCGCGCCGCCCGGGGAGACACGCCCGAGGCCAGTGCGGACTGCCTGTCCTTGCCGCTCGACTGGAGAGGCGAGCGGCCTCAACCTATCCCGGCTGTGTGTGGGCTCCGTGAAGCCCGTGCATGCCGTCGCGCTCGAACCGGCGCGGCGTGCGCCGACTCCGCCTTCGACGGGCACGGACGTTACGAGCGAGGTGTGTTCGGCGCGTTGGGCGCGTGCTAAGCGTGCGCTCGGGCCGCGGTCGCCGAGCGATCAGGTCTGCAGCACACCCGTCCGGTAGTCGGCGGCGCAGGGCACCATGGCCGCGATGCGGAGGGCCTCGACGAGTTCCTCGCGGGTCCGCTCGGGATCGATCATGCGGTCGACCCAGCCGCGGGCGGCGCCGTAGAGGACGTCCTGCTGCTCGTTGTAGCTGGCCGTGATGGCAGCCAAGAGTTGCTTCCGCATCGTCTCGTCGATCTGCTCGCCCTTCCGCTCGCGGGCGGCGAGGTCGATCTGGAGGAGCGTGTTGGCGGCCTGGGCGGCGCCCATCACCGAGCACTTGGCCCCGGGCCAAGCCAGGGTGAGGAACGGATCGAAGGCCCGGCCGCACATGGCGTAGTTGCCGGCCCCGTAGCTCGCGTTGAGGAGGAGGGCGATCTTGGGGACCACGCAATTGCTCATCGCGTTCACCATCTTGGCCCCGGAACGGATGATGCCCCCCTGCTCGCTGTCGCGCCCGACCATGAAGCCGGTCGTGTCGTGCAGGAAGATGATCGGGATCCGCTTCTGGTTGCAGTCCATGATGAAGCGGGCGGCCTTGTCGGCGGAGTCGTCGTAGATGACGCTCGGCATGTTCACCGCCGTGCTTGGACCGGCCTTGCCGCCCGGCATCTTGCGGGGCGTGAGCTTCTTCTGGTTGGCCACGATGCCGCAGGGCCAGCCGCCGATCCGGGCGTAGCCGCAGACCAGCGAGCGACCGTATTCGCTGCGGTACTCGTCGAAGGTGCCCTCGTCGACGAAGCACTCGAGGAGGTGGAGGACGTCAAACTGCTGCCCGGGCTCGCTGCGGAAGACGTCGTAGACCTCGCTGCCTGGCCGCTTGGAGGCCTTGGCCTCGAAAGGCGGGCGCGGGGCCGCCGGCGTGGCCCGGTTGGCCTCGAAGACCGAACGCAGGCGGGTCAGGCAGGCCGGGTCGTCCTTCTCGCGGAAGTCGATGGTGCCCGAGATCTCGGCGTGCATGAGGGCCCCGCCGAGCTCGTCGTTCGAGGCCTCCTGGCCGATCGCCGCCTTCACCAAGGCGGGCCCCGCCAAGTAGAGGCCGCTACCGTCGGTCATGAGGAGCGTGTCGCAGAGGACCGGCAGGTAGCCGCCGCCGGCCACGCAGTTCCCCATGATGGCCGCGATCTGCGGGATGCCTTGGGCACTGATGACGGCGTTGTTCCGGAAGATGCGCCCGAAGTCGTCGGTGTCGGGGAAGACGTCCTCCTGGAGGGGGAGGAAGACGCCCGCGCTGTCGACCAGATAGAGGAGGGGCAGGCGGGCCCGCTCGGCGACCACTTGGGCCCGGATGATCTTCTTGCAGGTCATCGGGAAGAAGGCCCCGGCCTTCACCGTGGCGTCGTTGGCGATGATCATGGCCAGCCGCCCGTCCACCATGCCGATCGTGGTCACCACCCCGGCCGCGGGGGCCCCGCCGTACTCCCGGTACATGTTCCAGGCGGCGAAGAGGCCGAGCTCGAAGGTCGAGGTCCCCGCATCGACCAGTCGGGCGATCCGCTCGCGGGCGGTGAGCCGGCCATGCCGGTGCTGACGCTCGATGCCGCTCGGGCCCCCGCCCTGCTCGATCCGCTCGGCATGGGCCTTGGCGGTGGCGACGGCGGCGCGGAGTCCGGAGGGGGCGGCTGCGGTGGTGCTCATGCGGGGATCCCGAGGGCTGGGCGGCGTGGGCCCGGCAGAATAGCGGCCAGCCGCGGGGGGCCCGGCAGGCCGTCCGAGAAGCCGACCGGGCGGAGGGAGGACTCGACCGTTGCAGGCTTCCCCCCGGTCGCGTATCTTCCCCGATTCGTCAATCACGGGTCCAAGCAAGCGGCGGGTGCCGCTCGGCGATCGTCGCCGAGGGAACGCCGCACCAGACGGAATCGCTCATGACCATCTCCCAGGCCAAGAAGACCTCGGTCATCCGGACGCACCGCCGACACGACAAGGACGTCGGCAGCCCGGAGGTCCAGGTCGCGATCCTCACCGAGCGGATCACCGCGCTCAACGACCACCTCAAGGGCAACAAGAAGGACCACGCCTCCCGGCGCGGCCTCCTCCTCATGGTCGGCCGGCGCAACCGGTTGCTGAAGTACCTCGCCGTCAGCGAGCGCGACAGCTACCAGGATCTGATCAAGAAGCTCGGCCTCCGCAAGTGACCCGCGCGGACCGTATCGGCGTCGCACGTCGACGCTGAGTCCGCCCGCCGCGCCCCGCGGCATCGGGCGTTCGCCAGGCCGAGCCCTCTGGTTCTTCCAACTGGTTTCGCTGACGTCCGCCCTGTGCCCCGGCGCGGCTCTCCGTGCCGTCGCGATCACCCGCGCGGCGCGCCATGCCAGAGCCGGATCCGGCCCAACGGCCGCCGGCAGCCCGCAATCGGGCGAAGGAACCAGACATGCCAGTGACCATCGTCGAGAAGACCATCGGCGGCCGCACCCTGCGGTTCGAGACCGGTCGCGTCGCCAAGCTCGCCTCCGGGGCCGTCCTCGCGACCTACGGCGAGACCGCCGTCCTCGCCACCGCCGTGCGGGCCAACCCGCGGGCCGGTATCGACTTCTTCCCGCTGACCTGCGACTACCGCGAGAAGACCAGCGCCGCCGGCAAGTTCCCGGGTGGCTTCAAGAAGCGTGAGGGCGCTCCGAACGAGAAGGAAGTCCTCACCATGCGGATGATGGATCGCCCCATCCGTCCGCTCTTCCCCGAGGGCTTCATCGACGAGATCCAGCTCCAAGCCTGGGTCATGAGCCACGACGGCCAGAACGACTCCGACGTCCTGGCCTGCACTGCCGCGTCGGCCGCCCTCTCCATCACCGACGCCCCCTTCCTCGGGCCGATTGCCACCGTCCGCGTGGGCCGGATCTACACCGAGAAGGGCCCGCAGTTCGTCCTCAACCCGACCCAGGCCCAGATGGAGTACTCCGACCTCGACCTGGTCGTGTCGGGCCACAAGGACGGGATCAACATGATCGAAGTCGGCGCCGCCGAGGTGCCCGAGGAGGCGATGGTCGATGCCATCCGCTACGGCTACGACCAAGGGATCAAGCCGATCCTCGAGCTGATCGACGAGCTCCGCCGGGCGTGCAACCCCCCCGCCACGCGGATGGGCGAGCTCACGCTGCCCGCCGAGGACGTGGTCAAGCTGGTCAAGGAGAAGGCCTACGACCGCATGGTCGAAGCCCGCAAGATCCCCGGCAAGGCCGCCCGCAACGAAGCGGTCGACGCCCTCAAGGCCGAGATCCTCAAGACCCACTTCGCCATCCCCGAAGGCATCCCCTACTCCGAGCACGTCAAGCTCGAGAAGCGGGCCCGTGACGCGAAGGAAGCCCTGCGCAGCCTCGAGAAGAAGATCACCCACTACCTCGTGTCGCAGCACGGGATCCGGGCCGACGGCCGTGGCCTCCGCGTGATCCGCCCGCTCGACATGGCGGTCTCGGTCTTCCCCCGCACCCACGGCTCGGCCTTCTTCCAGCGCGGCGAGACGCAGTCCCTCGTCACCTGCACCCTTGGCACCATCAAGGATGAGCAGATCGTCGACGGCCTGCTCCCCGAGTACGCCAAGAAGTTCTACCTGCACTACGCCTTCCCGCCCTTCTGCACGGGCGAGGCCGGCCGCATCACCGGCCCCGGCCGGCGCGAGATCGGCCACGGCGCCCTCGCCGAGCGGTCGCTCCTCGGGATCCTGCCTTCGAGCGAGGAATTCCCCTACACCGTCCGCCTCACCAGCGACATCACCGAGTCGAACGGCAGCTCCTCGATGGCTTCGGTCTGCGGCGGCTGCCTGGCCCTCATGGACGCTGGCGTCCCCATCAAGAACACCTGCGCCGGCATCTCCGTCGGCCGCTTCACCGACTCGACCGGCAAGGTGACCCACGTCACCGACATCATCGGCGAGGAGGACTTCTTCGGCGAGATGGACTTCAAGGTGTCGGGCACCCGCGAGGGCATCACCGGCATCCAGCTCGACCTCAAGGCCCGCGGCCTCTCGGTCGAGGAGATCGCCCAGATCTTCACCCAAGCCAAGGAAGGCCGGCTCTTCCTGATCGGCGAGATGGAGAAGGTCATCGCCAAGCCGCGAGCCGACATCTCGAAGTACGCCCCGCGGATCATCACGGTCAAGATCGACCCCGACAAGATCGGCAAGCTCATCGGCCCGGGCGGCAAGACCATCCGCGGCATCCAGGAGCGCACCGGGGCCCAGATCGACGTGGAAGAGGATGGCACGGTGTTCATCGCCTGCGCCGACGCCGAGAAGGCGATGCAGGCCAAGGCCGAGGTCGAGGCCCTGGGGGCCGAGATCAAGGTGGGCTCGATCTTCGAGGGCCGGGTGGTGGCGGTGAAGGACTTCGGTGCCTTCATCGAGCTCGTCCCGGGCACCGACGGCATGTGCCACGTCAGCGAACTCGCCCAGGGCTATGTGAAGAGCGTGGGCGAGGTCGTCAAGATCGGCGACGTGGTCCGCGTGAAGGTCATCAACATCGACGAGAACGGGCGCATCAAGTTGTCGCGTAAGGCCTTGCTGGTCGAGCCGGCTCCGGCCTGACCGAGTTCGAGGCCACCACCGACTCCATCTCCGGATTCGCTTTTGGCCACCATCGACGGGCCAGCCGCACGGCTGGCCCGTCGTCGTTTTGGCGATCGGGGACGCCAAACATGTGCGCCGGATGGGAATCTGGCGAACGGTGCGCTTGCCGTCGGACGTTCCCGGTCACACAATGCCCACCACGCCGCCGTTCGGCGCGGCTCGTGAGGTGCTGTCATGAACAACCCGCCTTCCACTGCGGAGACCACCTCCGCCTTGGTCGAGGTCGAGGGCACGGTCAAGTGGTTCGATCCGCGGAAGGGCTTCGGCTTTATCGTAGGCCCGCAGGGGCAGGACATCTTCATCCACTTCAGCGCCATCGAGCAGACCGAAGGGTTCCGCACGCTGAAGGACGGAGAGAAGGTGCTCTACTCCGCTGCTCCGGGCACGAAGGGCTGGGCTGCCTCGAAGGTCCGCTCCCTGATGCGCGGCTCCAAGCCCGCATCGTCATAACGCAGAGCTTGTCGCCCTGCGGAAGTGCATACGTCCCGAAGGGGTCGCGGCTATGGATGCGCTGACGCTCGCCGTCGGCGGCCTGGCCGGACTCTTGGTGGGCGGGATCGGAGCGACGCTCGCCCTCCGCTCCCGGCTCGCCTCGCGCGAGCGCCGCACCGTCGCCGCCGAGCGGCGGGCCCAGCAGGCGGAGCGCCTCGCCGAGCTCGGCTCGATGACGAGCGGCCTCGCCCACGAGATCAAGAATCCGCTGTCGACGGTCGTCCTCAACGCCCAACTGGTGGGCGAGGAGATCGCCGACAGCGCCCTCCCCGCCGACGAGAAGCAACGCCTCACCCGCCGCGTCGACGCCCTCGGCCGCGAGGCCAACCGCCTCCGCGACATCCTCACCGACTTCCTCCGCTTCGCGGGGCGCATGAAGCTCGACCCCGTCCCCCACGATCTGCGGCAGATCGTCGACGAGCTCGCCGACTTCTTCCTCCCGCAGTCCGAGCAGCACGGCGTCATCCAGCGGGTCGAGCTGCCGGCTGAGCCGGTCATGGCCAAGGTCGACGCCGGCCTCCTCAAGCAGGCTGTCCTCAACCTCCTGATCAACGCGGTGCAGGCCATGAGCGAGCAGCCGCCCGACCGCTCCCGCGAGCTCATCCTCCGCGTCGAGGTGGCCGGCGGCGACGCCGAGCATCCCGCCGAGGCCCGGATCCACGTGATCGACACCGGTCCCGGCATCGAGCCCGCCCGCCGCGACGCGATCTTCCGGCCCTACATGACGAGCAAGCCCGGCGGCACCGGCCTCGGCCTCGCCACCACGCGGCGGATCATCGAGGAGCACGGCGGCCGCGTGCACCTCTGGAGCGAGCTCGGCAAGGGCAGCGACTTCACGCTGGTGCTGCCCCTCGGGCCGTGAGGCGCCGCAACCGCTGGATGGACCCTAGTCCAGCCAGTCCTTCTTGCGGAGCCGCTCGGGCACGTACTCCTCGGTCACGTAGGAGATGTCCTTCGTGATGAGCGACTCGACTTCCATCTTGAAGCCGTTCTTGAGCATGGCCTCGATCTCCTTCCGCCAGCCCTTGTGCCCTTCGAACCAGGGGTAGGCCGCGATCTCCTTGGCCCGCTTGATGTCGTTGTCGGAGAGGTCGATCTTCACCGCGTCGGAGAGCTCGCACTCCACGTAGTCCTTGGCCCGGATGCCGAGGAACTTGGCCTCGGGAATGGCCAGGCGCGAGGACTCGAAGGCCAGCGAGATGGAGCCCTGCTTGATGACGCTGTAGATGTAGTGCCCCCAGGGATCGCAATCGAGGAGGCAGATGATGGGGAGCTTCAATTCCTGGTGGAGCCGCTGCAGGAGCCGCCGGCACCCCCGCGGCGGCTGACCGGCCCCGTGGGTGAGGATGCAGTTGTTCTTCTCCCAGAAGCGGTCCTCATTGAAGCGGTTCCAAACCGTGCCCTTCTCGACGTGCAGGACGAACTTGGCTTCGGACTTCTTGAACTGGATGACATCGGGCTCGACGATGCTCGGCAAGGCATAACCGCCCGAGCCCATTCGCCGGCAGTCGATCTCGTCGCCCTTGTCGACCAGCGTGATGTTGCCCACCATCGAGCCGCGGTTCTCGGCGAAGATGTGGAGCTCCTCGCGGAGCGATCCGAGGGCCACCTCGAGGTCCTCGAGGATGGGATCCGACTCGTCCTGGTGGTCGAAGGTGTTTTCCTTCGTGCCGGCCACGGTGTGCTTGGCCTTGTAGAAGACGCCACGAAGGCTCGACGTCTTGTCGGCGGCGATCAGGTCGCGGATCGTGCTGGCGTGCAGCAACGTCTGCATGAACTGCTTGGCTTGGTTCAGGTTGAAGAGCTGACGCTCCTGGGTGGCGTCGCCCATCTCGAGGATCCCCCGCTTCTTGTTCCAGATGGTGTTGGAACGCGAGCGGGTGGGGATGGCGATGGCTGGATCGCGACTCGACAGCACCGTCGAACTCACCTCGTCGGCGAGCTTGCGGATCTTCTTCTCGGTCTCGACGTCGCGGCCCTTCATGGAGGCCCGCGACTTGGCGGCTGGAGCGGAGGCGGTGGACTTCTTGGCCATGGGGCGCTACCGGTCGGGGAGGGCGATCAGAAGAGACGGGCTTGTTCGGTGGAGTCGTTCGAGCCGCGGCGCTTGCCCTTGGGGGCGCCCTTCGCGGCGGGTTCGGCATCGGACTCGGCGGGGAGGAGCGAGGCGACGGAGGCCGGCACGGCGCTCTCGACGACGATGACGCCGTCCTGGTCGGCGGGATCGTCCTTCACCACCTTGCCGTCCTCGTCGAGCACCTGGTCGGCGACGGCCGTGTGGCGGCGGGCCTGCTCGAGCATGCGGTCGTAGAGCTTCTTCATGTCAGCCCCGTTGATCGCGTTGATGGCCCGGACGATCTCTCCGATGTAGCGCTCGAAGATGTCGCGGCGCTCGCTCTCGCGGCGCATCTTCTGACGCTTGCGGAGGTACGTGCCGAGCTTGCGGCCGCACTCCATGAGGGCCAGCTTCATCTCCTTGCGGATCTCGTCGTAGTCGGCGATGGCCTCCTTCGACTCGCTGGTGAAGGGCACCCAGACGCTCGCCATGTGGATGAGGATGACGAGCGGCCCCGTCGGCAGGCTGCCGCGAGGTTGGGCCAGGTTGTAGTTTTTCCAGCTCGTCTCGACGACCGCCTTGAAGCTCGAGCAGGCGCTTTGTTGGAACAGGAGCGGGACCCGGTTGGCGAAGCGGATGACGCGAGCCGGCTCGTCCGCCGGGAGTTCGCCCCCGAAGGCGATGGCAGCCTCGATCTGGAAGGGCCGGCCGCGGTAGATGGCTGCTTCCCGCGAGCTTGCCGCGTAGAACTCGGCTCGCACGCCCTTGAGCATGCCGGCCAAGAGCTGCCGCACGCCGATCGGAGCCAGGCAGTCGGTGGGCGGCGGGGCGAATTTGGCCTCCTGGAACTCCTGGAAGAGGGCCTCGGCTTGCGGCGGTTCGATGTCCCGCACCTTGGTGCGGCTGGTGACGTCGATCTTCGAGCAGAGAGAGGAGGCGTTGGCCGAGGAGATCCGGCAGAAGCGGTCCTGGAGGAACTGGTAGAGGGTCCCCCCCTTCTCGGTCGCCTCGTAGTCCTTGAGCATCTGGAGGAGGATGCCGAGCTCGATCCCCTTGGGATGCGGCTGGATCTCCTTCGTCTCCGGCGGCAGTTCGCTCACCGCGCGGGGGAAGACGATCGCCCCGTTGGTCTCGGTGGTGACGGTCGGTCCAGCGGCGGCAGCCACGCCGGCGGCCGCGGCGAGGGTCGGGGTGTCCTCGTCCTCGCTGCCTGACTCGCGGGAGGGCGGCACGAAGACGATCCGGGCGTGCGGGTTGGCGATGGCGGTGAGTTCGAGGAACTCATCGACGCTGCCCCGGCCCTTCTGGTAGCGGCCTTCGAGCTCGATCGAGACGCTGGTCCCGGTCTTGAAGTCCTCGCTGGCGAGGAGGACCCCCTCGTTGGCCAAGGTCTTGGCGCCCGCGGTGACCGTCCGCAGCCGAGCCGGCGGGAAGTCGCCCGTCTCGTCGTCGACGGTGACCTCAGCCCGGTTCGTCTTCGTGTTCATGGCCAGCTCGATGTGGTGAGCCGGCTGCTTCAGGTTGGGCTTGGTGTGGATCACCATCGGGCGGCCGGTGGTGATGAGGCCGTACATGCCGGCCGCCGAGATACCGATCCCCTGCTGGCCGCGGGACATCTTCAGGCGATGGAACTTCGAGCCGTACAGGAGCCGCCCGAAGATGTTCTCGACCTGCTTGCGGACGATGCCCGGGCCGTTGTCGACCACCGTGACGCGGTAGCGAGAGGACTTGGCGGTCGCCGGGCGGTCGGGCTGGAGGTCCTCGATCACCACCGCGATGTCCGGCAGGATGCCGGCCTCCTCGCAGGCGTCGAGCGAGTTGTCGACTGCCTCCTTGACGGTCGTCAGGAGCGACTTGCGCGGATTGTCGAAGCCGAGGAGGTGCCGGTTCTTGGCGAAGAACTCGGACACCGAGATGTCC
Source organism: Phycisphaerales bacterium (assembly GCA_044224425.1). GTDB lineage: Bacteria > Planctomycetota > Phycisphaerae > Phycisphaerales > SM1A02 > JAEUIT01. Next base: position 58,287 of record JBGAKK010000015.1, read on the forward strand.
CGCTGCCGGGTGGCCATCTCCTCCGCGGTGGCCCCTCGGGGGGAGGGCCGGCCGCCTGCCTTTGAGGATGGCTTCGGAACGGGCTCGTCGAGGGTGGTCGGTCGCTTGCTCACGGTCTCAGCTGGGCTCGGCACGGTCAGGGTGGTCATGGCACCGCTCGGGGTACGTCTTGCGCGTCGGTGCGGGCGCGATGACGCCAACGGCGATGGCCTCCGGCCTTCTCCCGGTGAACCCGGCTTCTCCGGTGGACGCACGCGCCGCGGTGCAGCGAACCCGAACAGTACTGGATCGACCGAGGGCCCGGAAAAACCGGAAGAAAAAGGGGGCGTCGGGAATTCAGCGGGAGATCGGCGAAGGCCCCATGCGATCCGCTACACTCCTCGCCCTTCGCGGCCCGTCCGGGGCCACGGAAGACCCACCATCGGCAAGGCCTTGGCCTTCCGAGTCCACCAACCGTCAACCGCCCCAACGCCAATGGAAACCACGCTCATCATCCTGAAGCCCGATGCCGTCCAGCGCGGCCTCATGGGCAAGATCATCACGCGGTTCGAGGAAAAGGGCCTGCAGATCGTCGGCGCCAAGCTGATGCAGATCTCCCCCGAGCTCGCCGCCACCCACTACAAGGACCACAACGGCAAGCCCTTCTACGCCGGCCTCGTCCGGTTCATGACCAGTTCGCCGGTCATGGTGCTTGCTGTCCAAGGCCTCGGAGCCATCGCCATCTCCCGCAAGATGATGGGGGCGACCTTTGGCTCGAAGGCCGAGCCAGGCTCGATCCGTGGCGACTTCGGGGTGTCCAATTCGTTCAACCTGATCCACGGGTCCGATAGCCCGGAAGCGGCGGCCCGGGAGCTGACGCTCTTCTTCAAGAAGGACGAGATCCTCTCCTTCCCCCGCGCGGTCGAGACCTGGGTCTACGACAGTTCGAGCGGAAAGCCCGAGTAAGTCACGCCGCGAAGGCTACTGACCGTCCACCGACGCCCCCTCCCTGCCATAGGGAGGGGGCCTTTCTGTTTTGGGCGGTGTGGATCCACCCAGTTGAGGTCGAACGACCAAACAAAGCCAGAACAAAGAGAGGAATGCTGGAATCCTCCGGCTGCCCCCTGCGTATAGGGAGGCCCGCTGCGCCGAAGCGCACACGGGAACCTCTCCGCGAGCCGAGGCTCGGAGAGGCGGAACTGACTAGTCCGGCTGTGCGGGCGAGTGACGAAAACCAAGCTTGGCCTCACGAACAACCGCCCGACAGAGCCGTACGGAGACGCCTCCTCCGCGATCCAAGCGACCTCCCCGTCAGCGCTGTCGGCCAGAGCTGCCCGGCAGCGAGTCATGCGGCGGGTCCGGCGGCGGATCCGGCGGAGGGTCCGGCGGAGTTGGTCACGCGAGCGAAGACCAAGTCCGGAACGATTGTTGCTACCGGGAATCCCCGGCTCGCTCACCAGTCGGGTGCGGCGGGCCTCGAACCACCGCCCTGCGACTTGGTGCACGACCCCGTCGGTGAGACAATGGTTGCGGTTCGATCCGCAGCCTCAAACCTGCGTCCGCAAGAGGCGTGCGACCCTCCGCCATGTGCGTGGCGTCGCTCGCGCCGGAAGGAACGAACTCCATGCTCCAGAAATCCGGCATCCGACCCCTCACCGCATCTGCTGCCCAAGGCAGCCGAATCGGTATCAACGGCAGTGTGCCGCCCCAACCGACGTTGGGCCTTCCCGAATCCAACCACCCCCTCTCGAACGGAAACGCCAACGCGACTCGCCAACAGACGGCTTCGACCGACCCCTCGCCTCACCGGAACGGACCCCTCGCCATGATCGGCAAGAACAGCCCTCTCGACCTCCTGCGGAAGCGCCATCGCGTGACCGTGCCAGCCCGTTCGGCAGGCCACGAGCGGGCAAAGGCGGGCGGTAGCGGCCCCCGCTCGTCCGGCCGGGTCGGACTCACCGCCGACGAGGAGCGCCTCCTCAAGCTGATTCTGGCTGAGGAGATGGACTTCGTCGACAGCCCAGAATTCACCAAGCCCGATGCCGAGAAGCGGATCTACCAGGAGTTGCCCGAGGTCCAGAAGCCGGATGTCTCGTGGTACCGCCCTCTCATGGACGACCTCATGCCGTCCCGGGATCGCGGACGCGAGAAGGCCAAGGCTCGGCCGCAGTCGACCCTCCTCCTCACCGGAGCGCAGGAGCGGATCCTCTTCCTCAAGTACAACTTCGCCCGCCGGCAGGTCAGCGTCCTGCAGGCCGAGGTCCTCAACGCGAATCCGACGCTCGAGCAGGCCCGCGAGATCCTCCGCTGGTATCGCACGGCCAAGGAGTACCGCGAGCAGATCGCGGAAACCAACCTGGCCCTTGTCCTGGCCATGGCCAAGCGAACCCGGATGAGCGAGGTGGACTTCGCCGACATGGTCAGCGAAGGCAACATGGCCCTGCTCCGTTCGGTCGACAAGTTCGACTGCGGCCGAGGGTTCAAGTTCTCGACCTACGCCTGCCGGGCCATCCTGAAGGCCTTCAGCCGGCAGGGTGTGAAGTTCTCGAAGTACCGTCAGCGCTTCCCGACCGACTTCGACCCGGCCCTCGAGAAGTCGAACCACTTGGAGACGCTGCGGGCGACCCACGAGCGGGAGTCGGCGGACGAGGTGAAGCACATCGTGCTCACCAACCGTGCCGACCTCACCGACGTGGAGCGAACGGTGATCAATCACCGCTTCGGGCTCGCCACCAGCTCGACCGAGACCGCCCACCCCGGGCCGCTCACCCTTGAGCAGGTCGGCCAGATCATCGGTGTCACCAAGGAGCGGGTCCGCCAGATCCAGAACAAGGCCTTGGACAAGATCCGACTCGCCTTGGAGTTGATCGACCCGGATGCCGCCTCCCAGCTCGATCCGGCAAACGAGATGAGTTCGCCAGCGCCGAGTGAGAACTGACCCGTCCCCGTCCGTGACCAACCATCGCCCCGGCCCCGCGCCGGGGCGATTTCATGTCGGAGCCTCGCTCCGCGCGAGGACGGCGCGAGAAACCGGCCTGCTACACTCCCGGGCCCCTGCTCGGGGCCTCCCCGAGCCCGTTCTGGGAGCGTTCGCCATGGTCAACAAGGTCTATCCCTCGCCGAGCGATGCGTTGCGCGGACTGGTGCGCGACGGCATGACCATCGCGGTCGGCGGCTTCGGGCTCTGCGGCATTCCCGAGCAACTCATCATCGCCCTGCGTGATACCGGGGCCCGCGGCCTCACCGCGGTCAGCAACAATGCCGGCGTCGATGACTGGGGCCTCGGCCTCCTCCTGCAGACCCGGCAGATCAAGAAGATGATCTCGAGTTATGTGGGCGAGAACGCGGAGTTCGAGCGGCAGTTCATGTCTGGCGAGCTGGAGGTCGAGTTCAATCCCCAAGGGACCCTCGCCGAGCGAATGCGGGCCGGCGGAGCCGGGATCCCCGCTTTCTTCACCCCCGCCGGGGTCGGCACGATCGTCGCCGAGGGCAAGGAAGTTCGGGAGTTCGGCGGCCGACCCTACGTCATGGAGACGGGGATCGTGGCGGATCTCTCCCTGGTCAAGGCTTGGAAGGCCGACCGGGCGGGCAACCTGATCTACCGAAAGACCGCCCGCAACTTCAACCCGATGGCGGCCACCTGCGGTCGGGTGACCGTGGCCGAGGTCGAGGAGATCGTCGACACGGGGACGCTCGATCCGGACGGGATCCACACCCCCGGGATCTTCGTCGACCGCATCATTCAGGGTGTCCCAGAGAAGAGGATCGAGCAGCGCACCGTCTCGCAGCGGGGCTGACCGTTCGAGGGTGCTCGGTCAGAACGGGAGCGCCTGTCGTACGGCCGCTTACCGGACCTCCGGCCGGCTCGGTCTCGATCGGTCCTGCGGAGGAGCCGATGAGCGGACGAAACCTCTCCGCGCCGAGGAAGAGGCTGCCATACAGGAGCGTTTCCCGGCGTTGAGCGGTTCCATTACGGTCTCCATCTCGGACAATCACTCGTCGCGGTTGGCCGCCCCGACCCGGGCACTGCGACCCCCACCGGACTGACTTCGACCGGCCAGGAGTACTTCATGTTCTTCGTGCGTGTTGCCCAGCTTCGTCGCCTCGCCATCACGGCCATCGTCGCGGCCGCCTGCTTCGGCCCCGTCGCAAGCGCCCCTGCCCAGTTCGGAGGCCAAGCCGGCTTTGCCGAGGCGTTCCGCCCCGACTTCCTGGCCCGCGACATCATCCTCTTCACCGATGCACTCGGCCTTGAGGAATGGCAGCGCCCGATCATCGAGACCCTGCTCGAGGACTACCAGGTCTCCTTCAACGCCGGCGTCGAGGACGTCCGCAAGAAGATGTCCGACATGAAGGACCAGATCTCCTCGGCCCCGCCCGAGGAGGTGATGAAGCGGATCCTGGCCCCGATCGATGCCTGGTCGGCAGAGAAGGCCAAGCTTCGGACAGAGTTCCTCGACAACGTGAAGAGCCAGCTCTCCGAAGCCCAGCTCGAACGCTGGTCGCGCTTCGAGCGGGCCTTCCGGAGGGAGAAGACCCTCGACCACGGTGAGATCCAAGGCGAGTCGGTGAACCAACTTGCGATCCTCAAGGAGATGCAGCTCGACCCCGCGGTCGCCCGTCTTCTCGAGCCCGCGCTCGACGAGTTCGAGACCCAGCTCGACACCGCCCTGGCCGCCCGCGAGCGGGCCATCGAGGCCCAGCAGGCCAAGGTCAAGGACGCCATGAGTAAGAGCGATCACGAATCCGGCATCGTCGCCATGGAGGCGATCATGGTGACCCGGGTGGGCGTGCGCAAGGCCCAGGACGAGGGCCGCGTCGCCCTCCGCGAGGCGATCGCCAAGACGGCCGGCGACGCCACTGCCGACGACTTCGCCCGCAAGGTGCTCGAGCGGGCCTACCCCAAGGTCTACCGCAGTGACCCGATCCTCCCGCTCTTCGAGAATGCCCGGAACCTTGAGGGGATTACCGAGGAGCAGAAGGCCGCCCTCAACGACCTCGAGGCCCGCTACAAGGTCGAGATCGTCACCGTGAACGAGACCCTCGCCGACGCCTACCGCAGCGAGGAGCCGAAGGAGCCCCGTCGCCGGGTCGAGCTCATGCTCGCCCGCCAGGAGGGCGCCGAGGCCGTGGCCCGGGCCCGGGCCGAGTCGGAAGTGATCGTCAACGCCCGCAAGGCCCGCGAGGAGGTCTACGACCGCTACCGCAAGGCGATCATGGACATCCTGAACGAGGACCAGAAGAAGCAGATGCCGTTCTACGGGAAGGGCGACCGCATCCCGCCGGACATGATGGAGGAACGGCGCGAGGAGAAGTCGGCTGGTCGCCGGCAAGCCATCCCCGACTCCCGCCTCGGCACCGGCCAGAGCGGCCCGACGGGCGGACACGAGAAGCCGAGCCCGCGAGAAGGGCGAGGAATCCCGCCGGCAGCAGATCGGGAACAACGCTCCCGCGACGGGAGTCGCCGAGCGACCGTCCCGCCGCGCGGGTCACCGCCCCGGCAAGAGTGATCGAGACTCGGACTGCGGCGACGGCAACCTGCCGTCGCCGCATCACATCGGGGTCGAGCACCGTCTCGGCCCTCCGACCGGCTCGGAGGTGAACCACGAGCATGGCGGTAGCGAAGACCGCCCGAGACTCGGCCCGGCCTCCCGCTCACGCCGAGCACTCGGACCGGCCGATTCGGAACAAGATCGAGAAGAACGGACCCATCGTGACGACCCCCTCGGATCAGCGACCCCTCCTCAGCCCCGCGGCCGGCGAATCGGCCGGGAGCGTGGTCACCAACGGCACCGCCAAGCCCTCGGACCCCCGCGAGCGAGCCAAGCTCCTCGGGATCGAGTGGCTGGAGAAGGCACCGCCCGCCGAAGCCCCCGCCATCGCCTTGGTGGACGCCGAGGTGGCCGTCCGGCTGCGGGTCGTCCCCCTCCGTCTCGAGCGAGGCCGCCTGGTCGTCGCCATGGTCGACCCGCTCGACATGGCCAGCGCCGACGAACTGGCCACCCTCGTCGGCAAGCCGATCACCCGGATCGGCCTCGAGCAGGCGGCCTTCGCCGACCTGATGCGCGAGCACTACGGCACCACCGCCGCCCGCATGGCGGAGAGCCTGGCCGGAAACGCCGAGCTCACCGGAAGCGACCTCGAGCACAACCTCGATGCCATCGAGGCGGACGACGTCCACCGGATGGCCGAGCAGCCGACGCTCATCAACCTGGTGAACCTCCTCCTACTCGAGGCGATCCAGAGCCGGACAAGCGACGTGCACCTCGAGCCCTTCGAGCGCGAGCTGAAGGTCAAGTACCGGATCGACGGCGTCCTCGTCGAGCAGCCCCACCCGCCGAAGCACCTGCAGCCCGCCCTGATCGGCCGCGTCAAGATCATGGCCGGCATGAACATCGCAGAGCGCTACGTCCCGCAGGACGGCCACATCACGCTCCGCTTCGAGGGCCGCAAGGTCGACATCCGCGTCTCCACCGTGCCCACGCTCTACGGCGAGTCGGTGGTCATGCGTATCCTCGACAAGAGTTCGCTGCCCCTCGACCTCGTCTCGCTCGGGATGAGCGAGAAGCACCGCGGGATCATCGACCGCATGATCTCGAAGCCCCACGGCCTGGTGCTGGTCACCGGCCCGACCGGCTCGGGCAAGACGACGTCGCTCTACGCGGCGCTCTCCAAGCTCTACGACCCGCGGAAGAAGATCATCACCATCGAGGATCCCGTCGAGTACGAGCTCGCAGGCATCAACCAGATCCCGGTGAATCCCAAGCGCGGCCTGACCTTCGCAACCGGCCTCCGCTCCATCCTCCGCCAGGACCCCGACATCATCTTCGTCGGCGAGATCCGCGACGCGGAGACGGTCGACATCGCGATCCGTTCGGCCCTCACCGGCCACTTGATCTTCTCGACGCTGCACACCAACGACGCCATCTCGTCGGTCGGCCGCATGATCGACATGGGCGCCGAGCCCTACCTCGTGGCCAGCGTGCTCGAGGGGCTGCTGGCCCAGCGCCTCGGCCGCCGCGTCTGCCGGAACTGCGCCACCCGCCTGCCGATGCTCGAGGAGACCGAGCACCGCCTAACGGCCAAGGAGCGGGACCTGCTGCAGGGCCACGAGACCCGCGGCACCGGTTGCGAGAAGTGCAAGAACTCGGGTTTCCGCGGACGCCTCGGGTTCTTCGAGCTGATCCGCATCTCCGGCCAACTCCGCAACGGGATCAGCCAGAACCGACCGGTCATGGAGCTCCGCCACATGATGGAGCCCGACTGGATGAACATGCGGGACGACGGCATGGTCAAGGCCGCCGCCGGGATCACCACCCCCGACGAGGTGCTTCGGGCGACCCAGGACGTGGAGGACGCGATCGGCTGAGACGGACCTCCCACGCCTTCCACCGAAGGTGACGGGCCTCCAGATCGCGACACAACGCCATGCCTTCCTTCCGCTACCAAGCCCTCGACGCAGGCGGCACCCAGACAGCTGGCGTGGTCATCGCCCCCGATCGGGCCACCGCCATGCGGCAACTCCAAGGCCGCGGCGAGACCCCCATCACCCTCGAGCTCGGTGAAGCCGATGCCGCCGCCCTCGCCGCTGCCGAGCGCTCGCCGACCGCGTCGATCTCGAAGCTCCTCGGCCGCAGGCGCCGCCCGGTCATCGCCCGGCCGGAGATGGCGGCCTTGGTGCGCGAGTTGGCCACCGCCCTCGAGGCGGGCCTCCCGCTCCTCCAGGCCCTGAAGACGGTGCGCCGCCAGGCCCCCGGCGACAAGCAACCGGTGATCCTCGACTTCCTGATCGAGCGGGTCGAGGCAGGCCAGCCGCTGCACGTTGCCGCCAAGGAGTATGGCGAGCCCTTCGACGACATGATCGTCGGCATGATGCGGGCCGCCGACGCCAGCGGCCGCATCGCCGAGATCCTCCACCAGCTGAGCGACCTCCTCGAGCGGCAGGTCGAACTCCGCCGCGAGCTGGTCGGGGCCATCGTCTATCCCTTGATCGTGGCCACCCTGATCGCCATCTCGATCGTGGTCCTCATCACCTTCGTCCTCCCCCGCATCATGGTGCCGATCCTGGCCGCGGGTCGCGAGCTTCCGCTGCCGACCCAGATCCTCCTCGGCTTCGCCAACTTCGTGCGGACCTGGTGGGGGGCGATCATCATCGCCATCGTGGCAGCCGTTTGGGGCTGGCGGAAGTGGATCTCCATGCCAGAGAGCCGCCTCCGCTTCGACGGCTGGCTGCTGCGGGCTCCCCTCCTGGGCCGGCTCCTCCGCGACGTCGCCGTGGCCCGCTTCACCCGCACCCTGGGCACGCTGGTCTCGGCCGGCATCCCCATCCTGAGCGCCCTCAAGATCGTTCGCGACACGCTCGGCAACACGGTCCTCATGAAGGCCATCGACGAGGTGCAGGACAAGGTCACCACCGGCCAGTCGCTCGCCGATCCGCTCGAGCGTTGCGGCCACTTCCCGCCGCTCCTCGTCCAGATCGTCAACATCGGCGAACGTTCCGGCCGCCTCGAGGGCATGCTCCTCCACGCGGCCGCCGCCTTCGACCGCCAAGTCAACAACGCCATCAAGATCTTCACCAAGTCGCTGCCGCCCATCCTCCTCGTGGTGATGGCGGTGATCGCGGCGTTCGTCCTTCTCGCGATTCTCCTCCGAGCCCACCCTATGCGTCCCACCCACCTCCGCCGCCGCACCCCCTCCGCGTCCCGCGTGCGGCGAGCCTTCAGCCTCGTCGAAGTCATCGTCGCCGTGACCATCGTGGCCCTGCTCGCCGCGATCGTCGCTCCGCGCGTCTACAAGTTCATCTTCAAGGCCAACGCGAGCAAGGCGAAGACCGAGTCCACGACCATCGCCAACCAGATCAAGCTCTACATGACCGAGTACGGGATCTCCTCCCTGCCGGCGGAGTTCGAGCTGGTCTGGCTCACCGAAGGCACCAGCCCCTACCTCGAGAGCAAGAAGGACCTGCTCGATCCCTGGGGCCACGACTACGTCCTGCGCGTGCCGGGCACCGACGGCCGCGACTTCGACGTCATGTCCTACGGAGCCGACGGCCAAGCCGGCGGCGAGGGCGAGAACGCCGACATCGTCCACGGCAAGTGACCGCATCGCCCCATGCACCTCCCTCGACGAGCCTCTGTTGCCCGTAGGTCGGCGCCTCGCCGCCGCCGCGGGTTCACGCTCATCGAGGTCATGGTGGTGGCGGTGGTGCTGGCCATCCTGGCGGCGCTCGTGGTCCCCCGTTTCGGGTCGGTGCGGCGCACCGAGGACCGCCTGGCGGTCGACCAGATCGCCGACCTCATGCGCATGTGGGCCTATCGCAACTCGGTGATGACCCAGCAGGTGGGCATCTGGCGGAACGGCGAGACCGGGATCCTGACCCTGATGATCCGGGACCTCGATCCCGACCATCCGGACGAGGCCCCGATCTGGCAGCACGACCGCCTTTCCAACGAGGTGCGGCTCCCCGACACCTCGACCATCATCGAGGTGCTGATCGATGGAGAGCGGCAGGACGTCGGGAACTGGTTCGTCCAGAGCAACGCCGACGGCAGCCGCCCCCGCTTCGAGGTCGCCATCAACGGAGCGATCGGCGAGTCCCGCCTGATCCTCGAGCCGTTCAGCAGCTCCGTGCAGCGGATCGCACCCGACGGCACGACCGGGGCCCGGGCCCCGATCGACCTTGATCGCGAAATCGGGGAGCGGACGCCATGGTGACCACCAGACGCCATCGCCGACCGGCCCCGCGCGGCTTCGCCCTGCTCGATGTCCTCATCGCGGGCCTGCTCCTAGCGATCGGACTCGCGGCGATCCTGTCGCTCGGCGTGCGGACCCTCAACCTCCAGCAGCGCGGGGAGCGCGAGGTGGTCGCCGCGACGATCCTCGACGACCTCCTCTCCGGGGTCCTGATGGAGGGGCCGGTCGACTATGTCAAGCTCCACCCGCTCGCCGGGCCCTGCGATTCGCCCTACGACGAATACGAGTACCAGATCGATATCGACGACGGCGCCGAAGGCGTCCCAGCCAAGGTCATGGCCACGGTCCGGCACGTCCCGACCGGGCTCGAATGGCACTGCGAGACGCTGGTGTCCGTGAAGCTCGGGGATGAACCCGACCCGCCGCGCGAGCCGACCGAACCGATCGATCGCGAGGGGCGGTATCAGCAGGAAGAGGAGGCCGAGAATGCCGGTTGACCTAGGAGTTTCGGCGAGACCTGCCCGACGTCGCCTCGCAGCCGACCGCCGTCGCCGAAGCCGGCCCCGCGGCTTCACCATCCTCGAGATGGTGGTGGCCGGCACGGTCGCCATCATCGTGGTCGGGGCGATCTCGATCTCCCTGAACCAACTGGGGCGCTCTCGGGCCTCGACCATGAAGCGGCTCGATGCCCACATGCGGGCCAACGCCGCCCTCGACGCCCTCCGTCGCGACGTGGCGAGCCTCCTCCGCTCCGACGACCTCTTCAACTCCCGCGTGCTGATCACCGACGACTCGACGATCACCCCCGCAGGTTCGATGGACCGCGACGAGATCCTCCTCTTCAACAGCCGCTTCAACGCCATCCGCCCCGACAAGTACCAGGGCGAAGGCAGCGACTACGAGACGCAGTACCGGGTGAGCGACGACGACATGGGTGCCGCCCTCTGGCAGCGCCGCGACCCCGCTCCCGACCGCTGGCCCGATGCCGGCGGCCTGGCGACGCCGGTGGTCGATGGGGTGATCGGGCTCAACCTCGAGGCCTACGACGGCGAGTCGTGGTACCCCGACTGGGACTCCGACATCTACGGGCTGCCGTGGGCGGTCCGGGCCACGGTCACCGCGATCGGCACGCCGACCGGCGAGGAGGCGTGGGAAGACACCAAGAGCATCGTCCAGCTCCGAACCACCATCGCCATCGATCGCATCGTGCCTCCCAAGGAGGAGGAGATGTCGTCCGACAAGGCCGAGCAGGCAGCCGAGGACGCTGCCGCGGCCGAGGAAGCAGGTGTCGGCGGCGGCGGTGTGGCGATTCCGGTCGATGGACGCCCGCCTGATGGCCAAGGACCTGGCGGCGATGGACGTCCCGGCGGCGGCCCCGGCACGGGTGCCGGAGGCGGCCCCGGACCGGGCGTCGGAACCGGTGGCGGCGGCAGCATGGGCGGCGGACGCGGCGGTCGCGGCGGTAACGGCGGCTTCATCGGCCGCGGCGGCCGCGGCAACGGCGGTGGCCCCCGACCCTCGGGTGGCGGTGGCGGTGGCGGCGGACCGCGCCGCGGAGGCGCGACCTGATGCTGCCCCGTCGTCGCCCACGCCAGCCTCGCGGGTCGGTCGTCGTGATTGTGATCTGGGCGATCGCCATCGCCGCGATCGTCGTGGCGGCGACCCAGGTGGTGGCGTTCCGGCAGGCGACGATGGGTCGCGAGGCGCTCTCACGCGTGCAGGCCCGCTGGGCGGCGCGGGCCGGCGTCGAGGAGTCGATCGCCGTCCTCGAGTACCACGCCCTGCGGCCCGACGCCGAGGATGTGCTCGTCGTCTACCGCGATCTCGAAGCCTGCGCCGACGGCGACCTGGCCACCGGCTCGTGGAGCATCCGGCACTCCGAGGACGGCGTCGAGAAGCCCGGCCCGCAGGACGAGGGCGCCAAGATCAACCTGAACCGCATCACGCGGCCGCAGCTCATCAACCTCGAGAACATGACCTTCGACGTGGCCGACGCGATCATCGATTGGCGCGACGCGGACAACGACGTCCAGGGGATGGGTGCGGAGCGGAACTACTACCTCAACCGCGACCGACCCACGCCGCGGAACGGCAACTTCCGGAGCTTCCTCGAGCTCGAGCTGGTGGCCGGCGCGTGGCCGCAGTACGTCCGTGGCGAGGACATGAACCTGAACGGCCGCCTCGACCCGAACGAGAACGACGGCTCGGTCAGCCCGCCTGACGACGACGCGGACGGACTGCTCGACGCAGGGTGGTCGCAGTACCTCACTGCCTACACCACGCTCAACATGATGGGTGCCTCGGGGGAGGAGAAGCTCTACCTGAAGGACGCCAGCGCCGACGACGTGAAGGCTCGCTTCGGCCTCGACGACAACCAAGCCCGGGCCCTCCTGCAATACGCCAAGGGCGCCAACGCGACGCTCGAGGCCCTCCTGATCACCGACCTCGGCACCCTGTCCCAAGGCGGCGGCACAGGTGGCCGGAACGGCAGCAACGGCGGCCGGTCGACCGGTCGCTCCTCTGGCAACTCGGGCCGAGGCGGCAACAACCAGAACGCCAACAACGCCAACACGGTCAAGGCCCTCGACACGAACCAACTCCGGTTGGTCTTCCAGGAGGGGACGCTCGACGACCCGACCAAGCTCCAGCCCGGCAAGGTCAACATCAACACCGCCTCGCAGGAGGTGTTGAAGCGGGTGCTGGGACTCGACTCCTTCACCGTGGACGGCATCCTGAACATGCGGGCCAGCAAGTCCGGGGGGATCACCTCGGTGGTCGACCTGATGGAGTCAAATAAGATCACCCCGCAGGTCCTGGCGGGGTTGGCGACCCAGATCGACACCACGAGCCAGGTGTTCACCATCACCAGCCGCGGGCGAAGCGAGGCGACCGGTCTTGAGGTCGAAATCACGGTGGTCGTCGACCGTTCCACCGTGCCGGCACGGATCCTCGAGTACCGCGAGCAGTAAGGGGATCGCCAGAGCCGGCCCGAATCGCTCCCCACAACCGACCCCTCCCCCGGCCTTGTGCCGATATCCAGTCCGCTTCCCCCGAAGCAGGCGGTCCCGGAGGCAGTCGGTGCGGATCCCGCCCCAAGGGCAATCCGTTCGGGGATGATGCCGCCCTCGGCCGTCCGAGGTTCGAAAGGCCGAAGTCGGCTGGCGACAGGCGGATAGCGAACAGCATGAAGACTGGAAACGAGCCATGACCGGACAGCGACGCGGACGACACACCGAGACCCGGGACGAGCGACATGTGCTCTTCCTGGTGCCCCGCCAGCCCGCGCTGGGCGGCAATGGGTCTGCCTCCTGGCACGCCGCCGTGCTGCGTCGGGAGGGTTCGAACACCTTCTCGATCGCCGGCGAGCGCGACGCCAGCGCCGCCGACTCGGCGGCCATGGCCACCTGGCTCGCCACCTGGAACCCTGCCAAGGCCCTCGTCGTCCTTCCCGCCGCTGCCTCGATCTGCCGCACCTGCCCGCTCCCGAACGCCCAAGGCGAGCAGCTCGCCTCCGCTCTCCGGCTCCAAGCGGAGACCGTCCTCCTCGGCGGAAACCCTGGCCTGCGGGTCGCCATGTCGGCCCTGCCGGCCCACAGCGATCGTGTCGACACCCGCCAAGGGGTCGTCTTCGCTTGGCCCGAACAGAACTCGATTCCCGCCCTGCCTGCCCTCCCGGAAGGGATGGAGGTCTTCTACGTCCCGCTCGCCGCGACCATCCTCGCCCTCCTGGGCGGCGAGCCGCCGGAGCGGCCGCTGGTCCGCGCCGATCGCCGAGATGGCTCGGTCCTGTTCGTCGTCTCGAGCCATGACGGCCTGGTCATCCGCTCGACGCGCGAGGATCCAAGCGACGAGTCGTACTGGCGCGACGGGCTCGCCCGGGCGGCCGCCGAGACACTGCTTGCCACCGATCGCGGTGCGGAGGAGATCCGCGCCCTGCAGGCCGAACTGACCCGAGCGACCACCAGCGAGACGCTCCTCCTCCTTCCCGATGCTGCTCGCGGGCGCTTTGAGCGTTGCATCGCCGGTGGGCGCACCGGCGACCCCGAGCGCGACGCGGAACGGGCCATCCTGGCCGGGGCCGCCCTCCTCCTCGACGGCCCGCTCGCCTCGCTCGCCGCGATCCGACTCACCAAGCAAAGCACCGAGACCCACCCCCTCGAGCAGGTGGCGAACCGCTACTCGAATCCGCATCGGGCTGCGATCGTGGTCGGGATCGGCGTGGCCGTCCTCCTCTTCGCCCCGCTGCTTGCCTCCGGCATCCGCTGGTCGATCCTCCGCTTCAAGCTGCCCAACGCGGCCCAATACGAACGGCTCAACCGGATCACGCAGCAGAAGATCGAGGTCTACAAGGAACTCGCCGACGCCACTTGGCCGGTGACCAAGCTGCTCGGCGACATCGCCAACAGCCTGCCGGAGGGCATTGAGCCCGAGACCATCCAGCTCTCGACCGGCGACGGCCTCACGCTCCGCGGCATGGCTCGCGGCACGTCCACCAAGGACGCCGACGGGAAGCCGGTCAGCCGGACGGCCCTCGAAGTGATCATCTTGGCCGAGAAGAAGCTCCGCGACACGGGCATCTTCAACAACATCGACTACAAGGCGGACCCGCCACAGGTCGGCGGATACCGCTCCTTCACGCTCACCGCGAAGGTGACCAAGCCAAGCGCCACCGTGAAGTGGGCGGAAGCCGACGACTTCGGCCTGCCCGGGAAGGACCTTCGCTCGAGGAAGTACCCCGATTGGCAGAAGGTCGAAGGAGCGAACGGGGCCCTCGCGTCGAGCGACTCCGCAGAGAGCGCGAGCCCCGACGAGCCAGCGCCGCCCTCGGGCTCCCGCGCTGCCCGGAACGGTGGGAGCGGTTCGAACGGCTCGCATGGTTCCAGTCGGTCGGCGCCGCCTGCACCGCCAGCTCCGCCCCCGGGAGCCGAAGCCCACGGCGCCACACCGGGCGAGCCCGCGAAGCCGGATGACAAGGCGTTGGCCGACGGCAGCAAGCCGGCCGACGGCGCGGCAATGCCCGACCGCGGCATCGGTCGCCGGCACCCCGGCGAGAGCGGCGAGGCCAAGCCCGGCGAAGGCAAGCCCGGTGAATCGAAGCCGGGCGAGAACCGGCCCGCCCAGCCCTCTTCCGCGGGCTCCAACGTCGAGATCCCCGGGCCCTTCACCGACGACGAGATCAAGGCCCTCAGCAAGGCGGAAGCCCAGGCCCTGCTCGGGAAGATCTCCCGGGCCCGCCAGTTGCCCGGGCTGGATGCGGAAACCCAGGATCGCCTGAAGGCCGACTTCCAGCGCGTCCTCAACCAAGCGAAGAGTGCGACATGAGCGTTCCTGCGACCTCCCCAACCCCGACGCCCGCCGCGAAGGCCGAGAAGGCGACCGAACCGGGCCTGCTCGACCGCTACCTGGCCCTCGGCACGGCCGTGCGGCTGGCGATCGCCGTCGGCATCGCCCTCGTCCTCTGGCTCTTCGCCGAGGACTACATCTGGTCGGCGGCCCGCTCCATCGATGCCACCTGCGACGCGATGCAGAAGTCGCTCGAGGAAGGCGCCGAACGCTCCCAGCTCGTCGAGCGCAGCGAATCGGTGAAGGAAGCGATCGTGAGCATCGGGCCGATCGCCATCCCGCGCTCGGAGAAGGACGGCACGCAGGAGCTGTCGAAGTCGATCGAGGCGGTGATGAAGGCCAACAAGCTCGAAGGCGGCTATGCCCTCGACGTGCGAGCCGGAGCCAAGCTCCCGCCGAGCGCCCTCTCGGCCATCGCCGGCAGCAACGGCCGCATCCAGAAGGTGGTTGCCGAGCTCAAGTTCGACGCCTCCCAGGAAGTGGCTGCCCGGGTGATCGAACAGCTCGAGAACCGGGCCGAGATCGAGTCGCTCAGCCGCGTGAAGCTCTCGAAGAAGGAAGGCGGCGACAAGAAGGTCGCCGTGCAGCTCACCGTCGAGGCCTGGATCCAGGTCGCCAAGACCGTTCGGGGGACCGCATGACCGACTGGCTTCGCATGCCCACCATCACGCCGTCGCTTCCCCTCGGCCTCGCCGCGGCGGCGACGATCGTCGGCGCCGGCGTCGTCGTCCTCAAGCTACCCTCGATCGCCAGCGCCGTCGCGGCCCCCTTCGCCTCGACCGACGAGGAAGACCCCCTCGGCAAGTACCTCAAGGAGCACGACGAGCTGGTCGAACTGAGCCGGAAGCGCGTCGAAGGCCGCTACGTCTTCTTCGCCCCGCCTGCTCCCAAGCCGCCGAAGCCGCCGCCACCCAAGGACGACGGCCCGCCCAAGCCCCCGCCGCCGCCGCCCATCCTGCCGGCTCCGGCCACCTACGAAGGCCCCAAGCCCCGCGGACTGTTAGGCGACATCGTCTTCTTCGACGACTCCAAGGTGAAGGTCGGCGACAAGCACGGCGACATCGAGATCGTCGAGGCCAACGGCCCCTTCTCCATCAAGATCGCGTGGACCAAGTCCGGCCACGAGCGCGGCGAGTACGTGGTCAGCACCTGGGGCGACATGCCCAAGGGCTTCGACGTGGCCACCTCGAGCCCCTTCTCGAAGACGTCGAGCGGGTTCAAGACCGCCGATGCCAAGGGGCCCGACGGCAAGCCGGTGGACGGCAAGCTCCCGGCGGCCAAGCCCGGCGAGGAGTCGGAGGGAGGGCCTGGCGGGAACCCGGCGACGATGCGTCGCGGGGTCGGTCCCGACGGCAAGCCGCTCGATCCCAAGGCCAACCCGAAGAACGGGACGCCCGGCGCGAACGGCGAGGGCGCCCAGCCCGGCCAGCCGGGCGAGCAAGGCCAACCCGGCAGCCAGCCCGCGGAAGGCGCCGGAGCCCCACCGCCGCAGACGCAGCCGGCCAACGGGGAACCCGCCCAGCCCGGCCGACAACCGCCGGCCCCCGGCGAGCCGGCCTCCGAGACGAAGCCGACCGACTACGTGCCGCTTGAGAAGCTGCCGCCCTTCCGGACCGAGCAGTACCTCAAGAACATGTCGAAGACCGACGCTCAATCCGCGTTGAACGAGATCAACCAGGCGCTGACCCTGCCCAACGTCGACGACCACAACCGCGCCCGGCTGGAACACGATGCAAGCGTCCTGACGGAGCGGCTGCGGAGCGACACCTGATGTCCGAGCCCCAACGCGGTTCGGCAATCACCCCGGACCTCGCTCGTTTTCGGGGCGTCCAGTAGAGTTCTACGGCCCGGCTTGCGGTTTGACCGATCGGGCTACATCCGGACCCCTCGCCGGCCCCCTCCCCGGGCCGCGACGGTCGTCCCTCCCTCCCCGACCGACTCACTCACCTTGGAGTGCTGAACGTGCCCCGAATGCGCACCCTCGTTCCGGCCACCACCCTGCCCGTGTTTGGCCTGGCTCTCGTGCTCTCCAATGTGAATGCCCTCGGCTTCGACGCAAACCGGCCCGCCCCGCAGCCCCAACCGCAGAGCGAACCGCAGGCTCAGCCGACAGCCCAAGCCGACCCCAAGCCCGCGACGCCGCCCGCCCCGACAAACGATCGCCCCGCTCCGGCACCTGCTCCGAACGCCTC
>JBGAKK010000109.1:0-10629 GCA_044224425.1 Phycisphaerales bacterium
CTGCCGTCGCCTGGATTTCCCGGCGGGATCCGAGGGCTGCTCGCGCCGCAAACACCTCAAGGCGATGACACCGACCGACGAGACTCTGCACACCCGTCTAAGGGCGTGTGCCGCCCGTTCCGCGACCCAGGTCGCGGAACCACCCCCAAACCGGCCCAAACTCCCCCACTCTTCGCATGGCTTGCAAAGCCGCAACCCCCGCCGGTATCGTTCGTTCGGGCTTTGTGCGTCGGTTGCTAGGGCGATCACACCCGTAGAAGTCATGGGTTAGAGCTCTCGCCGAGATCGGCCGCTACAAACCGCCGCGGCACAAGCGGTTACGAATCCGGCTGGATCGGCGGTGGCTAACACCTTGCGCGAGCGGCGTTGCGGGTCCCTTCGCCCCAACCTGCTGTGCCCGGAAGGCTTGCCGAGAGGCCCCAAGGCAGCGCGACCTGACTACGGACTTCTTCCGTGGAGTCATCGGTTCGCTTGGCAGCCTCGTCGGGCTCGCTGTCCCTTGCCAGCCCCCGACCGGGACCCAGTCGCTGTACCGACCTGGCCGTAGCCCCCACGAGTGTCTGGCCAAAACGACATACGCGTTTTGTGGTGAAGCCAAGATTCCGTCGGCGTTCTATGGCGTTCGTCCGAGGATTGAGGCGACTTGGTAACACTTTTGCGGCACCGCAATACTGCTGTAAGTCTTTTGGCGCGCCGGTCGGTATTATCTCGGACGATGCCAGTCCAACCTCCATGCCGGGCCGCCGGGTACGCCGCCTTGGTCAGCCAGTATCGGGTCCAAGGTGTCGCCTCGTGGCACCAGTCGTCGGTGTGCGATGGCGCGGTGAGGCGGGTGGAGAGGTCCGCTGCTGGCGTCTTCGAGATCTATCCCGCCCAGTACTGGCCAGGCGATGGCCCCTGCGACCATCTGGAGTTCGCGCTCAAGTACGACGGAACAGACCTCGCCCTACTCGCGAAGCTGCTTCCGGCGATCGGAGCGGAGTCCATCTCACGGTGGGCGAAGACGACGCCGCAGGGCAAGTACACGCGACGCATCTGGTACCTGTTCGAGTTGCTCACTGGCCAGCGGCTTCCGCTCGCCGACATGACGGCGGGCAACTACGTCGACCTCCTCGAGCCCGACGAGTACTTCGTGCTGGACACGCCGACGCAGGTGCGCCGCCAGCGCATCAACGACAACCTGCTTGGCAACGCCGAGTTCTGCCCGACCGTGCGGCGAACGGCGGCGATCTCGACGTTCATCGGGCGGGACCTTTCCGCGCGCAGCCGTGAGCTCATGTCCGGTTACTCGCCCGAACTGCTCCGGCGGGCCATGGGCTATCTGTACACGAAGGAAACGAAGTCCTCGTTCGAGATCGAGCACATCAAGCCCGACGCATCGCGGACCGAGCGGTTCGTAGCACTGCTCCAGGTCGCAACGCGCGACGATCTCTGCATGAAGCCCAAGCTCGTCGAGATTCAGAACCAGATCGTCGATCCGAGATATCGCGAGACGGGCTACCGCACCGACCAGAACTACGTGGGCGAGACGGTGCACTACGGCAACGAGCGAATCCACTATGTCTGCCCAAAGCCCGAGCAAGTCGAGGGCCTGATGTCCGGGATCGTCGCAGCGCACCTCCGGATGGGCTCCGCTGGAGTGCATCCCGTGCTGCACGCCTCGCTCGTCAGCTACGGCTTCGTGTTCGTACATCCGTTTTGCGACGGCAACGGTCGCATCCATCGGCTCCTCATCCACAACATCCTCGCCCGCCGTGGCTTCGTTCCATCGGGCATGGTCTTCCCCGTGTCTGCGGTCATGCTCAAGCGACAAGCCGAGTACGACGCCTCGTTGGAGGCGTTCTCGAAGCGGATCACACAATTGGCCGACTACAACCTTGATGAGTCGGGCAGGATGAAAGTGCACAACGGCGACGAACTTGGGCCACTCTATCGCTACCCCGACATGACCGCGCAGGTCGAGTCGCTCTTCGCGTTCATCGAGCAGACGATCGAGACGGAACTCGCCAATGAGCTGACCTTTCTCGCCAACTACGACCGAACGAAGCGTGCGATGCAGGAGACTGTGGACCTGCCTGACCGCGACCTTGACCTGTTCATCCGTCTTTGCCTGCAGAACCATGGAAGACTGTCGAAGTCAAAGCGTGATTCGTCGTTCCAGTCCCTCCGCGATGACGAGGTCGAGCGACTCGAGAAGTGCGTAGCCGATGGCTACCGCCCACAGGGCCCGGATCGCTTTGCGAGCGGCTGACGGTCCTGCGTGACGCTCTGCCAAAGAAGGAAGGACGCATCCGATGAGCCGAAAGCCCCGCCAGAGGGCTGACCAAGAGCATGGCAAGAAGTGGAGCACCCTGAAGAGCCGCATGAGCCCCCAGGCTCGCGCTCGGGTCGATGCTCGCGTCAAGAAGACGCTGGCCAGCTTGCCGCTCGCCGAGATCCGCAAGGCCGTCGGCATGACGCAGGACGAGCTCGCCAAGCAACTTGAACAGGGCCAGGGCAGCGTCTCCAAGATCGAGAACGCCGCCGACATGTACCTGACCACGCTCCGAAAGTACGTCGAGGCGCTGGGTGGCGAGTTGCATCTCACCGCCACCTTCGCCGGCGGCCGCAGCTTCGAGATCGATCACGTCGCCGCACTTGTCGAGGGTTGATCCGCGGGCGCCACCGGCCCGAAGAGCGTGATCGCCCGGCTGATCGAGCGACGCGTCGTCGCCATCCGCCGCTACTAGGCGGATCGATGTTCGCGTCCGCACCGCACTCAGAAATCCAGTTCCGCGACCCCGGTCGCGGAACTGGCTACCAACTCCGCCAAAGCCGCGAAACACCCGCATGGCT
This sequence comes from Phycisphaerales bacterium, assembly GCA_044224425.1. Classification (GTDB taxonomy): domain Bacteria; phylum Planctomycetota; class Phycisphaerae; order Phycisphaerales; family SM1A02; genus JAEUIT01. The sequence goes on from JBGAKK010000109.1 coordinate 2,836, forward strand.
TGCAAAGCCGCAACCCCCGCTGGTATCGTTCGCTCGGGCTTTGTCTGTCGGTTGTTAGGGCGAGCGTACCCGTGAGGTCGAGGGTTCGAGTCCCCCATCGCCCATTTGATGCGACGCCCCGGCTTGCGGCCGGGGCGTTGCGTTGGTGGCTGGAGCCTGCGCGGCGGGGATCCGCGGCAGCGACGTCCGATCATCTCATGGGGCGATCGTCGGACCGGGGTAGCGCTGCTTGCGAGCGATTGGCTCGTGAAGAACCGCGAAAGGCAGGACCGCCGCGCGACGACGGAGCCTGCACGGCCTTCCATGCCAGCCTCGCGGCTCGACTATCGAATGGCACCACACGCGCCGACCGCCGGCTCGGAGACGGCGCTCCGGCGGGCCGTGGTCGGCCTGCTCCTGTTTGCGGCGGCGGTGGCGGTGCCGTCGTGGGCGCTCCGGCCCGAGCCGATCGATCCATGGGTGGCCTCCTGCTCGGTGGCCGCCCGAGAATGCAGGCGCCGCGCCGAGCTGCCAGAGCAGGCTCTTTTCGGACTTTGGTGCCGCTCGTTCAGGCCATCGCCTGGACGTCTTGCACTCCGCCCCGGGCTGAGCGTGGCGATCACCGAGCTTCGCTGGCGTCCTCCGCGATCGTTCAGCCTGACCGATCGACCTGGAAGTGCCTTCTACGTGCGTCTCGCCTTCACCAACACCAACCACGATGCGATCGAGTATGTGCCGTACGTCGACGGCGCCTCGGACGATGGTGGAGCGTGGATCGAAGCTCGCGACGGCCGACGCTTCCCGCTGTGGGTCGCAGAGACGGTCCGCGTCGACCCGTGGGCGCGGGCGGGCTGGATCCCGGGGCGCGCTCGGATCGGGCCCTCGCGCGTGGTGACCTTGGCCTTCGTCGGTCCGCCACCCGGCGAGCCAATGACGCTCCACCTCCGCGGCGTGCACACCGGCAGCGAGGACCTCGCCTTCGAGTTCGTGCCCCGGACCTGGATGGACGTCGACTACGAGACCTTCCGCCGGTACCGCGAGGCCGAACGGCGTGACCAGCTCACGTTGTCCGAGTCGCTCGGGACGTACACCGAGCGGGCCCTCGGCGAGCCGTGAGGCCGACCCAAGCACGTGCCGTTGCTACACTCCGCCACCTCCCATGGCGGCGACGCACGAATCGAATCCGGGATCGGGCCGATCGGGCCCTGACGGCGGGCCGCCGCGGCGCTCCTGTTTGGGGCGGCTGACGAGCTTCCTCGTGCGGGGCGTGGTCGGGTTCGTCGTCTTCCTCCTCCTCCTGTGGACGACGCTGGCCCTCTACTGGACCAATCTGCCCTTCCCGACGGTGCGACTCGGGATGGCCGTCGCGTTTGCACTCTTTGCCCTTTTCGTCCTCCTCCTCCGCCGCACTCGGCGGATGAAGGTCGCCCTCCTCGTCCTCGTGCTCGGAACGATGGCCTGGTGGGCCACCATCCGACCCTCGCACGATCGGCCGTGGCGGCCAGAGGTCGCGGTCCTTCCCCGCATGCAGCTCGACGGGGACATCCTGCACGTCGAAGGCTTCCGCAACTTCCACTACCGGAGCCGCAGCGACTTCGACCAGATCTACGAGGAGCGGACCTACGACCTCCGCCACCTCACGGCAGTCGACTTTTTCGTTTCCGACTGGGGCCTCGGGGTCGTCGGACACACCTTTGTCAGCTTCTGCTTCGACAACGCCCCGCCGCTCTGCATCTCGATCGAGATCCGGCCCGAGGTCGGCGAGGGCTTCGCTCCCCTCGCCTCCATGTTCAAACAGCTCGAACTCATCTACATCGTGGGCGACGAGCGGGACATCGTCGGCTCCCGCACCAAGCACCGCGGCGAGACCGTCTACCTGCATCGCGTGCGGACCTCCCCGGCCGCGGCGCGGCGGCTGCTCGAGATCTATGTCGACCGCATCAACGAGCTCTACGCCCGACCCGAGTGGTACCACCTCCTCAAGAACAACTGCTCGATCAACATCGTCCGCTACGCCAACGAGGCCGGGCGCGACGGAGGATTCGACTGGCGGTTCCTGGTCAACGGCCTGATGGACCGCTACCTGTGGGCCACGGGGGCGATCGACAACTCGATCCCCTTTGCGGCTCTCCGCGAGCAGGCGGTGGTCAACGACAAGTCCAACGCCGCGATCGACGCCCCCGACTTCTCGACCCGCATCCGGGCCGGCATCCGGGGGATCGACGCCCCTCCCGCGGACGCTCAGAAGGCCACGCGATAGCGGAGCGTCAGGACGCCGACCACATCCGAATCGGTCGGGCTGTTGCTCGGGTCGAAGATGATCTGCCCGCCGACCGTGAACTGGCTGTATCGCGAAAGCTGGAAGCGGTGGAAGAGCTCAAACACCGTTTCGTTGCGCCAGCCCGTCCGTTGGGGCTCGCCCCATGATCCGGCGAATCCGGTCAGGCTCTCGCCGCCGAAGAGGTTCTGCAGTCCGACGCCGGCCTGCACCGCGTTCTGGATGTTGGTCAGGGCCGCGTCGGAGTAGCCGTAGCGGGCGAAGGCCAGGAGCGTGTCGCCGATCTCCTGGTTCATGATGAGCGAGATGCCCTCGTCGCTCGGCAAGCCGCGCTCGGGACGCTCGTCCATGTGCCAGAGCATGACTTGGTAGCGCCCGGCGCCGAGCCCCTCGAAGGTCGGCGTGAAGCCGAACTCGGCGGTGTAGAAGAGGTCCCACTGGTCGAGGCTGTCGATGCTGATGGTGGTCGTCGTGCCGTAGGCGTTGGCGACGCCGGCGCTCACGTAGAACCAGTCGCAGGGGGCGACCGAGACGCCCGCCGCCGGGCCATGGCCGGGCGAGGCCACCACCGGGTTCGAGGAGAACCAGCGGTTGGAGAAGGAGCTGTTCAGGTTCTGCAGGCGGTGCGAGCCCACGAAGTCGGTGAGGTCGGCTCGGCCGATGAGGAGGCGCAGGTGGTTGTCGCACAGCCGCTGCAGCCAGTAGGCGTCGCGCACCACCCAGCCGCGGTCGTTGAAGCCGTTGGTGGTCGGCTGCAGCGTCCCCATCTCGGGACCCACCGCCGAGGCCGGCTGGTCGGCCTGGCGGAAGCGGTTCTCGCCGGTGAAGACGAAGGTCCCGGTGTCGGGCGTGCCGCGGCCGAGCAGGGTCCACGCCGCCATGAGGTCGAGGTCGCCGGAGAAGCCGTTGGCCCCGGCGTTGCCCCACTGGAAGACCGTGGTGTAGGCCACGCCTAACCGGAGGCCGGTCTGGCTGTAGAGCGAGCCGAGCGGACCGGCCACCGCGTCGAGGAGCGGGTCGGTGAAGGACATCAGGAAGCGGCCGGCGTGCGGGGCCTCGATCTCGTCGAGTTCCTTGATCGTGCTGGTCGTGGCGTCGCCGGGCGAGAAGCCGTCGTCGTACTTGCTGAGCGTGCCAGGCAGCTCGACGTCGGGGGTCCACAGCGCGTCGTAGAGGTTGGAGCCCGCGGCCGCGCTCTCGGGCGCAGGCGCAGCCGGGATCGGGGCGGGAGTCTCAGGCGAAGCCGGCGGCGCGGACTGCCCGTAGGCGCCGTCGGCGGCGGCGAGGGCGACGAGGAGGATGGCGAGGGATCGTCGCTGCATGGGAGGGGCCCCCGTGAGAGGTTCGAAGCGGCTAGCGGCTGGCCGGGCGAGTGCCCTTGGCGTCGTCACCCGGGATCTCCTCGCCGGGCCGGTAGTTCGGCAGCCAGCTGCAGGGGAAGATGGCGAGGACGGCGAGGCAAGCGAGGACGAGGAACCCAATCTTCAGGGTGCGGAGCCGGGCTTCGGTGTTGAGCCTCACCGCTTCCTCGACCTCGGCCGGCGTGGCGGTGGTCGCGGCGAGCCGCTCGGTGAGCCGCTCGTCGGAGACGAAGTTGATGTTGTCGAGGTCGACCTGGGCCCGCAGTTCGTCCGAGAGCCGCGGATTGCCGTCGACCTTGCCGAGCACGGTCGAACTGAGGATGCCGACGAGGAGGGCGCCCATGACCGCGGTGCCCACCGCGGCGGCCAAGTTCTGCGTCACGCCGCGGAGCGAGCCGACGTCGCCGGCGAGTTCTTTGGGCGAGGCCGTCACCAGCACGTTGAAGAGGAGGGTGACCAAGGCCCCCTGCCCGAGGCCGACGGTGACCAGGCCGATGATGACCGGGAAGACGGCCCAGTCGTTGCGGGCCACGAAGGAGAGCCAGAGGGTGCCGGCGGTGACCAGGACGAACCCGGCCCGGGCGATCTGCCGCGGCGAGAACTTCGGGTAGAGCCGGACGATCAGGATCGCGGTGAAGAACACCGTGAGCATGAAGGGCATCATGGCGATAGAGGTGGCCATGCTCGATCGGCCCTGCACGATCTGGATGTAGAGCGGCACCGAGAAGTTGATGGCCGCCTCGATCGAGACCACTAGGAAGAGGGCGATGACCGTCGCCCACTCGCGGCCGGAGCGGACCACCTCGACGGCCAGGAGCGGCATCTTCCCCTGCTCGGCCCGTGAGCGGGACCACACGAAGAAGGCGGTGACGACCGCGATGCCGACCACGATCAGGAGCGGGGCGGGCGAGACGCCGCTGATGTCGAAGGGAGCGGCGGGCCGGGCCATGAAGACACCCCAGCCGCGGAGGTTGTTGAAGCCGAAGGTGACGCAAATGATGCCGACCGCGGCGAGGACCACACCAAGGGCGTCGATCTTCACCTCGGGCTTGGGCGCCGAAGGCTTCAGCTTGAAGCTGAGGGCGAGGATCGCCGCGGCATGCAGGATGAGAAGCCCGAAGCCGAGGCGATAGTCGATCGCGGCCAGGAAGCCGACGCTGATGAAGGCGAGGACGCCGGCGATGGCCCGGGCCGAGCCCAGCCAGCCCACGGCCTCGGCCTGCTGTTTGCCGCGGTAGTGGTTGGCGATGAGGGCCACCAAGGTGGGGACCAGGGCGGCGCCGGCCAGTCCGGCCAGGCCTTGGGCGGCGAGCATCACGCTGGCGGTCGGGGCCAGGACCATGGTGATCATGGCCACCAGGAAGAGCCCGACGGCGATCTGGAAGAACCGCTTCGAGCCGAGCCGCTGCCCGAGCTTGGCCCCCAGCATGACGAAGCCGGAGACGCCCAGCGAGTACATCACGACCGCGGTGCCCACCGTGGTCGGCGCCGTGCGGAAGCGCTCCACCATGCCGCCCATCGAGACGGGGATGGCGGCCACGTTGAACGACATGAGCACCTGGCCCATGGCGATCACGATCATCGGGACCCACGAGGAACGCTCGGAGTCGTTGGCTGCGACGGGGGTGGTCGTCATGGCGGCGTTCCTCGCGAAAAGGGTTAGGCGACCGGGGCGGACACGAAGAGGTCGAGGCCGAGGCGCTGCGAGAGGTGCTTGGCGACGAGCTGGCCCTTCACGCTGTTGCCGGCCGCATCGAGGGGCGGGGCGAAGGTGCCGAGCCCGCCCTTGCCGGGCGAGACGGTGACGATGCCGCCGCCGATCCCGCTCTTGCCGGGCAGGCCGATCTCGTAGAGCCAGTCGCCGGAAGTCTCGTAGAGGCCGGCGGTGGCCATCACAGCCAGAGCGTAGTGGCAAACCTCGGGGGCCACCACGCGCTCCTTGGTGATCGGGTTCACGCCGCCGTCGGCGAGGGTCGCCCCCATCACCGCGAGGTCATGGGCGCTCACGTCGAGTGAACATTGCTTGGTGTAGAGGTCGACCGCCTCGGCGGGGTCGATGTAGATCCGGCCGTAGCTCTGGAGAAGCCGGGCCAGGCTCTGGTTGCGGAAGTTGGTCGCGGAGGCCGACTCGTAGACCTCCTCGTTCACGGCCAGGCGCCGTCCGGCGAAGCGGGAAAGCCCCTCTTGGATGAACTTCCACTTGGCCTTGGTCGACCCCCCGGGGACGAGGCTGGTGGTGGCGATGGCCCCGGCGTTGACCATGGGGTTGGTTCGCCCGTCGCCGGACCGCTCGACGCCCTCGGTCGAGTTGAAGGCCCGGCCCGTCGCGTTCACCCCGACCAGCTCGCGCATCTTCGGCGCCCCCAGCAGCTCGCAGACCAGGGCGAAGACGAAGGGCTTCGAGACGCTCATGATGGTGAATTCATGCGACGCGTCGCCGAACTCGACCACTTCGCCGGTGGTGCCCACCACGGCGACGCCAAACAGCTTGGGGGAAACCCGGGCCAAGGCCGGATAGACGGTGGAGTTCGAGCCTTCCTTGTTGGATCGGAAGCGGTCGTAGGCCTCCTTGACGAGCCCCCGGACCACCTCGATGCGGGGAAGCTGGCCGGTCGAGACATGACCAGCCGGATCCCGGCCGGCCGTCGAGCCGGTGGATCGCCTCGGGCCCTTCGAGCTAGCCCTCGTCGTCGCCTTCTTTGCCATCGGTCCTCTCCGCTCGCAGGGTCGGGCGGCCAGCGCCGGCCGCGTCGCTTCCCCGATTGAGTCGTCGGGGATTAGACGAGCGAAACAACCCGCTGTCAACGAAGAGCCCTTGCGATGAGCCGCGGCGCACCCTACTTTCCACGCCGCAGGCGTCGGTCGCCTCGCCGCGTTCGCGGCCGCCGACCGATCGAGTCGGCACACCCGCAGTCCGTGGGGCGCCACCGCTAGCGAGACACCATGAGCCAATCACTCGCGCTCGTCCTCCTCCTTCTCGGCGCGGCGGTCGTCATGTTTGCGATGAACCGTCCGCGGATGGACGTCGTCGCCCTCCTCATGATCGTGCTGCTGCCGTTCACCGGCGTCCTCACCATCAACGAGGCCCTGACCGGATTCGCCGACGCCAACATCGTGCTCATCGCCGCCCTCTTCGTGATCGGCGAGGGGCTGGTGCGGACCGGCGTGGCCCGGGCCCTCGGCGACTGGCTGACGAAGAAGGCCGGCTCGAGCGAGACGCGGCTGATGGGTCTCTTGATGGTCGTGGTCTGCACCCTCGGTGCGACCATGAGTTCGACCGCGGTCACCGCGATCTTCATCCCTGTCGCCCTCCGCATCGCCCAGTCGACGGGCTCGTCGCCGGGCCGCCTGATGATGCCGATCAGCGTGGCCGCCCTGGTGAGCGGCATGACCACCCTCATCGCCACCGCCCCGAACCTGGTGGTGAACGCGGAGCTCATCCGCCACCTCGAGGCCACCAAGGCCGCCGACACCACCGGATTCCGCTTCTTCACCTTCCTGCCGTTCGGAGCCCCGATCCTGGTCATCGCCGTCTGCTACATGCTGTTTGCCCGAAAGCTGCTCCCGGGCGGCGGCGGCGAAGGAGCGACAGGCGGCGCCGCCCGCCCGCGGCTCGCCGATTGGATCGAGCGGTACGGGCTCGCCAAGCGTGAGTCGCGGCTCCGCGTCCCGGCCGGGTCCGCCCTCGAGGGCCGCACCGTGGCCGCCCTCGACCGCGGCGCGGCCCGCGACCTCAACGTGCTGGCCGTCGAGCGCAGCGGGCGCGGTGGACGCAGCGTCCTCTGCCCGAGCCCCGACCTCGAACTTCGTGGCGGCGACATCCTGCTCGTCGATCGCGGCCACGATGCGGCGTCGCTCCCTGCCCTCCGCGGTTCCTTCGGCCTCGAGGAACTCCCTCTGAGCGGCGAGTATTTCCGCGACCGCTCCCAGGAGCTCGGCATGGCCGAGGTGATGGTCACCGCCGACTCCGACCTGGTCGGCCAGACCATCATCGAGGTCGGACTCCGCACCCGGACCGGTCTAACCGCCATCGGATTGCGGCGGAGCGGGGCAGCCCTCTGCGAGCGGATGGTCGACGAGAAGCTGCACGTTGGCGACACCCTCCTCGTCCTCGGCCCGTGGAAGGCGATCGCCCGCGTGCGACCGGCCGATTCGGGGCTCGTCACGCTCGAAGTC
>JBGAKK010000016.1:0-73450 GCA_044224425.1 Phycisphaerales bacterium
GATCGCGGCGACCATGGGCGACGACTCCGACACGCTCGAGGACGTGGTGGAGCCGTATCTCCTCCGCATCGGCTTCGTGGCCCGCACGCGGCAGGGGCGCAAGCTGACGGTGCAGGCGGGCGAGTATCTGGCGGCGCGGTCGCGCCGCGAGAGAGCGGACAGCAGACAGCGGACAGCAGAATGAGGCGCCGCTCTCCCGCGTAGCGCGAGTGTCCAGACCGATGAGATCCTCGGCAGCGTGCACGGACATCCTCGGCAGCCCGGGAGTCCGGGACAGTGTCGCGTCCCCTCAAGGAGACGCGCATGCCATGGGAGGTCAGGTCCGTGCTCGACCAGCGTCGTGAGCTCGTCATGTTGCTTCGCTCAGGGTCCATCTCGGTGTCCGAGGCCGCCCGCCGGTTCGGCGTCCATCGCGACACGGCGCGCCGGTGGCGCGACCGGCACGAGGCGGGGGGCGACGAGGCCCTGCGCGACCTCTCGCGCCGGCCGGCCCGCTCGCCGACGAGGTCGCCTCCGGAGGTCGAGCTCGCCGCGGCCGCGCTGCGGCGCGAGCACCCGGCCTGGGGCGGGCGGAAGATCGCCACGCTGCTGGAGCGGGACGGCGTCGGCGCGGTCGCGCCGAGCACGGTGACGAAGATCCTCCGCCGGGCCGGCCTCGTCGAGGACCGGGAGCGGCCGGCGCCCCACCGGGCCCGCTTGAGGGGGTGGCGGATCACTTCGGTCTGAAACGAGACGCCTGTTCCCATACGCAACCAGCGTGGCCCGCGTGACAGATCACCGACCTTCGTTCCTTTTTGGATTTCTCCGCCGATGTTCCTGCTCGAAGCAACCGCGGCGCCGTCGACAGCGCAAGGATGATGTAGCGAGCTGTTTGCTTGGAGCTTGCGATGAGAGAGCACAACTCAAACAACACAACACAACACAACACAACACAACTGAATCGCACGACTGCGCCCGGCGAAGGGGCGTGAGCACGGCGAAGGGACGTCGGAACCGCTGCGGCCTGCTCCTCGGGGCGGCCGCTGTTGCTTGGGCCCTGGGTGCCGTGGCCTTCGGACAGTCCTGCCCGCCTCCGGCGCAGACGCCGCTCCCCACGAAGTACCACCCGCGTCCGCTGGCCTGGATCGGCGACCTCGATGGCAGCGAGGAGTGCTGGTACGCGTCGATCCTCTCGCCCTCCGCCCCCGAGGTGAATCCGTTCTCGCCCGGCGACGGCCTTGGCGTCGCGTCCATGAGCGCGGGCGGCGAGATCGTCGGCACCTACCTGACGGTCGTCCAAGGCGTGAAGGTGCCCCGGCCCTTCATCTGGCTGCCCCAGTCGCACTACGGCCTCGACGCCGGGTTCCACGACCTCCTGAGCGTCTACTACCCGCCGCCGAACGAGCATCCCGAGGTCATCGGGTACGCATGGGACATCTCGGACGCGGGCATCGTCGTGGGTGGGAAGGGCGGCCATCCCGACACGACTGAAGGTTGTCGGGCGACAGCCTGGGACCTCGGTTCGATGACCGAGGTCGCGCTCGACTCGGGGAGCACCTCGCTCACGTGGTCGATCGCGCTGGCGATCGAGCCGGTGTCCGACGTCGACGCCCCGATCGAGATCGTCGGAACCGGCGGATTCGCATGTGCCACTTGGCGAAGGCCGCTGAGGTTCGAGATCGGCGAGAATCCAGGAGCCCTCCCCTTCGCCAATCCTCCGCCGTCGGCCGACGATCCTAGCCACATCCAAGCTCTGCGCAAGTGGGCCTGCGACGTCACCAACGGCGCACTGCTCCATCCGGTGGGCTCGGTGGACACGCCGGCTCCCGAGGCGGTCTCGGCGTGCACGCTGCCAGGACCCGGCTCGACCGGATGCGAGATCGCCATGCTCGCGGGAGTCGCGTTCCATGCCGATGTGCCGGTGTGGTTCCGACTTGCCTACGACAGCGACGAGGACGCGATGAACGCCCAAGCGACGGGGGTCCGCTCGATCACCGGGATTCCCGACCCGGACCCCGAGGAGCCTCCGAGCACCGCCATCGTCGCCGGCTACGTGTATCAGGTGAGCGGGCTCGCCTGTGTGCGAGCTGGCTCCCTCTGGCACTACCCGAGCGACCTCCTCACCGCCGAGGTCTTGCCCCCGGTCGCTGGATACACGAGCATGGCTCAGCGCTGGCGCGATCTCGCCTGCGGCACGGAGGTCGTGCTGGGCTGGACGGCGGAAGCGATCGGGGAGGATGTCCGCGGCTTGGTCTGGGACCGCTGTCCGACAGGTGGAGGCATCTGCGCGAACGCCTTGAAGGACCTCGCGCTGCTTGAGGGGCGGAACGAGGTGCCGCTGCAACTCTACGACATCCTGGAGACGGGCGAGATCGTGGGGTTGGCCCGGCATCTGCAACAGGGGCATTCCAGCCTCCCCGACGGGATCTACCTCGCGATCTTCACCCTCCGCGGCGACTTCGACCACGACGGTCGCATCAATGCGAGCGACCTCGCCATCCTGCTGGGCGCGTGGGGACAGACCGACGAGATCGAGATCGACATCAGCGACCATGCCACCGACCAGGGGACGTCGGCGGGCATCATCGACGCGGCGGACATGGCCTTGCTCCTCGGCTTCTGGAGCGGCGACGACCAGGTGCCGCTCGAACTCCCCTGCTCGGGCGAGTTCTGCCCGCCCGGCACGGGACCGCCAGGGGAGTCGATGACGGCCGGGCAGCCCCTCGAGCTTCCCCTCGCCGCCTTCGGGTTCTCGTCAATCGGGGAGTTCGTGGCTTGGGGTTCGTCGGCGGACCTCGACTCGCTACAGTCGGTGTGCACCGCGATGGCGTGGATCATGCAAGCGGGAAATGGAGGCGAGCAATGACGGGGAAGGGCACGACGACATCCAGAATCCTGTTGGCTTCGGTCGCCATCGGCGCGAGCGCCGTCGGGGCCCAAGCGGGCATCGTGCACGTCTTCGAGGACCAGCCGCTGTTCGACTCGCTCGTCGGCGGGGCGACCACGATCGACTTCGTGGCGGCGGACGGGGTCCCGAGCTATCTCCCGGTCGATGCCTATGCATCCCTCGGTTTGACCCTGAGCAGCTCGCCTGTGACGCAGTTCGTGAACTACATCCAAGAAAACGACCCGCTGTGGGGTTGGGTGGACGGTTGGGGGTTGGTCCTGAACTCGGGAGTCGTGGCTCCGCCGTACCTTGCCTTCGACTTCGCGAGCCCGATCCACGGATTCGCTGCGGAGCGCCTGCTCGATGGGGGCTCGAGCCCGACGTGCAAGTTCTACCTCGGCGGGCAACTCGTCGCCCAGGACACCTTCCCGATGCCGGGTGTGCCCAGCGGGACCTACTTCGTCGGCTGGGTGACCGACTTCCAGTTCGACCGGGTGACCTTCGACTACCACGAGGTGGACAACATCTACTTCCAGACGATCCCGGCGCCGGGCGGGCTCGCGCTGGCGCTCGTCGGGATCATGACCGCTGGTCGTCGACGCCGTTGACCGATCTTCGGCCCAGCATGGCCCGGCTGTCCATATCGCAGCTCCGCTGCGAGGGGCTTCGCTGCGTTCACCATCTCCCCCAAGCACTGCGTGCTTGGGAGAGAGGCGCTGGCTCTCGCACCAGCGTCTGCCCCGCTCTCCTGCGTAGCGCAGTGAAGCGGGGGAGCTGCCGAGCCCCTTCCGAGGGGCGAGGCTGAGGGGTTGGTGGACGACTCGATCGCTCGTCCGTTCCCTGCCCGGCTGTCCATCTCGCGGCTCCGACTCGAGGGCCGCCACGATCCGTCGCAGGACGACGTCGAACTCGGACTCAGGCTGCTGCACCCGAATCCCTCCGACGCACGGCCTCGCCACCGCTCACGGCCCCCGATAGTCCGTCGACACGCCCGACCATGTGGCCGGGGCGGTCTCGGCGGGGATGCGCAGCGAGACGCCCACCGAAGTCTGGTCCTCGATGAGGTCGTAGCCCGCGGTGAGGTTGAAGGTGAAGTCGGGGAAGGTGCGGGAGAGCGAACCCTGGATGCGGCGGAGCTCGCCGGCCCGCAGGTCATACTGCGGGCTGAACGCGAGCAGGTACTTCTTGCCCACCTGGTAGAGCACGCCGAACTGGAGGAGCTCGCTCTGGGTCGGGGCCAAGTAGCGGTACTCGAGGTAGGTGCTCACGTCGGGCGAGTGCCGCATCTCGAGGCCGACCGAGCCCTTGGCCAGGTTCTGGAGGACGGCGTCGGGGTCGGTGACGTACTGCCGGTCCTCAAGGAGGTAGGCCCCGGTGCCGGCCACGGTCAGCGTGTCGCTGATCTGCCACGACCCGGCGCCGTAGAGGTTGCTGCCCCACTGCGAGAGCTCGGGCCGCCAGGTGTAGAACGCGGGCAGCGCCGACTGGGCGTAGCGGAAGGGGTTGCCGGTGTCGCCGGGCTGGTAGTTGTCGGCACCGTCGTTGAGGACCACGCCCGTGTCCATGGTCAGGAAGTTGACGCTCTGCCACGCCCCGGCTCCGCCGCGCTGCGTTTGCCACTGCTGCCGCACGCCAAGCTGGGCGGCGGTGCCGCCGCTCATGCCTTCGACGTCCTGGTCGTAGATGGGCAGCGAGCCAGGCTCGAGGTTGTCGTAGCCGTACCAGAGCGTGCCGTTGGGCTCGATGATGTGCCGCACGCGATGGATGTCGAAGAATCGGCTGTTGGCCGCGTCGTCCACCCGGACGTAGCGGGCGCTGCCGCGCACGCCGCCGCCGAGGAGGAAGCGGAGGTCGCCGGCGTCGGCGGAGTACGCCGAGAAGTCGTTGAGCAGGTAGCCGTCGCCTTCCCCGTGCAGGAAGGGGGCGATGTTCCAGTTGTTCTCGGCGTAGGGCAGGCTCAGTTCGTGCCGGGTGCGGACCCGCGAGACGAAGTCGTCGGTGTAGCCGGCCGCCTCGAAGGCGTCGGGGATGCTCGAGTTCTGCGAGGTGAGCCCGAACGCCGCCGCGGGGATGCCGAGCGTGGCCGGCGTTCCGGAGGTCGGCCGCAGGTTCATCAGGTTGGCCTGCCAGGTCTGCGTCCACAGCAGCCCGTCCCAGATGTCGTCGCCGTAGCGGCGGTAGGTCAGCTCGGGCAGCTTGTCCACCTGGTAGGCGCGGCTCGCCAACAGGTAGGAGTTGGAGAGGAAGTCGTTGAGGCCGTACTTGAAGAGGAGGGCGAGCGAGGTGTTCTCGCTCTGCGAGTTGAAATAGGCGCTCGACTCGTACTCGCGGTGGTTCGAGAAGTCGTCGCGGCGGAAGGTGCTGATGAACGTCTCGTCGCTGATGTAGTTGAGCTGCGACTGGAAGTAGAGGTCCGGGGTCAGTGCCGTCTGGTACTGCCCGGCGGCGATGCCCCGCAACTCGTCGTCGGGCTTCTCGACGTCGAGGCCGGCGGCGGTGTGGTCGGTGCCGCCGAGGTCGTAGAGGCCGAAGAGGTCGACGGCCCCGGACTGCTCGCCGCTGGCGAAGGTGAACTTGGTGCCGACGGCGGGACCTCGCTCGGTGTAGCCGCCCACGGTCAGGCTGGCGTCGGTGCCGGGCAGGGCCGCCATGCCGAAGAGCTGGTAGAGGTCCCAGCGGGTCATGATCTCGGCGCCGAGATCGCTCCGGTAGCCCATGTCGATCGCCTTGAGGGGCTGCGGCTCGACGGTGCCCTCGTAGGTCGGCATATAGAAGAAGGGGATCGTCCCGGCCCGCAGGGCGATGCCGTTGGCTTCGATCCTGGCCGGCCCTTCGATGCCGGGCGGCGGCTCGGTGAGCGTGACCCGTTCGGCGCCGATCGAGAGGTGGGGGACGAAGAACTCGCTGGTCGAGACGGTCGCCTTGTTGGCCTCGAACTGGGTGGCCGAGACTTGCCGCATCTCCGCGGCCCGGGCGTAGAGCGTGACCATGCGACCAAGGCGGGCGTAGGTCCGAAGCACTGCGTCGACGATGGTGGCCCGGTTGCTCTTGAAGTCGTAGTAGACCTTCGAGCCGCGCACCGTGTACTGGCCGTCGGTGGCCATCACGCCGCCCTCGAGGTAGACCCCGACCACGTCGCTCGCCCGCAGGCCGGTGGCCGACTCGCGGAAACGGGCCAGGGCTCCCGGGGCGAGGAAGATCACGCCCCGCTCGGCCCGCAGCTCGAGCCGCTGGAGGCCGCGATCGCCTTCACCCTCGAGCTCGATCATGACCGAGCCGGTGACGGTCACCGCGTCGGCGTGCTCGTCGATCACCGTCTCCTTGGCCGTGAAGTGCACCTCGCCGTTGGGCTGGACGATGGGCAGGTTGCTCGCCCCCATCGGAGCCGGCACCTCGATGGTGGAGGGCTCCGCGGGCTTCGGCGGGGTCGGCGGGAAGATCGGGCCGCCGGGCACCGGTGGCGGATCGGGTGGCGGCTGCGGCTGGTCGACGCCGGGCAGGGCGTAGAGCCGAGCCGTGCCGTCGTCGATGGTCCGGGTGAGGTTCCGCAGGAACGCGGCGAGCCGGGCCTGGCCTTGGGTCGAGAGCGCCGACGGGGCGGGCATCGCCTGATGCGTGGTGACCGCGGCGAGGGAGATGCTGCCGACCGAGCTGCCGGTCACCAGCAGGTTCTTGCCTTGGGCCCCGAAGCCGGCTCGGCCGCTCGGATCGGAGACGTTCAGGAAGTAGAGGGCGATCTGGTTCACGTCGCCCGCCGCGGTTGGCAGGCGGTTGATCCAGACCATTGCCGAGTCCGAGGCGAAGGTGAAGGCCCCGAGCGTGATGACCACGTCGCCGCGGAGTTCGAGCCGCTGCGTGTCGTCGACCTGCCAGACCCACGCCCGATTGGCCGAGAGGCGGAGGTTGGCCCCGATCGGCATCGAGTTCAGGACGAATCCGCCGAGACGGTCGCCGTTGATGGCGATGGTCCGAAGGTCCTGCTGGAAGGTGGAGTCGGGTCCGTTGGCCCGCACCGCTGCGGCCAAGCCGCCGACCAAGGGCAGCATCGCGGCCATGGCCATGGCCCGCGCCGGGAAGGGCGTCCGCCGGAAGGACCGTGCGTGGCTCGGCTGCCGCATCGGCGGCGGATGGTACCGGGAGGAGTCAATCCTCGCGCCAGCCGACCGGGGCCGCCATCAGGATCGTGATCTCCTTGAAGGCGGTCATGGCGAGGAAGCCGCCGGCCGCGACGCCGCCCAGGATGGCGGCCTGCTTCCAGAGGCCGAGGGCCCCGAACCAGGTCACCGCGTAGAGGCTTTGCCACATCGCGCCGTAGCGCCGCAACTTCTCCGAGGCCACCGGCCCTGGCTGCCCGACGGTCTTGATTCGGGCCACGAGGACGAATGCCGCCACTGCCACCATCGGCCAGATCAGGCCCGGCCACGGATCGTGCCCCATGGGCCACGCTCCGCCCGCTTGCCAGTATCCCCAACCCAAGATGATGAAGGACCAGGTCAGCCACCCCGCCGCGGTCGCCAGGTAGTCGCGGAGCGTCGCCGCCGGCCGCTTGTCCTCGAGGCGGTGGACCAGGATGGCGATGGTGGTCGCGTGGGTCATCGAGAGCCAGATCGGCAAGGTGAACATGAAGTGGTAGTTCGGGATCGCCATGTGCGTGGCATGGACCAGCCCGATGGTCACGAAGCCGATGCTCGGGACATAGCGCCCGACCAGGTTGTAGAAGACGATGCCGAGCGCGGTGAAGGTGGTGATGGCCACCCCGGAGACGCCGAAGGCCGAGGCGGCGAAGGTGGCGAAGGCGAGGCAGACGCTGACCACGACCACCGCCTGCTGGGGGCGGATGCGGCCGGCCGGGATGGGGCGATCGGGGCTGAAGGTGCGGTCGTGGCGGGCGTCGAGGACGTCGTTCAGCGAGGCCCCGAAGGCGAAGAGCCCGACCGCCACGGCCAGGGCGGCGGCCATGGCCAGGACGATCGGCATGCTGTCGACCGGCAGGTCGTTGTAGGCAGGGTCGGCGCGGGAGAGGAGGAGGACCAGCCAGACGTCGGCGATGGCGCCGTAGGCCAAGGTGAACCGCGTCAACTGGGCCGCGGTCAGGAAGCGTTGGAGAAAACGCCGCACGAGGCGATGGTAAGCGCCGGGGGGCGGCGAGGGGGCCGCGGGGAGCACAGAGTGCGCTGTACCATCCACGGCCTTTCCCATGCGAGTCCAGCTCCCCCTCCAACCCGATGCCTCTGGCCTCCGCGGCGCCTTGGTCGCCAGCCGCTACCACGACGCTGTCGTCTCCCGCCTCGCCGAAGGCGCCGCCCGGGCGTGGATCGCGGCCGGTGGGGCGGAAGAACTCCTTCTCCGCGTGGACAGCCCCGGGGCGTTCGAGTTGCCGGTGGTCGCCGCCGCCCTCGCCCGCCGCGGCGACATCGACCTCGTGGTGTGCCTCGGACTGGTCCTGACCGGTGAGACCACCCACGACCGGCACATCGCCGACTCGGTCGCCCACGCCCTCCAGGACCTCGCCCTCGAGACCGGCAAGCCGGTCGCCTTCGGCCTCCTCACCTGCCAGTCGATGCCGCAAGCCGAAGCCCGGGCCGGCGGGGCCAAGGGCAACAAGGGCGAGGAAGCCATGGCCGCCGCCATCCTCGCCAGCCAAGCGGTCCGGGCCGGGCGAAGGGCAGGCCTGCGATGAGTCGTCCGACCAAGACCACCCGCGAGGCCCGGGCCTGCGCCCTCCAAGTCCTCTACCAGTTCGACATGGTCGAAGTCCCCGACCACAAGCTGGTCCGCGACTCGCTCGAAGAGGCCCCCGGCACCGAGGCCGACCACACCCACGGCTTCAACCTCGCCACGCTGGCCTGGGAGTTCCGGCGCGACGCCGACAAGGCGATCGAGCCGCTCGCTCCCGATTGGCCCACCCATCGGCAACCGGCGATCGACCGGAACCTCCTGCGGCTCGCCTACTACGAGATGACCCACGGCGGCGTCCCGGCCAAGGTGGCCATCAACGAGGCGGTCGAGCTGGCCAAGGAGTTCGGCAGCGAGAAGAGCCCGAAGTTCGTGAACGCCGTGCTCGACAAGCTGTGGAAATCGACCGGCGCCGCCGCGGCCGAGGACCCGGCCGAGGACCCAGCCGAGGACCCGGCCGAGGACCCAGCCGAGGATGGGAGTACCTGAGCATGGGCCTCTTCAAGTCGGTGCTCGGGGCCCTCAAGAAGGGCCTGACCAAGACGGCCGAGGTCTTCGGAGCCGGCCTGCGCAGCCTGTTGCGCGGGCGGCAGCTCTCCGAGGAGCTGATCGACGAGATCGAGCGCCGCCTGATCGCCGCCGACGTGGGAGTGAAGGCCACCACCGAGATCGTGGCCGCCCTGCGGGCCGACTACCGGGCCGGGCACCTGGCCAAGGGCGAGGACGCCCTCGAGTTCCTCAAGGCCAAGCTCAAGAGCCGCTGGAGCGACGAGGAGCGGCGGATTGCCAAGAGCGCCGTCGCTCCCACCGTCATCCTCGTGGTCGGCGTCAACGGGGCCGGCAAGACGACCAGCGTGGCCAAGATCGCCAAGAGCCTGAAGGACGAGGGCCGCACGGTCCTCCTCGGCGCCGCCGACACCTTCCGAGCCGGGGCCGTGGCCCAGCTCACCATCTGGGCCGAGCGGCTGGGGATCGAGATCGTGAAGGGGACCCAGAACGCCGATCCCGCCGCGGTCGCCTTCGACGCCTGCGACGCGGCCCTGAAGCGCGGCGTGGACACCCTCCTCATCGACACCGCGGGTCGCCTGCACACCCAGAACGACCTGATGCGGCAGCTCACCAAGATCCGCTCCGTGGTCGGCAAGAAGATCCCCGGGGCCCCCCACGAGACGCTCCTCGTGTTAGACGCGACCAGCGGCCAGAACGCCATCGAGCAGGCCCGGATCTTCAAGCAGGCGGTCGAGGTCACCGGCATCTTCCTGGCCAAGCTCGACGGGACCGCCAAGGGCGGCATCGTGGTGGCCATCCGCGACGCCCTCGACGTCCCGGTCAAGCTGGTCGGCGTGGGCGAGCGTCCCGACGACGTGGAACCCTTCGACCCCGACCGCTTCGTCGAGGCCATGTTCGAGGAGTGAGCCGGCGGTCCGGCGGCCGGACTGCCGAAATCTCCCCTTGGGGGCTGGAACTCCGGGCGGGGACCCCGCTATAACGACGTCGACCAGGGGCTTCTCCATGCGCCGTCGTGGGTTCACGCTCGTCGAGATGATCGTGACCATCGGGATCATCGCCGTCCTGATGGCGATGATCATTCCGGCCGTGAAGGGCATCCAGAACGAGGCCCGCTCCACGGCCTGCATGAGCCACCTGCGGCAGCTCTACGCGAGTATCGACAGCTACCGCGTGGCCAACAAGGAAGTCCTCCCCATGTGCGAGTTCCTCCCCGTGGCCACCGACCAGGGGCCGCAGGGCGGGCTGCCTGAGATCCTCAAGGCCTACCAGCCCAAGGACGCCGAGATCTGGCGCTGCCCCGCCGACTTCGACGAGGAGGGCTCCCTCTCGACTGGCACCAGCTACGTCTACGTGGTCGGGCTCATCCGCTACACGCCGCAGATCCAGTTCGCGGTGCAGCAGTCGATGATCCCCTACATGATGGACCTCACCATGAGCCAGAAGATGAAGGACCGCATCCGGCTCGAGGCCGAGGCCAAGCTCACCACGCGGTTCTATGAGTCGAACGCCGACAAATTCGCCATCGTGACCGACAGCCAGGATCGCCACGTCTACGGCGACCGCAACCCGAAGAACGCCCTCTACCTCGACGGCAGCGCCCGCATCCTCGAGGTCTCCCCGGTGGCGACCGAGGATTGACGGGACCAGGCCCGACCCCATGACCACCCTCCGCTACGCCGATGTCCGCGACCGCCTCGACGACTTCCTCGTCGAGCGCCGCAAGCAGATCCTCGGCGGGCTGGCGGCGCTCGTCGCTGGCCTCGGCCTGTGGGTCGCCGGCTACTGGTGGTTCGAGGTCCGCTGGCGCCCGCCGCCCTCGATCTTCGACACCCCGGTCGACGACGTCCTCGGCTACCTCGCCCTCGACGACTTCAACCACCTGCCGCTCAAGGAGCGGATGCGGTTCCTCCTCGACTTCGCCGACCGCTTCCGCGGCATGAGCCAAAGCGACTCGGCCATCATGGCCGGCTTCCTGGCCGGCCTGGCCGGGCCGGCCCGCGAGCAGCTCACCGAGAACGCTCGCCAACTGGCGAAGGACATCCTCGCCGAGGGAGCCGCCAAGTACGTGAACCTGCCGCCCGAGGAGCGCGAGAAGTTCATGGACGAGTGGCTCCTCGAGTGGATGAAGACGGGCGAGCGGCTGGTCACCGGCAAGGTGAGCGACCAGTCCGACGGCGAGCGGCTGAAGGACATGAAGGACGACGCCAAGGCCGACGCCGGCCGGCAGCGCGATCCGAACCGGATCCCCGGCCTCACCGACAAGAGCGCCACCCGCTTCCTCGACTTCTGGTCGAGCGACGTCGAGAAGTCCTCCTCGCCCAAGGAGCAGGGCCAGATCACCCGCTTCATGGAAGACCTGCGGAAGCACGTCCTCAAGTAGGGGACCGCCGCCTCACAGCACGCGCTCGGCCCGCGGATAGCTCCCCAGGACCCGCAGCTCGACGCAGTGGGCCCGGGCCTCGGCCAGGGCCTTGCGCATGGCGGGCTGCGACTCGTGCAGGTCGCAGTCGATGAAGAAGGTGTACTGCCAGTTCTCGCGGCGGCTAGGGCGCTTCTCGATGTGGGAGAGGTTCACGCTGGCGTCGCGGAAGGCGGCGAGGACATCGACCAGGGCGCCCGGGCGGTGGGCCGTGGTGAACATCACGGTCGTCTTGTCGTTCCCGGTGGGCTGGGCGGCGGAGCGGGCCAGGAGGAGGAAGCGGGTCACGTTGCCCGGCTTGTCCTCGATCCGTTCAAACAGCACGCGCACGCCGTACAACTCGCCGGCCAGGGCCGAGCCCACCGCGGCGGTGCCCGGGGTGCGGGCCGCTTCCTGCACCGCCGCCGAGGTGCTGGCCGCCTCGAATTGCTCGATGTCGGGGAAGTGCCGCGAGAGCCAATGCCGGCACTGGGAGAGGGCTTCGCGCTTGGAGACGATCCGCCGCACCTCGTTGGGCGGGCAGTTGGCCATCAGGGCCTGGCTCACGTTGACCAGGGCCTCGGCGCAGACGCTGACCTGGTTGGTCTGGAAGGCGTCGAGCGTCTCGGTCACCGAGCCGCCGATCGAGTTCTCGTAGGGGACGAGGCCGTAGTCGACGCGGCCGGCGGCGACCTCCTCGAAGACGTGCTCGATGTCGTGGAGGTCGAGGAGTTCGACGGAGGAGCCGAAGTGGCGGATCGCCGCGAGGTGGCTGAAGGAGCCGGCCGGGCCCAGGAATCCGATGCGCGGCGGCGTCTCCAAGACGAAGCTCCCCGACATGATCTCGCGGAAGACCGCCTCGATGGTCCGCGACGAGAGCGGCCCTGGGTTCCGGGCCACGGCCCGCTCGATGACCTCGCGCTCGCGGTGCGGGACGTAGACCGAGACGCCGCTCGAGCGCTTGGCGTTGCCGACCTCCTGCACGATGCGGGCCCGCTCGGCGATCAAGGCCACCAGCTTGCTGTCGACGTCGTCGATGAGGCGGCGCAGTTCTTCCAGCGGCCGCGGGGTCGGCTCGGACATGGCGGCACTGTACTCGCCGCGGGGCTTGGCGCTGGACGGCCCGCCTCCGTTACGCTGCCCGCGTGCTGCCGGTCCTCGCCATCCGCGACGGGATCCTCGACGCCGTCCGGCGCGGGAACCGCTTCGTCCTCACCGCTCCGACCGGAAGCGGCAAGACCACGCAGGTCCCGCAGATCCTCCTGGCTAGCCCCGCCGTGGCCGGGCAGGTGATCGTGCTCGAACCGCGGCGGCTGGCGGCCCGCATGACCGCCCGCCGCGTGGCGTGGGAAATGAAGTCCGAGGTCGGCGGCCTGGTCGGCTACCAGACCCGCTTCGAGTCGAAGGTCTCGGCGGCGACCCGCATCCGGTTCGTGACCGAAGGCGTCTTCCTCCGCCTCCTGCAGGAGGATCCCACCCTGCGGCAGGTGGGGGCGGTCCTCCTCGACGAGTTCCACGAGCGGTCGCTCGACGCCGACCTCGCCCTCGGACTCCTCAAGCGGCTGCAGGAGTCGGCACGGCCCGACCTCCGGTTAGGCGTGATGAGCGCCACCCTCGACGCGGCCCGCGTGGCCGCCTACCTCGGCGGACCGAGCGGGGGCGGCTGCCCGTCGCTCTCGGCTTCGGGGCGGCTCTATCCGGTCGAGGTCAGCTATCTCGACCGCCCGCCGACGGTGCCGGCCTGGGACCTCGCCGCCGAGGCCCTCGACCGGGCCCTCGACCTCGAGCCGGTCGGCGACGTCCTCGTCTTCATGCCGGGCGGCTACGAGATCGACCGGACCATCGGGACCTGCTCGCAGGTCGCCGCCCGCCGGCGGCTCGACCTCCTCATCGTCCCCCTGCACGGATCGCTGCCGCCGGCCGAGCAGGACCGGGCCGTGGAGCCGTCGGAGCGCCGCAAGGTGATCGTCGCGACCAACGTGGCCGAGACTTCGATCACCATCGAAGGGGTGCGGGTGGTGATCGACGCCGGCACGGCCCGCGTCCACCGCGTCGATCCCAAGCGCGGCCTCAACACGCTGCGCGTCGAGCCGATCGCCCAAGCCACCGCCGACCAGCGGACGGGCCGGGCCGGCCGCGTCGCCCCGGGCCGCTGCATGCGGCTTTGGACCACCAAGGACCACGCCCAACGGCCGCCTTTCGAGGACGCCGAGATCGCCCGGGTCGACCTGGCCGATGCGACGCTCCGCCTGAAGGCGATGGGCGTCGCCTCCCACGCCGAGTTCCCGTGGTTCGAGCCGCCGCCGGCGGAGATGGTCGAGCGGGCCGAGGCCTGCCTCGCCCTGTTGCATGCGACCGGTCCAGGGGGCCAGATCACCGACCTCGGCCGGGCCATGGCCCGCGTGCCAGCCGAGCCGCGCCTGGCCCGCGTGCTGTTGGAAGGGGCCCGCCGCGGCTGCCCGCGGCTCGCCGCCCGTCTCGCAGCGGTGGCGGCGGAGAAGGACTTCGTGGTCGATGCCTCGCCGGCTGCGCTGCGCGACNNNCGATGCCTCGCCGGCTGCGCTGCGCGACGCCCTCGAGGCGGGCGATCCTGTTTCCGACCTCCTGGCCCGCGAGCGCTGCCTGGCCCGCTGGGAGCGCGGCCGGCTGCGCGAGCTCCGTCAGCGCGTCGAACTCCATCCCCTCGCCGCCCGCGAGTGCGCCCAGGCCGCCGAGCAGTTAGCCCGGCACGCCGAGCGCGTGGCCGGCCCGCGTCGCGAGCACGAAGGAGACGGCGCCGCCGGCATCGCCTGCCTGGTGGCCGGCTTCCCCGACCATATCGCTTGGCGCCCCGACGCCCAGCGCCCGCACTGCCACCTCGAAGGCCGCCGCAAGGTGGTGCTCGACAAGGAGTCGCTCGTCACCGCGGCGGGATTCCTCCTGGCCATGGAGATCCGCGAGACCGGCTTCGGCGACAAGCTCCTCGCCACGCTCTCCCTGGTCAGCCCGATCCCCCGCGACGTCGTCGAGGAAACGCTCCCCGAGCGGTTCGAGCGGCGCATCGAGACCCGCTGGAACGACGCGAGCAAGGCGGTCGACGACATCGAAGACGAACGCTTCGGCTCGATCGTCGTGGAGTCGACGGCGCGCCCGGCGAAGCCCTCGCCCCAGGCGGCGCAGATCCTGGTCGAGAAGGTCAAGGACGGCACGATCGCCCTCGAGCACTGGAACGAGGCGGTCGAGCAGTGGATCGCCCGCGTCCGCTGCGTGCGCGAGTGGTTCCCGGATCGCGGGCTGATCGCCTACGACGAGGACGAGCTCGACGTGGTGCGCGCGGAGATCGTCTCCGGCGCCGTGCGGGCGGGCGAGGTGCGGGAGCGGCCGTGCCTCGACGCGGTGCGGAACGCCCTCTCCTACGGCGACCAGGAGTTCGTGCGGAAGATGGCCCCCGAGCAGGTCCAGCTCCAGCGCGGCTTCCGCATGCGGATCGAGTACCAGCCCGGGGCCTCGCCGCGCGGGCGGGCCAGGATCCAGGACTTCTACGACGAGCCGAGGACGCCGACCGTGGCCGGCGGGCGGGTGCCGGTGACGCTCGAGATCCTGGGTCCGAACCAGCGGCCGCTCCAGGTGACGAGCGACCTGGCAAACTTCTGGAAGACGCTGTACCCCGAGCTGCGCAACGAGCTGCGCCGCCGCTATCCGAAGCATGAGTGGCGGTGAGGGATGACACGGCGGACGCCGGAGATCGGCGATTGCCGGGCCGCATCACCCCTCGAGCGCCGACCGGAGCAAGTTCAGGGTTGGCACCCGCGACGTCTCGGCTCCGGCGGCAGCGTTCGTGAGGGCCGTTACAGTCGTCGCAATCGCTGACAGGATGAGTTGGTGGTGTGCCGCGAAGCGCTGTTCACGGGCCTTGGCCAGCGTGCGCAGGAGCTCGATCGGCGCCTGGTAGGCGGCCGGCCAGTCGATGGTCACGATCTCCGAACGCTGGCAGCCGAGCAATTCGCTCCATGGCGTCGGCGCGGCGAGCACGCAGTGGCCATGGCTGATGTGGACGACGCCTGCACGCTCCCAGCCCGTCGCCGCCTCGGAGATGGCGCGGTAGGAGTAGCCGGTCCACTTGCTGAGTTCCCGCAGGCGGAGACCGCGCTCGCTCCCAAGCAGGAACACGATGAGGAAGGAGCGGCAGTCGTTTCCCAGCAGGTCGCGGGCACGGAGAAGGAGCGTGGAGGGGCCTCCTGCCTGCCGGCCTGGCTGCTTGCTGCCGATCCCGAGGTCATCCGCCCGGCGGCGTCCGAGTCGTGGTCGCTTCTCGTCGAGCAAGGCCCGCCATCGCTCGCCGCGCGCATCATCGGGCGAGGCCCGCACGAGCTTGATGATGCGCTCGCCGATCAGCCGCGCCCGGTTCGCTGCGACCCATGCCCGGACTCCTTCCGCGAGCCGAGGTTCCCGGTCGATGAACTCGAGGGAGCACCAGAGGAGCGCCTCGGGATCGATGACTTCAGGACATGTGGCCGGAGGTGCCGAACTGAACGGCACGCCGAGCGCCCGCCACTGGGCGTGCAGCACCGTCAGCAACGCCTCGCGGACGCGGCCTTCAGACGATGATGTAGTGGGCGATGTAGTGGGCGAGGTCTTCATGGCCGAGGTCCTCGACGACGCGCCTCAGGGAGGCCCGGATCCGATGATGCGGGTCTGGCAGGTGTTCGATCCACGTGATGGCTGCCGCAAGCTCCTGCACTGTTGCGCCGACTGCACGCAGGTCTTCCAGGTGGATGTGCTGGCGCTCGCCCAAGTCATCGGCTGCGGCGAAGAGCTTCAGGGCGACGAGATCAGCTCGGCTCGGCAGATGGAGAGTCAGCTTGGGTCCGATCGGAAGGACGCTCAGTCGCTTCGCGAAGCCTTCCGGCAGGCCCAGCTCTACGAGATGCCGCGGCCCGAGATTGACCCAGGGCGGGCCCGGGCTCTGCAACTCCGGATGGGCTGCCGCGACGCGGCGCACTGCCCGCCTGACGCGATCGGAGAAGTCACCCGCGACGAGTTCGATCGCCCCTGCGTTCCAGGTGCCCAGGACGTCGACATCGCGAGTCGTTCGCCGGACGAGCTTGAGCAGGGCGAGAGCGGTCCCGCCACAGATCACCCACTCGGTCCGCTCGGCGTCTTCGAGGAGGAGCGCGTCGTTCAGTTCGCCGAGCAGGCTGCGGATGTCGTCGGGGAAGATGCCCATGGCGTTCTCGTCGAGTCGAGAGCATGGCACCATATCCGCCAAAAGATGGCAGTAATAGCACTAGAAAATGGCAGAATTGCCGCAATGGCCAATAAGAAGCGGTCTTTAGGCTCCGTGGTGCCCAAAGGCCTCCCTCAGATCGCCCCGTCCATCGTCCCGTTGTCGGGCACGGCGCTCCGGCGCGGCAGGACGCCGCGGCGGGTGCCTTCGCCGCTCTCCTTGGCCTCGGTGTCGGTCGGGAAGCGGGGCAGGTCGCCGCCGATCTCGAGCTTGCCGAGGTAGGCGTCGTGGACGATGCGGACCGCCTCGTCGACGTCGTCGGTGACGTGGAAGAGCTGGAAGTCGCCAGGCGAGATGGTGTGGTACTTCTCGTCGAGGGTGTGGCGGAACCAGTCGAGGAGGCCCTTCCAGAAGTCGCGGCCGATCAGGACCACGGGGAAGGGGACGATCTTCAAGGTCTGCATCAGGGTGAGGGCCTCGAAGAACTCGTCCATCGTCCCGAAGCCGCCGGGGAAGATGATGAAGCCCCGGGCGTACTTCACGAACATCACCTTGCGGATGAAGAAGTAGCGGAAGTCGAGCTCGACGTTCTGGAACGGGTTCGGCTTCTGCTCCATCGGCAGGGCGATGTTGAGCCCGACCGAGACGCCGCCGGCCTCGAAGGCCCCGCGATTGGCGGCTTCCATGATGCCTGGCCCGCCGCCGGTGATGACGGCGAAGCCGAGGTCGGAGAGCTTGCGGCCGCACTCGATGGCCTTGACGTAGTAGGGATCGGTGGACGGCGTGCGGGCCGACCCGAAGACGCTGATCGCAGCGGGGACGCGGCTCAGCGTGTCGACGGCGTCGACGAACTCGCTCATGATCCGCAGGGCGCGCCACGCTTCGTTGGCGACGGCCTGCTTCCGTTCGTTCCGGGTCATGCGGATCTCACTGCTTGTCGTGTGGTCGGACCGGGGCTCGTGGTCGTGCCCCTTCGCGGCGTGCCCATTCTGGCTCTCGAGGGCCTCGCGCCAGTCCGAGCTCCATTTGTGGCTCATCGCGCCACTCGTTGTCTCAAGGGGGCGCCCGAGCTTCGGCAACACGTGTCGCCACGCCGGGCGCGGATCGTAGTGGTCGGCGTTGCCAGGTCCGTCCTTGAGGGCGAGTCCGGAAATGGAGGCAAAGCCGCAACCAGAAGCGTTCGCGGCAAGTCGCTACAAGTCAACGGATTGCGCCCAAATATTTGAATCCGGTTTGGGGCATCGCTAGACTGCTCCGCCTATGGCCAAGCAGCCTCCTCCGCGACCGAAGAGCCGCGACACCAGCTCTTCCTCCCGCCCGGCCGCCCGTCCAGCGGCCCCCAGCACCGGCAAACTGGCGGTCGAGCTCCCCAACTACAGCGCCGCCGTCCGCTGGCTCCTCGAGCGCACCGACATCGAGCGGATGCGCATCGTCCGCTACACCGAGGAGACCTTCAAGCTGGACCGCATGCGGGCCCTGCTCGAGAAGCTCGGCAACCCGCACCAGCAGTTCCGCTCCGTCCACGTCACCGGCACCAACGGCAAGGGTTCGACCACGGCCATGATCGCCGCCATGCTGCAGGAGTGCGGCTACGCGGTCGGCCTCTACACGTCGCCGCACCTGGTCGACCTCCGCGAGCGGATCCAGATCAACGGCGCCACCATCGACAAGAACGATTTCACCGAGCTCATGAAGCAGGTGGCCAACGCCGCCTCCAAGCTCGACTCGGAGCCGACCTTCTTCGAGATCATCACCGCGGTCGGCTTCAAGTACTTCGCCGAGCAGGCCATCGACATCGCCGTGGTCGAGGTCGGCCTCGGCGGACGCCTCGACTCGACCAACGTCCTCCAGCCCGAGGTGTCGATCATCACCTCGGTCGACTTCGACCACACCAAGCTGCTCGGCTCGACCCTGCCGGAGATCGCCCGC
Organism: Phycisphaerales bacterium; assembly: GCA_044224425.1. Taxonomy (GTDB): domain Bacteria; phylum Planctomycetota; class Phycisphaerae; order Phycisphaerales; family SM1A02; genus JAEUIT01. The sequence goes on from JBGAKK010000016.1 coordinate 18,586, forward strand.
GAGAAGGCCGGCATCTTCAAGAAGGACGTGCCGGCCATCATCTTCGAGAGCGACCCGGCGGTCGAGAAGGCCGTGGCCGAGGTGGCCGAGAAGGTCGGATCGCCGCTGCGGATCGTCAACAAGGACATCGAGTTCTCGAGCCGCTTCTGCTCGACCGACGACCTCGGGCCGCACACCCGGGTCTGCCTCTACTCGAAGACCTCGCGGCTCGAGCACCTGCCGGTGCCGCTGCCCGGCGAGCACCAGGCCTCGAACTGCGGGCTGGCCCTGGCCGCCGTCGACCACCTCAAGACGGTCGGCTTCGACTGCCCCGAGGAAAAGATCACCGCCGGCCTGGCCAAGACCCGGATCCCCGGCCGCATGCAATTGGTTTGGGACCGCCCGCGGGTCCTCGTCGACGGGGCCCACAACCCGGCGGCGATGAGCGCCCTCATGCGCTGCGTCGGGGCCCACGTCCCCTACGACTCGATGGTCTGCGTCTTCGGCTGCTGCGCCGACAAGGACGTGGCCACGCTCCTCGACCGGGTGAACCTCGGCGCCGACAAGGTCATCTTCACCCGGGCCCAGTCCAACGCCCGGGCCGCCGACCCCGACGAGCTCCAGCGGCTCTTCATGGAGCGGAGCGGCAAGATGAGCCAGATCGCCCGCTCGCTTCCCGAGGCCCTCGAGCTAGCCACCCGGGCCGTGAGCCGCGAGGACCTCGTGTGCGTGACCGGCTCCTTCTATCTGGTGGGCGAGACGCTCAAGCACCTCGCCCAGTTCGACCGCGAGAAGGGCGGTCGAATCCCCGCTTCGGCCAAGAAGGACTGAGTTTCGACAGGTCCGCCTGATCAAGGCTCCGGCGCCGCCCGACCGCGAGGCTCGACCCTCGCGGCGTTCGCCGTTGTTCCGTTCCACTACACTCTGCCCCACACCGCTCCCACCACGGGTACGCCATGTCCGAGACCTCCACCGCCGCCACCGAGACGCCCCATCGCTACACCGCTTCCTTGGCGGGAGAGCTCGAGCTTCGTTGGCAGGAGCGGTGGGAGAAGGACGCCATCTACCGGGTGCCGAACCCCGGCGAGCCCGGCTTCGACGCCGGCAAGCCGAAGTTCTATTGCCTCGACATGTTCCCCTACCCCTCGGGGGCCGGGCTCCACGTCGGGCATCCCGAGGGCTACACCGCCACCGACATCATCTGCCGCTACAAGCGGATGAAGGGCTTCAACGTCCTCCATCCCATGGGCTGGGACGCCTTCGGCCTGCCCGCCGAGCAGTACGCGGTGCAGACCGGCGTGCATCCCGCGGTGACCACGCGGAAGGCGGTCGACAACTTCCGGCGGCAGCTCAAGCGCTTCGGCTTCAGCTACGACTGGTCGCGCGAGTTCGCGACGATCGACGTCGACTACTACCGCTGGACGCAGTGGATCTGGCTGCAGGCCTACCACACCTGGTTCGACCCGCAGGCCGGGAAGGCCCGACCCATCGCCGAGCTGATCGCCCGCCTCGAGCGGAGCGACGCCTTGCTCGAGCTGGGCCCGGCCCAGGACGACCGCGTGCGCTGGTCGAAGGCGACGCCGCTCCAGCGGCAGCACTTCCTCGACCGCTATCGCCTGGCCTACGTCGGCGAGCAGACCGTCAACTGGTGCCCGAAGCTGGGCACCGTCCTCGCTAACGAAGAAGTGATCGACGGCCGCAGCGAGCGCGGCGGGCATCCGGTCTATCGCCTGCCGCTCAAGCAGTGGATGTTCCGCATCACGGCCTACGCCGAGCGCCTGCTGGCCGATCTGGCCTTGGTCGAGTGGCCGGAGTCGACCCGCACCATGCAGACGGAGTGGATCGGCCGCAGCGAAGGGGCCGAGGTCCGCTTCGAGATCCTGCGCTCCCGCGAGGACCGAGGCAGCGGCGGCCTGAAGCTGCGGGTCCGCCTGAGCGAGCTGCAGGAAGGCTTGGCGAACCCCAACTCCGAGCTCCTGCGGCGGATCGAGGACCGTTGCCGGGCCATGCCCGGGCTCGAGGTCCAGGTCTCGCTCGCCGGCACCCACCTCGGCTCCAAGCAGATCGGCGAGATCCTCACCCTGCAGGGCCGCGTGCGGTCCCTGAAGGCCACGGTCGGCGTGGTCGACGCCGACGACCAGCAGCGCGAGGTCTTCCGCGTCATCAAGCTCGAGAAGCTGCTCCGCGAGGAGCGGCCCGACGAGTCGCTCCTCGTCTTCACCACCCGGCCCGACACGCTGTTCGGGGCGACCTACATGGTCGTGGCCCCCGAGCATCCGCTGGTGGCCCGGGCCATCGCCGACCCGGCGCCGGAGACCGACCCCGACGGCTTGGCCGCGTACCTGTACGTGGCCCGCAACCGGGCCGACGTCGACCGCATGGCCGAGTCGAAGACGAAGACCGGCGTCTTCACCGGCTACTACGCCCGCAACCCGGCGACGGGCGAGGCCATCCCGGTGTGGACGAGCGACTACGTCCTGATGGGCTACGGCACCGGGGCCATCATGGCCGTCCCCGGCCACGACCAGCGCGACTTCGACTTCGCCCGCGTCTTCGGGCTGCCCATCGTGCAGGTCGTCGAGATGGCCAACGAACCTTGGACCGGAGAGAAGGCCACCGACGCCGATGGCGTCGGCATCCACTCGCGGAACGAGGAGATCTCGCTCGACGGCCTGCCGACCACGGAGGCCAAGAAGCGGATCACCGACTGGATCGAGCAGAAGGGGATCGGGCGGCGGCGCGTCAACTTCAAGCTGCGCGACTGGCTCTTCAGCCGGCAGCGCTATTGGGGCGAGCCCTTCCCCGTCGTTCACGACGCGAGCGGCATGCATTGGCCGATCTCGGAGGCGGCCTTGCCGGTGCGGCTGCCCGACCTCGCCGACTACGCCCCGATCGAGAGCGACAAGCCGGTGCCGCCGCTCGGCAAGGCCACGCAGTGGGTGGAGACGACGGCCGGCGCGGCCGGCGTCGACGCCGCACTCTTGCCGCCGACCACGCGGGTCCATCGCGAGACCAACACGATGCCCGGCTGGGCCGGTTCGTGCTGGTATTACCTGCGCTACGCGTCGCCCAAGGAGTCGTCCCGCTTCGTCTCGCCCGAGGCGGAGCGCTATTGGATGGGCGGCCGCGGCGTCGACCTCTACGTGGGCGGCTCGGAACACGCCGTCCTGCACCTCCTGTACGCCCGCTTCTGGCACAAGCTCCTCTTCGACCTGGGCTGCGTCTCGACGCCGGAGCCCTTCGGCAAGCTCTTCCACCAGGGGCTGATCACGAGCTTCGCCTACCAGCGGAGCGACAAGTCGCTGGTCCCGACCGACCAGGTCGAGGAGCGCGGCGATGGCACGTACATCGAGAAGGCCACCGGCGAGCAGGTCTCGCAGGTGGTGGCCAAGATGTCGAAGAGCCTGAAGAACGTCGTCAACCCCGACGACATCATCGCCGAGTTCGGGGCCGACACCTTCCGGCTCTACGAGATGTACCTGGGGCCGCTCGAGGCGTCGAAGCCTTGGAACACCCGCGACATCGTGGGCGTCTTCCGCTTCCTGCAGCGGGCCTGGCGGCTGGCGATCGACGAGCGGACCGGCGAGGTGCTCCTCGCCGCGCAGCCCGATCCGAAGATCGAGAAGCTCCTCCATCGAGCCACCCACAAGGTGGCCGACGACATCGAGCGCTTGGCCTTCAACACGGCGATCGCCACCCTCATCGAGGTGGTGAACGCCGCGACCCGCCCGAGCGACATGGCCGACCCCACCCAGGGCGGCATGACCCGCGGGCAGCTCGAGCGCTTCACCTGCCTCTTGGCTCCGTTCGCCCCGCACATGGCGGAGGAGCTTTGGCACCGGTTGGGACATCGGTCGGGGCGCGCCGACAGCGTGGTGGTGGCGACATGGCCGGCGTTTGACCCTGGGCTCCTCGTCGACGACGAGGTCGAGATCCCGGTCCAGGTGCAAGGCAAGGTGCGGGCCCGCGTGCTCGTCCCCGCCAAGTCCTCGGCGGCGGAGATCGAAGCCAAGGTCCTCGCCGATCCCGAGGTGCAGAAGCATCTCGGCGGCAAGGCCCCGAAGAAGGTCATCGTCGTGCCGGGCCGGATGGTCAATCTTGTCGTCTGAGCTGGCCCTCGAGCGGATCGGGAGCTATCGCGTGGTTCGGCTGCCGGCCGATGCCGCGCTGCCGCCGTGGGCCGCGGGAAGCGGTTTCTGGTCGATCTCCCGCTCGGCCGACGAACTCTCGATCGTCGGCCCGGCGGCGGCGGTGCCGGCCGGCGTTCCCTCGCACGGACCGCTGGCCGCTTTCCGCGTGCGCGGCACGCTCGACTTCGCGCTCGTCGGCATCATCGCCCGACTCACCGCGCCGCTCGCCGAGCGCGGCATCCCGGTCTTCGTCGTCTCGACCTACCTGACCGACTACCTCCTCGTCCCCGCGGACCGATCCGCCGACGCGGAAGAGGCGTGGCAGGCGGCTGGCGTCGAGGTGTGAGGATCACTCCGGCAGCGCCGGCGGTGGACGGCGCAGCGCCAGTCCGATCTCATCGTTGGCCGTCGAGCGAGGGTAGCCGGATGCCTGCCTGAACGGCTACGCTGTCCGACCGACGAGGGGCGAGAGTGAGGAGCGTCGTGACGAGAGTGCCGGTGAGGCCTGAACTCCTTCGCTGGGCTTGCAAGCGTGCGGGCAAGCCGGAGTCTGCGCTGGCCGAGAAGTTCTCAGGGTTCGCGGCATGGCTGGCAGGGGAGAAGGCGCCGACCTTCAAGCAGTTGGAGGAGTTCGCCAGGGCCACCCACACGCCGGTTGGGTTCTTCTTCCTTCAGCGGCCACCCGACGAGCGGGTGCCGATCCCTGACTTCCGAACGCCTGGCAGCGCTCCGCTGTCTCGTCCGTCGGCCAACCTCCTCGACACCATCTACCTCTGTCAGCAGCGGCAGGACTGGTTTCGCCAGCATGCCTTGCTCATGGGAGACGAGCCTCGCCGCTTCGTCGGGTCCGCCAGCCCGGCCTCGTCCATCCTTCGAACCGCCGCGAGCATCAGGAATTCGCTCGACCTCGATGTCCGACCGCTTGCCGAGGCTCGCACCGCCGACGATGCCGTCGGGCTCCTCATGGCTCGCATGGATGAGATCGGCGTGCTGGTCATGGCCAGCGGCATCGTGGGGAACAACACGCATCGCACGCTGGACCCCAGCGAGTTCCGAGGGTTCGCGCTGAGCGACGATCTCGCACCGCTTGTCTTCGTCAATGGCGCCGATACGAAGGCCGGCCAGATCTTCACGCTCGCCCACGAGCTCGCCCACCTCTGGATCGGCGAGTCCGGTGTCTCCGACATCACGCCTGCGTCGGCTCCGTCGCCGCGGCACTCGGTCGAAGCGTGGTGCAACGCTGTCGCCGCCGAGGTGCTCGTGCCGCTGGCGACCTTCAAGCAAGCGTTCGATGCGACCGCAGAGCTGGCCGCGGAGATGCGGCGGCTGTCGGCGCTGTTCCGCGTGAGCACCTTGGTCATTCTTCGCCGGATGCGAGATGCTGGCCATCTATCCAAGGATGAGCACCGTCGCCTTCACGAGGCCGAGTCGGTCCGACTCCGCGCCATCCTCCAGCGTCGAAAGGAGCGAGGCGAAGGCGGCGGAGACTTCTACAACACCTCGCGCTACCGCTTGAGTCCGAGGTTCGCTGCGGCGGTCATCTCCAGCACGTACGAAGGCCGGTCGACCCTCACCGAGGCCTTCCGTCTGCTCGGCTGTCGAAACGTGAAGACCCTTGAGAATCTCGGCCACAGCCTTGATCTCGCCAACCCGTCATGGGTTGAGAGCGGGGGGCGCTAGTGGCATACCTGCTCGATACGAACGTCCTCATCGAGGCCAAGGCCTGGCACTACGGCATGGACTTCTGCCCGGGATTCTGGCAGTGGCTCATCAGGGCCGGCAAGGCGGGCATCGTGGCCAGCATCTCCCAAGTCCAGGGCGAGCTGCAGGATGACGAACTCAACGAGTGGCTTCCCAAGCTCGGGGCCACGTTCTTCCGCCAGCCCGATGTCGATGTGCTAGCCGCGATGGCCCGAGTGAGCGAGTGGGTGAGTTCGCAGAAGTTCACCCCGGCCGCAAAGACCACCTTCCTGAGCGCCGCCGACTACCACCTCGTCGCCCACGCCCTCGCGGGCGGTCACGTCGTCGTCACCCACGAGCAGATCGAGCACACCCTCGCCCGCGTCAAGATTCCAAATGTCTGCATCGCGCTCAAGGTCAAGTATCTCCGCACCCACGAGATGCTGCGACGCGAGAAGGTACGTCTCGTCCTCGGAGGCGAGGCGTGACGGCCGGTCCAATCGTGCAGGTCTGAACGGCCCCCGAATCGCCGCTCTGCCCCTCACTCCGGCAGCGCCGGCGCATCCTTCGGCCGGTTCGACTCGAGCACCTCGAACTGCACGGTGCGGCGAAGCTGGGCCGGGACCTTGCCGTCGCGGCTGGGGACCGGGTTGATGGGGCGGCCGTCGATCTCCGCCCAGCCGCAGGTCATGGTGTGGATCGGCCCCGCCTTGGCGGGCGGGTCGAGCTCGAAGCTGCGGCCCTCCCAGAGCCAGACCCGCGTGCTGCTCAGCGACGCCCACTGCAGCGGGTTCGACTCGCCTGCGTTGTCGCTGGCCACGACGTCGGTCGGGATCCAGCCGGCGCCCGGGATGAAGTACTCGACCCAGCAGCGGTAGCCAGGGTCGAAGCTCGAGCCGGCCTTTCCGTCGAGGATGCGGTAGCCGTACTGCATGCGGGCCGGGATGCCGCGGGCCCGGGCCAAGGCGATGAAGAGGGAGTGGAGATCGGTGCAGCACCCGCCGCCCTGGTCGAGGCAATCGCACGCCGCCCCGCGCCCGCACACCGGCTTGCTCGGATCCTTCGAGTAGTGGTCGGCCTTGGCGGAGACGGTCTTCAGGAGGAGAAGGGCCTGCCGCGCCGGATCCTTCTCGCCGCCGCACGCTTCGTCGGCGATCTTCTGGATGCGGGCGTCGACCTCCATCAGCGGAGCCTTCCAGTCGAGCGCCGCGGGGAACATGGTCGGCTGGGCGGCGCCCGACGTCTCCATGGTGGCGAGCGGGTAGTGGACCCCGGTCCGCTCGACCGTGCACTCGACGACCACCGACGCGGTCGGCTCCGTGGGGTCGGCGAGTTCGACGTAGATGAAGTCGCCGCGGCCGCGGTCCTGCCGGACCAGCTTCCACGTACCTGGGGCGGAGACGAGCCGTCGATCGAGGACGCGTTGCCACGACCCGTCGGACGGGATCGGCACCCACATGCGGACGTCCTTCGCTCCGCTCGGGATGTCGTGCAGGGTGACCGTCTGGGTGAGGTGCACGGTCCGCGACTCGGTTCGGTCGGGTGCGATAGGCCGCGGGGCAGTGCGGTCCGCGGCATCGGGAGCGACGAGGGCGGCGCAGGTGGCGAGAAGAGCGATCGGCAAGGATGCGACAGCAATCATGGGTTGGCCTTCGGTGACGGAGAGCGTAGCCCTCGTCATCGCCGGCGCGCCAACCGATGTCGCGAAACGGCGCGACCGCAGCGAGGTCAGTGCCGAGGCATCCGCACCCCATCGAGCCAACGGGCGATGGCGTCCTCGGCGGTCAGTTCGTCCATGGGCGAGGCGTATTCGTTGTGCGTGCCCTTGGCCACGACCGGCGTGGCCGCTGCCGCAGCGGTGATTGCCGCGCTGTGCGCCGCCGGCACGATCTCGTCGTTGGCGTGGACGATGACGAGGAAGGAGCAATCCTGCCCCGTTCGCCGCAGGGTCGCCACGGCCGCCGAGGTGTCGAAGGGATCGCGGACGAGGAAGGGCGGGGCTCCATAGCGCCAAGCGAACGAGGCCAGCTTGTCGGGCGTCGTCTGCAAGGCGAGACCGGCCGGTGGTCGCTTGGCCTTGGCCGCGGCTTCGGCTCCGATCGCCCCGCCAATCGATCGACCGTAGACGGCGATGCGCCCATGATCGATGGCGGGATCGCTCCCCAAGGCATCGAGCCACATCGCCGTGTCGGCGACGAGGGCGTCGCGGGACGGCGATCCCGCGCTCTGTCCGTAGCCGCGGAACTCGGGGATGACCACGGTCCAGCCGCGGTCGTGGAGGCTCGTGGCCCATTCGAACCAGTCGTTGGCCAGCATGGCGTTCCCATGCAAGAGGACGACGGCCGGCGACTGTCCCTCGCCGCGCTGCCGCAGGACGAAGGCGTCGATGGTCGTGCCGTCGTCGGCGGTCAGCGTCTCCTTCTCGATGAAGGAGGGCGGCGGCGCGTAGTGGGCGTTGGCGATGGTCCGCGGGAAGAGCAACTGCCGCTGCAGCAGGAAGAGGAGGACGAGCCAGAGGACGTAGGCGATGGCGAGGGTGATCAGCATGCGTCGCAATCGCCGCGGCCACGTGGTTCGCGGCGTGGCGGAGGAAAGGTGCTGGCTCATGCCGCGGTTCCCTCGAGGAGGGCGCGGCCTCGCTCGGTGAGTTCGAGGACTGGCGTACCGTGGCGGGCCTCGCTCCGGACCAGGCGCAGCCGCCAGAGGTCGCGGACCGCGGTGATGGTCGCTTGGTCGCGGGGCAACGTCGAGGCCGGCACGCCGCTCCGCCCGATGGCGAGGACGAGCGTCGCTGCCCGTCGCCGTCGGGCCGCGCTCGGGGCGATTCGATCGCGCCATTGGACGATCGCCTCCATCACCTGACGCGGCCCGGAGGTGTAGAGGTATCCAACCTGGTCGCGCCACGCGAAGCCGATCGGTTCCTCCTCGGTCAGGCGGGCCGGGGCGGGATGAAGGATGGGGTCTTCCTTGTGGTCGTCCCGCTCGGGCTCGTCGAAAGGGCCGACGCGAAACCAGGCCACGACCGTCGCGATGGCCAAGGCGACGAGGGAGATGCTTCTCAGCTCACGCCCGCCGCCGAAAAGGAACGCACCCGCCCGTCCGTAGCCTCCCGGAAGTCCGAAGAGGAGCCACGCCGCGAGCGAGAGCCCGATCCAGTAGATGGCGGCGGTGAAGCCGATCCCGACCGCAAGCGAGGCCGCGGCGCCGATCACGAAGTCGTGATTGGCGTCGGCGCAGAGGGGCCGCAAGCGTTCGGCGATCTCCTCCGGCGAGACCGTCGCCCCGCGCGGCGGGCGCGCGGACGAAGCGGCCTCGCGTTGGGACGGCGCCGATCGCACGGACGCATTGTAGGGTCGCCCGCGCGGCGCGGACACCCCGCGCGAAACGTGGCATACTGCGCACATGACCGCTCCGCGCATCTACAACGAGGACGGCGACCAGCTCATGCAGGTCGCCAAGGGCATGCAGAAGATCGCCATCGTCCCCTCCGGCGATCCCCGGTCGGTGCAGCTCGATCGGCGGGTCCGCATCCAGTGGGGGCAGCATCTCCTCGACGACATCGTCCGCGGCCGCTACCGCACCGTGGTGTGCGGCGTGAACGACCACGACAACAGCCACGGCGTGCTGGCCGAGATCCTGCGGCTGGTGCCGACCTCGCAGTGGACCCTCTCCTCGGTGACCTCCTACGCCCGCACCTTCCGGAGCGCGGTCGCCTTGCACGCCAAGGAGGACCGCGAACCCTACGTCCTCAAGTTCGACCTCGACCGGGTCCTCGTCCTCGGGCTGCTGCGCCCGGCCGAGCGCGACCACTTCACGCTCGAGGACATCTACCGCGGCTTCCGCACCATCGCCAAGATGCTGGAGGGCCGCATGGACCGCCAACCCTGCGCCAGCGTCTCCTTCATCGGGGCCAAGTCGAACCGCCTGGTCGACCATCGCGGCGTCGAGCCCTGCTTCGAGGCCGTCCTCAAGGCCATGCACGCGGCGGGCTACGAAGGCGACGTCTATCCGGCCGTCCAGATGTGGGAGAACGCCTCGGTCGGGGTCTTCCCCACGTATCCCTTCCCGGAGAGCCTCGACCGGATGCGCCAAGGTTCGTCCTGAGCGGCGAGCGTCCCGCCTCCGGCCCTGTGGTAGCCTTTCCCGTCGAGGGGCAGGCCGGAGCGAGACGAGCATGAAGCCGCGAGACAGGGTGCTGAAGAACCGGCTGCGGGAGCAGCCGGACGACATCGATGCGCTGACCGAGTTGGCGACGATCCTCCTCGACGACGACAAGGTCCCCGAGGCCCTCAAGTGGCTGGAGCGCGGGCTGGAGGCGGCGCCGGAGAGCGCGGCGATCCATCTCCTCCACGGATCGTGCCTGATCGGCATGGGGCGGATCGACGAAGCCACAGCGGCGATCGAGCGGGCTGCCGGGCTTGGCGCCGAGCGATCGGCGGTGCTTTTCTGGCAAGCCCAGATCGCCGCCCTGCGCGGCGAGCGCGGCGGGCAGCTCGAGGCCTGCCGCGAGGCAGCCGCCCTAGAGCCCGAGGACCGTGCGCTCCGCCAAGCCCTCGGCGACGCCCTCCTCGCCAACGAGCAGTTCGACGAGGCGCTCGGCATCTTCGACGAGTTGCTGCGGCTCGATCCCGAGGACGACGACGCCCGCCTCGGAGCGGCCTTCGCGGCGTTCGGGCTCAGCCGCTGGGAACGGGCCCGCTTCCACTTCGAGCGCGTCCTCCGCGACGACCCTTCCTGCGTGGATGCCGCGATCGGCGTCTCGGACAGCTTCCTGGCCCTCGAGCGCGACGAGGAAGCGATGAAGACCCTCGAGGACTTCCTGGTCGACCATCCTCGCTCCCTTCCCGCGTTGGCTGCCTTGTTCGAGCTCTACCTCGACGTGGGCCACCCCTCGGACGCCATCGAGATCGGGAAGCGCTGGATCCGCGAAGACGAGCGCAACCCCGAGGCCCGGGTCGTCGTGGCCCAGGCGTGCCTGGCTGGGAATCGCCTCGACGAGGCGGCGGAACTGGCTCGAAGGGCCCTCGGCATCGACAGCCGATGCTTCGAGGCGCGACTGGTGCTGGCAAGCGTGGCCATGCGCCGCGGGCGGTTGCCGGAGGCGCGTCGGCAGGTCGACGAGGCGAGTGCCATGGCCCCCGACGATGGCTCTCTCCTCGCCATGCGGGCCGCTGTGGCCATGACGGAGGGGAAGTTCGGCGAGGCCCGGCAGGATCTCGAGCGGGCGGTCACGCTCGAGCCCGAAGACAGGAGCGCGTGGGAGCGCTTGGCCATCCTCCGCTTCGACACCGGCGAACTGGACGGAGCCCTGGCCGCGGCGACGCGGGCCCTCGAGGTCGATCCGCACGCCGAGCGAGGCCATTACGTGGCGGGCATGGTCCACGCCCGCCGCGGGGAGCGGGAGCTCGCCCAGGAGAAGCTCCAGACCTTGATCCGCATGGAGTCGCCGCTCGTCGTCCTCCTCGAGACCTGTCTCAAGGACTCGGGGGGAGCAGCCCAAGCGTTGTGAGGAGCCGCGTGGCGAGGGTGAACGTCCCGCCCATCAGGAGGAGGGCGAGGAAGGCCGCGGCGAGATAGGTCACCACGGCCATCGCCGCGGTCAGGAGGGGGGCCGGGAAGACGCGCCGCGAGCGGTCGCTCCGGATCTCGTTGGCGATGAGGAGGGGCGGGAGCGCGGCGAGGAGGAAGGCCACCACGGTCGGGGCGATCCGGGCCACGATGCCGCCTGCGCCGGTCGGGAGGACGCGGACGAGGACGAAGCAGGTAGCCCCGGCGGCCATCACCAGCAAGGTGAAGGCGATGGCGGCGCTGCCCACGCTGGCGTCGGCGGCGACGCTCGCGGCGGCCCGGGCGGACGGCTCGCGGGCTCCGCCGCCGAGACGGATCGCAACCGGCAAGAGCAGGAAGCGCAAGGCGAGGAAGGCCAAGGCGCTCGAGCATGCCAGCCAGGAGACCTGGGCGGCGAGATAGGGCGACCATCCGAGGTGGTGGAGCTCGATCCAGGTCGGGGGCAGGGGAGGATCGACGTCGAAGGCTTGGGCCGGTTCGGTCCGTTGCAGCGGCCCGCGCCACGGGGCGTCGGCCCGCACGATGGCCGGGAGCGAGACGATGGCCGGCGTGAAGGCCGCGTAGCCGTCGCGGACCTTGGCCGAGGTCTTCGCCACCTGAAGGTCGGTCACCACGAGCAGGAAGCCGCCGAGCCCGAACCAGACAAGGAGGACGAGGACGCTGGCCGCGATGCCGCCCACAAGTTGGAGCCGGGCATGAAGGCGGCGTTCGCGGCCGGGAAGGAGCAGCCACCAGCCCTTCGGCGCCGCTTGCCCCGTCGCCTGCTGCAGCGCACGGCGCAAGGGATGCGCGAAACGGACCTCGCATCGAGCCCGCGTGTCGGGGGCCGGGAAGTCGCCGCACTCCGGGCACGCCGCGCCTGCCGCGAGATGCGTGCGGTCGTAGCCACAGGCCAAGCAATGGGAGGTTGGCGACTCCACGGCATCCTTCTCGCGGAATCGCTCGTACCTGTCAATCGAGTGGCAAATTGCGAGGTTTGGGCTTGCCTTGCCCGCCGAACGTGAAGCGATCCGAACGCCCACGCCGGGATGAAGGCAATGTCATGCCGCGACTCTCGCTATCTGCTCTGATTTGGCCGCCCGGCGATTCCCTCGCCCCGGTTCGGATTTAGATTTCGATTTCGAGAAGTGCTGCGGCGATGTCACCTGGCGACATCGCATCGCCGCGTGTGTTGCGTGTTCCAATGGTCGCTGGCGCGATAGGCGTTCCCCGCGGAACGCCCGGCCGACCTTGTCCCCTGGCGGGGGACCGATCGGAAGCCATGAATGCCATGAACGCAGGATCCGGCGACCAGCCCTTCTCCTTCACCCCCGACGACCCGAGCCCAGAAGACCCGGGCTCGGGGCTGCTCTCGACGAGCCCGGACGGTGCCGTCGACGAGCGGGCTTGGGACTTGCCGCAGCCCTTCCCGACCTCCTTGGTCGGACTCTGGCCCGGGGCCACGCCGCCCACCGCGGACGAGGTCACCCGCGGCCTCGCCAACTTCGTCGGGGCCCCCATCACCGTGCTCGAGGAGATCGAGCCCGAGGACGAGGCCATCGCCTGGAACCGGGTGCTCGAGGTGCCGGGCCTCGCGTCGCCGGTCATCGTCTGGGCCGAACCGGCCCAAGCCATGGGTCCAGACGACCTGCCCGACGTGAGCCTGGTCCGCCATCGCTGGGTGGTCGGCTGCGAGGCGATGCTTTCCGAGCAGGATCCGCTGAACGACTTCATCGCCCTGATGCGGCTGCTCGCCGGAAGCTTCGAGGCGATCCCCGCCGTCCTCGACACCGCGACGCGGCAGTGGTTCGTGCGCGAGGAGCTGGTCTCGCTCTTCCTCGCCGACGAGCCGGCCGCGACCGAAGAGGTCTTGTGGCGGGTCCACGCCGCCGGCCGGGCCGAGCAACTCGAGTCCGAGGACCGGGTCTGGCTCTACACCGTCGGACTGTGGCGCTGCGGGTGCCCCGAACTCGAGATGCTGGAGCTTCCGGGACAGCATGTCGGGACGGCCATCACGCTCTTGAACGGGATCGCCATGCTGGCCTTGGGCAACTCGCTGCCGCCGCCCGGCGTGGTGGCGGCGATCGGCGAGAACCTCCGCGTCGCCTTCCGCCCGTGGCGCGAAGCTGCCGCGTATCTCGACAGCGACAGCGTCGGCTCGCTTGCCGACCGTCGCCAAGGCGAGGAGGTCGGGGCCCTGAACCCGCTCACCGGCGTGCGGGCGGCGGTTTGCGATCCGGAGCCGAAGGGCACCTTCCGCAAGGTGTGGACGTGGCCGGCCGAGGCCATTCGATTGCTCGAGGACGGCCGCGGGGCGATCTATCTTTCGGAGCGCTCGACCCGGCAACTCGCACGCCAGGCCCGGGCCACCTGGCCCGAGTTCGCGACGGCCTTCGCCGCCGTCGGTCGGGCCTTGGACGATGCCATCCGGCGCGGCGAACCCACCACCCGACCGGCGTTCCTGGTCAAGGCCGCGTTCGCAGCGCGGGGCAATCCCGACCGCGGCCGCGAGCACCTCTGGTTCGAGGTCAAGCGCCTCCGCGGCGACGCCGTCGAGGGCGAACTCCTGAACACGCCCCAACTCGCGACGCACCTGCGCCCGGGCGAGACGGTGGACATCGAGCGCGAGGCGGTCACCGACTGGCGCGTCATGCTGCCCGGGCAGGGGTTCGGACCGGGCAACGCTCCGACCCTCCTCGAGGCCGTGGACCGCTTCCGCCAGGACCTGCACGCGACCTGACCGTCGCCCGCGGCAACCGCCACGGGTACGCTGTCCCCATGACGAGCGAGCGAGGCTCGGACCATCCGACCGCTGGCGGCGGACTGGTGACGGTCGTCGAGACCGACCACGAGTTCGAGGCCCAGGCCATCGCCGCCGTCCTCAAGGACGCGGGGATCGAGGCCTTCGTCTTTCCCTTCGCCATCCTGCCTTCGTCGGGACCCTTGGGGCCCTTCGTCCGCGTGCCGGTCCAGGTGGCGGCCGACCAACTCGATGCAGCCAAAGCGGTCCTGGCCGCGAATCGGGTGGAGGGACCGGAGGTCGATTGGGACGAGGTCGACGTCGGCCAACCCGAGCCCGACCCCGGAGCCCGCATCGATCCCCTCGCCCGGCGGGTGGGCCAAGTCCTCACCCCGGCCCGCCTCGGTTGGGCCATACTCGTCGTCCTGATCCTCCTGCCCGGCCTGCTACTCCTCGTCGTCCGGCTCCTGCCGCGGTGACGCCGCCGGCTTGGCCACAATGACCACCATGCCCCACTTCCTCCGACGCCCGTCGCGCCTCGTCCTCGGACTCCTCGCCGCTGCGTGCCTCCCGCTCGCTGGCTGCGGCTACACGATCCACGGCCGCGTGGTCCGCGGCGAGATGGGCATCATCGATTGGATGCCCGGCCCGGGCGACGCCTCGGGCGAGCCGGTGGCCGGCGCCGTGGTCACCGTGGTCCGCGATCCGAACGGCATGCATCCCGAGGAGGCCGGCCGAGCCACCTCCGGGCCCGACGGCAGCTTCACGCTGAGCGTGTCCGGCTTCGGGGCGGGATGGATGGACGAGATGTGGCTCATCAAGGCCGCCAAGGGTGGCGTGGGCACCGCCGAGTGGACCGACCACCTGCCCGGGTCGCCCTCTGGACAGACCCTCGTCGTCACCCTGGCCCCGAGCGCCAACAACGGCCCCCAAGGCGCCTACGACGCGATGTGGAAGGGTGACGTGGGGCAGGGGGAGAGCGCCGAGAGCCTGATGAAGGAAGCCGAGAAGTACCGTTGATCTAACGTGCGCCGCCGCTATCACCTGCATCTACCGGGCGTGATGTACGTGGGGCTGACGCTCCTCGTCGGCCTCGCTGCCGCCAACCGTCCCAACAATCTGCTGGTGTGGGTGTTCGGGGCGATGCTGGCGGGCGTCCTCATCTCGGGTGTGGTGAGTGGCGGCATGCTGATGGGGGTGCACGGTTCGCGGCTCGATCCCCGGCACGGCGCGGTGGGCCGCCCGCTCGTCCTCCGCTATGCGATCACCAACCGCGGCCGCTTCTGGTCGGCCTTCAACCTGATCATCGAGGAGCGGAAGGCCGGCAGCCGGCAGCGCGACGGACGCGACCGGGAAGGCGTCCTCGGCTGGCAACGGGTCATGGGCCCGGCCCGCGGATGGGTGCTGCACGTCGGCCCGGGCGAGACGGTGCACGGCGAAGCGGTCTACTTCCCGGAGCGCCGCGGCCGCGTGGCCTTTCACCGCTTCGTGGTCTCGACCACCTTCCCCTTCGGCTTCCTGCGGAAGAGCGTGCGCTTCGACCAGCGGACCGAGACCTTGATCTACCCGCGGCTCCTCGAGCTGCGGCGCGACCTCATGCAGAGCTTCACCCGCGGCGGGCTGGCCGGCTTCCGCCTCTCGAACGCGGCGGGGGCCGGCGAGGACTACTTCGGGGTCCGCGAGTATCGGCCCGGCGACAGCATCCGGCAGATCGCCTGGAAGCGCCTCGCCGCAGGGCAGGGGCTGGTGACCATCGAGCGTAGCCGCTCCAGTCCGCCGCGCATGCGGGTCGTCCTCAACCTCCGCACGCCGACCGACAAGTTGCGGATCGCGGCCGCCGGGGCCAGCCCGCGGGACGTCGCGCGGGATATCGAGGAGGACGCCATCAGCCTCGCCGCTTCGCTCATCGCCCTGGCCGAGGACGAGGGCTACGAGGTCGGGCTCTGCGTGCTCGGGCTCGACGCCCCGCCCATGCCGCTCCGCCGCGGCCACTGGCACGTCGAGAAGATGATGGCGGCCCTCGCTGCCCTCGACCTCGACGCCCCGCGGCGCGGCGAGGAGCGGCTTCCGGAGAGCGACCGCGACCGGGCGGCGATCGTGGTCGTGCATCCCGACCGGGCGGCGCCGTCCTGCGCCCCGAGCGGAGCGTGGCATCTGGTGGCCTCGCAGCTCGAGTCCTTCCTCGCCCCCAAGCCGACCGAGGACGCCGCCGAGCCGGCCCCCGCGAAGGGGGCGCCGACGGCATGAGGCTCGTCGAGCGATTCCGCCTCGCGGCGCTCCTCCTCGTCCTGGTGGCGATGGTGGCCTTCTGCGTGAGCCAGCGGAACGTGGCCCTCCTCCTCGTGGTGGCCCCGCTGACCATCCTCTCCTGGTACGTGACCGAGGGACCGCGCGGCCGCGTCCTGCCGCGCTGGCTGCAGAACGTCCTCCTCCTCGGCGTCCTGGCCTGGACCGGGATCCAGTTCCTCGCCCAGAACGACCTCTCCGAGACGATGGGCCTCCTCGGCCGCTTCGTCCTCTGGCTCCTCCTCGTCAAGCTCTACGGGCGGAAGACGACCCGCGACTACAGCCAGGTGCTGGCCCTCTCGACGGTCCTGGTCATGACCGGCACGCTGCAGGCCAACGAGTTCGGCTTCGCCCTTCTCGTCTTCCTCTACGCCGGCCTCGCCCTGTGGACGGTCCTCCTCTCCCAGCTCTGGGCGGCCCGCGAGCGGGCCCGCGCCGATCGCCACCTCACCGCCGAGCGGGCCCGCTCGGTGCTCGGGGCGAGCGCCTTGCCGGCGGCGTTCATCCCCGCCGTCCAGCCCGTCTTCGGCCGCTCGCTCGGTTGGCAGTTCCGCAGCCTGGCCATCGTGGCCGGGATCCTCGGGGCGGTGTTGAGCGTGGTGATCTTCGTCATCTTCCCCCGCGAACTCTCCGACCTCGCCCGCCGCGACCCGTGCCTCGGCTCGCGGCAGACCGGCTTCTCCGAGGACGTCCGGCTCTTCACCAACGACCGCATCACCGAGAGCCGCCGCGAGGTCTTCACCGTGGATTGGACGGATCGCCTCGGCGAGGCCCTGCGCTTCAGCGAGCCGCTCTACCTCCGCGGGGCGGTCCTCGACCGCTACGAGCCCACCGAGGGGCGCTGGACCCGCACCCGGCGCCGCGGCGGCTGGCGCCCGATCAAGACCACGCCGGTCCGCATCATCACCGCCGCCGATCGCGAGCGGGCCTTCGCCTCGCTCGCTCCGCAGCCGATCGACGAACGCTTCCAGACCTACATCCAGAAGGTCACCATGCGGAGCCTGGCGAGCGACGTGGTCTTCAGCGTCTACGCCCCGATCGGCGTGGCCAGCGACGACGGCCGCATCTTCGAGTTCGACCCCTCGACCTTCCTGCTCCGCGACTCGGGGGCCGACCGCTTCGGGCGGATCTACTCCTACGCGGTGAAGGTCCAGCCCTTCCCCAGCGAGGAGACGGTCGATCGCCTGAGCGGCGGGCCGGAACCGGTCGACCGCGCCGCCGGCTTCCCGGTCCCCGAGATCGCCGAGTTCGCCCGCTCCACGCTCGACTCCTTCCGCCTCGAGGACCTGCCGAGCGGCGAGGCCATCGATGCCGACCCCGAGCTCCGCTGGCAGCGGAACCGGAAGATCTCGCGGGCCTTCGCCGAGTGGCTGCAGTCGCCGGCCTTCTCCTACACCACCGACCTCGGGGCCTTCGTCCGCGTCGCCAACGAGGACCCCATCTACAGCTTCCTGACCCGCTACCGCTTCGGCCACTGCGAGTACTTCGCCTCGGCCCTGGTGGCCATGTGCCAGTCGGTGGGGGTCGAGTCCCGCGTGGTGACCGGCTACATCGCCATGGAGTTCGACGAGACGGTGCAGGCCTACGTGGTCCGCGAGTCGAACGCCCACGCTTGGGCCGAGGTCCGGGTGGGAGCCCACGCCTGGATGCGGCTCGACGCCACGCCCCAGGAGACGCTGGCCTCGCTCCAGCAGCAGAACCGCTCCTGGGCCGACCGCTGGCGCTGGGCCTACGACCGCATGGAGTTCCTGTGGAGTAGCCAAGTGTTAGGCTTCGACTCCTCCACCCAGGCCACCCTCGCCGACCGCCTGGGCGGGGCCTGGCAGCGGCAGACCCGGGACGTCATGGCCTCCCTCTCCGACCGGGCCAAGCGGATCAACGACTTCTTCCGGCTGGGGCCCGCCGGCTACATCTGGATGGGCCTCGTGGGGTTCGCCGGCGTGCTGGCGGTGATGGCCCTGGTCGGCTGGCGGAAGCGCCGGCGGCGGCTCCTCGAGGCGACCGGCCTCGACCCCCGCCGCTCGGCCAAGGACCGCGAACTCCTGCGCCACATCGGGTTCTGGCTCGATGCCCTCGACGCCTTGGCCCGGGCTGGCCTGGCCAAGCCCGCCCATCGCTTGCCGCTCCAGCATGTCGAGGCCCTGCGCAGCGAGCGCCCGGCCGCCGCCGAGGCCTTCGCCGCGGTGGTCGATCGCTACTACCTCGTCCGCTTCGCCGGCCAAGGCCTCGATGCGGCGGGGGAGAACGAGGCCCGCAAGCTGGTCGCCGACCTCGCGGCGGCGGCTTCTCGGGCCTGACCGTAGGACTGGCAGGACCGCCCCTAAGCGGCGCGAAGGCGGGAACTCCCGACGCCACGCTCGATCCCCGACAGTTGGGAGCCGATGCACGAGCGGCGCAGGAGACCCCAGCGTGGCTGCATCACGATCCAGAACACTCGAATGGCGGCGAAGCCTCCAGCAGATCCGCGACCGTAGCGGTGCGATCGAGATCGCCGTGGCCCGGCCCACGGCCCGCACCGACGAGCCGATGGCCCATCTGGGCGGCGGCACGATCGTGTGGCGGGTCCGCGTGGTCGACGTGACCGAACAGGAGATCGTCGTCGAGGAGCCGTCGGCCCTCGGCCGGCCGATCCAGATCGCCCCCGGCATCGAGCTGGTCGCGGCCATCGCCATCGGTCAGAACCGCTGGGTGTTCCGCACCGTCGTCCTCGGCACTGCCGCGGTCGGCGGCGGCCCGCGCCCGACGCAGGCCGTCCGCATCCACATGCCGGCCAACGTCGAGCGATCCTCGCGCCGCGGGTTGCGCGTCGACACCGCGGCCCTCCAGCTTCCCGAGGTCGAGGTGTGGCCGCTCCTCGACCCCAAGTCGGTGGTCATCGCCGAGCGCTACAACGAGGTGGCCTTCGAGGCCGCCTTGGAAGGCGAGACGCTTCCCGAGCGGACCGAGAACGAATCGCTCATGCCGACTGTGGGCCCGAAGTTCACCGCCTCGCTCATGAACCTGGGCGGCGGCGGCGTGGGCCTCAAGGTCGACTCGAAGAGCGCTGCCCAGTTCTCGCACCACCGCGTCTTCTGGATGCGGCTCAGCCTGAAGCCCGAGCTGCCGGTCCCCATCTGCGCCAGCGGCAAGGTGGTCCACACCCACATCGACAGCGCCCAGTGCACCTACGCCGGGCTGCAGTTCGATTTCACCTTCAACCCCTCGCACGAGCGCTTCGTCGCCGAGCAGATCCGCCGCTACATCATGTTGCAGCAGGATCTCCAGCGCCAGGCCCGCGAGCAGTACGAAGGCGGAGAGCCCGGCCGGGCCGCGGCGTGAGCGCTGTTGTTGGTTAGCCGCCCAAAGCCCGCAGCAAAACCTCGCTCTTGGTGACGCTCTCGTCCCACTCCGAGGCCGGGTCGCTTTCGGCGACGATGCCGCAGCCGGCCCAGTAGTCGAGCGTGCCGGCCAGTTCGCCGGGCCGCCCGTGGGAGCGCCCGCTGAGGGCCATGGTGCGGATGGCCACGTTCAGGAGCAGCGAACCGTCGGTCGAGAAGAGCCCGGTCGCCCCGCAGTAGGGGCCGCGGCGGCGCGGCTCGAGCTCGTCGATCACCTGCATGGCCCGGATCTTGGGGGCCCCGGTGACCGAGCCAGGTGGGAACGTCGCGGCCAGGAGGTCGACCAGGTCGAGGCCGTCGCGCAACGTGCCCGACACCTCGGCCACCGCGTGGTGGACGGTGGGATGGCTCTCGATGGTCCGCGGGGCGTCGACCCGCACGCTGCCGATCCGGGCCACGCGGCCGAGGTCGTTGCGCATGAGGTCGACGATCATGGCCAGCTCGGCCCGGTCCTTCTCGCTGCGCTCGAGGACGTCGGTGGGCACCGCGGCGGGCCGCGTGCCCTTGATCGGGCGGGTCACCACCCGCCGCGAGGCGCGGTCGAAGGAGAGGAAGAGCTCCGGGCTCATGGACACGACCGTCCGCCCGCCCTCGGTCTCGAGATAGGCCCCGAACCACGCCCCGCTCGCGGCGAAGGCCCGTTCGGCGAGGGCCCGCGTCGAGCCGTCGAAGGTGGCGCTGCTGCGGCGGGCGAGGTTGGCCTGAAAGAGGTCGCCGGCGTGGATCAGCTTCACGCAGCGGTCGACGGCCTGCTCGAAGGCGGGGCGCCCGGGCAGGGAGTCGAGCGGCCCGTGCAGGAAGGATGCGGCCTCGCCCTCCTCGCTGCCTGCGGTTAGCTCGGCGGGGTCGATCGGCACCCGGCCAGGATCGCCGACCACCGTGGCGGCGCCGGTGGCGTGGTCGAGGACGAGGACATCGGGGCACCACGCGAACTCGGCCAGCGGCCAATCGCGGTCGTCGCTCGCGGCGCGACCCGAGGGCCCCGCGGCGTGGGGCTCGAGCACGCGACCGAGGTCGTAGGAAAGCGATCCGATCCAGCCGGCATGCGGCGAAGGCGGCGCCGATGCCGGACGGCGGAGGAGGAGGCGCAGTTCGCGCTCGATGCCGCGCCTCGCCTCGGCGGCGCCGAGCCCGTGCGGCACGCGCAGGGTGCGGAACGACTCGGGCTGGGCGAAGATCGAACGCCGCGACCAACGGCTGGCGCCGGGGCCGGAGACGAGAGCCACCAGCGGGCGGTCCTTCGGCCAGCGGCGCAGGACGCGCCGCACGGCCGTGGCGGCGTCCACGCAAGCGGCGGATGCGGCGGCGTCGGTCACGGCGGCGATGATACGCGGGGGAGAAGGGGGGAAAACCGCATGGGACCCTTTGCGGATCGCTACACTGCCCGACTCGTTTCGCTCGTCACCTCTCCGGGCGAGTGGCCTCGGCCCGCCCGGTCCCCAGCGGAGTTTTCCATGCCTACGGCCATGCTCACGAAGAAGAAGAAGACCGCCCCCAAGGGCAAGTCCGGCTCGAAGTCCGCCTCCTCCGCCGCGAAGTCGGCGGGCAAGATGATCTACTACTTCGGCCGCACCAAGTGCGAGGGCGACGGCTCCCTGCGGGCCCTCCTCGGCGGCAAGGGCGCCAACCTCCATGCCATGACCAAGATGGGCCTCCCGGTCCCGCCGGGCTTCACCATCACCACCGAGGTCTGCAACGCCTACTACACCGGCGGCAAGCGGATGCCCAAGGGTTTGATGGAGGACGTCGCCCGCAACGTGCGCACGATGGAGCAGGAGACCGGCAAGAAGTTCAGCGACAAGAAGGCGCCGCTCCTCGTCTCGGTGCGCTCCGGGGCCCGCGACTCCATGCCGGGCATGATGGACACCATCCTCAACCTCGGCCTGAACGACACCACGGTCGAGGCCCTCAAGGCCGCCACCGGCAACGGCCGCTTCGCCTACGACTGCTACCGCCGCTTCGTGCAGATGTACGGCGACGTGGTGATGGGCGTGCAGAAGAAGCACGAGAACGACCATGAGCCCTTCGAGGAGGTGATGGACGCCCTCAAGAAGGAAGCAGGCGTGAAGCTCGACACCGAGCTCACCGAGGCCCACCTCAAGGACCTCGTGCAGCGCTTCAAGGACCTCGTCAAGCGCTGGACCGGCCAGAGCTTCCCCACCGATCCGATGAAGCAGCTCGAAGGGGCCATCTCCGCCGTGTTCGGCTCGTGGATGAACTCGCGGGCCATCATCTACCGCCAGAAGTACAAGATCCCCGACGAGTGGGGCACCGCCGTCAACGTGCAATCCATGGTCTTCGGCAACATGGGCGACGACTGCGCCACCGGCGTGGCCTTCACCCGCGACCCGGCCAGCGGTGAGAACGTCTTCTACGGCGAGTACCTCGTCAACGCCCAGGGTGAGGACGTGGTGGCCGGCGTGCGCACGCCGAAGCCGGTCGACCACATGGCCGAGGATCCCACCATCGGCAAGGCCTTCCACCAGCTCATGAAGGTCCGCCAGACGCTCGAGAAGAAGTTCGGCGACGTGCAGGACTTCGAGTTCACCATCGAGAAGAAGAAGCTGTACATGCTGCAGACCCGCAACGGCAAGCGCACCGCGCTGGCCTACGTGCGGATCGCCCACGACATGGTGAAGGAAGGGCTGATGAAGCCCGAGCACGCCATCGCTTCGGCCGACCCCGAGGCCATGAACCAGCTCCTCCAGCCGATCTTCGACCGCAACGCCTACGAGGCGGCCCGCAAGGCCGGGCGGCTCCTCACCAAGGGTCTGGCCGCCGGTCCCGGCGCTGCCAGCGGTGAGATCGCCTTCACCGCCGGCAAGGCCGAGGAACTGGCCAAGAAGGGCAAGCACGTCGTCCTCTGCCGCATCGAGACCAGCCCCGAGGACCTCCGCGGCATGATCGCCGCCGACGGCATCCTCACCACCCGCGGCGGCGTGTCGAGCCACGCGGCTCTCGTGGCCCGCCAGATGGGCAAGGTCTGCGTGGCCGGGGCCGGCGACATCCACATCGACTACCACGCCGGCACGCTCCGCTGCGGCAACACCACGCTCCGCGAGGGCGACGCCATCTCGGTGAACGGCACCACCGGCGAGATCTTCGCCGGGGCCATCGCCACCGCCGACAGCGAGCTCAAGCAGGTCCTCGTCTCGCGGACCATGAAGCCCTCGGAGTCGCAGACCTTCAAGTACTACGACTTCGTGATGAAGCTCGCCGACAAGTACCGCACGCTCGGCATCCGCACCAACGCCGACACGCCCGAGGACGCCCAGCGCGCCCGCGACTTCGGGGCCGAGGGCATCGGCCTCACCCGCACCGAGCACATGTTCTTCGAGGGCTCGCGCATCGACGCGGTCCGCGAGATGATCCTGGCCCGCGACGAGGCCGGCCGGCGGGCCGCCCTGGCCAAGATCCTGCCCTACCAGCGCGACGACTTCGAGGGCATCTTCCGGGCCCTCGAGGGCCGTCCGGCGTGCATCCGCCTGCTCGACCCGCCGCTGCACGAGTTCCTGCCGAACGAGGACGCCGCCCAGGCCGACCTGGCCCGCAAGCTCGGCGTCACCGCGGCGGCGATCAAGAGCCGCGTCGAGGAGCTCCATGAGTTCAACCCCATGCTCGGCTTCCGCGGTTGCCGCCTCGGCGTGGTCTTCTCCGAGATCAGCGAGATGCAGGCCCGGGCCATCTTCGAGGCCGCTGCCAAGGTCCAGAAGGACAAGCAGAAGTGCAAGGTCGAGATCATGGTCCCCCTGGTCGGTTTCAAGCGCGAGCTCGACCTCCAGGTCGCGGTGATCCACCGCGTGGCGGCCGAGGTGGCCAAGGAAAGCGGCCAGAAGTTCGACTACATGGTCGGCACCATGATCGAGATCCCGCGCGGGGCCCTCACCGCCGACCAGATCGCCGAGACCGCCCAGTTCTTCTCCTTCGGCACCAACGACCTGACCCAGACCGCCCTCGGCATGTCCCGCGACGACGCCGGGCTCTTCCTGCCCAAGTACCAGGAGCTCGAGATCGTCAAGGACAACCCCTTCGCCTCGATCGACGCGTCGGGTGTGGGCCAGCTCGTCCGCATCGCCTGCGAGAAGGGCCGCTCGGCGCGGCCCGACATCAAGCTCGGCATCTGCGGCGAGCACGGCGGCGATCCCTCCAGCATCCAGTTCTTCGACGAGGTCGGCCTGGCCTACGTCTCCTGCTCGCCGTTCCGCGTGCCGGTGGCCCGCCTCGCGGCGGCCAAGAGCGCGATCAAGAACGGCACCTCGCCGGCCCTCAAGAAGAAGTGACGTCATCTCGCGACGACCGAGGCACAGAGGGCGCGGCGCCCTCTGTGCCTCTTTCATTCGCCCGCCTTCGCGCCGCGCTCCCGCTCCCGCCGACCCCATGCAGCTCTTCACGCCCACCCAGATCGGACCGTACCGCCTCGCCTCGCGCATCGTCATGGCCCCGCTGACCCGCTGCCGGGCCAACGAGGAGCGGGCTCCGCACGCCCTCAACGCCGAGTACTACGCCCAGCGGGCCGATCCGCGCACCGGCGCCGCCCTCATCGTCAGCGAGGCCACGCAGGTCTGCACCGAGGGGATCGGCTACCCCGCCACGCCGGGCATCCACACGCCCGCCCAAGTGAAGGGATGGAAGCTCGTCACCGAGGCCGTGCACCGGAAGGGCGGTCTCATCTTCTGCCAGCTCTGGCACGTCGGCCGCGTCGCCCACTCGGTCTTCACCGGCACCCAGCCGGTGTCGAGCTCGGCGGTGAAGATCGACGGCATGGTCTCGACCTCGCAGGGCAAGGTGCCGGCGGAGATGCCGCGGGCGCTGAGCCTCGAGGAGATCCCGCAGGTCGTCGCCCAGTACCGCCACGGCGCGAAGTGCGCCCGCGAGGCCGGCTTCGACGGCGTCGAACTGCATGCTGCCAACGGTTATCTCGTCGACCAGTTCCTCCGCGACGGCGTGAACCAGCGGACCGACCGCTACGGCGGCAGCGTGCCCAACCGCCTGCGCTTCCTCCGCGAGGTGGTCGAGGCCATCGTCGCCGAATGGGGCACCGGGCGCGTCGGCGTGCGGCTCTCGCCGACCAACGCCTTCAACGGCATGTCGGACAGCAACCCGCCGGCCGTCTTCGTGCCCGCGGCCGAGGCCCTCAACGACTATCCGCTCGCCTATCTCCACGTGCTCGAGGGCCTGCCCGGTACGACCTTCGCGCCGGCCGGCGGCGCCGCGCCGGTCGCCCCGCTGATGCGGAAGGCCTACCGCGGCCCCTTCATCATCAACGCCGGCTACACCAAGGAGACGGGCGAGGCGGCCATCGCGAGCGGGGCCGCCGACCTCGTGGCCTTCGGCGTTCCGTTCATCTCGAACCCGGATCTAACGGAGCGCTTCCGGAGCGGGGCGACCCTGACGCCGCCCGACCAGTCGACCTTCTACGGCGGCGGGGCGAAGGGGTACACGGAGTACGCGGCTGCGCCGCGAGAGCAGCGGTGAGCGGACAGCAGACAGCAGAGCGGCCCCGCTCTCCCGCGTAGCGCGAGCGAAGCGGGGGAGCTGCCGAGCCCCTTCCGAGGGGCGAGGCTGAGGGGGTGGCGGACGACTCGCTGGCTCACCCGGCACAGCCCGGCTGTCCATATCGCAGCTCCGCTGCGAGGGGCTTCGCTCAGCATCTCCCCCAAGCACTGCGTGCTTGGGAGAGAGGCGCGGCCGCGCCGATTTCGGCCACAATGCCACCATGCGAGCTCAATCGCTTCTGCGTCCCATGGGTGCGGTTCTCCTTCTTGCCGGCTGCGCCTCCACCCCCGCGGCGGCTCCGCATCAGCAGTCCCCGCCGCCAGCCCCGCCGCTCCGCTATGCGGCACCCTTCGCGACGACCGCCCCGGCCATTGACGGCTCGCTCGACGACGCCATCTGGCAGCAGGCCCCGTGGACCAGCGACTTCCAGGACATCGAGGGGCCGTCCAAGCCGAAGCCTCGCTACCGCACGCGGGCCAAGATGGCCTGGGACGACCGCTACTTCTACATCGCCGCCGAGATGGAGGAGCCCGACGTCTGGGCCACCTACGCCACGCGCGACATGATCGTCTTCCACGAGAACGACTTCGAGGCCTTCATCGAGCCGCCGAACCCCGCGATCGGTGGGGAGGCGAACGGCGAGCCCTCCTTCGACGACGCCGAGTACTACGAGTTCGAGACCAACTGCCTGGGCACGATCTTCGACCTCTACCTGGTCAAGAAGTACCTCGACGGCGGCCCGGCGGTGCAGACGTGGAACTGCGACGGGCTGTTGACCGGCATCAAGGTGGCCGGCACGCCCAACGACCCGCGGGACGACGACGGAGGCTGGACCCTCGAGTGGGCCATACCTTGGGCCAGCCTCGATCCGCCCGACCGCACCGACAGCAACTACCCGATCCCGCGCACCGGCGGCGAAGGCGTCCGCGGCGGCGCCACTCCCAAGCCGGGCGAGGTGTGGAAGGTGAACTTCTCGCGCGTCGAGTGGAAGCACAACCACGAGACGCTCGACGCCTACGGTCGGCGCGTCCCCGGCCCGCGCCCGGCGAACCCCGAGCCGTACGCCAAGATCCCGAACACCCCCGAGGACAACTGGGTCTGGTCGCCGCAGTGGGCGATCAACATGCACCTCCCGTCGCGCTGGGGCGAGGTGACGTTCGTGCGGTAGGGGGCTCCCTTGCCGTACCATGCCGCCCCATGACTGACGCGTCGGTGCGGCCATCGCAGCAACCGGAATCGGAACGCCTGCTCGAGGAGCTCGGGCTGGTGCGCGATCCGCGCAACCCCTTCCACCAGGTGCTCGACCAGTTGCTGGTGGCGGGCGAGGCGGTCGGGCTCAAGCACCACCAGAAGCTCATCCTGGCCCAGCCGAAGAGCGAGATCATGGTGCACTTCCCGGTCCTCATGGACAACGGGCACCACCGCCTCTTCAAGGGCTACCGCGTCCAGCACAGCAACGCCTTGGGGCCCTACAAGGGCGGCGTCCGCTTCCACCCCAAGGTGACGCTCGACGAGACCAAGGCCCTCGCCGTCCTGACCACCCTCAAGTGCTCGCTGCTGCGGCTGCCCTTCGGCGGGGCGATGGGAGGCGTCAAGTGCGCCCCCAACGAGCTGAGCGAGGACGAGCTCATGCGGCTCACCCGGCGCTTCGCGAGCGCCCTCTCGCACTACGTGGGCCCCGACTACGACGTCATCGAGCCCGACATCGGCACCGACGCCCGCACCATGGCCTGGTTCGCCGACACCTTGGTGCAGACCACCACCGACGCCGCCCGCCAAGGGATGATCCGGGCGGTGACCGGGAAGCCGGTCGAGATGGGCGGCTCGTTCGGCCGCGAGCGGGCCGTGGGGCAGGGGCTGACCGACGTCCTCGACGAGATGCTCCCCGAGGTCGGCGTCGACATCACCGGCGGGCGGTTCATCGCCATCGGCTTCGGCACGGTGGCGGCGTGGTCGGCCCGGCAGCTCGCCGAGCGCGGGATGGTCCTGGTCGCTGTCCTCGACCACACCGGCGCCCTCTGGAACGAGCACGGCATCGACCCCTTCGCCCTCCAGGAGCACGTCCACCGCCACGGCGGGATCGCCGGCTTCGCAGCGGCCACGCCGGTGCCGGAGCGCGACGTCTGGACCGTGCCAGCGGATCTCCTCATCGCCGCCGCCGCCGACGGCATCATCGACGCCGATCGGGCCGCCCGCATCTCGGCCCGGGTGGTGGTCGAGGGCGGCCACATCCCGGTGACGCCCGACGCCATGGACATCCTGCTCGCCCGCGGCGTCGAGGTCCTGCCCAGCGTCCTCTGCTCGGCGGGCGGCGTGGTGGCCAGCTACCTCGAGTGGGTGCAGAACCGCCTCTCGACCACCTGGTCGAGCGACGAGGTCGACGAGGAGTTGCGCCGGGCCATGACCCTTGCCGCCCGCCGGGTGAAGCTGGCCCGCATCCGCTACGAGTGCGATTGGCGGCTCGCCGCCCTCTGCGCGGCCTGCGAGCGGTTGGGCCGGGTCTACGACCTGCGCGGCGTCTTCCCCTGACCACCACCCCCCATGAGCATCTTCACCAAGATCATCGCCGGCCAGATCCCCTGCCACCGCCTCTACGAGGACGAGCGGGTCTTCGCCTTCCTCGACATCGGGCCGCTCAGCACCGGCCATACGTTAGTCGTGCCCAAGGAAGAGAAGGCCTTCCTGCACGAACTCTCCGAGGAGTCGGCGGCGGCGATCGGCCGGGCCTTGCCGCGCATCGCCCGGGCCGTCCTCGCCGCCACGGGGGCCACGGCGTACAACCTCCTCCAGAACAACGGGACGGAAGCCCACCAGGTGGTGATGCACGTCCACTTCCACATCATCCCGAGGCACGAAGGCAAGGGCTTGGGGCTCGAGTGGCGGGCCGGCAAGCTCGACGGCGAGGCGGGCCGGGCCTTGGCCGAGCGGATCCGGGCCGCCCTCGCGGCGAAGGCGTGAGCAAGCCATGCAGGACCTGAACGCCCTTCCGCTCGGCGAACTGTTTGGCCAGCTCGTCGACCTCGAGCGGCTCGATCGGCTCATCCGCCTCGCTGTCGAGGAGGACCTCGGCGACCTCGGCGACATCACCACCGCGAGCCTGGTCCCGGAATCGGTCGAGGCCAAGGCAGCCATCGTGGCCCGCGGCGAAGGGATCGTGGCCGGGCTGCCGGTCGTGGCCCGCGTCCTTTCCGAGCAGGCCCCGGCCTTGGTCGTCGCCGTGCGCGGCAAGGACGGCGAGGCCTGCAAGCCGGGGGACCTGCTCGTCGAGCTGGCCGGGCCGCTCGCGGTGATGCTCAACTTCGAGCGGATCATGCTCAACCTGCTCGGCCGGCTGTGCGGCGTGGCCACCCTCACCCGGCGCTACGTCGACGCGGTGCAAGGCACCAAGGCCAAGCTCTGCTGCACGCGGAAGACGACGCCCGGCTGGCGGGAGATCGAGAAGTACGCGGTGCGCTGCGGGGGCGGATGGCTGCACCGGATCGGCCTCTACGACGCCATGCTGGTGAAGGACAACCACCTCGGGGCCGTCCCGCCCGACGGACTCGCCGCGGCGATCGCCGCGGCCTCGAAGAAGGCTCGCGGCGCGTATGACCTCCGCTTCATCGAGGTCGAGGTCGACACGCTCGGGCAGTTCGACCAGCTGTTGGCCCTGCCGAGCGGCGTGATCGACATCGTCCTCCTCGACAACTTCAAGCTGCCCGACCTGGTCGAGGCGGTCCGCCGCCGCGACGCGTCGAACCCGAAGCTCGAGCTCGAGGCCTCGGGCGGGGTGCGGCTCGAGACGGTGCGGGCCATCGCCGAGACCGGCGTCGACCGCATCTCCTGCGGGGCCCTGACCCATTCGGCGGTGTCGATGGATGTGGCGATCGATCTGGTGTGAGCTTGCTGCGGATCGTCGTCCGAGACGACTGACCGAAGGAGCGATCGGATGCCGGACCTGACGCCACGGAACGTCTTCGCTTGGGCGCTGGCCTTCGGGGTCATCGTCCTGGTGCGTTGGCTGGTGGGGCAGCCGTCGCGCTCGCGGCCGACGTGCCGGCGGTGCGGCCACGACCTGCGGCGGTCGATCGAGCAGGGGGCCGAGCCGCCGAGGGCCTGCCCCGGGTGCGGACGGTCGCTCGACCGCTGGCGGTCGATTCGTCTGGCGGGGCGCCGCTCGCGCTCGCGGGCCACGCTGGCGGCGGGACTCGTGGTCGTGGGACTCGCCTTCGGGTTCTCGGTGTGGGCGGGGGACGGCAACCGTTGGGAGTGGGCGATGCCGACCTCGGTGCTTGTGGGTCGGGTGGAGGCGGGAGGCGACGACGGGTACGAGGCCGGATCAGCACTGTCAAACAGGCTCGATAGCGGTGCGATCACGCCGCTGGCCGCTCGAGCGATCTTCGAGCGGCTTCGCGTCACGCCTGGTGGGAACGAGAGGCTGCTGATGCAAATGGCGTTTGCGGCCGAGCCACCGCCGGACCCGTCGGCGGTGGCCAAGGTGTTCGAGCCGCTCCTGCACGTCCGTGCAAGCGTTGTTCGAGCGGAAAGCGGATCGCTCACGGTCAAGCTGCGACCGAGCTCGAGCTACGAGTACACCGGCGTGCAACCGCTGGTACACGCTCGGATCGAACACGGGGACAGTGGGCGTATCGTCGGCACCTCGACGTCTACGCTGTCAGACAGGTTCGGCATGGGGGGGACGCTCGAGTCCGCCGAGGTCCAGCTTCCGAGGGACTTCGACTCGGTGGTTCAAGGCGAACTTCGCGTGCGATGGGAGTTCGCCCTGGTCGAGGGTGGCGCCGCCAGGCTGATCCGCGACGAGGTGGAACGAACGGGTGTCTTCGACCCCGCCTCGTGGGGCGTCCGGGCGTTCTGGAGCGAGACGCCGCAGACCTTCGACGTCGACACCAGCGAGTTGCGGCGAGGAGCCGACCGATGATCCTCGACGCCCACGATGTCGCGATCGTCGTGCTCGTGGCTCTCGTGGCCGCCGGGATGCTCGAATCGGCGCGCCGGCTCATCCGCGGGCGGTGGCGTCCGGTCGCACCGACCTGCGATCGCTGCCGCACGGCGCTCGCCACCAGCGAGCCCGGACAACTCGCGTCGGCGACATGCCCGGAGTGCGGAGCGAGTGGAGCGGGATTCGATTCCTGGGCGACGAGCAGGTCGAGCATCGCCCGCTGGTTGGTTGCCATCCCGATCGCTGGTGCCGCGTTCGCCCTCCTCTTGCAGCTTGCCACGGCGGGGCTGTACGAGGGCCGTTGGGCACCTCGAGCGGCGCGATTCCCGTCCGTCGCTTGGCTGGAGCACCGTGACGCGAGCAACTGGCTCGACGAGGCGTGGACGAGCGATGTGTGGGGAGGTTCCGGTTTCGGAGATGGACCCTGGTGGTCGGACCTGCCGCCACTTATGGATGAAGCCCTCGCGGGCGACGACGATGCTGCGTGGTCGGTCGCCCATCCGACATCCCGCGATCTCGACGAAGCAGGTCGGATCGAGGCCAGGAAGGCAGCGGACAAGCTCCTTTCGCTCGTCGACCAGGTGGAACCAAAGCCGATGCAGTCGCTGGGCTGGGCGACCGATCTTGCCGGGAAGCTCTGTGCGCACGATGTGATCAGCGAAGATGAATCTCGACGGGTCATCAACTGGTCGGCGCGACACGCTCGGATCGTTCCGCAGCGGGCTCGAGCGAGCGAGCCGCTCGGCCTTGCTGAGAGTAGCTACGCGCTCTGGAGACTGAAGGCCGCGCATTGGGAGGCGACCGGTGATGACGCGGACGGCGAAGGCAAAGGGGCCATGGCACCATCCTCGCCTGGCGTGCGATCATGCGATCTCGACCTCGTTGCATCGGTGACTGAGTATCTGTCAGACGACATCCTCGGCCCCACCACCACGCTCGGGACGATCCGCATCACCCGCGACATCGAAATCGTCGCTCCCGACGCGCCTCTTGTCGTGCCGACCAGGCGCGAGGATCTCCGACCGAGGACGACCGTCAGCAAGGTCTACGCGACGAAACTCGGGCGCCGCTGGCTGCTCGAACTGCCGGACATCGAGACACGCCTTGCTGGCGTTGCGCTGTTTGGCACCTGGACGGCGGAAGCGGACGGTCAGCGCGTCCCGCTGTCCGTCGTGTCCGAGGTGGTGGACGACTACCGCCGCTCCATCTCGCTCGCCGGATTGGTCGAGCCGTCGCCAACCGACGCCGAGGGGCGGCCCTCCGCGCACTGGAGCATCCGCTTCGAGCCCGGGCCGCCCCCAGCGGAGTTCGACCCGGCCGACGACGCCGAGTTCGACTGGATCTGGAACGCGCCGTTCTCGATCGAAGTCGAGGTGACGACGTTCAGGCGGCGATAGGCGTGACTCGACGGTGCGCTCGGCAAAAGCCCCCTCTGTCGGCTGCGCCGACATCTCCCCCGACTTCGTCGGGAGAGAGGCGCCGCTCTCCCGCGTAGCGTTAGCGAAGCGGGGGAGCTGCCGAGCCGCCCTTCTGAGGGTGGCGAGGCTGAGGGGGTCGTGGTCGACTCGCTGGCTCGTCCGGCACGGCCCCCTCTGTCTCGCTGGCGCGAGACATCTCCCCCATGCTGCGCATGGGAGAGAGGCGCCGCTCTCCCCGGTCCCATCACGGCCACTTCGACGTCAGGCAGCGCTTTGGCGTCAAGGGCTGCATCCACTTCGACATGAAGTGGATGAAGCGCATCATGAACGGCGGCTTGGTGCCTTCGATGGTCGCCTTCAGGGTGTCGACGATGAGCTGGCTGCCTTGGGCCATCTGCTTGGCGGTCTTGGTGCCGAGCGGGAGGTCCTCGAGGGTGAGGGGGAATTCGACGTGGTCGCCGACCTCGTTGAGGTCGTAGATCACGCGGCAGGGCGGGTCGTCGAACTGGGTGAAGCGGAAGGTGTGGGCGAAGCGCCGCGGCGGGTCGCACTCCAGGATGTCGCCCACGATGCCCGTGTACCTGCCGTCGGGGGAGCGCATGCGGAAGGGCGAGCCGGGCCGCAGACCCTGGATGTGCATCCGCATGTTGAAGAAGCAGGGGATGGGGCGGTCGGTGCGGGTGATCTCCTGCCAGACGTCCTCGATCGAGCCGTGGATGGTGGTGCGGAAGACCTGCTTGGCGGCGGGATTGGTCGGCTTCGACGAGCGGGAGGAGGTGGTGGGGTCAGGCACGGCGCACCTTCTTGGCTGCGGTCCGCGCCTCGACGCGGGCCTTGATGTCGGAGACGGCGCTGGCGAAGTACGCGCTGTAGCGCGTGGTCCAGCGGTCGTAGATCGCTTGGATAGGCATGGGGTCGAACCACAGGCGCCGCTCGCGGCCGGTGCGCTCGGAGTGGAGGAGCCCCGCCTCCTCGAGGAGCCGCACGTGCTTGAGGACGGCGACGGCGCTCATCGCGAAGTGCGAGGCGAGGGCCGCGATGTGGATGCCGGGGTGGTCGTGGACCAGGTCGAGCATCCGCCGCCGTTCCGGGTTGGCCAGGGCCTCGAAGGTCAGGGCATGGGGGTCGCGGCTCATCGCTAACCTGTAGGTTAGCATTGTTCCGAGGCGGTGCAAGCGCCGATTCACGACGATTCGCCCCGATTCGCGCCGCCTGGTTCGATCTGCTACAAGGCCGACATGCGCGTTCCCCTCGAGCGCTGGGCCATCGAACTGGAGCGCGTCGCTGCCGCGTGCCGGACCATCACCCATGTCCGCGTCTTGGCCGAGACGGCCTCGACGCAGGACGTGGCCCGCGAGTTCCGCTCCGCACCGGGGCTGGCCGTGGTCGCCTTCCGGCAAACCAAGGGTCGCGGACGGCTCGGGCGCCCTTGGGCTGACACCGGGTTCGAAGGGGTAGCCGTCACCTTCGTGGTCGAGTCGCCGGCAGGGGGGCCCGCCGACCGGTTGGCGATCCTGAGCGCGATCGCCGCCGCGGAGGCGGTCGAGCGGGCGGCTGGCCTGGCCGTCGGCATCAAGTGGCCAAACGACCTCGTCCGCGACGGCCGCAAGCTTGGGGGCATCCTCATCGAGCGACTCGACGGCGTGGCCTTGGTTGGCATCGGCATCAACGTCAGCCAGTCGAGCTTCCCGCCTGAACTGGCCGCGATCGCCACCAGCCTTTGCCTCGAGGGGCGGGAGGTCGACCGGTTCGAGGTGCTCCAGGCCCTGGTCGCCTCCTTCGACGCGGCCTTGGACCTCCCGACCGCCGACCTCGAGACCCGCTTCGCCAAGCGCGACGCCTTGCAGGGCGCCCGAGTCCGGGTGGCGACGTCGGAGGGGGAGTGCGAGGGGGTGGTCCGGCGGATCGAACCCTTCCGCGGCCTCTCGATCGAGACGAGCGGGGGGGAGCGCTTCTGTCCGGCTGCGACGACGACGCTCCTCTCGTGGAAGATCGACCCGGCGGCCAGCCGATAACGGGAGCATGCTTCCGGCCGTCGCCCTCTCGATCTCCGTCCTCTTGTTGGCACCGCCGACCGGCGGCAACAACGACGACCCACGAGACTCTCCCCCGCGACGGGTCGGGCAGCCGCTGCCGATTCGGACCATCACGCCCGCCGGGACGGAAGGCATCGGCACGCCGTCGATCACGGCTCGCCCGCCGCGCCTGCGGCCCGTCGACCAAGGCTACGTCGACCGCACCGCCCTCTCGGCGAGCCTGAAGATCGCTCCGATGGACATGGCCGCCGTCCCCATCGGCTTCTCGCGGCTCTACCAGATTGAGGGGGACCCCGATCACTTCGTGCGCGGCAACGGTGGCCTCTATGCCATCTTCCCGCAATCGGTCTACGAGCAGACGAAGAAGGGCCTCGCTCCGACCTGGGGCCCGTCGACGGTCTTCTCGATCGGCATGCCGCGGAGCTGGTTCCTGGTCCACGACGCACCGGGCCCGAGTAACGGCGGGTATCTCCAGGACCATCGCGATCCCGGCACGGCCCGCATCGACGGGCGCGTCGACCGGAGCGTCGCCACCCGCGGCTCCGACGTCCTGCCGCGAGTCATCAACGAGACGGGCAGCCGGATGTCACCCCCGCGGCGCGATCCGCCGCTTCCCCCGATCGTGGCCAGCGAGTCCTACCGCCGGGCGTTCTACGCTGGCTTGCTCGCTCCGAAGGGAACCTGAGCGGGATCGACTGGCGATCGAGCAACGACAACGGCCGCGCTTACGCGCGGCCGTTGTGGTTCAGGAGTTGGCGTCCAGTTCTTCGGCGATCCGAGGCCGTTACTTGGGATTCGCCGGCGGCGGGGGAGTCGCCGGTGGCGGGGGATTCGCCGGTGGAGTCGGACTTGCCGGCGGCGTCGGGTTCGCGGGCGGTGTGGTCGGACCCTTCGGAGCGCCCGGCTTCGGCGGGTCGACTTCGAGCCCCTCGCCGCGATCCTCGGTCCGGATCACCTGGCCTTCGGGCGAGTAGTACTTCCAGGTTCCGACGCGCTTGTTGTTCTTGTAGTTCCCCTCGCGCTCGAGGTGTCCGCTGGCATAGAAGGCCTGCGAGAAGCCGTTGCGGGCCCAGCGTCCGTCGGCGCCCTTCCGCATCTCGTACTTGTACTTGGGGTTCTTGGTCCCCTCCCAGTACTCGATCCAGTGCTTCACCTCGTCCTGCTTCTCACCTGCTGGCGGGGCGGAAGGCGCGGGCGGGTTGGTCGGCTTGGGCTCGGGCGCTGGAGGCGTGGTCGGCTTCGGCTCGGGGGCGGGGGTGGTCGGCTTCGGCTCCGCCGGAGGCGGCGTGGTCGGCTTGGGCGGCGTGGTGGGCTTCGGGTCGGACGGCGGCGCTGCGGGCGGCTCGGCCTTTGCGAGTTGGTTCTCGGGGGCCGAGGGGGGGGCCGACTTCGCGCCGCCCGAGGCGAGGTCGGCGGGCTTGGCGGGCTTGACGTTCGAGGCCGCCTGCGGCGGTGGGGCCGAGGTCTTGGCGACTGGCTTCGCCCGGGCCTCGCCAGAGGGTGGATTCGTCTCGGACTGGCAAGCGATGGCGACGAGTGCAGCCAGGGTCGAAGCGATCAACGGACGGTTCATGGCGTCGGTCCTTCTGTCTCGTTCCCGCCGATTCGGTCAGCGCCGGATTGGGGTCAGGAAACGAGGGTGTTCAGCATACGATGCCTCGCGGCATGGCTTCGAGCGTCGCCGCGAGACTCTTCCAGCACGGTCGTCCGCTCTATCGACCGTTCCGGCCGATCGCCGGGGCGATCGCGGTCGGGCTGTCCCTGACGATAGGGGTCCCGGCCGCCGGCCCGGCATGGGCGTCGATATCGATCGGCGCGCCACCCGAGCCTGCCTCAACCCGATCCGTGGCTGTTCGCCACGGCGTCATGGCCATCCCGCTGAAGACGCCGCCCGAGGGGCAGGGATTGCCGTCTGTGGCGACTGTGCGGGTCGTTTCGGGGGATTCCACAGTCGAGGTCGAGGGCCGAGTCGTCTGGCTGGCCGAGCCGGGGCCATCCCGGGAACGGCGCTGGACCACGGCCTCGAACCCCATGGTGGTGCGGACGCTGGCCGACGGCGACGACCCCCGCATCCTGCTGCAGCCGCTGGCCGACCCGGCCGCGCCGCCGCCGGTGATCCGGGTGAACGGAGCCCTCCTCCTGGTCGAGCTGCCGGCGATCGAGGGGGAGGCGACGATCGAACTGAACGGGACGACGCTCCAGACCGCGTGGCTTGAACCCGCTCCGCCGCCGGCCATCGATCCGGAGCGCGGGGCGAGTTGGCGTGACGACGCGCCCGATCCGATCTCGCCATTTGAGTGGTTCCGTTGGGTTCTCATCGCCGAGGCCAAGGGCGAGCCGGCGCCGGCCCCGCCTGGCGACGCGGCCAGCCAGTTGATGGCCCGCCATGTCGCCGACCTCTGGCGGGCCGGCATCGCCCGCGTCGAGCGACAGAGCCGGGGCGTTGCCGACGCCGTGCGGCGCTGGCTGACCGCCACCTGCCGTGACGGAAGCCACGCCACCGGTCCCGAGGTCGGAGCGTGGTTGGCGGAACCGGGCGAACTGGCGTCGCTCCTCGCTCTCCTCCTCGATACCTCGCGGAGCGATGACACGATCATGCGGGCAGTCCTCGCCTGGATGGACGCCCGCACCCCGCTCATCCTCTGGGTGGAGAGCGACGTGGGTGGCGTGGTCGGCCTGGCGGTCGCCAATCCGCTCGACGAGGAGGCGGTGCTCCAGGTGGCGTGGCTCGGGGAGACCGAACCGCCGGTCGCTGCCCTGGTCGAGCCGCATCGGGTGGGGCGGGTCCGGATCGAGCGGCCCAAGCGACCAACGACCCGGGCGGCAGGGCTCGGCGAGGAGCCGGAGCCGCTTCTCCTCCTCGTCCAGTGCAAGCGTTTCTCGAAGCGGATCGCCCTCTCGCCGGGGGCCGTCATGACCCGCCCCCCCGGTCTCCAGTTCGGCAGCTTCTTCCCGGTGATGACCTTGGCCGAGGCCGAGTCGGGCCGGGTGGCCCAGGTGCCCAACGAGTGGACGACGAACGCCACGCTGCGCCGCCGGGCGGGGGCGTGGGAGATCTTCATCGAGGCGTTCGCGCCGGCTGGCACCCCGCGGGCCGAGGACGGCGTCCGGCTCCGGGCCGGGGGGCACGAGTGCTTCGTCCACGCCGACGGCCGCGTCGAGGCGGGGGCGGAACTGGTCGAAGCCAGCATCAAGGACTTCCCGGATCGCTGGCGAGCCAGGGTGGTCATCCCCGCCGACTGGCTCCCGCAACTCGGCGAGACGATGCCCTTCCGGATCGGGATGCGCCGTGAACTCGGGGCCTTCCGGGCCACTGCGGTCATGCCGCTCCCGGCGATCGACCCCTCGATGCCTGAGGTCGAGGTCGATCTCGCCAGTTGGCAGGACATCGTCCCCGCCGGCGACGAGCTGCCCGAGCCGCAGCCAGGTCGCTGAACCCCGATTCGTATACTGCCCGGATGCAGGCGGATCCGAGAGTCCCGACGCGCGTGGCGGCGCTCCTCAACCAGAAGGGCGGCGTCGGCAAGACGACCTCCACGGTCAACGTGGGCGCAGCGATTGCCGAGTTGGGGCGGCGGGTCTGTCTCATCGACCTCGACCCGCAGGGGCACCTCTCGCTCTACCTCGGGATCGACGGCTCGACCGTCGGCGCCACCGTCTACGACCTCTTCATCGACCCCGCGGCCCGGGTCGAGGACGCCTTGGTGCGGGCCCGGCCCAACCTCGACTGCCTGCCGTCGACGGTCGATCTCGCTGCCGCCGAGTCCGAGCTGGCGGCGGATCCGCATCGCCATCGCATCCTGAAGGATCGCTTCGCCCCCTTCCTGTCGCGCTACGACTACGTCCTGATCGACTGTCCGCCGAGCCTCGGGCTCCTCACCCTGAACGCCTTGGCCATGGCCCGCGAGGTGATCGTGCCCATGCAGGCCCAGTTCCTCGCCATGCAGGGATTGAGCAAGCTGCTCGAGACGGTGGCCCTTGTGTCGCGCGGCGTGAACCCCGAGCTCACCGTGTCGGGCGTCATCCTCTGCATGCACGAGAGCCAGTCGACGCACGGCAAGGAAGTGGTCGCCGAGCTCGACCGCTTCTTCGAGGAGTCGGCCGGCAGCGGACAGCCATGGCAGGAGGCCCAGGTCTTCCGCCCCGCGATCCGTCGCAACGTGAAGCTGGCCGAGAGCCCGTCCTTCGGGCAAACCATCTTCGACTACGCCCCGTGGTGCCCCGGCGCCCTCGACTACCGCACGCTTGCCGAGCGCTTCGTGCGCGACTGGGAGCGGAAGCACGGCGTGGTGGGCACGGTGGTCGAGACCAAGCCGGAGGCGAGCGAGCCCGGGCCCGCCGCCGACCCGCCGCCCCCGGCCGCCGAGGCGACGCCGACCGACGACGAAGTCCGCTCCGCGACGCTGGCCGTGACGCCCGTGACCCGAACGGCTCGCCCGGCGTGAGCGGATCGCCGACCCTAGCGCCGACCTTCCTGCGGGACCGAGCCACCGCCCTGCGCCGCGTCGTCTTCGGCATCTATGCCGGCGGCTTGGCGATCGGCACGCACTGGCCGCGCCTCGAATTGGGCGATCCGCTCCACCCGCCGGACAAGATGCTGCACTACCTGTGCTTCGGCGGGTTGGCCTTCTTCCTCTGGCATGCCCGCTATCTCCGAAGCCATCTGGCCCTCGCCTTGGTCGGCATCGCCTGGACCATCGTCGATGAGGTGACCCAGGCAATCCCTGTCCTCCAACGGAGCTTCTCCCTCGAGGACGTGGTGGCCAGCTCGGCCGGCTTCTGCTCCGCCACGCTCCTCCTCTGGTCGATGCGTCCGGTGGGCGGCGAACTGTCGCGCCTCCGCCGCGAGCGGACGGAGGGGCTCCTCGACCTTCTCCTGTCGCGGCCGGTGCCGTGGGCGGCGCTGGCCTCGGGCGCGGCCCTCGGGGTTGCCGCGGGCGTTCCGATCTCGGTGGTCCTCGATGGCATGCAGCCCGATCCGACGCCTTTCCAGGCGGCGGTCGTCGGCGGCCTCCTCGGGGGAGCCACGGTGACCGGCTGGCTCCTTCTCGCCGGCCTCAAGAACGAGGAGCGGCGCATGCTGGCCGCCCGACGCTGCCTCGGCTGCGGCGAGTCGCTGCCCGAAGGGGCCAGCGCTTGCCTGCGTTGCGGGCGCCCGCCGATCCCCGGACAGTTCATCGAACTGCCCTTCCCGGGCTGGGGCGACGTCGTGAAGGCCTATCACCGACCGGTGCTCGGGGGGATCGGGATGCTCCTCTTCCTCTTCGTCGCCTGGTTCGGCCTGCAAGTCGCCCGACGGAACTGGACCATCGCCTACGAACTCGACCATTGGCTGCAGAGCCTGTCGAAGGGGATGCCGACCGTGATCGACACCACGGCGATCGTGGTGGTGGTCGCCCTCACCATCGACCGGGCTCGTGTCCGCTTCGCCCGGCGGATCGAGGAAGGGAGCATGCGCTGCCTGGCCTGCGGGCAGGATCTCCGCGGCACGCCGAGCCGAGACGGGGGCGGGCGCTGCGGCGAGTGCGGGGCACCTTTCCTGCGGGTCGGTTGAGCCCCGCCCCGGTCGCCCTCGGGCGGCGGCCTCCGGCGGTACCATCCGCGGCGTGACCCGCGCCGCCCTTTCCCGATCGCTCGCCCTCGCCGCCACGTTGGTGGCCGGGGCCTGCTCGAGCACGCCGGACACGCTCCTCGAGAGCGACATCCCCGTGCCGCCTGACATGGTCGTGCGCTACTCGACCGACATTCGCCGCGAGGGCTCGACCCTCACCGGCGGCGACTTCCTCCTCGCCGGAAGCGTCGAACACCTCCAGAAGTCGGTCGACACGACCGTGGAGCGATTCACCTCCGCCGGCTGGAAGGAAACCAGCCGCCAGATGCAGTGGGCCTTGGCCGTCCTCGAGTTCTCGAAGGGGCCGCGGACCTGCCGGGTGGAGATCGATGCTCGACGCGTCGACCCGCGGATGTCGAAGACGGTGATGCGGGTGGCCGTGGCGACGGCCCCAGCCAAGAGTTGATCGCCTCGCGGCGCAGGACGCGTCGCTCAGCCGACTCCGGCGAGACCGGGTCGGGAGACCGAGCAGGGACGCCGCAGGCATGGCCGCCGACCGCTTCGAGAAGAACGCCCGCACGTTCACCATCCTGACGCTTCTCTCGCGCGTCACCGGGTTGGCCCGCGATGCCACGCTCTCCCGGGCCTTCGGCGTGGGGGCGGTCATGGACGCCTTCACCTTCGGCTTCATGGTGCCGAACCTCTTTCGGCGCCTGTTCGGCGAAGGGGCCCTCAGCGCGTCCTTCCTCCCGATCTACGCTCGGCTCGAGCACACCGACCCGGCCAAGGCCCGCCGCTTTGCCTCGCTGACGCTCCTCGTGATGGCGGTGTTCCTCAACCTGGTGGTCATCGGGCTCGAGCTCGTTCTCCTTTGGATGCACGCCCAGACGCCCGAGCAGGAGTTCGTGATCGGCACGCCGATCGCGATCGGCGGCTTCGCGGTGGCCCCGGTCGGCATCCGGCTCGGGCAGCTCGGCATCGAACTCCTGATGGTGATGCTGCCCTACATGCCGCTCGTCTGCATGGTGGCGGTCCTTGGCAGCGTCCTCCAGACCCACGACCGCTTTGGGCCGACCGCCGCGAGCCCGGTGATCCTGAACCTGGTGATCGTCGGGGCCTGCATCGGGTTCCTGCCGATCTTCCATGGCTACGGCCTCGCCTCGCAGGGTCGGCACGCCATGATCGTGGGAGCCTCGGTGGTGGTGGCGGGGGTGCTGCAACTCCTGTGGAGCGTCTACGCGGCGCGCGGGTTCGGGCTGTCGCTCAGGGGCCTCTCGCTCCGCCCCGGCGTCGGCGACGCATGGGGACCCTTCAAGGAGATGCTGCAGCAGGCCGTTCCGATGATGCTCGGCCTCGGCATCCTCCAGGTGAACAACTTCATCGACGGGCTCATCGCGAGCTGGCCGACGGTCATGGGACCGACCATTTTCGGCTTCCGCTTCCCGCTCGAGGAAGGTGCCATGGCCGCCCTCGGCAACGCCCAGCGGCTGTACGAGTTCCCGCTCGGCGTCTTCGGCATCGCGGTCGCCAGCGCCATCTTCCCCGTCCTCTCGCGGCAAGCGAAGGACGAGGAGGCCTTCGTGGCCACCCTGCGCCGCGGGCTCCGGCTCGTCATCTACATCGGACTGCCGGCCAGCGTGGCCCTCATGCTGGTGGCCCGGCCTGCGGTGGCCTCGATCCTCCAAGGCGGCCGCTTCACGCCCGACGACACGGCGCGAGTGGCGTTCGTCCTCCTCGGCTACGCCCCGGCGATCTGGAGCTACTCGATGGTCAACGTCCTCACCCGGGCCTTCTACGCCCGGGGCGAGTCGGGGACGCCGACCAAGGTGAGCGTGGCCATGGTCTTCCTCAACTTCGCGGGCAACGTGACGCTCATCTTCACGCCGCTCCGCGAGGCAGGCCTCGCTTGGTCGACCGCGAGTTGCTCGGTCATCCAGTGCGGCATCCTGCTCTGGCTGCTGCGGCGGCGGCTCGGCCGCATCATCGACTCCGAGGTCGTCCGCTCCTGGCTGGCGACCGGGGTGGCCACCTTGGCCATGGCGGCCGTGGTTTCCGCGATCGGGCTCCTCTTCCCGACCCTGCCGCCGACCTGGGGCGTCGCGGTCCGGGAACTCGGGCTCCAGACCATCGCAGGCGGGGTCGCGATCGTCCTCGTGACCATCGTCCTGCGGCGTCCCGAACTCCGCTGGGCGCTCGGCCGCCGCTGATGCGCCACGGTTCGGGGCCTCTCGTCCGTCTGGATCGCCTTTGCCGTTCAGTCGGGTCGCGCGTCGGCCGATAAGCCGCCTTGCGGTCCCCGTGCGCCGAGCGGACCGGGAAGGACGACGCCATGGATGTGCATCCAGCCACCGACGCCACCACCTCGCCCCAGCCTGCCGATGCTGCGCTGCAGCCGGTGCGCACGCACGAGGACGTCCTCCACGTCATCGCCGATGTGCAGAAGCAGCTCGATCGGCTGCGCTTAGCGGAAGCTCGCGGCGCCGAGGCCAACGCCCAATTCGAGGAGCGCTGGCGGCGACTCGAAGAACGCGAGGCGAACCTGCACAGCGGCGAGGCCTTGCTCGTGGCCCGCGAGGCCCAGCTCCGGGCCATCGCCGAGTCGGTGCACGACGAGCGCGTCCGAAGTAACGAACGGGCCACCGAACTCGAGGCCCGCGAGGCCACCCTCGCCGCCCGCGAATCCGCCCTCGACAGCGAGCGCACCGCCCTCGACGCGGCCCGCTCGAGCCTGTCCAGCGATCGGCGCATCCTCGAGGAGCTGCGCGAGGAGCTGGCCCGCCGCGAGGACCAGAGCCGCCAGGAATGCGATCGCCTGCGGGCCAGCCTCGAGGAAGCCCGCCTCGATGCCACGCGCCTGCGGGAGCGATGGGCCGACGCGGAAGCCTCGCTGGCTTCGCGCGACGCGTCGTTCGAGGCCAAGGCCGGGGAGATCGAGACCCTCCGGGCCGACCTCGAGCTGATGCGGTCCGAACTGGCCCAGTCGAAGGAAGCGAACGAAGTCGCCGTCCGCACCGCCGCGATCCACGCTGCGGAAGCCGCCAAGACCGCCGAGTCGGCGCTGGTGGCAGCGGACTACGAAGGAAAGATGGAGGCCCTCCGCGCCGAGCTCGCGGCCAGCGTTCGCGAACGCGAGCATCTCGCGGTCCAGTTGTCGGAAGCCCACGCCGCCGGCGAGGCCGTGGCCCACGGCGTGGCCGAATCGGCCCTCGCGGTGCAGGCCAAGGCGGAGCGGGAGCGCCAGTCGCTCGAGGCCGAGTTCGAAGCCAAGCGACAAGCCTTGGCGTCGATCGGCGTCTTCCTCCGCAACCGGAAGATCCGTCTCGATCGGGCTCGGGCCCTGTGCCGGGCACGCGTCGAGCAGGCCGAGACGAAGGCCCGTGAAGCGTCGGAAGGGGCGCTCGTCCGGGTGCTCGAGGAAGAGCGGCTCCTCAAGAAGGAGCGCGAGGACCTGCGCCAGGTGCAGGAAGTCCTCACCGCAACCGAGCAGTCGATCCTGAACCGCGATTCGCGGCACCGCACCGTGAAGACGATGGCCGTCTGCTCCCTCATCGCCGGAGCCCTGGCGGTCGGATCGTGGTTCGCCGCAGGCATTGCCTTCCCGGCTCCCGCGGTCGTGTCGGTCGATCTCGTGGCCAAGCCCCACGACGGTGGGACGCTCACGCCGGAGGCGGCCCTCGCCTTCGACACCGGCTACAAGCAGGCGCTTGAGGACGAGGCCTTCCGCGGCGTGGTCCAGAAGCGCCTGGCGGAGCGGGGCGTCGCCTCGCTTGGCTCGCCCAGCGACACCGCCAAGTGGATGGACTCGATCCGCACCGACTCGGACGGCCCCGGCAGCCTCCGCCTGGTGGCCGAAGGGCCCGACACCCCGACCGCAACGATCGCCTTGGACACGGTGGCGACCTCCCTTGTCAACGAAGCCCCCAAGCTCGCCAAGGCTCGCCCCAACCTCCCGCGCATCGCCCTCGCGGGCCAAGCCAACCAGCCCGGCCGCCTGACCTTCTCGACCCCGGTCCCCCAGACCTCCTCCAACGATCGGGTCATGGTCGCCGCGATGATCTTCTCGGGC
Organism: Phycisphaerales bacterium; assembly: GCA_044224425.1. Lineage (GTDB taxonomy): Bacteria > Planctomycetota > Phycisphaerae > Phycisphaerales > SM1A02 > JAEUIT01. The sequence goes on from JBGAKK010000016.1 coordinate 61,831, forward strand.
GTCTTGGCGCTGGGCGGAGTGCTCGGGTTCTTCCTCTTCGGCCGATTGGCGAAGTCGAAGCGGTCGTACGAGGAGTCGGAGCCGGCGTGAGAAAGGCTTCGCGCCCGCCGCTCCCGAGGCGGCGGGGGGCAGGTCGCGCCGGTCGTCGGAGCTTCTGTCGAGTCTTCCCTAGGCCGGCGCGAAAGTCGCTTCATGAAGCGGCCGATGGGGAACCAGTCAGGATGACACTCGTCGCGGCGGATGCCGCCTGGGAGGCCCACGGAAGGAGCCCCGGATGCTCAATCGGCATGGACTGCGACTCGTCGGCGTGGATCACGAGGATCTCGAGCCCGAGCCGCCCGCCCCGATCCCCTTCGCCCACTACGCCAGGGCCATCGATCGGGGAGTTGGACCGAATATCGATGCGATCCAGTTCGCCCTGGCCGCCCTCGAGGGCGTGAGCCGGAAGATCGAGGACCTGGCCAGCGAGCTGGGCCTCGGACCGAACGGTACAGACGACACGGACCGTCCCCGCGCTGCGTGACTCGCTCACCGCTGCGTGCGGCCAAGGATGGCCCTCGTGGACAGTTCCCAACCGCCCGCGTCCCCTTGACGCGGGCGGTTGTCCTTTGGGCCGAGTCCGGGAAATCACCCAACGGCACGCGTGGCGAAGCGGGGAGACTGGCGAAGTGAGGCCGAGCGGATCTCGCCGATCGATCGGAGGGGGCGGTTCATGACAGCCGCCACATTCGGTTTCTGCCCCATTTCCGGCGGGTTGGCGAGCCTCGAAGAGGGTTTGCTCTATATTCGACTTCGAATCGCTATCAGAGCGCGCCATGCCGGCACCTCTCGATGGCCTACGACCCGCATTCCTCGCGCTCGGGTCGCGTCGCCACTTTGGCCCTAGGAGGCCCTTCCGCATGCGTCCACGTTCCCTCCTTGCCCCGATCGCACTCCTCGCGCCCACCTGCCTGGCCACCGTCGCCGGGGCCGTCGACCTGACGGTCAGCGGGATCGAGGTCACCCAGGCGATTCAGACCACGACCCAGAGCCTCGTCCTCGTCGCCAAGAACCCGACCATCGTCCGCGTGAAGGTGGGCGTCGCCGGCTCCGCTGCGGCGGTTCCCGGCGTGGACGCCGAGCTTCGCGTCTACGCGAACGGCGTGGAGATTCCCGGCTCGCCCTTCTTCTCCTCGAACGGGCCGATCACCGCGCCGCTCTCGCCGAACTCGGCGAACGAGAACGACACCCTCAACTTCTTCTGCTCGCCGCCGCAGTCGACCGACGTCGACTTCGTGGTGACCGTCAATCCGCGGCACACGGTGGTCGAGACCAACTACGACAACAACACCAACTCGAACCTGAACCGGAACTTCCAGTGCCGGAAGATGGTCGAGATGGCCGGCGTGTCGGTGAACTACACCCCGGGCGGCGGCCAGCCGAACCAGGACACGATCGCCCCCGGCACTGGCGACGCGTTCCTCCGCGGCATCTACAAGACCGGCGACTGGAACTACCACCGCTCGCCGCTCGGGGCCCTGACCTGGACGCAGAACATCAACAACTCCGACGGGACGATGCTCTCGACCCTGAGCGACATCCGGAACAACCAGATCCCGGCTGCCGGCTACACCAAGCCGACCTTTATCTACGGCTGGCTTCCCGGCAACCCCTTCTCGGGGAATGGCGAGGCCATCGGCATCCCGGGCGACGCCGCCTTCGGCAACACCGAGACCAGCCGCTTCCAGCGGACCTTCGCCCACGAGATCGGGCACTGCTGGGGCCAGCAGCACAACTCGCAGACGATCGGCGTGGTCGGCTATGACGTCATCAACCAGCTCAAGGACCCGCTGAACCTGGCCCCGGTGATGGCCACCACGAAGAACGACGTGATGGTCGCTGGCCTCCTCACCAATCAGGCGTGGGTGGCTCAGATCACCTTCAACGACTGCATCAACGACACCCGCTCGGCGTGCACCACTGACGGCGACGGAAGCTCGGGCGGCGGCGGGGCCAGCGATGCCAACAGCCAGCGCTGCATGCGTGTGGCCGGCGTCTACAACCACATCGCCGGCTCGATCGCCCTCCAGCCTTCGCAGCGCTTCGACGTGGCCGAGCCCACCATCGACGACCCGAAGGGCGACGCCGCCCTGACCGCGTTCGACGCCAAGGGCCGGGTCCTGACGAGCGTGCGGATCCGCACCGGCACCGCCCGCGAGCTCTGCTCGGGCGACGGGCTGAAGCCCACCTCGACCTTCTACGCGATGGTGCCGGCGACGATCGCCAACCGCGAGATCGCCAAGATCGAGATCAAGGACATCAAGAGCGGCCGCCTGCTCGCCCGCCAGGTCCGTAGCGCGAATGCTCCGGCCGGTGCGATCAGCGAGGTCGGTCTTGTTGCCGGCCAGCACAACGGCCCGATCCCCGGTGCCGCCGACCTCGGCGAGCCCATGGACGGCGACATCTCGCTGCACTTCGCGGCGAGCGACCCGGACGGCACGCCGCTCGTGGCCACGATCCTCTACAGCCCGGACGGCGGCAATCGCTGGGCGCCGGTCGTCCAGAGCATCGAAGTCCAGGACGGCGACAACGAGGTCACCTTCCCGACCCGCAACCTGCCGCGCAGCGAAGGCCCGAACGGCATCTTCAAGCTGCGACTCTCCGACGACCTGAACAACGGGGAATCGGAACTTCCGATGGACTCGCAGTTCGGTGCCGGTTCGCCGCCCGACGTCCACGTCATCTCGCCGAACACCAACATCACCGTGCCGCAGTGGTCCTCGGTGGTCCTGCAGGCCTCGGCGTGGGACATGGAAGACCAGCTCCTGCCTGAGGCCAACGTGGTGTGGGCCTCGGACCTCCAGGGAGCCCTCGGCACCGGCCGGCTCTTCACCACCAAGAAGCTCATCCCGGGGACCCACACCCTCACCCTGACCGGCACCGACCTCGACGGCATGTCGACGTCGAAGCAGGTGGTGGTGACGGTGACGGCCCGCACGGTCCGCACGGCCGACCTCAACTTCGACGGCGTGGTCGACGCGGCCGACCTGGCCATCATGCTCGGATCCTGGGGCACCAACGACGGCTCCGACCTCGACCTCGACGGCGTGGTCGGCGGCAGCGACTTGGCGATCCTCCTCGGGGCCTGGAGCTGATCAGCCCCGGACCGTCTGGCACGTGAAACAGAACCGACGCCGCGCCTCAGGCGCGGCGTCGGTCATTTTGCGTCACGAGTGGTCCAGCCTTCTGCCCGCGTCCCAAGGAACGCCGAGTGAGGGACATCGAAAAAAAATGAAGGGGCACGGACAGATCGGCTTGTCCGTACCCCTTCGCGAAAGGAGTGTGCAGTCAGTATAAGCCGAAAACGGGCCTAGGAAAGCAGTTCTCAAAGGCCCGGCGCAGAAATCCCCCAAAGTCGCGCCGAGGGGGGCAGGCCGGCTTGACATGCCCCGAGCTGGTGACTGGTCCAGAGCCTACCCACCGGATGTCACCACGCCGCGCGGGCGTCACCAGGCGAAGCGGCGATGGATCGTTCGGAGGGCGGCCAAGACCGGGGTCTGGTCCGGGAACAAGGTGAGGAACGACCAAAGGTCGCCCCCGTCCGTCCGGCTCGGATGCGCCGAAGTCCGGATGTCGGCCACCTTGAGTTGGCCCGCCGTGGCGCTCTCTCCCAAGCGACGGAGGGTGGCGCTGGCCATCGATCGGACGGTCGCCGGGTCTTCGAAGGCGGGGTGCTCCTCGGCGAGACGGGAGGCGATGTCCCACCAAGCCCCGAGCGGCAGGTCCTCGGCGTGGGCCGCGAGCAGCTCGCGCCCGATGGATTGCGGCCCTCGCTTGACCATCGCGTCGCGGACCGCGTCGAGGCTGCACAGCACCCGGCGGCCGACCTTGATGACGGCGAGGGCCCCGGATTTCCGGTAGCGGGCCAGCGTGCGAACCGAGACGCCCGCTGCCACGGCCGCCTCTTCGAGGGTCAGGAGTTGCTCATTGCCGCCAGCCACGAGGGGAGGCTCGTTCAGCCCGCTGGACGGGCTGTTCGAGGCGGCCTTGGGGGAGGCGACTCGTCGCGGGGTCGCCGACGATAAAGACGAAGGGGTGCCGGGGGCAACAGTCATGGCGGACGACCCTTGTCGCTGACCGCCATCCTGTGACCGTCAACTCGCCGAATGATGCGAACGAGCCATGAGTTGCGGGCGCCCCGCCGGTTCCTGATGGCCCGCGCGGCGGGTCGCCGATACACGGCGGCCGTGCTGCCCCTCCTCACGATCGTCGCCACCGTCGCCTTGGCCGCTCCGCCCTCGCTCGTTGCGAACGCCACGGCGCCGGAGCCCTCCCGCCGAGCCTCCGCCCCGGCCAGCCCGGCGCGGCGGCCGACAGCGCCCGATTTCACGCTGCAGGACGCGGACGGCAAGCAGGTCCGGCTGTCGGACTTCCGTGGCTCGGTGGTGATCCTCGACTTCTGGGCCACCTGGTGCGGCCCCTGCCCCCGCTCACTCGCCGTCGCTAGCCAGGCCGCGAAGGAGGGAGGGTCGCGCGTGGTGGCACTCGCGATCAACATCGACGACCGGGATACGGCCGACCGCGTTCGCACCTATTTGGCGGCTCGCAAGATCACCATCCGCTCCGCGGTGCGGGGCTCGGCGGTGGCCAAGCAGTACGGGGTCGGGGCCATCCCCCACGCCGTGGTGATCGGGGCCGACGGCACGATCGTCGGCAAGCACACCGGCATCACGACCGAGGCGGCGCTCCTCGACGCCTTCCGCCGCGACATCGCTGCCGGTCGCTGACGTTCCCTGCAAATCATTTCGCATTGGCCAACTCTGCTTCGTGTGCGGTCGGCGGGATTCGCTATAGTCCGTCGTCCGATCGGCAACGGAGCAATCCCATGGCTGCTATTGATTCGCTGTTCGAGCAGGTTGCCAAGTCTGATCTCGACATCGCCGTCCTCCTCAAGCTGCGCAACGCCCTCGACGAGAAGCTCGCGGCCAAGCATCGCGACCTGAAGCGTCAGCTCGCCGCCGTCGAGGAGGCCATGGCCGACGGCCCGCCCGATGCGGCGCCGTCGCGACGCGGACGTCCAGCCCGCAAGGCAGCGGGGCGTCGCGGTCGCCGCGGTGGCGCCGCGGGGGCCAAGCCGGCCGGCAAGCATGCTGGCATGTCGGTGATCGCCGCGGTGCAGAAGGCGATCCAGGCCAAGGGCGGCAAGGCCTCGGCCGCCGACATCAAGAAGGCGTTCGCCAGCGCCGGCGACAAGCGAAACCTGAACTTCACGCTGCTCACTCGCGGCGGCGGTATCAAGCGGGTCGGCTTCGAGGCCAAGAAAGAAGGCCACAAGGGCCGAGCCGGCGGCATCTACGCTGCTGCCTAAGTAACGTCGCCTCGTGCCGGCGCTGCAAGCCACCATCGAGGACGGCGTGCCGTTCTTGGTATCGCGCGTAATGCGCGCTGCCGGGTTCCGGCACGCCTTCTCTATGCGAGCCGGCGGCGTCAGCGCTGCGCCTTTCGATTCGCTCAACCTCGGCGTGGCCGGCGCCGAGGGAACGCCTGACGATCCGGCCAACGTCGCCGAGAACCGCCGCCGCTTCCTGCGGGCGGCGGGCCTCGGCGGACGGACCCTGGTGCAGGCCCGGCAGGTGCACGGGACGGCGGTCATGGACGCCGACGGGGCCGACCTGACGAGCGGACTGGGCGATGCCGACGCCCTGATCGCCTCGCGGCCGGAGCGCTGCGTCGCGGTCCGCACCGCGGATTGCGTCCCCATCCTCGTCGCCTCGCCCGAACACAACCTGGTGGCAGCCGTGCACGCCGGCTGGCGGGGCTTGGTCGGCGGGGTGATCGGCCAGGCCGTGGCTGCGCTGGCTGCCCGCGGGGCCGATCCCGGTCGGTTGATCGCGGCCATCGGTCCCTCGATCGGGGCCGAGGCCTACGAAGTCGGCCCGGAGGTCGCAGCGGCGTTCATGGCGGCGGGGATCGGCGGGGCGGTCGACCGAACCCGCGGCCGCGAGCACGTCGATTGTCACCTCGCGGCCCGGATCCAGTTGCGCCACGCGGGGCTGCCCGAGCACGCCATCGATGGCGAGCCCTGCTGCACCTACTCCCATCCCGAGTCCTTCTTCTCCTATCGCCGCGATGGGGCCCGCAGCGGGCGGCTGGCGTCGGTCATCGGCCCGCGCTAGCGAGGCTCGCCTACCGCGGGCCCTTCCAGACGGCGGCGTCGATGATCGACCAGAGGTGGATGATCCAGCCGAGCAGGACGATCCACAGCACGCTCGCCAGGACAAACATGACCAGGGCGATGAGGAGTCGTCCCTGCACCAGCTGCCCGAGTCCGGGGATGAAGAAGCTGCAGATCGCAGCCAGAACATTGCCAGCCGAACCCTGTCCCGGTCCGTTTCCCATGGACGACCTCCACACCCGCCGCTGGGCCGTCCGCTTCGGACGCGCCGCACGACGCTGAACATGATTGGGAGCCTATCGCGCCGCTTGCCTCAGAGCCGCTTGAGGATCTCGGCGCACCAGGTCTGGGCCTCGAGCAAGCAGGGCGCGACCGCCGGGAGGAGCCCGTTGTCCTGCTGCACGAACCAGACGCGATCGGCGAGCGGACGCCGCACCCGCTCCGCGATGCCGTCGGCAATCTGGTTCGGTTGGGCGTAGGGCATGGCGTGCCCCCAGCGGGTGAGCCGGATCTCGGCTACGTCGGCCGGGCCGAGCCCGAAGGTGGACAGGGCTCGGGTGATTTGCGGGGCGCCGATCTCGGCATAGGCCTGCCAGTCGCTCTCACCGACGATGGTGAAGCGGGCCGCGTGCCAGGGCAGCGGCCAGTACAGGGTGAGGACGTCCTGCCGCTCGGCTCGCGTGGCGAAGCTCCCGTCCACCACGTCGACCACCCGGCGATCGAGTTCGAAATCCTGGCCCGTCATCGGGAAGCGGCGATCGTGCAGCATGAAGATGTCATAGCGGTCGATCGCCGCGGGCCGCTTCAGCAGCACATTGGCCACGAGGTACGGGACGGTCTGGATCTGCTGGATCGCGTTCAGGCGGTCGGGGTCGATGCGGGCCAGGTTGTCGATCAGCCGCTCCACCACGAACTTCGGGCTGGTGACGACCACGTGCTTGGCGAGCAGGACGCGCGAGACGCCATCCGGGCCACGCCAACGGACCAGGACCTTGTCCTTCCCTTCGAGCCGGATCCCCTCCACCAGGCAGCCGGCGCGAAGCAAGCTGCCGCCCTCGCCGTCGCTGCCCGGGTCGAGGGCCCGCAGCTTGCTCCAGAGGAGCGTGGCCAGGCTCGCGTTGCCGCCAGGGAGGACGATGCGGCCGTACTCCTCAGCGGCGAGGAAGTTGAAGCCGGCGGCCGCTGAGAGCTCGTCCCAGCCAACCCCGAAGCTCGAATAGCAGTACGCCTGGATCGCCTCGCGGAGGACCACCGGTAGCCGCGTCCCGCACTTGGCGTCGATGAAGTCATGGAGGGTCGAGCGATCGAGCTCGCGGATCCAGGCGTCGCCATCCGCGGGGAGCGGGATGTCGGGATACCGCTCCTTGGCGAAGTACTGGATGAGGGCCCGATAGCGATCCGCGGCGAGGGTCTCCTCGGGCGAGCATCCAGCGAGGCAGGGGTTCTCGCTGATCTCGCCTGCCCACTCGAAGGAGAAGGGGCCCGAGTCGACGCGGGCCGACTCGTACACGCCGAGCTCGGTGTAGAGCTGGTCGAGTGGATCGCCCTTGTCCGGCACCATGAAGTAGGCCGAGCCGAGCGAGTAGGGGACGCCGCCCCACGATTCGCCCATGGCGTTGCCGCCGAAGCGCGGGCGGAGGTCGAAGAGGATCGGCTTTCGATCGCGGAGCAGGTACGCCGAGGTCAGTCCGCTCAGGCCGCCGCCGACGATGGCCACGTCGACGGACTCGTCGGGCGCGGGCCACCCGTCGCAGTCCTCGCATTGGTGGAACGGCAGCCGGTTCGCGGGGAAGGTGTCGCCAAACCAGGTGCTGGCGAAGGGCAGCCCACCGATCCGGACCGGCACCGCGCCGGGCAGGACCGGGGCGATCGGCGTGGTGCCCGCGAGCGGCAGGCCCGGACCGCCAGCGAGGAGAGGCATGCCGTGCATCCGCCGAGCGACCAGGCCAAGGGCGACCGCACCGAAGCCGGTGCCGACGAAGGCGCGACGGGAGAGAGGCATGAGTCGACTCTACCGCACGAGGGAGCGAATCCGAGAGCGAAGCTCCGAGATTCCCCGTGGTTGCGCAACTGGCCAAGACTCCGAATCTGCGCCCTTTTTTGTCCTTTCAGGAATCCCGCCGGTCCCGAGACCGCACCACTTCGCTCGTCCGGCGTTCGCCGCCTGAGGCCCCTGTGGGTCGGAGGGTGCGCGATCGCTGCGACCTTGTCTGCCCGGCGTCGCCGGAGGAGTTTCGCATGCGTCGAGTCTGGTCGTCGGTAGCGCTGGTGGCGGGCGTGGCGGTTCCCACGCTGTTCGCCATCGGCACGGGGAACGCGGTCAACCTGCCTCCTGCGGGATACGCCGTGTTCGGGTTCAACGATCTCGGGATGCACTGCACGCAGGAGGACTTCAGCGAGATGTGCATCCTCCCGCCCTACAACACCCTTCGCGTGCAGGTCGTGAAGCGGGCTGAGGACCCGGACATCGTCACCAGTGGCGTGACAGTGAGCTACTCGATCCCCGGCAACACGCACTCCTTCGACAAGACGAACTTCTGGAAGTACGCCCCGGCCCTCTTTGGGGTGACGCTTCCGATCGACGTCGGCCTCACCGGCCACGGCCTGTCCGGGACACTCTCGCCGGCTCCGGGCCAGATCTGGGAGGTCAGCGGCATCCCCATCACGCCGACCAGCGATACCGGCAAGCTCGATCCCTATCCGGTGGCCCAGGTCCTGGTCACCGGCTCGGCCGGCTCGGCCAACGTCCGCCCGGTCGTTCCCGTCTCGAGCGAGATGAGCTGCGCCTTGTGCCACGGCGGCCCCGGCGTCTCGATCGCCGGCGACATCCTGCAGGACCACGACGACATGCACGGGACCAACCTGGTCAACCAGAAGCCCGTCCTCTGCGCGAGCTGCCACGCGGATCCCGCCCTCGGGGCTCCCGGGCAGCCCGGCATCCCGACCCTCTCGCATGCCATGCACACCGCCCATGCCGAGCGCGTCGAGGAACTCCAGATGGACAACAAGTGCTATGCCTGCCACCCGGGCATCCGCACCCAGTGCCAGCGCGACGTGCACGCCGCGAACGGCGTGACCTGCGTCGACTGCCACGGCGGTATGGCCGCGGTCGGCAACCCGAACCGCCAGCCGTGGAAGGACGAGCCGCGCTGCGGCACCTGCCACTCGCAGCCCGGGTTCCAGTTCGAGCAGGCCAACACGCTCTACAAGGACTCGATCGGCCACTCGGGCATCCACTGCACCTCCTGCCACGGCAGCCCGCACGCCATCACCGCGACGACGACGGCGGTCGACAACCAGCAGGCCATCACGCTCCAGGGCCACGCCGGCGTGATCAACACCTGCACGGTCTGCCACACCAGCACGCCGGGCGAGCCGTTCTTCCACAAGGTCAACGACTAACCGAGGACCCCATGCGTTCCATCGTCTTCATCTCGCTTCCATCGTTGGCCCTCGCCGCTGCCGCCCACGCGGTGCCGCCGGCCTACTCCATCACCGACCTCGGCACGCTGACCCCGGGGGCGACCTACTTCGAGCCCGGCAGCGTCGGCTTCGCCATCAACAATGCCGGCACGATCGCCGGCTATGCCGTGACCAACCTGCCGAACCGGAACTTCCACGGCTTCCGCTTCGCCAACGGGCTCATGGCCGATCTCGGCGTCTACAACGGCGACGAGCACTCGATCGCCTACGCCATCAACGACGCGGGCAGCGTGGTCGGCATCTCCTACAAGCTCGGCGAGACCTTCGTCCACGGCGTGCTCTGGCCCGCCGGCGGCTCCGCCGTCTCGCTCGGCACCGTCGAGCCGCACGACATCAATACGTCGGGCTCGATCGCCGCTTCCACGCCCATCGCCGGCTCGCTCGGCGTCTCGCACGCCGCCCTCGTGGTCGGGTCGAGCGTCACCGACCTCGGCACGCTCGGCGGGGCATCGAGCACCGGCCTGGCCATCAACGACGCCGGTTGGGTGGTCGGCGAGTCGCTCCTCGCCGACAACAAGACCCCGCGCGGCTTCGTCTGGCGGAACGGTTCGCTGCTCAGCCTTCCGACGCTCGGCGGCACGACCGGCCGGGCCCAGGACATCAGCGGGCTGCACGTCGTCGGCATGTCGGATACGCCGAGCGGCGGCGCCCCGCACGCCACGCTGTGGACCCTCGACCAGCTCGGGAACCTCGCCTCGACCACCGATCTCGGCACCTTGCCGGGTCGGGCCTCGAGCGCCGCCCTCGCGGTCGGCGCCAACGGCGTCGTGCTCGGGACCTCGGGCGACCTCGCCTTCATGAGCACGCCGAACGGGCTGGTCGACCTCAACGGGCTCATCCCGTCGGGCGCCGGCTGGCAACTGGTCAAGGCGACCGGCATCAACGCCGACGGCTCGATCGTCGGCGTCGGCCGCCACTATGGCCAGCAGCGGGCCTTCCTCCTCACGCCGGCCCCGGCCGCTGACTTCAACGGCGACGGCCACGTCGACGCCGCGGACCTGAGCATGCTGCTCGGGGCGTGGAACCAGAAGGGCACGCAGTTCGACCTCTCGGGCGACGGCGTGGTCGGTCCGGAGGACCTCGCCTATCTGCTGAGCGCCTGGGGCTAACCGCCTACGGGCCAGAAACCACCCGGTCTACCGGGGAGAAAGCGCAGGCGGCGGTGGAGTCGTGTCACCGTCGCCTGTCTTCTTGCCCTGATCCGCCGCCGGGCGATGGCTCGACCACCAACGGATGGCGGCGCCGGCCGCCTCGTCGCAGGCCTTGGTGGCCGTCGGACCGCCTTGGTTGGCGGCGATGAGGACGGCGAATCCCTTCTCGGGGGCGAGCCAGGCGGTGCAGAACCACGAGTTGTTGCTGCCGCTATGGGTGAGCACCTCGCCGCCCCACGGCCGAGTGGCCCGGAACCAGCCCATGGCCACCCGCGGCTCGGCGGCCGGGGCCTGATGCAGCACCACGAAGTCCTCGTGCCGCAGCGGGATCCCGCCGCGCGGCTCCTCCGCAACGTGCATGGCCACGAATCGCCCCCAGTCGGCAAGCGACATGTGCATGGTCCCGGCGGGAGCGATCGCTGCCGGGTTGTCGATGTCGAGCAGCTTGCCGTCCGCGCCGTGGCCCGCGGGAGCATGGCCGTCGGTGGCCTTGGTGGGCGGACCGAAGCCGACGGTGGTCATGCCGAGCGGCTTGGTGATGCGTTCGACCACCAGGGTCTCCCAACTCGCGCCGCCGGCGATCTCGCACATCCGTCCGGCGATCGCGTAGCCCTGGTTCGAGTAGGCGAAGGAGCCTCGCGGTTGGGCCTGCTTGGCCCGTAACACGCTCCCGACGAACGCGGCGCGGCAGGCCTGCGGGGGGTCGCTGCAGGTCCATGCCTTGGCCCATGCCTCGCGATCGGCAGCGGTCGGAGCTCCGCCTTTGTGATGCAGGAGATCGGCGAGGGTGACGTCCTTCCAGCCCGGCTCGAGATCGGGATAGGTGGAGCCC
>JBGAKK010000110.1:0-10505 GCA_044224425.1 Phycisphaerales bacterium
CTTCAGGTCTGGCCGCTTTGGACGTTCAATCCCGGGCGGGATCGGGGCAGACGAGCCGGGCACCTGTTAGTCCGATGAGGCCTGACCCGAAGCCCCATTGCCCTCTCTGCTCCGCGACGGCTCCGCGCCCTCCGCGCCTCCGCGGCAATCTGGATCACGTCAGCGCCGCCTTCTCACAGTTGCCCAGGGCGAACCTCACCAAGAGCCCGTCACAGTAGCCGCCGCGCGCGGACGGCCACCCTGCATTCTTGCCTTCCTCTGCGAGGGACTCTGCGCACTCTGCGGCTCTGCGGCAATCCGATGCCTTTGCGGCTATCTGAAAGCTCCCCACCTCCCATCCCTCCGCGGGCTCACCCGATGGAGCGCACCACCGCCATGACCATGCCGTCGTAGCCCTTGGCGCCAACTGTTTGGAGGGCGGAGGCGTCGAGGCGCGGATCGGCGGAGAGCCGCTCCAGCATGCGGCGGACCCCGATCACGTTCGGGTCGTCCGACTCGGCGTCGACCACGCGGCCGTTCCGCACCACGTTGTCGACCACGATGACCGCCCCGCGCCGGGCCAGGGCGGTCGAGCGGTCGAGGTATTCCGCGCAGTGGACCTTGTCGGCGTCGATGAAGACGAAGTCGAAGGGCGCCGCCTGCTCCTCGCGGAGCCGCTCGAGCGAGGCTAACGCCGCGCCGACCCGGACCTCGACCACGGACCCGAGTCCCGCCCGCTCCAGGTTCTCGCGGGCCAGCGCGGCCCGCCCGGGATCGATCTCGAGCGACACCAGCCGGCCGCCAGGGGGCAGGGCCCGGGCTAACCATATCGTGCTGTAGCCGGCCAGCGTCCCGATCTCGAGGATGCGGCGGGCCCCGATCGCCGCAGCGATGAGTTGGAGCCACTTGCCTTGGGTCGGCGAGACATGGATGGCGGGGAGCCCGGCCCGCGTGGCGGCGTCGAGCGCCGCCTCGAGGGCCTCGTCCTCGGGAACCAGCCACTCGGCGAGGGCACGGTCGACGGCGGTCCATTGCGGGTCGAGCATGGCGGAACGATACGCCGCTGGCGGTACCATGCGCGGCCATGGCTCGCCGTGCGTTGCCGCCGACTTCGGCACTCGGTCGACGATTCCTCTTCGTCGGGATCTATTGGCTGGTCCAGGCCGCGGTCTTCTTCTTCGGCTGGCCGCTCCTCATCCTCGGCGAAGCCGCCGGCGGAAACGGGGCCTGGAGCGATATGTTCCACGCCGACTACCTCTGGCAGGCCGGCGTCTGGATTCCCTGCGTGATGCTGCTCCAAGCGGCCTTCGTCCTTCCTGTCCACCGGCCGACAGCGGAGGGCAAGTCGTGGCGAGCGCGGGCGCTCATCTCCTGCATCGGCGGCGTCGCCGTGGCCATGGTCGCCGGGTTCATGGCTTGGATCCTGACCAGCATCGTGGCCATGGCCCTCGACTCTTGGTCCACGCTCCAGGTCGACGACAACGCCACCCACATCTGGCACCTCGGCTTCTGGATCCCCTTCGGCGTCGTGGCCCTCGTGGCCATCCCGCTCCTCCTCCGCCGCACCAAGGACGGCATGCCGTTAGGGGTGAGCGCCACCATCGCCGGCTTCATTTCCGGGGCCATGGTCCTCGCCTTCATCGGCGGCGTGGCCAGCCTGATCGGGAGCGACCTCGACTTCGACCGCTGGGTCTGGGCGGTGATCGGCCTGGTCATCGTGGCCAGCTGGTGCGTCTCGACGCCGCTCCTCCTCGCCTTCCTGCGCCGCGGCTCGCGGGAATCGACCCTCTCCCGCCTGGCCTCGGTCCTCTTCATCGGAACGGTGGTCGAGGCCGCCGCCATCATCCCCCTCGACGTCATGGTCCGCCGCCGCACCAGTTGCTATTGCGGCGAGGGCACCTTCTACTCGCTCACCGCCCTGTGGTCGGTGGGGCTCCTCATCCTCGGTCCGGCGGTGTATCTCTTGCCCTTCGGCCGCCGCCGACGACGGCTCGACCGCCAGTGCTGCGTCGTGTGCGGGTACGACATGAAGGGGCGCGGCGACCAGGAGCGCTGCCCGGAATGCGGGGCCGGCTGGCGCGGCGAGGCCGAAGCGAGCCCTACGAACAGCCCCGGGCGAACGAGTTGATGCTGTCGAAGGCGGATCCGAAGTAGGCCTCGTAGTTGTCGCGCTCCACGAAGCCGATGTGGGGCGTGGCCAAACAATTGGGCAGGGAGAGGAGCGGGTGGCTGGCCCCGAGGACCGGCTCCTCCTCGAAGACGTCGACCGCCGCGGATCCAGGCCGGCCGGCGCGAAGGGCTGCCTCCAAGGCCCCGGGGGCCACGATCTCGGCCCGGCTGGTGTTGACGAAGAGGGCGTCGGGCCGCATCGCGGCCAGATGCTCGGGCCGGATCACGTGCCGGGTCTCCGCCGTCAGGCGAAGGTGGAGACTGACGATGTCCGAGGTCGCCAACAATTCGCCGAGCGACGCCGAGGTCGCGATGCCCGCCGCCTCGGCCCGGGCTAGGGTGCTCGGCCGGCCCCACACGCGGAGGCGGGCCCCGCAGGCCGCGAGCAACGCAGCGACCCTCGATCCCACGCGCCCATAGCCGACGAGGCCCACGCTACGGCCAGCGAGCTGGCGACCGAGCGAGCCTTGCCATTCGCCACGGCGCAAGCGGTTGGCCTCGGCGACGAGATGCCGCAGGCTGGCCAGGACGAGGAGGAGCGTGAGTTCCGCCACCGCCGCTCCCGAACCTTGCCCTTCGGTCACCACGATGCCGCGCCGCCGGCAGGCCTCGACATCGACGTGGCCAGCGAGCTTCCCGGTCTGGGCGATGAGCTTGAGCCGCGGCAGGCGCTCCAACAGCTGGTCGTCGATCGTGGTCCGCTCGCGGATGAGGACGACGGCCTCGGCGTCGGCCAGCCGCTCCGCGAGGACCGCGCGGTCCCGCGGCGTATCGTGGAAGACGGCGACCTGGTGCCCGTCGAGCTTCCGGAAGGCCTCGAGCGAGCGGACGCAGTCCTGGTAATCGTCGAGGATGGCGATCTTCATGGCGAGCTCGGCGCAGCGGGGGGGCGCGGCAGGGTCGGCTCGGCAGGATAGCGAACCGTGCCCGCCCGACCCCAACGACGCGGGAGCCGCCGAAGCGGCTCCCGCGTGCGTGGGTCCCGTTGGTCGATCGCCGTTCTGGATCGGCTCAGCCGCAGGGGCCCCAGGCGCCGAGGAGGATGGCAAGGTCCGCCGAGGTGACCGCCCCGTCGCCGTCGAGATCGGCCGGACCGGACGTCCCCCAGGTGCCGAGGAGAATCGCGAGATCCGCGCCTCCCACCGAGCCGTCGCCGTTCAGGTCGGCGGGGCAGGGAGGAGCCGCGGTGGTCAGTACGTAGAGCTTGGGCGTCTCGCCCACCACGTAGATCGTGCCGTCCGGGCCGATGGTCACGCCTTCCGCGTCGCTGGCGATGGCGGAGAAGTCGAAGCTCCCCAGCACTTGGCCGGAGCGGGTCACTTCCAACAGCTTGGCGGATTCCTGGCTCAGGATGAGGAGGTTGTCCTCGTCCGGACCTCCGACCAGGCGGGGATCGGTGGCCAACACCTGGACATCGGAGAGGTCGAGCACGCCGAGCCTGGGCGCGAACAGTGAGCCCATCGATCCGGCCGGCACCGTCCAGTCGAGCGTGGCCAGGAACACGCCCTGCGGGCTCTTCTCTTTGACGAGGACGTAGTTCCCGGCGAGCGGATCGAAGCTGATCCCCTCCAGACCGATGTTGCCGACGGTCGGCCCGAGGTCGATGGTCGGCAGCAGGCTGCGGTCGACGCTGCCGCCGGCCGCATAAGTCAGCAGATAGACATCCTGGAGCCGCTCTTCGACCAGGACGAACTGGCCGTTTCCGAGGTAGGTGAGGCCCTCGGTGTCGTCGAAGCCGGTCAGGGTCATCGTGCTGACCGGCTCGCCATCTGTGGTCACCTCGACCAAGGCGTCGCCTTCGTCACCGAGGACGAAAAGGGTGCCGGTGTCCCAGTCGTAGGTCACCGCCGACGCTTCGTCGGCGCTGGGCGAGGGGAGGGCATAGGTCGCGGTCAGGTGATAGTCGCCGAGGTCGAGCGAGGCGGGGGCCACGGCGGTGATCACCAGATCGTCGATGCCGAGGCCGTTGTCCTGGCCGGTGATGTCGACCGCGTTCCAGCGGAGGACGATCGACTGTCCGGGGGCCCAATTCAGACCCTCGAGGGCGGCGTGCACGCTGGTCTGGTTGGCGGGGTCGTTGCCGTCGAGGGCCGTGTTGCCCCCGCCAAGGAACGGGGTCGTGAAGTCGAGGGACGGAGCGGCGATGGTGGCGTCGGCCAAGGTGGTGCCGAAGCCGTATTGGAAGCTCAGGACGTCGGCGACGTCGGCATCGCCGGCCCGCCACTGCTCACCCACGAACGCGATGTCGAGCGACTGGAAGGTCTGCCCGCTCGTGTTGGTGAGAACCAGTCCGAAGGAAGGGATCTGGTTGCTGGTCGAGAGGGCTCCGAGGGCCCGCTCGGTCGAGCCGTTCGAGCCGAAGAAGATGATGCCGCGGCCGGCGCTACTCGCCAGGCTCCCGTCGTGGGCCTTGCACTCGGTGTTCTGGCTGCTCCCGTTGAAGTTGGCGCCGAGCCAGCCGGCGACACCGGTCGAGCCGAGCACGCCGTCCAGGACGTGCGGCCCCTTGCCGGTGAGGGTCACCGCACCAGTCTGGGCAAGCCCGTTGAAGTCTTGGCTGTAGCTGCCGGTGAAGCTGACCTGTCCCACGCTGGCGGTGGCCCAGCACAGCGACAGACCGATACCGATCGATGCACGCATGCCCATGTCTATCTCCCGTAGGTTCGAGCCTCCGCCGCCTCGGGCGATCGCAGGCCTCCGGGATTCCAGCCGAATTGCATGTGGCTCGGATTCAGGACGTGCGAATTGTCGGCAGGACGGCTACGGGTGCCAGGCCCCGAGGAGTAGCGCCAGGTCGGCGCTGCCCACCGTCCCGTCGTCGTTGATGTCGAGGTAGCGGGCCAGAGGATCGGCCGGTCCCCACCCCCCAAGCAGGATGGCGAGGTCGGCGGGTCCGACCGTGGCGTCGGCGTCGAGATCCGCCGCGGCCGGCGCCGTGATCGTCAGCCGTTGGTTGGTCGGCACGTTGTGGAGGATGGTCGCATTGCCCCGCGGCCACTCGCAGCGCAGCTCGTCGAGCAGCGTGACGCCGCCGAGGCCGAGGTGGGCTATCAGCTCGCAGGACCCGAGATAGGAGTTGCCGCCGTCGAGGACGCGGGTCCAGGCCACGCCGCCGGCCTTGGCGGTCAACCTGGTGCCATAGCCAAAGGAGGGAACCTTCGAGCCAGTCGGCGAATCGATCCGCACCTCGAGCCAGCGGCCCGGCGCCGTCGAGTCGTTCCGGTAGAGCTTGAGCGGCCCTTGGTTGTAGGTGATGAGGAGGTCGAGGTCGCCGTCGTGGTCGTAGTCGAGGGTGAGGACGGCCCGGGCCTCGCCGGCCAGGAATTGGCCGCCGATCGTCGCGTCGCGCACGAAGACGCCGCTTCCCGTATTGCGGTAGTAGTACTCCGGCTCGCCCGCCCACTCCCCGTAGCTGACGCCGTTGGCTTCGACCAGGTCGAGCCAGCCGTCCTGGTCGAAGTCACCGGCCACCACGCCCCAGCCCCAGCCGCCGTCCTGCGTGCCGTTAGCGGCCGAGACCTCGGCGAAGGTCCCGTCCGTCTGCCCGCGATAGCTGGCATTGCCGTTCTTGGCGAGTGGATTGAGGGGCGGGTCCCCGAAGATGCTGGTGACGTACCAGTCGAGGTAGCCGTCGCGATCGAGGTCGCCCACGCACTGCCCCATGCCGTACGCGACAACGCCGGCTCCGACCTGATTCGTCGTCTCGGTGAAGCTGCCGTCGCGGTTGTTCCGGTAGAAGCGCGCGGTGCCGAAGTCGGCAGCGAGGAGGAGCTCCGGATAGCCGTCGCCATCCATGTCGGCGAAGTTCGGTTGGAAGCCCCAGGTCAGGACCGGCACGGCGATGGCCACGCCGGTCCGGTCGGTGAAGGTGTTGTTGCCGTTGTTCCGGTAGAGACGGTTGCCGGCGGCGGTGTCGCTCCACGCCGCGATGAAGAGGTCGAGGTCGCCGTCGAGGTCGTAGTCGCCCCACGCCACGCCGGCGCAGGCGCTGACCGAGGTCGTGTTCTGGTTGACGCCGGCGCTGGGGGCGATGTTGGTGAAGGTGCCGTTCCCGTTGTTCCGGTAGAGGCGATGCTTGCCGAGCTCGCCTTGGTTGTTGCTGCCGTTCCCGAAGCTCGCCATATAGATGTCGGGCCAACCGTCGTGGTCGACGTCGCCGACCGCGCAGCCCATCCCGGCCTGCGGATTGGGGATGCCCCAGGCCACGGTCTGGTTCAGGAAGGTGCCGTTTCCCTGGTTGATGAAGAGGTAGTCGGCGGTCGTTCCGCCCGACTGGACGAAGAGATCGGGCCAGCCATCGCGGTTGAAGTCGCCCACGCAAGCCCCGCCGAGGAGGTACTCGAGGCCACCGGGCACGGCGAGCTGTTTGGGCGCGTGGAGGACGGCGATGCCGGCCGAGGCGGTGACGTCGGTGAAGATCACGGCTGCGGGACAGGGTGCCGTGAGGCAGGAGGCGAGGAGGACGAGGATCGGGCGCAGTGGCATGGGCTGGAGAGCAATCCACCAGCGCGAGGCCTTCGATCCATGTGGACGGCGCTCAGGCCGTGTGAAGACGCTGCCGTGCCGCCTACCGCTTGTCGAGATAGCGAGCTGCGTCCTTCCCGATCCAGCGGGCGGTGGCATCGCCAGAATCGGCTAACCGCTTGGCGGTAGACAGGGCGGCCCGGGCCAGGGCCGGCGAGCGGCGGCGGCCGATTCCGCGCAGGGCCCAGTTCACCGCCTTCTTGACGAAGTTGCGTGGATCGTCTGAGGCCGCCTCGATCAGGGGGAGGCTGAGGAGGAACGGCTCGTCGGGGCAGGCCTTGTCGTGGAGGGCGAGGCTGGCGAGGAGGGCGAAGGCGGCGCGGCGCTCGAACTCGCCGCGCCAACTGGCCCACCGCTCAACCGCCGCCCAGGCGTGCGGCGTGCGGTCGTAGAGGTGGAAGCAATGCGTGTCGCAGATGGCCCAGTTGTCGAAGGCCCGGCAGCAGCGGTCCATCTGGGCCGGCGTCACGCTGGCCGGTTCGTCGACGAAGGCGGCCATCATGCGGGCCTCGTACCAACCGGTCTTCCAGAGGGCAGCGGCTAACGCATGGTCGCGCCCGTAGGGCTTGGCGATGGCCCGCAGCGTCGTTACCGAGGTGCCGAAGGCCTTATCGGTGGTGATGCCGAAGCGGGCGAAGTTGGCGAAGTCCTTCTTCGAGGACCGCATCTCGAGGGCGGCGAGGATCGCCGCCACGCGCTCGGCGACGGGCACGGCGGAAGGGGGCGTTTGGCGGCTCGCCCGCGTGGTGGTTCGCTTGGCCATGGAGCGATCATCGCAGGGGCGCCGAGGCCTCGCCACCACGGGCGGGTCGCCCTCGCGTATGGTGCGGAGGTGACCACGACCCCGCCGCTTCTCGCCCAGCCTCCCGCGTCCGCCGAGGCGAGCGACTGCCTGCTCGCCTTCCTCTCCTACTGCGAGACGGCCCGGATCGAACCCTATCCGGCCCAAGTCGAAGCCTTCGAGGCCATCTTCGAAGGGAAGTCGGTGGTCCTCTGCACGCCGACCGGCTCGGGCAAGTCGCTGGTCGCCCTCGCCGCCCACTTCGCCGGCTACTGGCGCGGCCACGCCGGCCTCGACGCGACGCTCCCCGCCCATCTGCGGCGCTCGGTGTACACGGCCCCGACCAAGGCCCTTGTCAACGAGAAGTTCTTTCAGCTCTGCGACGCCTTCGGGGCCGCCAACCTCGGCCTCATGACCGGCGATGCCACGGTCAACCCGACCGCCCCGCTCATCTGCTGCACGGCGGAGATCTTGGAGAGTATCGCCCTCCGCGAAGGGTCGAAGGCCCCCTTCGGCTGGGTGGTGATGGACGAGTTCCACTACTTCTCCGATCCCGAGCGCGGCTCGGCCTGGCTGGTCCCGCTCCTCGAGATGACCGAGGCCCGCTTCCTCCTGATGTCGGCCACGCTGCACGACCTCGAGCCGGAGGCCCTCTGCGACGACCTCCGCCGGCGCACGGGCGGCGATGCGGTGGCGGTTGTCTCGAAGGAGCGTCCGGTGCCGCTTGAGTTCCGCTACGCCGAGGATCGGCTCCTGATGGAGGCCCTCGAGGAAGTCCTCCGCGAGGGGCTCGTCCCCGCCTACGTGGTGAGCTTCCGCCGCCGCGACGCGGCCGAACTCGCCCCCAAGCTGCGGAGCACGAAGCTCGACGAGAAGGCCCGCGAGCGGCGCACGGTGATCCAGGCCGAACTCGAGCGGCATCGCATGGACACCCCGTTCGGCCGCACGTTGCGGGAGCTCTTGCCGCACGGCCTGGCCATCCACCACGGCGGGATGCTGCCCAAGTACCGGCGGCTCGTCGAGCGCCTGGCGACCAAGGGGCTCATCTCGGTGATCAGCGGCACCGACACGCTGGGCGTCGGCGTCAACATGCCAATCCGGAGCGTCCTCTTCACCCAGCTCTCGAAGGGGGGCGGCCCGGCCGGCATGCACCACCTGAAGCCGGGCGAGTTCCGCCAGATCGCCGGTCGCGCTGGACGCAAGGGCCACGACACGATGGGCACGGTGATCGTCCTGCCGCCCGAGCACGACGTGAACAACGCCCGCAAGAAGCGGAAGACGGCAGCGTCGGGCAAGAAGTTCCACGCCGAAAGCCCGCCGCCCGGCTTCAAGGGTTGGAACGAGAAGACGCTCGAGAAGCTGCGGGACGCCCCGATCGACCGCCTCGTGCCGCGCTTCGAAGTGAGCGGTCCGCTCGTCCTCCAGATCTTGCGGCGGAGTGGCGACGGCCGGGCGGCGCTTGAGAAGCTCATCGCCTCGGTAGGCACGCGGGAGGCCGAGCACCGCGAGCGGGCGAACAGCATCCTCGCGGCCTTCGAGGAATCGGGCCTGGCCCGCCGCCGGGCGGCGCCCGACGCCAACGGCATCCTCTACGACCTCGCCAATGCCCAGGAGTGCATCGACTCCTTCGACCGCCCGCTCGTCCCCTTCGTCCGCTTCGCCATGGGCGAGGTCGAGCCGACCGATCCCGACCACGACTTGGCCATCCTCTCGATCGCCGAATCGGTGGTCGACGACCCGCCCGAGATCCTCCAGGCCCAGCGGCGGAAGCTCCAGGACATCAAGCGGGCCGAGCTGTGGACGCCGGGCATGACCCTCGAGGAGACGGCCTCGATGCGCGACGAGCTCGACGCCATCACCCATCCGCAGCCGCTGGCGGAGGAGCTCGAGGTCTGGTTCCGCCATTGGGACGCCACCCATCCCTTCATCGCCGACCGCAAGCCAAGCCCGAAGTCGGTGGCCCGCGAGCTCCTCGAGCGGGGGCTCTCCTTCGCCGAGTACATCCGCGAGTACGGACTCGCTAACAGCGAGCAGTCGCTCTACTACTACCTTTCGGACGTGCAGAAGATCTTGGCTCGGGCCATGGCCCTGCCGGGGCCGGCCGACCTCGACGAGGCAGGGCGGGCCAAGGCAGCGGCGCGGTCCGCGGCGGCGTCGACGCTGCTCGAGGATCTCGCCGCCTTGGTCGAGACCATCGATTCAAGCGTCTCCGAGGAGTGGGCCCAGCACGGGCTCGAAGGGCCGGTGGCGGCCACGAGCATGGCCACCCAGGCCACGAACGAACGGGCCGCCCGCGCCAACCGGGCCCGCATCGACGGCGTCCTTCGCCGCATGATCCGGACCCAAGCCTTCGGCTGGGTGCAAGCCTTGGCGAGCGAAGCCTACGAGCGGCTCGCCTCGGACGAGTTCACGGCCGAGGTCGCTCGCCAGCAGTTCGCTCCATACTGGGACGCATACGACGCGGTCCGCACCGACGCCGCGGCCCGCGGCCCGGACCTCATCGAGATCGACTTCGAGACCGGCCGCGTGCGGCAGTGGATCCTCGATCCCGACGAGGATCGGGAGTGGCACATCGAGGCTGCGATCGATCTTGCGGCTTCGAGGTCGGAAGGCAAGCCTGTGCTGCGCGTGGAGCGGATCGTCAACGGTGGGGGAGTGCTGGGGGGGGGAGTGAGGGGAGGGGAGTGAGGCAGCGGAGCCGGCGCCTCGGCGGTGACTTCCGGCTTTCGTGCGACCCTCGCTCTCGTGAACCAGATTGCCGCAGAGTCGCAGAGGCCGCTGAGTCCCACGCAGAGGAAGGCATGAATGCAGGGTGGCCGTCCGGGCGCGGCGGTTTCCGTGACGGGCTCTTGGCGAGGTTCGCTCTGGGCAGCTGTGAGATTCCGGCGCTGGTGTGATCCAGATTGCCGCGGAGGCGCGGAGAGCGCTGAGCCGTCGCGGAGGAAGACAGAAGGAAGTCAGTAGGGGCTTCGGGTCAAGCTGCGATGGACGCTCGATCCCAAGCAGCGTCCTGCCCGCGCGGACGGCCACCCTGTATTGCATTTCTCCGCGA
>JBGAKK010000017.1:0-73072 GCA_044224425.1 Phycisphaerales bacterium
GGCGGCGATGGCCCTCGCCAACCGCGAGTCGGAGGCGATCGCCGATCGACTCGCGGCGACCGTCGCGGCGATCGACCTGGCCCGCTCGCTCGGGGCGCCGAGCGCCTCGCCTGCATCCTCCGCACCGGTCGTGGCCCGAGGAGGTGCCCATTGAACATCACGCTTCCCTCCAACAGTTTGTCGCCCGCAGTGCCTCTGCCTCGTCGGCGTTGGGCGTCCCGCATCGGCCTTCCCTTCGGCATCCTGTGTGGCGGCAGCGGACTCGCCCTGTGGGCCCTGTGGTCGCTGGTGGTCCCGAGCACCCTGGCGGATGGCGTCCCGGTGCTGGTCCGGGCGGCGGATCCCGTCCCCGGCACCACCCTCGCCGCGCCGGCCACGCCCGCGGTCCAAGCCGCAGGCTGGATCGAGCCACTCCCCTTCCCGCTGCAGGTGACGGCGCTCACCGACGGCGTGGTGGAGGACGTGTTGGTCCTCGAGGGCGAGGAGGTCGCCGCCAACCAGGTGGTGGCCAGGCTCGTCCGCCGCGACGCCGAGATCGCCCTGCACCAGGCCGAGGCCGAGGCGTCGCGCCGCGAAGCGGCGGTGACCGGAGCCACGGCCGCCTTCGCCCAAGCGGAGGCCGAACTCGCCACGCTCATCGGACCGCGCCGCGAGGCCCGCGTGGCTGCGGCCAAGGCCGCAGCCGCGAAGGCCGCCCTCTCGAGCTTCGGCGCCGAGGAGGCCATGGCCAAGGCCACGCTCGGCGAGCTCGAAGACGAGTTCGCCCGCAAGCGGCAACTCGTCGACAGCGGCTCGGTCTCGCCGCAGGAGCTAGCCAAGCTCACCTTCCGCCTCGAGGCCCAACGGGCGGCGGTGGCTGCCCTGCCGGCCCGTCGCGCCGCCCTCGAGGCGGTGAGCGAGGAGAGCCAGGCCGAACTCGAGGCCGCCACCACGGCCCTCGACCTGCGCATCGAGGAGAAGGCCAAGCTGGCCATGGCCGAGGCCGAGGTGAAGGCCGCCGAGGCCGAGTTGGCCCAAGCCCGGGCCGCCCGCGACGCGGCCGCCTTGCGGCTCGAGCGCACCGAGGTCCGGGCCCCGGTCGCCGGGCGGGTGTTAGCTCGCCTCGCCGCCCCCGGCTCGATGCTCTCGAGCGGCCCCGGCGGCGAAGCCGTCGTCCTCAGCCTCTACGACCCGGCCAAGCTCCAGGTCCGGGCCGACGTCCCCAATGCCGACATGGCCCTGGTCGGCGTGGGCATGCCCGCAACGGTGACCGTCGAGGCCCTGCCCAACCGGCCCATCCACGGGACGGTCCGCCTCGTCACCGGCCAAGCCGACATCCAGAAGAACACGGTGCAGGTCAAGATCGCCCTCGACGATCCGCCCCAGGAGTTGCGGCCGGAGATGCTCTGCCGGGTCAAGATCGGCGGCGGCGGCAACGGTTCGAGCCCGAGCCGACAGCAGGTGTTTGCTCCCGAGTCGCTCCTCGACGGGGCCCAGGCCGTGGTGGCCGGCCCGGTCAGCGACGGACTTGCCCTCGCCGAGGCCCGGCAGATCGAGCGCGGCGACACGGTCGAGGACGGATGGGTGGCGGTGCGCTCGGGCCTGCGCCCGGGCGACATCCTGCTCGACCCGCACCTCGTGTCCCCCGGGGCCCGCGTGCGGCTGCGCCTCCCGAACGACATCGCCACGGAGGTGTCCCATGGCGTTCATTGAGTGCCGACGGCTGACCCGCACCTACCACCGCGGCGAGGTGGAGATCACGCCGCTCCGGGACCTCGACCTCGACATCGAGGCCGGCGACTTCCTGGCCCTGATGGGTCCCTCGGGCTCGGGGAAGACGACGCTCCTCAACCTGCTCGGCGGGATCGACCATCCAACCGCTGGCACGCTGACCATCGGCGGCGAGCCGATCCATGCCCTGCCCCGCTCCCAGCTCGCCGACTGGCGGGCTCGGGCGGTCGGCTACATCTTCCAGCTCTACCACCTCGTCCCGGTCCTCACCGCGTACGAGAACGTCGAGCTGCCGCTCCTCCTCCACCACCTCTCGCGGGCGGAGCGGCACCGCCGGGTCTCCTCGGCCCTCGAACTGGTCGGGCTCGCCGATCGCCACGACCACTTCCCGCGCCAACTGAGCGGCGGCCAGGAGCAGCGGGTGGCGATCGCCCGGGCCATCGTGGGGGATGCCCAGCTCCTCCTCGCCGACGAGCCGACCGGCGACCTCGACCGGGAGAGCGCCGAGGGCGTGATGTCGCTCCTCCGCCGCACGAATCGCGAACTCGGGAGGACCATCGTCATGGTGACCCACGACCCGCGGGTCGCGGCCCAGGCCAAGCGCACGCTGCACCTCGAGAAGGGGCAGCTCGTCGAGGCGGAGGTCGAGGCATGAGGCGCTGGCTCTCCCTCCTCCCCTTCGTCCTGCGGCAGCTTCGCCGGCGGCCGATGCGGGTCCTCCTCACCGGGCTCGGCGTGGCGGTGGCGGCGTTCCTCCTCGTCGCCGTCGAGGCCATGGACCGCGGCGTCCGCGAGGCGACCGAATCCTCGGCCCGCGACACGCGGCTCGTCGTCTACCGCGCCAACCGCTTCTGCCCCTTCACCAGCCAGCTTCCGCAGCACTACCTCTCGCGGCTCGAGGCCATCCCCGGCGTGGCCAGCGCCGTCCCCATCAAGATCATCGTCAACAACTGCCGGGCCTCGCTCGACGTCCTCACCTTCCGCGGGGTGCCCGAGGAGGAGTTCGTCTCGAAGATGATGCCGGGCTTCCGGCTGCGCCAGGGTTCGCTCGACGAGTGGCGCCGGCGTGGCGACGGGGCGATGCTCGGCGCTGCCTTGGCCGATCGTCGCCGGCTCTCGGTCGGCGACCGCTTCAGTTCGGCCGGCGTCACCGTCTACGTCGCGGGCATCATCGAGAGCGACGAGCCGCAGGACCGGAACGTGGCCTACGTCCACCTCCCCTTCCTGCAGGAAACGGCCCGCAAGGGCGGCTCGGGCGGAATCGTCACCCAGTTCACCGTCGAGGTCTCCGATCCCAAGCGGCTGGAGGAGGTGGCGGCGGCGATCGATGCCGAGTTCGCCCGCGACCAGTCCCCGACCAGCACCAAGCCCGAGAAGGCGTTCGTGGCCCGGGCCGCCCGCGACATCGTGCAGGTCGCCGGCTTCGCCCGCTGGCTCGGCATCGGCTCGCTGGTGGCCGTCTTCGCCCTCGTCGCCAACGCCATCGCCCTCGCCCTCCAGGACCGCTCGCGGGAGATCGCCATCCTGCAGACGCTCGGCTTCCGGCCCGGGCTCGTGACCTCGCTGGTGGTGGCCGAAGGCACGTTGTTAGGCCTCGGCGGCGGGGCCATCGGGGCCCTCGCCGCGTGGGGCATCCTCCGCTGGTGCCGCTTCGCCCTGACCATGGAGGGCGTCAACGTCGAGTTCGCCGCGGGCATCGCCGTGGCCCTCCTCGGGATCGGCTGGTCGATGGCCATGGGCGCCGCGGCCAGCCTCCTCCCCGCGCTGCGGGCCGCCTCGCAGTCGATCGTCTCCTCCCTCCGCTTCTCCTGACCCGACCCCATGCGACTTCCCTTCGACTATGCCGTGCGGAACCTGGGGCGCTCGCCGCTCCGGCTCTCGCTCTCGGTCGGCGCCGCCACGCTGGTCGCCCTTCTCGCCGTGGCCGCCACGGGTTTCGTCCGCGGCATGGCCAACGCCCTCGGGGCGAGCGGGCTGCCGCAGAACGTCATGATCCTCGGCGTGGGCAGCGAGGAGAGCGTGGAGCGGAGCGAGATCTCCCCGCAGGTCGGCACCTTGGCCACGGCCGACGTCGACACCATCGCCAGCGTGCTCGGCACGCCGCTCGTCTCGAGCGAGGTCCACGTGCAGCTTCCGCTCGGCGCGGTCGACAGCCACGATCCCGCGGCCAAGCCGCCGGCCACGGCCATCTTCCGGGGCGTCACGCCGACCGCGTTCCTCGTCCACCCCCAGATCCGCATCGTCGAAGGCCGGGCTCCCGAGCCGAGCACCGACGAGGTCCTCGTCGGGCGCGGGGCCCAGGCCGTGCTGGACAAGGCCGGCCTGCCCTCGGCGGTGGGCTCGACGCTCCTCGTCGACGGCCGCGAGCTGCCCATCGTCGGCATCCACTCGGCTCCCGGCACGGTGATGGACGGGGAGATCTGGATGCCGCTGCATTCCCTCAAGGTGGCGACCCAGCGGACGACCGACTCCTGCGTCGTGGTGCAGCTCGCTCCGGGCGGCGAGGCGGCCGACGTCGATGTCTTCACCACCTCGCGCATCGAGCTCGAGGTCACCAGCATCGGGGAGAGCGAGTACTACGCCGCCCTCGGCCGCTTCCTCGCCCCGGTCCGCTGGCTGGTGGTGGCCACCGCGGCGATCGTCTCCCTGGGGGGCCTCCTCGGCGGGTTGAGCACGATGGACGCCGCGTTCGCGGCCCGCGTGCGCGAGCTCGGCACGCTGCAGGCCCTCGGCTTCCGCCGCCGCTCGATCGCCTGGAGCTTCCTGCAGGAGTCGCTGCTCGCCTCGATCGCCGGGGCCCTCCTCGCCGGGCTCCTCGCCATCCTCTTCCTCGACCACATCGCGGTCCGCTCCGCGATGGGCACCTTCGAGATCCGCGTCGACGCCGTGGCCCTGGCCGCCGGCCTCGCCGCGGGCCTCCTCCTCGGAGTGATCGGGGCCCTCGTCCCCGCCTTCCGCTGCCTCCGCCTTCCCGTCCCCGACGCCCTGAAGTCGTCGGGCTAACCGTTGACTCACTCCCACCCCATGACCACCAAGGACCGCCTCCCATGCTGACCATCCTCGCCCTCGCCTCCACGCTCCTCCTCCTCGAGCCGCCGGCCGCCACGCCCCCGGCCGACAGGTCGAAGTCGGCCGCCACCGCCGAGGACAAGATCCCGGCCAGCCTCTTCCTGAAGGAGAAGCCCAAGGACGCCAAGGACGTCCGCGAGGCCAAGAAGTCGGCCAAGGTCGACGAGAAGATCGTCCTCACCGGCCGGATCGGCGGGCGCAAGGAGCCCTTCACCGCCAAGCGGGCCGTCTTCACCTTCGTCGACCCCTCGGTCAAGGCCTGCAGCGAGGAGCCCGACGACAAGTGCACCACGCCTTGGGACTTCTGCTGTGAGAGCAAGGAGAGCCTCATGGCCTCGATGGCGACCGTGCAGATCGTCGGCCCCGACGGCAAGCCGCTGAAGGTGACCGCGGAGGGCGCCGGCGGCATGAAGCCGCTCTCCAAGGTGACCGTGGTCGGCAAGGTGAAGTCGCTCGGCAAGGAAGGAGAACTGGTGGTCCTTGCGACCGGCATCTTCGTGGAGTGATCCGCCGCCCCGCCTTGGCCCGGGTACGCTGCGCCGATGCACCTTCTCGGGATCGACCTCGGCACCTCGGGCACCAAGGCGACGATCGTCGACGCGTCCGGACGCGTCGTGTGCAGCGCGACGCGCGAGCATCCGCTGCACACGCCGCGGCCGGGCTGGTCGGAGCAGGATCCCGCCGACTGGTGGGGCTCGACCTGCCTGGCGGTGCGGGCGGCGATGGCCGAGGCCCGGCTCGAGCCGAGGGCCATCGGCGGGATCGGCCTCTCCGGGCAGATGCATGGCCTCGTGATGGTCGACGCGGGCGGGTCGACCATACGCCCCTGCATCCTCTGGAACGACCAGCGCTCGGCCGAGGAGTGCCGGCGGGTCGAGGCCGAGCTCTCGATCCAACAGCTCGTGGCCCGCACCGGGAACCGCATGCTGCCGGGGTTCACCGCCCCCAAGATCCTCTGGTGCCGGCGGCACGAGCCGGCCGCCGAGTCGCGGGCCGCCAAGCACCTCCTGCCCAAGGACTGGCTCCGCTGGCGGATGAGCGGGATCTACGCCACGGAAGTCTCCGACGCCAGCGGTACGCTCCTCTTCGACTGCGCCCGGCGGCGCTGGTCGGAGGAGATGCTCGCTGGCCTTCGCATCGATCGCGGCACCATGCCGGACTGCGCGGAGTCGCCGATGGTGACGGCCCACCTCTCGCCCGCTGCGGCCAATGAGCTAGGGCTCCTTGCCGGGACGCCGATCGCTGGCGGCGCCGGCGACCAAGCGGCCCAGGCGGTGGGGGCCGGCGTGGTCGCCGAGGGCATGGTCAGCGTCACCATCGGGACCTCGGGCGTGGCCTTCGCGTCGAGCGACGCGTGGCGACCCTCGGCGGGCGGCGAGCTGCACGCCTTCTGCCACGCGGTGCCCGGGCGTTGGCACGTCATGGGCGTGATGCTCTCGGCGGGAGGAAGCCTGCGCTGGCATCGCGACACGGCCTGCCGCGACCTCGTCGAGGAAGCGATGCGGCGCGGTGTCGACCCCTACGAGCTGTTGGTCGGCGAGGCGGCCACCGCGCCGGCCGGATGCGAGGGACTCACCTTCCTGCCCTACCTGAGCGGCGAGCGTTGCCCGCACCCCGATCCGCACGCCCGCGGGGCGTTGGTGGGCCTGAGCGCCGCCCACGGTCGCGGACACGTCTCCCGCGCCGTCCTCGAGGGGATCACCTTCGGCCTCCTCGACAACCTCGACCTGATCCGCTCGGTGGGCATCCGGGCCGACGAGATCCTGCTCGCCGGCGGCGGGGCCCGCAGCCCGTTCTGGCACCAGCTCTGCGCTGACGCCTTCGGCCTTCCGGTCGCCGTCGCCTCGGGCGACGAGGGCGGCGCCCTCGGAGTCGCCCTCCTCGCCGGCGTCGGGATCGGCGTCTGGCCGGATGTCGCCGCCGCCTGCGCCGCGGTAGCCAAGGGCCGGACCCTGCGCCGGGTCCTTCCGGGTCGCGAGGCGGGGTCGCTGGCCGCCCCCTGCCGACGGTTCCGAGCCCTCTACCCCCTCCTCCGGCCGGCCTTCGAGTCGATCGCCAGCGGGTGAGGAAAGTCCCGGCTCGGCTGTATCCAGGCCGGCGTCGACCGACACTCCTGACGGAACCTCCGGCGGGACTGCCACCCCGCCACCCGCTCCCTTGGCCACCGCCTGCGCGGAATCAACGCAGCCCGTGCCGCCAGGCGACGACGGAACAACAGGGACCCGCCGATGAGCGGGTCCCTGTCCCTTTTCCGGAGGATCGTCCTCCGCCCTACACTCCGCGCCGCCCACCAACGGCCTGAAGGCTGTGGCGCGGGCATCTTCTCTCCTCCAAGGTCTGCATGCCGACCATCGGCTCCATCCCCGACCTCGCCCCGACCCTCGCCATCTCCTGGGGCGGTGTCGGCATCACGCTCCTCACCGTCCTCGGCATGATGGGCCTCGGCGTCGTGGTCTGGCGCCTCCTGCAGCGACAGGAGAAGCGCGACCCGGCGTTCCTCCAACGGCTCGACGACGACGACGCCCGGGCCGAGCGCGGCGACGGTTGAGGTTCAGGCGAACGCGCTGCGCCGGTTCTTGTCCACCCAGTTCTGCATCGAGCGGCCGGGGCAGAGGGTCTGGGCGTCCTTCCACTCCTGGTGCGTCTTGACCCGGGAGACGGGGACGTTGTAGCGGTCCTGCATCGCCTTGACCTGGCCGGTGAGGGCGGCGAGCTGCTTCTTGGTCGGGGACTGCACCTCGAAGTTCCCCAGGCACATGATGCCGATGTTGCCTTCGTTGTGGTACTTCACATGGGCGCCTTGGTAGCGGAGGCTTCGGGCCTCCCAGACGCGCCCTTCGCGGTCGATCACGAAGTGGTAGCCGATGTCGGCGTATCCGCCGTCCTTCGCATTGCGGTGGCCGACTCGGACCCGCTCGATGCGGGCCGCGGTCTCGTCGAATCCGGTCGCGGTGAAGGGCTCCCAGCCTTCGTGGTGGACGGTGATGTACTTCACCGGAAGCATGGGCCGCACGTCCGACAGGTCGGGGCCCGACTTGGCCCACATCGTGCGGGGCACGACGCCGCCGGTCCAAGGCTGCGGAGTCGGAGTCGGGGCCACGGCCCGCGGCGGGGCGGGCGGCGTGATCACCCGCGGTGACGGCAGGTCGTCATAGGTCCCGCCCGGGAACTCGGCCCGCGGAAGTTCGTTGCTCCCGGACGGGGCGGTGGTGCACCCGGCGATGAACGCCCCCGCCGCGAGGAGGAAGGAGCGCCGCGCCAACCGGGCATCGATGATCGGCAGTCGCGGATCGGGATTCAGGTCGGGCTTCGAGTCGGGCATCGACACTCCGGTGGCTGGCAGGCGAGGGCGGCGGAATGGAACGACGGGCGCGCCAACGCCGCCCGCCTGGCTCGGGATATCGACCGCCGTGCGGCGAGGACTCGAAAAGGGACTGGCTAGGCCGAGGTCCGCTCGGTCTGCCGCAACTGGACGAACGCGACCTGCAGGTTGCGGCCGGGGCAGAGCGTCTGCGCCCCCGGCCACTCGCGGTGGCTGAAGACCCGGGTCCACGGCACGCTGTAGTAGGCGCAGACCGCGTGCAGGTGGCTCCGCAGGGCCTGCATCTGCTGCGGGGTGGGCTGCTGGATCTCGAAGTTGCCCATGACCAGGATGCCGACATTGCCCTCGTTCCGGTCCTTCACGTGGGCCCCCTGCCACTGCAGGCTGCGGGCTTGCCAGACGACGCCGGTCCGGTCGATCACGAAGTGGTAGCCGATGTCGCCCCAGCCCTTGGCCCGGTGGCCGACCCGGTAGAGCTCGATGCGGGCCGCCATCTCGTCAGGCGAGAACCCCTCCTCGAGGCGATCGAGTCCGTCGTGGTGCACCGTCACGTAGCGCACCGGCAGCATGGGGTTCATCAGGTCGAGCTCGGGCGGGCCCTTGGCCCACGCCGAACGAGGTCGCACGCCGGGGAAGGGCGAGTCGCTCGGCGCGACGGGCGCGACCGGATGGGGCAGCGGCTTGGGTGTCGGCGGCGGCGCTGTCGATGCCGCGAGATCGCCGTGCGGCAAGGCCGCGTGCCGTTCGCTCGAGGCGCAGCCGGCGAGGACGCCGAACGCAGCACACGCGAGGAAGGCCCGACGATCGAGGGAATGCGGTCCGCTGAAGCCGACCGGTCCGAGGCTGCGCTCTTCGTGCATCACCACCTCCGAGCGCTGCGCCGCACGCGCGGCGAGCACCTCGGCTTGATCGGTTGAACAGGGACCGGGACCGTCGCGGAACATCCGCCGACGGGATGGGGCGGAGTATAAAGCGGTCCGAACGAGGGCGGCTTGTAACCGCCCAGGACCCGCCACCGATTGGCTATCGCAAGCCATTGCATTGCAGTGACTTGCGCGAGCCTCCGACAAGCGTTGGGTGGGCAATTCTGATACACTCCGTCACCTTTGTCGCGGCGGCTCCCGCCCCTCCCTCCGACCGACTCCTCGTGTGGCCGCATCGCACGAGTCCTTCCCGAGCTTCCATGGCCAACCACGAGCCGTCCGCCGAGCGCACGCCTGAGCAATCGCCCGCCGCGAGCGGCACCAACCCATCGATGAGCCAAACAGCTGGTCCAGCCTTCGGTCAGCCCGATGTCGGCGAGGGATACACCTCCGAGTCGATCCAGGTTCTCGAAGGTCTCGAGGCGATTCGCAAGCGGCCCGGCATGTACGTCGGCGGCACCGGGCTCAACGCCCTGCACCACCTCGTCTACGAGTGCGTCGACAATTCGATCGACGAGGTGATGGCCGGCCACGCCACCACGGTCACCGTGCGGCTCGGCGTCGATGGTTCGTGCACGGTGATCGACGACGGTCGCGGCATGCCCGTCGATCCGATGCGCCACGAGAACCCGGCCATCAACGGCCGCCCGGCGGTCGAGGTCATCCTCACCGAGGTCCACGCGGGCGGGAAGTTCGGCGACAACGCCTACAAGGTCTCGGGCGGGCTGCACGGCGTCGGCGTCAAATGCGTGAATGCCCTCAGCGAGTGGACCGAGGTCGAGGTCTGGCGCGACGGCAAGGTCCACCTCATCACCTTCGCCCGCGGCAAGGTGGTCCAGCCGCTGCACCTGGTCAGCGAGCAGCCCGACGAGGAACGGAAGACCGGGACCCGCATCAGCTTCCTGCCCGACACCGAGATCTTCCCCGACACCGTCTTCCGCTACGAGACCCTCGAGCACCGGCTGCGGGAATTGGCCTACCTGAACTCGGGCGTGACCATCCGCCTGGTCGACGAGCGGGTCGACGCCAGCGGCAATCGCCGTAGCGCCGTCTTCCACGATCGCGACGGCCTCGCCGCCTACGTCTCGCACCTGAACCAGGCCAAGACGACGGAGGGCCCGGTTCTCACCTGCATCGGCGAGGACGAGACGAGCAGCGTGCGCTGCGAGATCGCCATGCAGTACACCGACGCGATGAACGAGAACGTCCTCGCGTTCGGCAACAACATCTTCAACCCCGACGGCGGCACGCACCTCCAGGGGTTCAAGACGGCCCTGACCAGGACCATCAACGGCTACGCCAAGCAGAACGGACTGCTGAAGGACCTGACCCCGTCGGGCGACGACCTCCGCGAGGGGCTCACCGCGATCATCTCGGTCAAGCTGCCGAACCCGCAGTTCAACAACCAGACCAAGGAGAAGCTCCTCAACGCCGAGGTCGAGGGCTTCGTCTCCCAGGTGGTCGCCGAGAAGCTCGGCCAGTGGCTCGAGCAGCACCCCAAGGAAGCCAAGCGGATGTGCGAGCGGGCGGTGCTCGCCGCCGAAGCCCGCGAGGCGGCCCGCAAGGCCCGCGAACTCATCAAGCGGAAGGGCTCGCTCGACTCTGGCGGCATGCCGCACAAGCTGGCCGACTGCTCGTCCGACGACGTGGATCGCACCGAACTCTTCATCGTGGAGGGCGATTCCGCAGGCGGATCGGCCAAGGGCGGCCGCGACCACGTGACCCAGGCCATCCTGCCCCTCCGCGGCAAGCTCCTCAACGTGGAGAAGGCCCGCCTCGACAAGGTGCTCGGGTTCGAGGAGATCCGCACCCTGATCCAGGCCCTGCAGTGCGGGATCGGCGACGACTTCGACATCTCGAAGCTGCGCTACGGCCGCGTGGTGATCATGACCGACGCCGACGTCGACGGCAGCCACATCCGCACCCTGCTCCTCACCTTCTTCTTCCGCCAGATGCCGGAGCTGGTCCGCCGCGGCAAGATCTTCATCGCCCAGCCGCCGCTCTACCAGATCCTCCGCGGCCACGGCCGCAGCCAGTCGAGCCAGTACGTCCTGAACGACCGGGCCATGAACGAGACGCTGGTCGACCTCGCCCTGCGGCATGCCAAGCTCGCGGTCCGCGACGACCTCGGCCGCACCAAGCGGACCATCGAGGGCAACGAGCTGCGGCGGGCCATCCAGACCCTCAACCGGCTCGAGGAGCTGGCCAGCGTCTCGCAGCGCCGCGGCATCCCCTTCCAGCGCCTCCTCGAGAGCCGCCGGTCCGACCCAGCCAGCATCATGCGGCTCCCCTCCTGGCACCTCACCTGGCAAGAGCACGACGAGCTCTTCTGGAGCGAGCAGGACGCCCGCCGCGCGGTGCGCGAGCACCAGCTCCTTCTCGACGACTTGCCCTCCGACGGCACCCCCGCCCCGCGCAACCGGCTGGCCTCGCTCCGCGAGTTGCACGAGAACCGCGAGCTCGAGCGGCTCTTCAAGGACCTCGCCGCCTTCGACATCGCGATCGACGACTGGTCGCTGGTGCAGGAGGAGTCGGTGACCGGCGAGCGGCTGCCGACGCGCTACGCCTGGATCGTCGAAGGCGCCGCCAAGGCCAAGCCCAAGGCGGAAGCCGAGGGCGAGGAGACCGAGGCCGAGCAGCCCAAGGCAGAGGCGGGAAGCGATTCGCGCGTCGAGTTCGTCGAGGCTCCGAACATCCCGTCGATCCTCCGCACGCTGCACGAGGTCGGCCGCCGCGGCATCGAGGTGAAGCGGTTCAAGGGCCTCGGCGAGATGGACCCCATCCAGCTCTGGGCCACCACCATGGATCCCGCCCACCGCACCTTCCTGCGGGTGACCTGGGACTCGGCGAGCGAGGCCGACGCCTTGTTCGCCACGCTGATGGGCGAGAACGTCGAGCAGCGCCGTTCCTACATCGAGCGGCACGCGATCGAGGCCAAGAACCTCGACGTGTGACCTGCGGGGTCCGCTCCTCGGCGCACGACGCAGCGACCGCCGCGCGGTAGCCTCGTGTCATGCCCAGCCTCCCCTCCCTCGTGGTCGGTGCGGTCCTCGCGACCGGGTGCCTCCCCCACCTCGCGAGCGCCGACGGCCCCGGCCTCCGCACCCGCTGGACCGCGGACGTCGACCGCACCAGCCCCTGGCTCCTCCATCCCCGTCCCCAGTTCGAGCGCGAGCGGTGGATGAGCCTCAACGGCTCGTGGGAATACGCGATCAAGGCCATGGAGGAAGGGCTCGACTTCCCGGCCAAGGCCGACGGCGTGATCCTCGTCCCCTTCCCGCTCGAGAGCGCCCTCTCCGGCGTGGAACGCTCGATCGACGCCAAGCACCGCCTCTTCTACCGCACCCGCTTCGCGGTCGGCAAGCCGGCCGACGGCACACGGCTCGTCCTCCACTTCGAGGCCGTCGATTGGGGCACCAAGGTCTTCCTGAACGGCAGGTCGCTCGGCGACCACACCGGCGGCTACGAGCCCTTCAGCTTCGACATCACCGAGGACGTGCGGGCCGGCGACAACGAGCTCATCGTCGAGGCCTGGGACCCCTGCGACGAGCCCGACGGTGGCCACGAGCCGCCGCGCGGAAAGCAGGTCCGCCACCCCGAGGGCATCTGGTACACCTCGGTCACCGGCATCTGGCAATCGGTTTGGCTCGAGTGGATGCCGGAACGCTCGCTCGACCACGTGACCTTCCACCCCGACCTTGCGGCCAAGACGCTGGCCATCACCCCCGAGGTCCGCGGCACCATCGCCCCCGAGGCCCGGGTCGAAGTCGTCGTCCGCTGGCCCGACAACCCGGACGGCCCGCCCGCTGCCGAGGCCCAGGTGAAGCCCGGCGAGACGGCGAGCATCGCCATCCCCAACCCGCTCCCCTGGTCGCCGGAGTCGCCCAAGCTCTACCCGGTCGAACTCCGCTACGGCGCCGACCGGGTCAAGAGCTACGTCGCCTTCCGTTCGGTCGAGGTCAAGCCTGACGCCAGCGGGACGCAGCGGGTCTTCCTCAACGGCCAGCCCTACTTCATGCTCGGGACGCTCGACCAAGGCTGGTGGCCCGACGGGCTCTACACGGCGCCGACGCCGGAGGCCATGGTCTACGACCTCGAGGTCACCAAGGCCCTGGGGTTCAACACCATCCGCAAGCACGTCAAGGTCGAGCCCGCCACCTGGTACGCGGCGTGCGACCGGTTAGGCCTCCTGGTCTGGCAGGACATGCCCTCCTCCGGCCCCTACATCGGGCCCAACGACCCGGACGCCAAGCGGGGCGAGGTCTCGGCCGCGGCCTACGAACGCGAGCTCCTCGCCATGGTCGAGCGGCTTTCCTTCCATCCCTCGATCGTGGTCTGGGTCCCCTTCAACGAAGGCTGGGGACAGTTCGACACCGCGCGGATCGTCGGACTGGTCAAGTCGAAGGACCCCACGCGGCTGGTG
The DNA here is from genome assembly GCA_044224425.1 of Phycisphaerales bacterium. GTDB lineage: Bacteria > Planctomycetota > Phycisphaerae > Phycisphaerales > SM1A02 > JAEUIT01. The sequence goes on from JBGAKK010000017.1 coordinate 13,448, forward strand.
AACAACGCCAGCGGCTGGAGCGACCGCGGCGTGGGCGACCTCTTCGACGTGCACGACTACTCCGCATCGCTCGCCGGCCATTGCCCCAAGGGGGACGGCAAGCGGGCGGTCGTGATCGGCGAGTTCGGCGGACTGGGGCTGCCGGTGCCTGGCCACCTGTGGAGGGAGAGCGGCTGGGGCTACCGCAGCTTCAAGGACCCGGCCGAACTCACCGAGGCCTACGTCCGGCTGCTCGAGGAAGTGGCCGACCTTCGCTACGACGGCCTCTGCGCCGCGATCTACACCCAGACCACCGATGTCGAGGTCGAGGTGAACGGCCTGATGACCTACGACCGCGACCTCATCAAGCCCAACTCGGCGCGGGTGCGGGTGGCGAACGACAGGGTCACCGCCCCGGTCACCGGGCGTCGCGAGGTGAGCGTGGTGGTGCCCACCGCCCAGGAGGCCAAGGACATCGGCTGGCGCTTCACCCTCGAGCAGCCGGCCGAAGGCTGGGCCGCGCCCGGCTTCGACGACAGCGGCTGGCGTACGGGCCCCGGCGGCTTCGGGACGGCGGGCACCCCGGGCGCCCTGGTCGGCACCGAGTGGTCGAGTGCGGCGATCTGGCTGCGGCGCACGATCACCATCCCCGGCGGGAGCGCCCCGACCCACCTCGTCATCCACCACGACGAGGACGCTGGGGTCTTCCTCGACGGCAAGCCGATCGCCACCCTTGGCGGGTTCACCTCGGGCTATGCCCGGCTCCCCCTTGGCGAAGCCGCCCGTTCGCTCCTTACCCCCGGCCAGCACACGCTGGCCATCGCCTGCAAGCAGTCCCGGGGCGGCCAGTTCATCGACGCCGGGTTCGCCACGGTCCGAATCGTGCCGTAATCGGAGAGATTTCTTTCCCCAAATGGGCGAATCCCCTTCGGCTTCGGCTACTCTTCCCTCAGCAAGCACGTCCCGGGCTTCGACAGGAGCCCGGTTCGTTTTCGGGTGACCGACCAGCGGCTTCCTTCTTGGGGAGCGATCGGAACCCGTCGAACCTTCGCGATCTCGCCGAGGCGATGGAGAGCATGGGCTCCCCTCGCAGTCCGGCGAGCGATCGTGGCCGCCGGACGCTGACGCCTCGCGCCAGTCGCCCTCTGCGGACGATCGCTCGATCGCCCTTGCCAGTGGCGCCGCCCTTGCCGACGTTCGGTCCCTCTTTCGTCCGACCCTGACCACGCCGAGCCCGACGTGGAGCGATGCCTTTCGCTTCGCCCGCACCCCGCGGCTCGCGACCACCCTTCTTCCAGACATGCTTCCTCGCTCGCTCCTTGCGTTCTACGGCGAACTCTCCCGCTGCTTCCCCGAGGGGGTCTTCGACCGTGGCATGTCGATCGCCACCCGCGACGATGCCGACCGACTGATCGACTGGAAGCCGCCGGCCCCCGCCGACGCCAACGGCCGGCCTGGCAACTGGCAGCGTCTGATCGGTGCGGTGCAGGGCTCGCACCGCTACCACGTGGTGATCGAGGCCAACGATGCCGGGCAGATCCAATGCAGCTGCACCTGCCCCTTCTTCTCCGACCGCCGCATCCCCTGCAAGCACGTGGTCGCGTTCCTCCTCGAGGGAGCGAAGCGCGGCTCGTGGCTCCCGATCCGCGAAGTCCGCTCGGTGCGGGCGATCGGCGACGATCGACCGGCCCGCGGCCCGACCGAAGGCGAGGCCCCGGAGGAGGGCCAGGACGGCGAGCGTTCGCGTCGCCGCCGCCGCCGTCGGCGCGGTCGCCGCGGTCGCGGGCGAGGCAATGGCCAAGGCGACGCTCCGCTCGACCCGGCCGCGACGCCGCCGCAGCCATCGGCAGGCGATGCCCCGCCCGCTCCGACCGCTGACACCGCGGCCCCGACGGCCCATCGCCACGGTCCCAACCATCGCCATCAGCATCAGCAAGGCCAGCACCACGGCCGCCACCACCGCGGACACGAGGGGCAGCACGGTCGGCATCAGGGACGCCACCAAGGACGTCCGCTCCCGCCACCGCTCCCGGTCGTCGAGAACGACGAATGGCGAGCGACGCTCGCTCCGGCGACGCCGGAGGCTCCCGCCGCCCTCGTCTACGCCTTGCCGTGGCGCCAGCAGCTCAGCTTCCATCGCCCCTTCACCGTCTACCGGCGGATCGAGCGTGACGGCCGCATCCACCTGACGCCGTTCGACCTGGCCACCGAGACCGTCGACGTCATCGACGAACTCGACCGGACCATGCTCGGCGAGCTGCGGCAGATGCAGGCCCGGCACTGGATCGGCCCCGACTCGGTGGCCCGGCTGATCGAGCGGGTGGTGAAGGGCGGACGGCTCCACGCCCGGCTCGGGCCGATGGCGCTGGGCCCCGCCATCCGCTGGCGCGGCGATGTGCAGTGGAAGGCCGAGATGCACATCGAGCTCCTCGAATCGGCTGCTCGCCGCTGGGTGCGGCTGGTGGCTCCGGGCGAATCGCCGATCGATTGCCTGCAACCGGCCGCGGCCCAGGTCGGCAACCTCTTCATCCTGGGCGACTCGGCGATCGACGCCACCCATCGCATCGCAGCCCGCAACGGCAATGTGGCGTGGCAGCGCCCCGCCTTCGACGCGACGACACGGCTCCTGGTGACGACCGGTGCCCGCACCTACCTCCAAGAGGAGTTGCCCGACCTCGCCCTCGAGGTGCGCTACGACAACGACCACGCCGAGCATCCCGAACTCGAGGAGACGCGGCCGATCCTTTGCCTCGATCCGCGGTTTGCGGTCACCTTCTTCGAGGCTCGACCCTCCGGCGTGCTCCGTATCTCGGGGGGCGGTTCGCGGAAGACGGTCGACGTCGAGGCCATCGCCCGCTACACCCATCCCACCGAGAAGGACATCCTCGTCGACCGCGACGCCCGCACCCACCGCATCATCGAGTCGATCGACCAGCCGCTGCGCACCGTGCCGCGCGGGCAGCCCCGCGACGAGCGGGAGATCGAGCGGGCAGGTTCCGAGGCCTTGCGGGCGGCCAAGGGGACGATCGCCGCGATCTGGCGCTTCCCCACCCAAAACATGCCCGCCTTCCTGGCCGCCGCGGCGCGGCGCGGCTTGGCGGTCGAGTTCGAGAAGCGGCCCACGCGGAGCGCCATCGACTGGTCGATCAGCGTCACCAGCGGAACCGACTGGTTCGACCTCGACGGCTCGCTCCAGACGCCGGAAGGGCTGATCCCGCTCCGGGACCTGGTCACTGCCGCTCAGCGCTCGCCGGAAGCGATCGAGGTCCTGGCCCTCGAGGACGGCTCGAATGTCTACATCCCGGAGAACTTCCGGGCCCTCCTGCGGCGGCTCGCCAACCTCATGTCGCGCCGCGAGAGCGACGAGCTCCGCTTCGCCCGCAGCGAGGCCCTCCTCCTCGACGGACTGCTGGAAGGCGCTCCCAACAAGAAGGTGGATCCCACCTTCACCACGCTCCGCGATCGGCTCCAGTCCTTCGAGACGCCTGCGGGCCTACCAAGAGTGCGGGCTCGGCTGGATGGCGGGACTCCGCCAGCTCGGGCTCGGTGGATGCCTGGCCGACGAGATGGGCCTCGGCAAGACGGTCCAGGTCCTTGCCATGCTCGCCTCCCTGACCCCCGCCGACTTCGCCGCCGACGACGAGCCGGTGGTCGGTGCCGTGCGACACTCGGCCCTGCCTCGATCGAAGGCCGCGACCAAGAAGGTGGCCAAGGCCCTGGCCAAGAAGACGGCGAAGAAGGTGGCCAAGAAGGCCGCCAAGAAGGCGGCCAAGACCGTGGCCAAGCCCATGGCCAAGTCCGCCGCCAAGGCCACCGTCGCCTCCAAGGCGGCCAAGAAAGTGGCCAAGAAGGTGGCCAAGGCGATCGAGAAGCCGGGGCGGAAACCTGCGCCCAAGGTCATCGCCAAGGAGCCGGCGGCGAAGCTGGTGAAGGCGGTGGCGGCGATCGAAGACAAGGCCCCCAAGCCCGCCGCGAAGCGGGCTTCGAAGCGGGCCCCGCGGGCCATGCCGCCCTCCTTGCTCGTCGTCCCCCGTTCGATCGTCCGCAACTGGCTCGACGAGGCACGGCGATTCGCCCCCAACCTGCGGGTCCTCGACCTCTCCCACTCCGAGCGGTCCCTCGACGATGCGACGTTCGAGCAGTGCGACGTCGCCCTCATCACCTACGGCACGCTGGTCCGCGACGTCGATCGCCTGGCCGCCATCGACTTCGGCTACGTCATCCTCGACGAGGCCCAGGCCATCAAGAACGCGACGACCCGTGCCGCCAAGGCGGCCAAGGCCCTCAAGGCCCGCCATCGGCTGGCCATGACCGGCACACCGATCGAGAACCACATCGGCGAGCTGTGGAGCCTCTTCGAGTTCCTCAACCCCGGCATGTCGAAGGGCCTGGAGCGACTCGCGGCGCGGAGCGAAGACGGCGACCTCTCGCTGGTCCGCCGGGCGGTGGGCCCGATGATCCTCCGCCGCACCAAGCGCGAAGTGGCCAAGGACCTGCCCGAGCGCATCGAGCAGACCATCCGCTGCGACATGACCGAGGCCCAGGAGGAGCACTACCGGGCCTTGGTCGAACGGGTCCGCGCCGATCTCCTCGGGGCCGTCGACCACATGGGGCTCGAGAAGTCGCGGATGGAGGTCCTCACCGGGCTCCTCCGCCTCCGCCAGGTCGCCTGCCACCCGGTCCTGGTCGACAAGCGTCGCCTCGAGGCCGGCAGCGGCAAGCTCGACACGCTCCTCCCCATGCTCGAGGAGTCGGCCGAGGAAGGGCGGAAGACCCTCGTCTTCTCCCAGTTCACGAGCTTCCTGGCCATCGTCCGGGCCGAGCTCGACGCCCGCGGGATCACCTACGAGTACCTCGACGGGGCGACCACCGATCGCGGCGAGCGGGTGGCCCGCTTCCGCGACGATCCGGCGTGCGCCGTCTTCCTCCTCAGCCTCAAGGCGGGCGGCGTCGGCCTCAACCTGCAGGCGGCGGAGCGGGTCATCCTGCTCGACCCCTGGTGGAATCCGGCCGTCGAGGCCCAGGCCATCGACCGCGCCCACCGCATCGGGCAGCAGCGCACGGTGCACGCCTTGCGGCTCGTCTGCGGCGGCACGGTCGAGGAGCGGGTGCTCGAACTCCAGCAGAAGAAGCGCCACCTCATCGATGCCATCATCGGCGAGGACGCCGGTCCGCTCGCCTCGCTCACCCGCGACGACCTCGAGTTCCTGCTCTCGGTGCAGCCCTCGGCCACGCCCGTGCCCGCCGCGCACGGCCGGGCCCGGAAGCGGGCCGTGGTCGCAGCCACGTGATGCGCGGCGTTGCAAGCAGACCGAGCGCGCGGTGTGGGTCCGGTGCGCGACGCCTTCCGGCGCGTAGAGGTGCCAGGAACGCGTTCGTTCGAATCCGTCCGTGCCGGCCCGTGAGGGCCGGCACGGCGGTGCATCGACATTCCATCTGTGGATCGGGCGCAGACGGACGTGCCGATGCGTCGGAACGATCCGCCGCTCGTCCCCTGGGGCGATGAATCGCCGGTGAATCGCCTCTCACCTGACAGAATTCGCGCCAAGAGGGCGCGAGGCGAGCGTGCCACCGCCCCGCGATCGCGGCGTGGATAACCCGCCTCCCGAGAGCCAGGCGCTGCCCAAGCGGCAAAGTCGACATGGCTTCCGTTGCTCTCGCGCCAGACTGCAAGTTGCAGCATCCGCACCCCTTGCCCAAGTCGTACATTCCCCGGTGGCAACCTGTGGCGAAAGTGCATGGACGGCGAAGGGCGCTCGTATCAGCGAGGCCCGCATCGGGGACTCGCCCACTCGGAGGGCTGCTTCCCGATGCCGCCGCGGCGCCGCATTGCCGGGGATGCAGCCTGCCGAATTCCCGTCTGTGCCCATCGCCACGCGGCGTGCCGCGCGAGGCCGGCCGGGAACGGAAGGGAGCGACCCATGCGAGTGCTCGTGATCGAGGACAACCCGAAGATGGCCCAGGCCGTGCAGGCCGGCTTGCGCGAACACGGCTACGCGGCCGACGTGGCCCACCTCGGCTTCGACGGCGAGGACCTCGCCGCGGGCGGGCAGTACGACATTGTCCTCCTCGACCTCATGCTGCCGGACCGTGACGGACTCGAGGTCTGCCGCAACCTCCGCCGTCGCGGGGTGCGGGCCAAGATCCTCATGCTCACCGCCCTCGGCAGCACCGACGACACGGTGCAGGGGCTCGACGCGGGGGCCGACGACTACCTCAGCAAGCCCTTCGAGTTCGACGAGCTCCTGGCCCGCATGCGGGCCCTCCTCCGCCGCGGCGACGCGTCCGAGGCCCGGATCCTCCGCTACGACGACCTCGAGCTCGACCTCTACGCCCGGCACGCCAAGCGGAAGGAGACCAAGCTCGACCTCTCGAACCGGGAGTTCGCCCTGCTCGAGTTCCTGATGCGGAACCCTAACCGCGTCCTCTCCCGCACCCAGATCGGCGAGAAGGTCTGGGACATGAGCTTCGAGCCCACCAGCAACGTGGTGGACGTCTACATCTCGGCCCTGCGCCGCAAGTTCGACCGCGGCTTCGAGCGTTCGCTCATCCACACCATCAAGGGCGTCGGGTACCGCTTCGGAGTGCTCGAGTAGCGAACGTGCGGATCCGCGTCGGCCCCGCTCATGCCACCCCGCGCCCAATTCCGCGCCAGCCTCCGTCTCCGGCTCACGCTGTGGCTCGTGGCCATCGCCCTCTCGATCCACGTGGCGTTGGCCCTGGTCGTCCTCTTCTACCAGCGGGTGGGCGTCGAGCGCTTCCTCGACTCGAGCATCCTGGAGCGGACCAGCACCATCGCCGCGGCGATGCAGTCGGAGCAGTTGGCGATCGATGACGACGAGGCCGCCCGCCTCGCCAGCAACGCCCTGCGGCTGGTGGCATTCGACCGCATCTTCGTCGCCCTCTACGGACCGGACGGATCGCTGGTCGCCTCGAACGCCCGCGGCGACGCCCCGCCTTTCGCCCGGGTCCGCGAGCAGCTCGGGAATAGCCGGCGGGTGGTCGTGCGCAGCGAGTGCTACCCGCCACTCGCCGACGAACCCTGCATGACGATCCCCTCCCGCGGCGTCGTGATCCCGCTCCTCCAGCCAGGCCACGGCACCTGCACGCTCCTCGTCGCGGCCACCGACGACTTCGCCGATCAGCTCAGCTCCCTGGTCGGTTGGGTGCTCGGCGTCACCGTGCCGATCGGGGTCCTCGCCGCGGCGATCGCCGGTTGGGTCGTGGCCGGGATCGCCACCCGACCGCTTCGCGAGATCGGCGAGTTCGCCAGTTCGCTCCTTCCCGAGCACCTCGACCGGCCGGTCCACCTCCACGCCGGCACCCGCGAGGTGGCCGATCTCGAGCGAAAGCTGGACGACGCCCGCGGCAGGCTGCAGGCCGCACTCCAGTCGCAGGACCGCTTCATCTCGAACGTCTCGCACGAGCTGAAGACCCCGGTCGCCGTCCTCCTCGCCGAGGCCCAGACCTTGCCGCGGGAACGCTGGGACACGCCGCAGCGGCGATTCGTGGAGAGCGTGATCGACGAGATGCGGCGCCTCGGCCGCATGGTCGACAGCTTCCTGGCCCTGACCCGGCTGCGGGCCGGGAAGGGCGCGGTGCGGGTCGGCGCCTGCAACCTGAACGACGTGGTCCTCGAGTCGATGGCCAGCTGCGCCACCATGGCCCGTTCGCAAGGGATCGCCCTGCAGCCTGAACTCCTCGACAGCGACCACGATCCGACCGTCCGCGGCGAGCCGGAACTCCTGCGCGTCCTCCTCGACAACCTGGTGCGGAACGCGATCCGCTTCAGCCCCCCCGGCGGCCGGGTGCGGGTGCTCGTCTCCGAAGAGGAAGACCACACCATCGTGGCCGTCGAGGACGAAGGGCCGGGCGTGCCCGAGTCGCTCATGCCCCGCCTCTTCGACCGCTTCACGCAGGGCACGGCGGAGCGGACCCGCGGGCGAGGGCACGGGCTCGGGCTCTCCATCGCCCAAGGACTGGCCGAGCTCCACGGCGGCCTGATCCGGGCCCGCAACCTCCCGGTCTGCGGTTGCCGCTTCGAGCTGGCCCTTCCGCGGGCGAACCACGAATCGCCCGTTTCGCTCACATGAGCGGCGATTCATCGCCTTTTCACGCCCCCGCGGGAGCACCCCCCGAAATGGCCACTGCCTCGTCGACCTGCATCCTGGCTCGCGCCTCGTGGCGGAGCGATGCGGAGCCCCGGACGGCGCGGCGATCACCGCCATGCGCGTGGCCTTGGCATCCTCGACCGTCAGCTTGGCCGGAGCGCTCCTCCTCGGGGCGGTGGCCCTGCGGCGCCCGGACCGGGCCACGATCGACGGGCTCGACGCCACCTTCCTCCTCGCGATCGCGGTGTTCCTGGTCCTCTTCGTGCGGCTCCTGGCTCTCGCCGCGACGCGGGACGCGACGGCGGAGCCCGATGGCGAGCAGGTGACGACGGATTCACCTCCCGCTCACGAGGACGAGGGTCTCGCAGGCGAACTTGATCTTCGTACGACGTTCGCCGCCCGGCGACGTCCATCGACGGAGGTCCGCGATGCCCACCCGACACCGACCCGATCGGCGACCCGAGCCCCGATCCCCTCCGCCAAGCGGGGAATCGGCGGCCACGCGTGAGGCCATCGTCCGCATGATCGGCGAGGGCTCGCCTCCGCCGCTCGCCAAGCGGCGGGCCGACGATGCCGACCGGGCCGAGGGAGGCGATTCCCTCACCACCCCACGCGACCGCCAGCGGTCGCGACCGACCACCCCGAACCGACGGGAGCCGCCGTGACCGGACCGGCTTCCTTCCCGCCACCCCGACCCTCGGGCCCTGCCAGCGCCGACGGCGTGCCCTGCCCAGGCCACCGCGTGCCCGCCGTCCAACGGTCGAGCGCGGCGCGGTTGCCGACGCCCCGGCGCAGCGCGGAGGCGCCCGGTTCCGGGGGATTCCCGGGCCCGCGACCTGCCATCCGGGCCCGGGCTTCTTTCGACTTCGCCCGGCCGACCAAGGTTTTTCCAACAGGAGGCACCATGCTGCACGAGGAACGGACCAACGACCGCCCGGTCTCGATCGAGGCCGAAGCACCGAGCGCCGCCCGGCTCGGCGTGACGGAGCCTATCGACACGGAGCGCGAACTCGCCTTCTGGCGGGCGGCCCACGAGGCGTGGCCCACCGTGCGGGCCCTCGGCTTCGGCGACCTCGAGCCCGCCTATCGATTGGCCATCGAGACCTATGCCCTCCACCCCGACCTCAGCTTCGACGAGGCCGAGGACCTGCTTCGGGTGCAGTGGCCGCGGGTCGCCGGCAACCAACAGCTCGGCTGGTGCCACGTGCGGGCCCCCTCGCGCGAAGCCTGGGAACGGCTGGCCCGAGCCCACCGCACGGTGGCCTCGGACCTCGAGGAGAAGGCGGCCAAGGCGGTGGCCGACCTGATCGCCCTCCTGCACGAGAGCGCCGCCCGTCTGCGTTCCGCGGCGGACTCGCTGCGCAACCCCGCCTACCGCGACGGGGTCGCCCACCTCGCCTCGGAGCACGAGCAGTTCATCCGCGAGCTTCGCCCGCTCGCCGAGCGCGGCGGGGCCTCGCCCGCCACCGGACCGCGCGGGTCACGGGCCATCGATCGCCTGTGGAGCGGATTCCGGGCCGCCCTGGGGCGCGGCGATGCCGCCCTGATGGGCGAGTGCCAGGAAGCCGAGGACCACTCGCTCCGCGCCTACCGCGACCTCCTGGCCCGGAACGAACTCCCGCCGGGGGCCCGCTCCATGGTCGGACGCCAGCTCAACCGTGTCGTCCTGGCCCACGACGTGGTCACCGGCTGGAAACGTGCCAGCCGTTAGCCTCGTCCCCGGCAGCCCAGCTCCTCTCCAAGCGCCCGGTCGCGCCCGCACTCACCGCGACCGGGCTGCTTCTTTTCCTACTTCTTGACCTTCACCGGCGTGGTCGGGACCTCGGGGATCTTCACCGGATGCTCGGCCAGCTCCTTCTTGAGGAGCTCGATGGCCGCCTTGAGCTGGGCGTCCTCGCCGAGGAACGTGGCGTGCGGCAGGTTGTCGACCACGATGTCGGGTTCGGCGCCCCAGCCCTCGATGAGCCAGACGCCCTTGGCGTCGAAGACGCCGCTCTCGCCCGCGCTGGCCAGGCCGCCGTCGACCGAGCGGTTGCTCGAGCTGAGCCAGATCTCGCCGCCCCAGGTCCGCATGCCGATCACCTTGCCGAGGCCCAGCCGCTTGAAGCCCTCGGTGAAGGCCTCGCCGTCGGAGGCGGTGTCGCCGTCGCAGAGGACGACCATCGGCCCGTGGAAGGCGAACTGCATGTTCCAGTCGGGGGAGCGTCCCGCCGCCTGGCTCCAGTACATCCACGGCTTCCGCATGAGGCGGCTGAGGATCCAGCTGTCGATGTTGCCGCCGCGGTTCCCGCGGACGTCGATGATCAGGCCCTTGCGGTTGAAGGCGGGGTAGTAGTCGCGAGCGAAGTCGGCCATGTCGCCGCCGCCCATGGCCCGCAAGTGCAGGTAGGCGAAGTCGCCCTTGCTCGCGTCCTCGACGATCGCCCGCCGCTCGAGCTCCCAGCCGCGATAGCGCTGCTCGGCGGCCTCGGCCTGGCTGATCGGGATGACGATCGCGTCGCGGGTCGCGGTGCCATCCTGGCTGGCGATGGTCAGCCGCACCTGCCGGCCGGCCTTGGCCCGCAGGAGCATCGACGGATCGGGGGCCCCGAGCGTCGGCGCCCCGTCGATGGCCCGGACGACCTCGCCCACCTTGGCGGCGACGATGGGCGAAGCGAGCGGCGGTCGGTCCGCCGGCTCGTCGGGGTCGAAGGTCGGTATGGAGACGATCCGCCAGCCGCCGGCCGCTTCGTCGCGGACCAGTTCAGCCCCCAGGCTGGCCGGCTCGATGCGCGTGTCGCCGGTGCGGATGTCGCCGCCCCGGACGAAGTGGTGGAGAGCGGAAAGCTCGCCGGTCATCTCCTGCAGGATGTCGTTCAGCTCGTCGCGGGAACGGACCCGGTCGACCCACGGCAGGTACTTGTCGAGCACCGCCCGCCAGTCGACGCCGTGCATGTTCCGGTCGTAGAAGTAGTCGCGGAGGAGGCGCCACGAGTCGATGGCGATCTCCCGCCATTCCTCGCGGGGGACGATCCGCACCACCACCGCGCCCACGTCGACGCCACCCTTCTCGAGCGAGGCCGGAGCCCCGTTGGCGTCGACCACGAAGTACGACTCGCCCTTGCGGAGGAGTATCTTCTTGCGGTCGGCGGTGCGCTCCACGCCCCGCACGCCCGAGGCCACGGCCTTGGGCTCGGCCTTCTCGTTGGAGATGGCGAGGGCGTGCAGGGTGACCCCGTCGCCGCGCTCGCCACGCTCGACCGCCCGCTCGGTGGAGACCCAGAAGAGGTGGGTGTCGGTGGCAAACAGCTGGCTCATGTTGGCGGCGCCGACCGGCACCTCGATGAGCCGGGCGACCAGCCCGTCGGCGTCGATCTCGACCTTGGCCGGCGGCTTGGCGTCCTTCTTGCCCTTCCCCTTCGCCGCATCGTCCTTGGCCGGGGCCTCGGGCTTGTCGGGCTTGTCTTGCTTGGGTGCGGCGGCAGCAGCGGGGTCCTTGGTCTCAGGCGACGGCGTGGCCGGCTCCGGTTCCTTCGGCTTCTCCTTTTCCTTGTCCTCGGCTTCCTTCTTCTTGCGGGCGGCCTCGACCTCGTCGTCGGGCTGGAAGGGCGAGCGGGTCCCCGCCTTCAGGGCCAGTCCGTACATCCGCGTCGACTTGTCGAAGAAGGGCTCCGGCTGCCGCGGGCCCCAGGGGCTGCCCACCACCGAGCGGAAGGTGCGGTCGGAGAGGAACCACAGCCACTTGCCGTCGGGGCTGAATTCCGGGGCGTAGCTGTCATAGCGGTCGGTGGTGGCGACCAGGGTCGTGCCGCCCTCGGCCGGCCAGAGCTTGATCTGGCGGTAGTTGTTGGCAGCCGGCGAGGTGTAGGCGAGCCAACGCGAGTCCGCGGACCAGGCGAAGTCGCCGATCGCGTCGACCTTGTTCTCCTCGACCAGCGTGTTGGTGTGCTTCTCGAGGTCGTAGACCCAGAGCCGGAGGCGCTTGTCGCTGTGGGCGATCCGCTTGCCGTCGGGCGACGGCAGGGCCCGCCAACGGACCGTCTCGCCGTCCGAGGTCAGCTTGGTCGGCGTGCCAAGGCCGTCGGCCGGCATGGTGACCAGTTCGAGTTCGCCCGATTCGTCGGAGATGGCGAGCACGGTTTCGTCGTCGAGGAAGCACGCCTCGCGGTAGCGGATGCCGGAGCGGGGATCGACGTCGATGGTCCGCCCCTGCTTCACCGGGACCACGAAGACGCGGCCGCGGGAGGTGAGGACGATCCGCTCGCCGTTCGGCGAGACGGCGACCGAGCTCGCCCCCTTCGCCCCGTCGGTGACCCAACGCTCGCGGGTCTGGTCGAAGTCGGAGTCGAGGGTGATGGCCAGCTTCGAGTCGGTGCCGGCCTTGAGGTCGTAGACCCAGAGGTCGGGCCCGAGCTGGTAGACGATGCGGTTCCCGTCCAGGCTCGAGCTGCCGATGTCGTAGTCGGCGTGCTTGGTGTGCTGCTTGAGGTCCTTGCCCTCGGGGGTCATGGACCAGAGGTTCATGCGGCCGTCGCGGTCGGTCGTGAAGTAGACGCGGCCGTCGGGGCCGACCATCGGACGGCGGCTGGTGCCGGGATAGTCGCCGGTGAGGAGGACCGCCTCGTCGCCGCGCTGGCCGGCGGCGGGCACGACGAACCGCCACAACTGCTGGGCGGTGCCGCCTTGGTAGCGGTCGGTGTGGCTACCTTGGAACTCGAGCCGGGTGAAGACGAGCGTCTTCCCGTCCGGAAGGATCGCCCCTTCCGCCGCCTGGTCCAAGGGGATGACGGTCCGCGTGCCGCTCGCGAGGTCCTGGCGGTAGAGCCGGGCCGAGCCGCGCGAGGCGCCGGCGTCGCTCCCGTAGAGGAGCGCTCCGTCCGGCGTCCAGCCCACGAACGAGATGTTGAGGTTGTCGAAGGTCCGCCGCGTCGGCAGGCCGCCGGCGAGCGGCATCGTGTAGAGGTCGCGGGTGCCTTCGTAGCCGGCGAGGAAGGCGAGGGTCGTGCCGTCGGGCGAGATCGCGGGCAGGCGCTCCTCGCTGGCATGGGTGGTCAGGCGGGCGGCGCGTCCGCCCGCGATCGGGACCATCCAGAGGTCGCCCTCGGCGGCGAAGACCACCGTGTCGCCGTGCACCGCCGGCATCCGGTAGTAGCCGAGGTTCGAGACCGCGTTGGTGTCGGCGGCCCGCGGCGGCGGGGTCGGGGCGACCGACTTCGAGTCGAGGGGGGCGGCCAGGAGCGAGGCGACGAGGGCAAGCGTGGTGAGCACGAGCGGGACTCCGTGAGGCGTCTCGACAAACCGCCGCCCGCCCGGCGGGTTCCCCCGCTGGCGCGGCCAAGGCGATCAGGAAGGGCAAGATACGCGGATCAGGAGTTGGCCGGGTCGACCGCCCCCGCCTCGCGGAAGCCTTGGGCCCGGAGCAGGCAAGCGTCGCAATGACCGCAGGCGACGGTCCGGCCGTCGACGCCGGTGCGGGGGTCGTAGCAGGTCAGGGTCAGGCCGAAGTCGACGCCGAGGGCCAGTCCACGCCGCACGATCTCGGCCTTCGAGAGCCGCAGGAGCGGCGTGTGGATGGCGATGTGGCGGCCTTCGACGCCCATCTTGGTGCCGAGGTTGGCCATCCGCTCGAAGGCCTCGATGAAGGCCGGACGGCAATCCGGATAGCCCGAGTAGTCGACGGCGTTGACCCCGATGAAGAGGTCGGTCGCGTCGATCGTCTCCGCGTAGCCCAAGGCGACCGACAGGAAGATCGTGTTGCGGGCCGGGACGTAGGTCACCGGGATCGCCTCCGGCTCGTCGTGGTGCACCGTCGGATCGATCCGGTCCTTGGGGACGGCGATCTCGGCGGTCAGGGCCGATCCGCCGAAGGCCCGCAGGTTGAGGGGCACGATCACGTGCCGGCGCGCCCCGAGCGATCGGGCCACGCGGGCCGCGGCGTCGAGTTCGACGCGATGCCGCTGGCCGTAGTCGAAGCTGACCGCGTGCGGGGCGAAGCCTGCAGCGCGCGCCTCGGCCAAGGCCACGGCGGAGTCCATGCCACCAGAGAGAAGGACGACGGCGGGGCGCTCGCTCATGGCTGGGTGCGGACCGGAGGCAGGCTCAGGCCGGGCTGGGGACCGTCTCGATGACCCGCTGCATGATGCGCCGCGTGGTCTGGGTGTCGCCGGCGTGCATGTAGGACTTCGAGATCACGCGGTGGGCGCAGACCGGCAGGACGTTCTGCACGATGTCCTCGGGGATCACGTAGTCGCGAGCGGCGAGGACCGCGGTGGCCCGCGCCGCCTGGGCCAGGGCCAGCGAGCCGCGGGGGCTCACGCCGACCTGGAGATCCTCGTGATCGCGGGTCGCCGAGGCGAGCTGGATCACGTAGTCGACGAGCGTCCGCTCCATGCGGACTTGGTCGACCACGGCCTGGAGTTCGAGGACGTCCTCTCCCGACATCACCGGCTGGAGGTCGCGAAGGGCGGTGCGGGCCGGCTGCTTCTGGAGGATGCGGCTCTCGTCGTCGGGAGCGGGATAGCCGAGCGAGATCCGCATCAGGAAGCGGTCGAGCTGGTTCTCGGGAAGGAAGTAGGTGCCCTCGAACTCGTAGGGGTTCTGGGTCGCCACCACCATGAAAGGCTGGGGCAGGACGAGCACCTGGCCTTCGGCCGAGACGGTGCCTTCGCTCATCGCCTCGAGCATCGCCGACTGGGTCCGGGGGGTGGTCCGGTTGATCTCGTCGGCCAGGACGATGTTGGCGAAGATCGGGCCCCGGCGGAACTCGAAGCGGCCGCCGTCCTCGCCATCGCGGTGGAAGACCGACACCCCGGTGATGTCCGATGGCAGGAGGTCCGGGGTGCACTGGATGCGGGCGAAGCTGCACCGCACGCTCTTCGCCAAGGCGTTGGCCAGCACCGTCTTGCCGACGCCCGGGACGTCCTCGATCAGGACGTGGCCCCTGGCCAGCAGGCAGATCAGGAGGCGATCGACCGCCTGGGCGTTGCCCATGTAGACGGCGGTGATGTTCCGTCGGAGTTGTTCGATGGCCTCGCGCATGCAGCCGGCGTCAGGACGAGTGTGGAACTGGGAGGGTTGGGCGGCGGCGAGGCGAGTGGGCCCCCTCCATCGACGCGTCCTGGGAGCCGTTCGCGGAAGTGCTTTCGACGGTTCCGCCCTTGAGGATATGTTGGGGACGGAGTATAGCAGTCGCTGCGCCGCCTCCCGGCGCGCCCTCCCCTTGGCCAATCTCCACTCGCTGCGTGTTGCGGTCGACCTGCCGTGCATCCGATGCGGATACGACATCCGCGGCTTGCACGCCGACGGCCATTGCCCGGAGTGCGGCCTCGACCTGATCGAGTCGATCGCGGCGCGCGTCGATCCCGACATCGCGTATCTGCCGGAATTGCCGCGGCCCCGAGCCAGCGCGTGGAGTCTCCTCCTCTTCACCCTCGCCCTGACCGGTGCCACCCTGGCCGCAGCGATGTCCTTCGCCGCGCACACCGTGGCCATCGCGCCCCCCGGCGGCTGGCGTGACGCCCTGGCCCCGCTCCTGCCCGCGACGTTGCCTGGCTCCTTGGTCAGCGTGGCCCCCGTCTCGGTGGCCGTCGCCATCGTCGCGGCGATCGTCTTGGCCGGAGCGACGGCCCTGACCGGCCTGCATCGGATCGCCCTCTTCGCCGGACTCGGAGGCTGGCTCGTGGCGGCCTGCCTGCCGATCTCCTCTCCCGGCCTCGCCCTCGCCGGCGCGGCGGCTGCGGCGGTCCTCGTGGGGATCGGTCCGACCGTCATCCACCTCGGGGTGCGAAGCCGCACCTACCGCCAGCGGACCGCCACCCGCCAAGCGATCGGTCCCCTCACCACGGCCCTCGTGGTCGGGGTGGTGGCCGTCGCCGGCAGCGAGATCGCCACTCGGACCGTGGGACACGACGCGGCCACCCCCTTCCGACTGGTGGCCGGGGCGTGCCTAGCCATGGCGGTGGTCGGGTTCCTCTACCTCCTCCTGAACGCCTACTGGATCTGGCGGGCTCTCCGCTCCTGGCTCCCGCTCCTCGAGCGGGTGGTCGAGGGAGGTTCGCCGCCCACCCCGCCGCCCGACCCGACCGCCTAGCGGAGGCTCCACTGCCAGCTTGGCAGAGGACGATCGCCTCCGGCTCGCGATGTCAGCGAGGCGCGGGCTCCCCGGATCCCCGCCGTTCGCCGCCGACCGCAGGCCAGACGTCAAATCACGCTCCAGATCGCGGGGTAGGTGCGATCCGCCCGGTGGCCGACCCCCGCTCGTCGCCCCGAGCCGCCGAGCGGGCAGTCCGTGCCGGCTGGCACGAACCTTGATAGCGGGCCGCCTCCCCCTGCGGTTCGCGGGCTTCGGCCCTCGGGTCACGGCGGGGAACCGTCCCCCCAACCTGCTTCGCACCGGTTCCCACGGACGGCCCCGGGGTTCAACCCCAGGCCGTGCGTGCCGACCCTCCCCAGCCGCTCCCTTTGGCGGATCGGCTGGACAGGCGGCCGTGGGATAGCCCGAACCTCTTCCTTCCCGCCCCCCGGCATCGCGATCCGGGGCAGTCGGGACCAACGCCTGGAGATTCGAGACATGGCCGTGAAGGAACTCGCCTTCGACACCGACGCCCGCAAGCAGCTCTTGAGCGGCGTCAGCAAGCTCGCCGCCGCCGTCAAGAGCACGCTCGGCCCCCGCGGCCGCAACGCCGTCCTGGACAAGAGTTGGGGTGGACCCACCGTGACCAAGGACGGCGTTTCCGTTGCCGAGGAGATCGAGCTCCGCAACAAGGTCGAGAACATGGGCGCCAAGCTCGTGAAGGAGGCCGCCAGCAAGACCTCTGACGACGCCGGCGACGGCACCACCACCGCGACTGTCCTCGCCGAGGCCCTCTTCAAGGCCGGGGCCAAGCGCCTCGCCGCGGGAATCGAGCCCAACGCCCTCGTCCGCGGCATGCGGAAGGGTGTCGACGCGGTCGTCGAGCAGATCAAGTCGATGGCCCGGCCCGTGGCCAACGTCCAGGGCGGCATCGCCTCGGTGGCCTCGATCAGCGCCAACAACGATCCCACCGTCGGCAAGATCATGGCCGACGCCTTCGCCAAGGTCGGCAAGGACGGCGTCATCACGGTCGAGGAAGGCAAGAGCCTCGAGACCGTCGTCGATGTCGTCGAGGGCATGCAGTTCGACCGCGGCTACCTCAGCCCGAACTTCGTGACCAACACCGAGGACATGACGGTCGAGTTCTCGAAGTGCCTCGTCCTCATCCACGAGGACAAGATCGACTCGATCACCAAGCTCGTCCCCTTCCTCGAGAAGGTGATGGACTCGAAGAAGCCGCTCCTCATCATCGCCGAGGACATCACCGGCGAAGCCCTCTCGACCCTCGTCATCAACAAGCTCCGCGGCGTCCTCAACGTCTGCGCCGTGAAGGCCCCGGGCTACGGCGACCGCCGCAAGGCCATGCTCGACGACATCGCGATCCTCACCGGCGCCACCGCCATCATGAAGGATCTCGGCATCGAGCTCGACAAGGTCACCCTGAGCCAGCTCGGCCAGGCCAAGAAGCTCGAAGTCACGGCCGACGAGTGCACCATCATCGAAGGGGCCGGTTCGAGGCCATCAAGGGCCGCATCGAGCAGATCCGGGCCGAGATCGAGCGGACCGACAGCGACTACGACCGTGGGAGAAGCTGCAGGAGTGGCTGGCTGCTGGCCGGCGGCGTGGCCCAGATCAACGTCGGGGCCGCCAGCGAGGCCGAGCTCAAGGAGAAGAAGGCTCGCATCGAGGACGCCCTGCACGCCACCCGCGCAGCGGTCGCCGAGGGCGTCGTCCCCGGCGGCGGCGTCAGCTACATCCGGGCCATCGACCAGCTCGAGAAGGTCCGCAAGAGCTGCACCGGCGACGAGAAGCACGGCATCGACGTCCTCGAGGAGGCCCTCCAGGTCCCGCTCCGCACCATCGCCGAGAACGCCGGCGAGAAGGGCACCGTGGTGGTGGCCAAGGTCCGCGAGATGAAGGACAGCCAAGGCTTCAACGCCCTGACCCTCGAATACGGCGACCTCCTCAAGCAGGGCGTGATCACGCCGGCCAAGGTCGACCGCACGGCCCTCCAGAACGCGGCCAGCGTCGCCTCTCTCCTCCTCACCACCGACTGCGCCGTCACCGAGGCCCCGAAGGCCAAGGACGAGAAGGGCCACGACCACGGCCATGACCACGGCATGGGTGGCATGGGCGGCATGGGTGGCATGGGCGGCATGGGCATGGGCGGCATGGGCGGATTCTGATCCGACCCCCGCCGCAGTCACCGCACGCATTCGAGCGTCGGCCTGCGGAGCGAGGGACGGATCGCCAAGCGGCAGTCCTCCCCTTCCGACCACGGCCGACAGTCCAGCACACGACAGCACCAAACCAGCTACGACCGGAGCATCCGATGAACGTCCGTCCCCTCGAAGATCGCATCGTCATCAAGCCCATCGAGCCCGAGACCAAGACCTCGTCCGGCCTCTTCCTCCCCGAGTCCGCCAAGGAGCGGCCCATGCAGGGCAAGGTCGTGGCCGTCGGCCCGGGCAAGCTGCTCGACAACGGCGGGCGCAGCAAGCCGCTGGTGAAGAAGGGCGACACCGTCGTCTACGGCAAGTACGCCGGCACCGAGATCGAGATCAAGAAGGTCCCGCACGTGATCCTTCGCGAGACCGAGCTGCTCGGCCTCATCGAAAGCTGAGCCTCGTCCCGACCGACCGACTCCACCAGAACGACACGCCCGCGGCCCACGCGATGGCGTCCTCACGAAAGCGAACCATCCACCATGGCTACCAAGCAGATGAAGTTCGATGTCGCCGCCCATGTCGAGCTCAAGCGCGGCGTCGACAAGCTGACCCAGGCGGTCGGCATCACGATGGGCCCGACCGGCCACAACGTCGTCGTCCAGAAGAGCTGGGGCGCCCCCTCCGTGACCAAGGACGGCGTCTCCGTCGCCAAGGAGATCGACCTCCCCGAGCCCTTCGAGAACATGGGCGCCAAGATGGTCCAGCAGGTCGCCAAGAAGACCGCTGACATCGCCGGCGACGGCACCACCGCGGCCACCGTGCTGGCCGGGGCCATCTTCAACGGCGGCCTCAAGCACGTCGCCGCCGGGGCCAACTCGGTGGCCATCCAGCGCGGCATCACCGCCGCCGCCGTGGCCGCCTGCGAGGCCATCACCGGCATGGCCGCCAAGTGCAAGGGCAAGGCCGACCTCGAGAAGATCGCCACCGTCTCCGCCAACCACGACTCGACCATCGGCAAGCTCATCGCCGAGGCCATCGACAAGGTCGGCCACGACGGAGTGGTCGAGGTCGAGGAAGGCAAGACCAGCGAGACCACCCTCGAGTACGTCGAGGGCATGGCCTTCGACAAGGGCTTCCTCTCCCCCTACTTCATGACCGATCCGAAGAAGGCGGAGTGCGTCCTCGAGAACCCGCTCATCCTCATCTACGAGAAGAAGATCTCGAACCTGGCCGACCTCCTGCCCCTCCTGAACAAGGTGGCCACCAACGGCAAGCCCCTCCTGATCATCGCCGAGGAAGTCGAGAACGAGGCCCTGGCCGCCCTCGTCGTCAACCGCCTCCGCGGCGTGCTCCAGGTCTGCGCCGTCAAGGCCCCCGGCTTCGGCGACCGCCGCAAGGCCATGCTGGGCGACCTCGCCGTCCTCACCAACGGGGCGTTCCTCGCCGAGGACCTCGGCCGCAACCTCGAGGACGTCGAGCTCAAGGAGCTCGGCACCGCCAAGAAGGTGGTCATCAACAAGGACGAGACGGTCATCGTGCAGGGCGCCGGCAAGCAGAAGGACATCGATGCCCGGGCCCAGCAGATCCGGGCCCAGATCGAGAAGGCGACCAGCGACTACGACCGCGAGAAGCTCCAAGAGCGGCTCGCCAAGCTGACCGGCGGCGTGGCCATCATCAATGTCGGCGGCATGACCGAGATCGAGATGAAGGAGCGGAAGGACCGCGTCGACGACGCCCTCCACGCGACCCGCGCGGCCGCCAAGGAAGGTTACGTGCCTGGCGGTGGCGTGGCCTTCATCCGGGCCATCGACGCCGTCGAGGCCTCGGCCAAGAAGGGCAAGGGCGACGAGCGTTTCGGCTACGAGATCGTGGCCGACGCCCTCGTCTCCTGCTGCCGGCAGATCGCCCAGAACGCAGGCTTCGACGGTGACTTGGTCGTCGAGAAGGTCCGCGAGGGCAAGGGCGCCGGCTTCGGCTTCAACGCCGCGACCGGGCAGTACGAGGACCTCGTCAAGGCCGGCATCATCGATCCCGCCCTCGTCGCCAAGACCGCTCTCACCAACGCCGCCAGCGTGGCCGGCCTGATGCTCACCACCGATGTGGTCATCACCGAGCTCAAGGAAGAGACCGACCCCGTCGAAGGCAGCGTGAGCTGAGTCCGGCGGAGGACCCGCACCGAGCGCATCGCGAAGCGAGAGGGCCCGTACCCGCCAAGGGCGGGCCCTCCGCTTCGCAACGGCCTTGCCCACGCCGCTCGACGGGGTTCCGCTCCGGCCGTCCGTGACCGGCTGTCCTCTCTGGTGAATCGCACTCCCGCATGGCCACGCAACGCGACTACTACGAAGTCCTCGGCGTCGAACGCACCGCGAACGGCGACGAGATCAAGCGGGCGTATCGCCGGCTGGCGATGAAGTGGCATCCGGACCGGAACCCCGACAACGCCGAGGCCGAAGTCGAGTTCAAGGCGTGCGCCGAGGCCTATGAAGTCCTCAGCGACGCCGAGCGGCGGGCCCGCTACGACCAGTACGGCCACGCCGGGCTGCGGCAGACGCCGGGCCACGACTTCCGCTCCATGCACGTCGAGGACATCTTCTCGATGTTCGCCGACATTTTTGGTGGCATGGGCGGCGGCGGCGGCGGGATGGGTGGAGGCCGTCGCGGCGGCGTGGCCCGCGGCTACGACCTCGAGACGGAAGTCGAGCTCAAGCTCGAGGAAGTCCTGACCGGCGCCGAACGCGACGTCGACTTCAAGCGGCTCGACGTCTGCCAGACCTGCCAAGGCTCGGGGGCCAGGCCCGGCTCGAAGCCGGTGAGCTGCCCGACCTGCGGCGGCCACGGCCAGGTGCAGCAGACCGGATTCGGCGGCATGTTCCGCATGGTGACCACCTGCCCCAACTGCCGCGGGCGGCGCACGGTCATCACCGACAAGTGCGGCGATTGCCGCGGCCAGGGACGGGTGCCGCTCAAGCGGACCATCTCGGTCAAGGTCCCCATGGGGATCGCCGACGGCCAGGTGGTCCGCATTGCCGGGGAAGGCGAACCGCCGCCACCCGAGATCAGCTCCGCCGGCGAAGGCCCGCGGGGCGACCTCCATGTCGTGGTGCGGGTCCGCGACCACGACCGCTTCGAACGCGAAGGCGACAATCTCATCACCGTGCAGCCCATAGCCTTCGCCCAAGCGGCGCTGGGGGCGACGGTCCGGATCAAGACCCTCGACGGCACCCACGACCTCGTCATCGAGGCCGGCACGCAACATGGCGACGTGTACACCGTCTCCGGACAAGGCGTGCCCAACCTCCGCACCCGCAAGCGCGGCGACCTCAACATCGTCATGCAGCTCGTGGTGCCCAAGAAGCTGACCGAAGCCCAGCGGAAGCTCCTCGCCCAATACGCTTCGACCGAGAAGCTCGAGGTGAACAAGGAAGCCCCGAGCCTCTGGAAGAAGGTCAAGGACAGTCTGAGCAGCTAGTCCCCACCGAGCCCGCCTCCCGACCCCGTGAACGCCCATGTCGACGCAGCAGACCGATCCGAACTCCGCCTCCTCCCCCACGCCTCCCGGCGAGGTCGTGGCCAACGAGGACACGGCCGCCCTCATCGAGCGCCTGACCCAGGAGCGCGACGAGGCGATCGACTCGCGGAAGCGGGCCCTCGCCGACTTCGTCAACTACCAGCGGCGGGCTGGCGAGAGCGAGCTTCGGGCCCGCGACGGCGGCATCATGATGGTGGCCCGCTACCTCATGCCGGCCCTCGACCACATGGACCTCACCCTCCTCCAGAAGGTCGAGGCGATGTCGGTCGAGCAGCTCCTGCAAGCCACCTCGATGCTACGGACCGAACTCAACAAGGCTCTCACCAAGTCGGGCATCGAGCGCATCGAACCGAAGGCGGGCGACGAGTTCGATCCTCACTTCCACGAAGCGGTGATGCGCCAACCGATGGATGGCGTCGCCGCCAACCACATCGCGGCCTGCTTCCAGGTCGGCTATCGCCTGGGCGACATGACGCTCCGGCCGGCCAAGGTCAGCGTCACGCCGGAGTGACCGGGGGCTTCGTCAATGCCGACCTACGAGTACATCTGCCGGGCCTGCGGGCACGAGTTCGAGGAGTTCCACTCGATCACCGCGGCCCCGATCAAGAAGTGCCCCTCGTGCGGCAAGCTAAAGGTCGATCGGAAGATCGGGATCGGGGCCGGCGTCCTCTTCAAGGGCGGCGGCTTCTACGAGACCGACTACCGCAGCGAGCACTACACGAAGGCAGCGGAGGCGGAGAAGAAGGCGGCGGAGCCCAAGGCCGACGCCGCGAAGGGTGAGGGCAAGCCGGCAGGCGACGCCAAGCCAGCGAGCGGCGAGGCCCCGAAGGCTGCGGGCAAGACCGCCGGAACGACTCCGGCGAAGGATGCCCCCTCCCCGCCCAAGCCGGCGGCTCCCGCCGAGCCGAGCAAGGCGACCCATCCGTCGCGCGTCGGCCGCGGCGCTGGCAACATCGTGCAGCGCCCGCCGCAACCGAAGGCCAAGGGCAGCGGCAGACGGCAGGGGCCGAATCGCTGAGGAACGATGGCGTCACATCTCCAATGGCGCCTCCAATGGGACTGGGTTTGGCGAGTCCATGAGGCGACCAAGACCATCGCGGGCCCCCGCTATCGCGGAACCGCCCATCACGCTATCCCCAATCCCCCAGCACGATCGCCAGGTCGTACGCGTCGACGACCCCGTCTGCATTGAGATCCGCGGGACCCTGCGGGTAGTCGTAGGTCCGACCCCAGAAGGTGAAGATGGCTTGGATGTCGCGCTCATCCACGTGGCAATCGATCGTGGCGTCGCCGGGCCGCGTGCGGATGGGCTTCAGGATCACGCCCTTGATTCCGGACGGAAGGCTTGCCTTGGCCACGATCTCGCCGCGGTCGTTGATGGCGAAGGCGTGAAAGAGATGCGGGATCGTCGGGTCAGGCACGAGGTCCTCGAGCAGGTAACGTTGCCCCTCGATCCACAGGAACGCCTGTCCGGCAAACAGGTCGCCCACCACCTGGCCAAGCTCATTGATGTCCCACGCCACGCTCTCCGGGAGCTGATTCGAGATCCACCCGATGTCGTGAAAGGTGCCGTCCCACACGAACGCCCTGCAACGCTTCATCGTGCTCCTGGGGACCGGGTACTGGCCGCATCCAACCGCCACGCCTTGGTCGTTGACGGAGTAGAAACGACTGTCGAGTCCCCCGGGCGCCTCCGAAACAACGGTGACACCTTCGTCCGTCCCGACAAATGCGCGATCGGCATACATCGGGGGGCCGTCCAAGGAGGTCCATCCAACGAGCAGCCCAGAGTCGCTAATGCGGCTGATGGTGGCGCGGGTGCTCTCGAAGAGCCCCGTAAGTTCGACGGGGCCGGTCGCCTGCGTCCAAGTCAGGGGCAGTGGACTCGGACCTTGGCCACCGTTGCCCCAGAAGCCGCCGACGAGGCCGGCGCTGTTGACGGTGATCCATTCGCCGAGCGTCGCTGGAGCGGAGTAGGGCTCTGGTAGCGGCGGTAGCGGGAGCAAGATCGTCGTCGCGCCTGCGTGGTAGTAGAAGGGGGCGGTGACTGCGAATCCGCCCACTGGTACATCCACTGAGCCGACCACCGCTGCGGAATCACTGATTCCGTTTGCCTGGGATCGATCCTGAGGGCCGATCGAGAGGTACACGATCCCGGTGCCCTCGCTCCAGTACACCGCGCGTGGCTCGCCGAGGCAGGGGTACACGTTGCCCGCCACCTCGGTGTGGTTGTTGATCGCACGGAAAGACACAGGAGAGTCGGTCGCGGGGAAGCACTGATTCGGAGCTGCGACGAGGACGGCCTCGTATTGGCACTGCCCGAGCGCCGTCGGCGAGGTGAAGGCGACCGCCGCGACCAGCGCTGACCAGAGGCGAAGAGGAAGATCGCGAGGCATGGGTAGTTCCCGGAAGGGCAGGCGTCCCCGGCTTCCCGGGGACGCCTGCGGAGCGTTTCACCAGACACCGAACAGGCTGAAGGCGATCGCCTGCTGCTGCGCCGGAGGCAGGGAGAGCAGCCAGTCGCCAAGCTCGGCGACCGAGGCAAAGCCCATGGTTCCGGCAATGCTCTCCGCATCGACCGGGCTTGCGATCTCGGACGCGGCCTCGCTGCTCGCCATCATGGCTGCGGCAGCCGACCCTGGTTCCGGCGAGCATGCCCCCCAGGCGCCGAGGAGGACGCCTAGGTCATCCGAGTCGACGGCCCCGTTCTCGCGCAGGTCCGCGAAGCAATGCACCTCGAAGGCACCCATGTCGATCGACAGAGCGGTAGGCGGACCGCCACTCGTCGGGATGACACGTCCTCGCCGATCGAGGTCCGGCACAGGCTCTGACGTGTCCAGGTCGTTGTCGGCGTCCGAGCTGTCGAGCGGGAAGTTGTCGGTGACCGTGCCCGGATCTGGATCCGTGGAACCGGCATCTCGACACGGAGACGACCAGTCGATCCGGTAGTTTGTCGCGAAGAGCAGGACGTCGGGCGCGCCCGGGAAGAAGAATCCGGGGTCGACGTCGATGTTCCCGGTGCCTCCACCCGTGCCTAGTCCCAGCACATCGGAGTGCATGACCACAAAGGCGCCTCCCGGCGGACTCGCGGCGTCGAGGCCGTACTGGTTGGCAAGTGTCGGCGGCGTGCCCGCGTCGCCGTCATCGTTGTCCCACAGGATGCAGTCGATCATCTGGACTCGGAGAAGGCCGCCCGTCCCAGGTTCCGAGCCGCCGAAGCTGATCCCGCCGACCGGGCTCGAGAAGGGAGTCGCCGTGGCTGCGACGGTGTTCTCGGCGATGGTGCAGGCGAAGAAGTCGGCACTCGCCTTTCCCTCGATGCGGGCCCCGCCGCCTTGCTGCCCGGCTGCATTGCGAACCACCACGCAGTTGACGAACTGTGGCGACCCCTCTGACACGTAGATGGCTCCGCCCGCCCGAGCCGTATGCGGAACATCGCCAACAGCGTTGAGCAGGAACGCGCTGTCCCGGACCACCGGGCTTGCGACGTTGGCACCGTCCGGGGGAGTGGTCGCCCCGAGGCACGCGAGGCCGCCGCCGCGGGCTTCGGCATAGTTGCCACGCACGACGCAGTTCTGGATCGTGGGCGACGCCTCCGACAAGTCGCCAAGCTCTGAGTAGCAGAGGATGCCGCCGCCCGCTCCGTTCCAGGGCGCCTCCTCGGCGAGTCCGGCGACGCCGCCGATGATAGTGAAGCCGTCGATCAGCGTCCCGGCAGTGACATTGCGGCAGAACACGGCGTGGTGGCCAGTGGCTTCGATTGTCGTGACGTAGAGGGCGGGATTGCGCTCAGCCGCGTCGTTCCAAGGCTCCGCTGGAATGAACCCGCCGTAGATGCGATGTGCACCGCCGTCGAGAACCAACGGGGCGTAGGCACTCGCGTCGCCTGCGACCAAGATGTCGTTCGAGCCAGATGCCCCAAGCGCCTCGTCGATGCTGTGGAAGGCATGCGACCAGTTGCTTCCATCTCTTGGCAGGGCGGTGCTGCCGGCCCAGACCCGCAGCGTGGCGCCGATGGCGTTACCCCCCCCCCAAGAACGTTGCGCATAGGCAGCCGATACACACCGCTCGCAACCGAGTGGGGTTGTCGTGTCTCATGGTCCGATCTCCATGGATCGACAGATCCTGGGTCGACGCGACTCGAGATTGCCGATCCGAGTACGCCTCCATCCTCGCACCCACGGCCAGCGTGGGCAATAGCTCCATTCCGGAGATCCGTGGCGGAGTGTGAAGGGCACGCCGCCGCAGCGGTCGGCGAGAGCCGGTCTCGCCCGCCATGCCCGAGTATCGGAACGCTTCCGCCCCCAGCCCGTCGGCTGCGCCCATGGACGGCTTGGGATCCCGAAGCCCGGCCTCATTGCCAGTCAACCCCACTCGCCCAACATCACCGCGAGATCGGCAGCGTCGACTGCCCCGCTCCCGTCGAAGTCGGCCGGGCACGTCGCCCCGCACGGCCCCCACGCCCCGAGCAGGATCGCCAGATCCGCCGCCGTCACGTGGCAATCGCTGTCGAGGTCGCCGTAGCGCGAAGGCAGGATCGCGATGCTGTAGGGACCTGTCGCACCGTTGAAGCCGTAGACGACGACCTGGTAGGTGCCGGCCACGGACAGGATGAAGGTCCCGGGATCGCCGACGCAGACGGCCACGTCGTCGAAGACGATCGCCCCGCTCGGGTCGAGCAGCCGCCAGCGCACGCCGCAGTTGCCGAGGCCGTCGAGGAAACAGACCGCCGCTCCGGCCTCGGCCTCGAAGGTGTAGATATCGATGCTGGCCGGGGCTTCGATGTTGCCCGCGCCTGGAGCCGGCACGCCGTCCAGGATCGTGGTGCCGATCTCGATGGAGAAGATCTGCGGCGGCTCGACCTCGAGGGCCTTGAAGGAGTAGGTGCCCATGGCCCCGTTCGGCCCGCCATCGACCTCGACCACATAGGTGCCGACTTCGAGCAGCGTGAACTGCCCTGGGTCGGTGACGCACATCGGGTTGTCGGCGTAGATGGTCGCCCCGCTCGGCGAGGTGCAGGTCCAGAGGTGGCTGCATCCGCCCGAGAGCTCGTCGAAGTAGACGTTGGTCGGCGTGGCGATGGTCAGCAGGTAGCGATCGATCGAGCCCGGTTCCTCGAGCGAACCGGCCCCCGGGCCAGGCACGCCAGACGACACCGTCTGGCCGAGCACGAGCGGAAACTCTTGCGGTGGCTCGAGGGTCCAGATCTTGAAGGAGTAGGTCCCGGTCGCACCGATCGGCGCGCTCACCTCGAAGGTGTAGATGCCGCTCTCGGTGAAGGTCAGGACGGCGGGATCGGTGATGCACATCGGGTTGCCGGTGAAGATCGTCGCCCCCGACGGCGCCTGGCAGGACCAGACCGTCGCGCAGCCGCCGGCGATCTCGTCGATGAAGACCGACTGCGGCGCCGTCACCGCCAGCTCATAGCGGTCGATGGCCCCGGGCTCCTCGATGTTGCCGGCCCCCGGCCCCGGCTGCCCGTTGGAGACGGTCTGCTCGAAGCCGATCGAGAAGACCTGCGGCGCGTTCAGGCTCCAGACCGTGAAGGAGTAGGTGCCGGTCTGGCTGCCGGCCGAGACGGTGATGGTGTAGGTTCCGACCTCGCCGAGAACCCGCACCCCCGGATCGCCCACGCACATCGGGTCGCTGTGGAAGAGGTCGGCGCCGGTCGGGCTGACGCAACTCCAGACCACGGCACAACCCCCGCCAACCTCGTCGAAGTAGACCGACGTCGGCTCCGTGATGGCCAGCTCGTAGACGTCGACGGAGCCCACCGTCTCGATGTTGCCCGCCCCACGGCCCGGCACGCCGTTCGAGACAGGCTGCTCGAGGCCGATGGCGAAGGTGTCCACCGACCCCATGCCTGCCGCCTCGGCCCCAACCAAGGCGGCGGCCACGAAGGCGGTCGCCAAGGCGGTCAAAAGTCTGCCGGTGCGTTCACGAATCATCGGTTCCCCTCGGGCAATGGGATGGAGAGCGGCTGGCTGGAGCCTCATGCCAGCCTACCCCTCGACCCTAGCCGAGGGTAGAACGTGTCGCGAGATTCGCCTCGCCCACGCCCATAACCCGGGGGCTCCATGCCAGACCTGACTGCCAACGCGGGGTCGCCGAGCGCCGCCCGCCCCTTCGACCCCAAGTCGATCGAGCGGCCCGACGAGCGGCTGATGCGCTACTACCTGATCGTGGCGGCGCTGACCTTCATCGCCTTCCCGATCACCATCATCCCGCTCTGGATCCGCTACCACACCCTCCGCTACCGCTTCGACGACGAAGGGGTGGGGATGTCGGTCGGCATCCTCTTCAAGCGCGAGACCTACCTCACCTACCGCCGCATCCAGGACATCCACGTCACCCGCGGGATCATCCAACGCTGGCTCGGCCTGGCCACGGTCTCGGTGCAGACGGCGTCGGGCTCGTCGATGCCGGAGATGACGATCGAAGGCGTGGCCGATCCCGACGCCCTCCGCGACTGGCTCTACACCAAGATGCGCGGGACGCACCAGGCGACGGCGGTCGACCACGCGACGGCCGGCGCGACCGGACCGAAGGACGAGGCGCTCGTCCTCCTCGAGGAGATCCGCGACGAGGTGCGCCGCCTGAACGAGCCCTCCCGCACGGGAGCCCGCACATGAGTGGCCTCGGCAAGCTCACCGATCAGGCGGCCCGCCGGACCTACTCTGGGATCTGGGCCATCCTCCGCGACTGGTTCAAGGTGCCGGAGCATCCGCCGCTCCTCCCGGTCCCGCCCGGCGGCCAGCTCGAGGCCCTCCGCCCGAGCGACGGCTGGCTCCGCTACATCACCTTCCAGTTCTGGCTCTTCCTGATCATCCTGGACGGGGCCCTCATCGTCGCCTGGCTGATGCTCCTGATCGCGATCCCCCTGGCCGGCGTCCTCCTCGCCGTGCCGGTTCTCCTCCTCGCGGTGGTGCCGGACATCTTCGCCTACATCGCGATCCACCTCCGCTACGACTCGACGTGGTACGTCCTGAGCGACCGGAGCATGCGGATCCGCCGCGGCATCTGGATCATCAACGAGGTGACCATCACCTTCGAGAACATCCAGAACGTCAGCGTGCGGCAAGGGCCGGTGCAGCGCTACTTCGGGATCGCCGACGTGATCGTCCAAAGCGCCGGCGGCGGCGCTGCGGCCGGCCCGCACGGCGGCGGCATGGCCAGCGGCCACACGGGCATCTTGGAAGGCGTGGTCAACGCCGACGCCATCCGCGAGATGATCCTCCGCCACGTGAAGGTCTCGCGCACCGCGGGCCTCGGCGACGAGCACCGCGACCATCACGCCCCGAGCGGCCCGGCCTGGGACGAGCGGCACGTCGCCGCGCTGCGGTCGATCCGTGACGAGCTTAGAACGCTGGGCACGACCCGAACGGGGTGAGGCTCCGAAGCTCCTCGCTCGGCGGACCGCCCGTCACGGGCACGGCCCCCACGCCCCGAGCAGGGCGGCGAGGTCGGAGGCGTCCACGGTCCCGTCCTGGTCGAGGTCGCCGGCGTCGCTGGTGCTGCCCCACGCTCCGAGGAGGAGGCTGAGGTCGGTGGCGTCGACGATGCCGTCGTCGTTGGCGTCGCCGATGCAGTCGGGCTCGTCGGCGGCGGTGTCGCCGATCTCCCGCGTAGTGAGGTTCCGCCACTCGATGCCGCTGTGGATCTCGGGGTCGTAGTTGTCGGAGCTGCGGAGCATCGCGAGGCGGCTGCCGCCGGGGAGGCCGTTGAAGGGCGAGGTGTTGTCGAAGGCCCAGCCGGGGCTCGCTGCGGTCGGCATGTACACCTTGATCCCGGTCGGCCCGCTGATGTAGAGCCGGTCATCCGAGAGCGACATGGCATTGATCGTGCCGAGGTTCACCGGGTAAATGGTCGGCGCGGCGATGAGGTTCGGCTTGATGCCGTAGAGGGTGGTCGACGCGTCGGTGCGCATCCACGGGAATCCGTTGACGGGATCGAAGACGAGGTCTGCGTCGCCGGACATGGGGACGTTGGTCGGGATGTCGATGGTGAGCTGGAGGGCCATGCTCTCGGCGTTGACCTTGAGCAGCTTGCGCTGGGCGACCGAGACGAGCCACACGACATGATTCAGGTCGTCGACGGCCAGGGCGGACGGCGTCGGGATTCCGCCGAGCGTGCCGACGGGGTTGCCGTCGCCGTCCAGCTTGTGCAGGACCCCGGAGGTGTCGAAGGCGAAGATCCGGTTCCGGCCCGACCAGTCGAGCTTGACGAGGTTCCACGGGGCCGCGTCGATGATGGTCATCTCGCCGGTGCCCATGTCAAGCGTCCGCAGGCGCGACGAGGTGCCGACGATGATCGACTTGGCGATCACCAGGCCGCTGGCCCCGTCCGGATGGAAGGTGACGTCGAGGACGGTGAGGAGCGGCGAGATCGCGACGTTCGGCACCGTCGCCCCCTCCGAGCCCTCGAAGGGGATCGGGTCGAGGATGGTCAGGCTGCCGCCGCCGAGGGTGTCGCCGCTGTTACTGAAGTTGACGCCGTAGAGCGGCCGGATCGCGTGCAGGGCGTCAAGGAAGCGAGGGTTCCCGTCCTTGGTGAAGAGCCGGGTCATCGAGCGGACGCCGGAGGACCCGAACCAGCCGGTCACGGTCACCGGGGAGCGGACCTTGTTGGCGGCTGGGTCCTGGGTGACGATCGAGGAATCGTTGTTGGGATCGCGGTACTTGATGGTCCGCGAGTCGCTGTTCCGCCACGAACGGGTCAAGGTGACGGCGTGCCCGCCGTCGCGGACGTAGATCGGATAGCCCTTGAACGTCCCGTTCTGGTAGTAGGCGCCGTAGGTGAAGGAGACGATCCAGCCGTTGCAGGCAAGCTGGGTCATCGTGGCCTGGCCCGGCGTGAATTCGGAGGTGATGTACTTCGTGGTCCGCTTGAGAAGCGACCCGTTGACCAACGCCTGGTAGGCGTCGGGGACGCAGCACGTGGTGCCGTCCTCCCCGTCGGTGTGCATGAGCCCGCCGATGAAGTCGACCCACAGGGTCGAGTAGTCGTACTGGGCGCTCGACATGTAGTTGGCCGGGGGCAACCCCCCCACCGCGAACCCATGGTTCGAGGCATAGCAAAAGAGGTTGAAGCACGAGGTCGGCACGCAGTGCATGCCCCCCAGCCCAGCCAACCCCGACCGCCACTGGTCGATGTCGGTCATGCCGGAGATGCCGTAGTCGTACAGGTTGGCGTTGACGTAGGTCTTGTGGGTGACGTCGGCGTTGGCCGCGGTGGCGGCGGCACCGGCGGCAAGGCCAGCGGCGAGGACAGCGACGAGGCCGGCCCGGCCGGCGGGGCGAACAGTGCGATGCAGCGACCAATCGAACATGCGAAATCCCCTGTGGCTACGGAGGACCCAGCCCGCCACCGGGCAGCGGCGGACGAGGCCTCCCCGAGCGAAGCGGGATCGAGGGCTGGGGAGTCCGAGCGGAGGTCGGCTTTTTGGCGAGTGTGGTGCGGGTGCGGGGAGGCGACGCGAGACAGACCGACCGAGCCGATCAACGCGGGCGGGATCGCGTCGCGCGGGGAGGCGCCGGACGAGGTCGCGCCCGGCCTGGAAACGGTGGCACGGAAGGTGCCCGGCTCGCCCCGGTCGGTCCCGATCGCGTAGCCCTCGTGGCCCCGCCGGACGACGGTGGTCCGGACCGAGAGGCGGCATCCCGCCCGCGGCGCCGCGAGGTATGGAGGGTTGCCCGCCCGACGCCGGCGACGGCGCAAAGCTCGCCGGCGCAGAGTCGGCTGCGGTCTCAGCGGTCGGGGATGCGGTGGTGGCCGAAACGGAGGCGCAGGCCGCGAGTGTGCCGGGTGCGCGGAGGAAGGCCAGCGACGGGTCACGAATCTGAGATCGAGTGCTTACGATTCCATCATCGGTCTGCTGGGTCGACGAAACGCGGCTCGCTGCCAGTTGACTCTAGCACTGTAAAATTGAGCGCCTGCAGAGTTCCCAAGATGCTTGTCCCATACTCAGCGGAAAACCTGGCATCGGATCACGGCTTCTTGGGCATCCTAGACGCTTCTCGCCGCACGGTAACCGTTGGCTTCGACGTGCTGGACCTGTCCGGAAGCAACCGAGCCGTGCCTGTTACGCCAGAATCTTTCACATCGGGGTACGGCCCCACGGCGGGGACCCAATCTCTTCTTTGCGCGGTGATGCTGGAGCGAGTGGGCGGACGGGAACTAGCCAGAAGTGTCGTCACGCAGGAGCAGGTCACGGATGATCTGAGGCTGCTGCCGGGTCTTCGCTGTGCAGCGCTTCAGGACGAAGCAACGCTAGTTGAGAATGTCCGTTGTGGCGGGACAGGGGACAGCGGACTTGCTCAGAGCAACCCCTCCACCGTTGTCGATCCGTGGCTTGCTGCCGCGCTGTGGTGCCGTTTTAGGCTTGGCGATGTATCTACACCTCTGCGGGAGGCCGTCAATGCTCGATGGTATCGCGGCTTGCGCCTCGTTCATTCGGATGGGCCATCTCCGCGACTGTCGAACTTTGCCGCGAGTGATGTCGCACCAATTCCCACCCCTGTTCTTGTCGCCAGTTGGCGAGGAAAGAGAAGAGGGCTCGGGGCAATCCTTGAGTGGGAGGACGAGCAGTGGTGCCGTGGCGTGATCGAACAGCTCATGCTCGGCCTCGACATCGAACTCGACGCGACAGCCGCAGTGCGGCAACTCGGTGTGGCTGACGGAAAGGGACGACATGTCCATCTGCTGAGCAAGCCTTGCGGCAGTCAAGACGACAGAGTTCTGGCGAAAATCCTGCACGATCTGGCAGCGTCACGACCGCTCATCGTCGGTCACAACGTGTGGCAGCACGATCTTAGGCACATTCGCGAACAGCTTCGATGCAACCTCGGTGATAGCGGGCCCGTCTGGGACACGATGTGGATTTCTCTCCTTCTGGACCCAGCCCGAGCGTCTCATTCGCTCGTGAACTCCAAACTCGCGCACGTGGCATCCTTTGACGCAGCGGCCTCCACCGCTCTGGCGGTCGAGCAGATGCGCCAGATGCCGGACGGCTTTGTAGGAGTTCTGCAAGGCGCGTGGGAGGAGGGATTCGACGGCGTCGGAGCCTGCGTGGAGACCGTTACTCGGTGCTACCGTGCTCCGGCCCGCCCCAAGCCGGTCGTGACTGCCGGGACTGCGGGGCCCATTCAGATCTGCCAGCCGAGGACGCTCCTTCGGCGGTTGTGGAGCCCAGGGGCCACGCTCGACGAGCAGTTCGCGCTTAGCCTCCCTGATCGCGGTGGAGACGTCATCGACTCAGCACGACTTCGTCAGGCTGTTGAAGCGAGTAGCTCCCCTCCAGGGCAAGCGGCCATACGACCGGGTGAGCCACGCGTGCAATGTCGGGCTGGAGTGCTCCCTGAACTCGAACTCCTTGTGGCGCTCGCAAAGCGAGCTGAGGCCAACGGACTTCGGCTGTTCCGGCAGATGGTTCCCACATGGCTGAGGGTGCAGCCGTCTGTCGCTGCAATCTTGGATTTGGTCGGGTCAGTGCTTCCTGCTCAGGCCGGTGAGCGTGCATTCCTGACGCCGCAGTTCGCGGTCAATGCCGCAGCAACAGGCAGAGTGATTGAGACTACTCCCCATGAAGTAGACGACGCCGCGTTCGTCGGGTCGATCTGCAGGATCAGAGATCTCGATGAAGATCAGTCTGAACCCGTCCAGAGCGATGGTGTGTTGGAGACAGCACTCAGGTACGAACTGAGACCGGTCGATGCTCCAGCCGACCTGGGAGCTGCAGCGTCCCCGGCCATAGAATACGCGACCGTCTGTCGCCCTTGGTTAGCAACGCACGGCAGACGAACGAGACAGTTGGTGGCTCGACTCAGTCGCCCGGCAGCAGGAGCGGCGAGACACCTATCCGCAGAGGATGTCCGAGTCCCGGAGTGGATTTCCGAGAATGGATGGGACGATGACGCGGCCCTCTGGCCCACAAGCACCAATCGCTTCGGATGGTGGTCACAAGTCGCGGTATGGCTCATGGCGCTAGCGGCTCAACATCCCGGGCGTGTGCTTCTTCTCGCCGTGCCCGATGACATCGAACTCGACATCGTCGATCAGATGCTCTCTGAACCCGACGTCGGGCTCGCGGCTCCGGACATTGAGCGGTCTCGTTTGCGTCGTCTTGAGCACGCACTGGCCGGAAACGCCCGTTGCATTACTGTCCACGTCGCCGAGTTCGGCGAGTGGCTTGATGCGGCAAGGTCGCTCGGAGCAGGCGCGGCGAAACGGGTGCAACCGGTGCTGCTCCATGTGCCGTTCGAGTTCTGGGGCGATTGGTCAGCTCACCAAAGGCCCAGCCATCGCGCGGTACAGGAGTCCGGGCGTGTCGCGCTGGAGAGGTTCATGGGCGCATGGTTGAGAGAAGTGCTGGGCTGCGCTGGGGACCATCCGGCACCCGTCTGTCTGGACTACCGCGTCACCCTCACGCTTGGCCACCACGCCCGTATTCGGAGGGAGGAGTGTCCGCTGGCCGAACCATCGGGGCCAGTGCGCGAAGCACTCCGGACCTACGCCTCGCGCCTCGGGCTTGTCCAGCAAAAGGCTCCGCCCGCAGACGCCGATGCGTACCGGCAGTTCCTTGAAGCACGATGGGGATATCAGGCGTTCCTCCCTTCGCAGCAGGCCGGATTGGACGCGATCGTCTCCACCAAAGCTGATGTCCTCATCACGCTTCCAACCGGTGAGGGCAAGTCGGTTCTCTTTCAAGTGCCTGCGCTACTTCGCAGCCTGCACCACGGCCGCCTGAGCATCGTCGTCACACCGCTCCGAGCACTGATGCAGGATCAGGTACGACGGCTGAAAGAGTCAGGATTCCGCCGCAGTGTGGACTACATCACAGCGGATCGAGATCCGTTTGCGCTCCGTGGCGTGTACCAGAGCGTAAGTGACGGCACCATGCGCTTGCTCTACATAGCTCCGGAGCGATTCCAGAGTCGACGGTTTAGGCGTGTCTTGCAGGAACGAGCTCGCCGGGATGGCGGTTTGGAGTTTGTCGTCTTTGACGAGGCACACTGCCTGAGTGAATGGGGCTTCCAGTTCCGGCCCGACTACTTGAGGGCCATCCGATACGTAAACGAAACGTTCCGCAGCCCCGGCAGTCCCGAGGACTGCAATCGGGTTCTGCTTTTTTCCGCGACCGTTACTCGACTGGTGCAGAGCCAACTGAAGGAGAAGCTCCGTGAGGGGCTCCCAAAGAACGCCGAGCGACCATTCGTGGCGGTCCCCGAGGAGCCGCAATGGCCCTTGCAGCCGTTTATCGACCATAGGCCACGAGCCGGTGCGGATATCGTTGGCGACGCTTCGGACGCTCGGGCGCGGCTAGAACAGGTTCGAGTTCTGCTGGCTGATGGCCTGCTGAGAAACGACGTGAGCTCAGCGCTTGTGTTCGTCGCCCGGCGAAGGGCCGCCGAGGAACTTGCAGAAGGGTTGGCATCAGACCAACTCGGCCAAGCGGAGTACTTCCACGCCGCGATGGGACAGATGCGTCGCCGCCAGGTGTATGAAGAGTTTCGTGCTCGCCGTGTGAGAGTATTAGCGGCGACCTGCGCCTTCGGCATGGGCATGGACGTACCGCACATCCATCGATGCATTCACTTTTCACCGCCACAGACGGTGGAATCGATGGTGCAGGAAATCGGTCGGATAGGCCGTGACGCCAAGGCGCGGGAACGGGCCGGGCTGGAGCGACTGGTCGCCTACACCCTTCATGCGCCGAGTGACTTTGCTTGGTTGAATCAAAGGATCGAACGAGCCAGGCTGTCGGGAGATGACTTGAAGCGCGTCTGGGAGGGAGTGCGTTCCCGTTCGCATGCGGTTGCTGATGTCGTGCTGTCCTTCGTGCCGGCCGACTGGTCAATGAGTGATGGCGACGAGGAAATCCGCGATGACAAGACGCGCCTGGCGCTGTTCTGGTTGGAGGAGTGCGGGTGTTGCCGCCTTGAAACGGTGCTCCCGGCGATGTTGACGATGACGCTATTGCCCGAACGACTCCAGCAGGTCGCAAGCGGCGAGTCTGTGGCGGCTCGGATCGCGCGTGTGCTGACGGGCACAGCAGCATCCGCAACCAGCGCCCCGCACACACTTGGCCGAAGCGCCGCCCAGCCAACCCCACGACGTGGCAGGCTTGCCACGATCATCGATAGTGTGCTGGGGTTCTTCTTTGGCCCGTCCACCTCACCGGCATCCGACGCAAGCCGATCCCGAGAGGAGGGGCCGCGCCTTCGAGGAAACGGCGAGTTCAATCTCATACGGATCATGGAAGAAGCGGGGCTGAGCAGCTTGGACGAGGTACTTCAGGGCCTGCGGGAGCTGGAGAAGTGCCATGCATTGCAGATAGCGCGAGACCTCCGATTTGAACCCGCACACCGCGGTAGCAGACGGACAGGCTCGCTCGATGCCACTGAGAACATTGCGGACACGCTGCTGAGGCGTCGCCGGTGGACTGAGGAGGAGGTCCGCCGCAAATTTCTGGGTGTCGGAGAGAGCGAGCCGGTCAAGGTAGATTTGGGAGCCGATGACGCCAGCGAGCGTGTGTCCCACCGTCGCCGCGACCTGGATGCGGCAGTGTCGCTTCTGGTCGGCCTGGGCATCTTTCACGAGGACGTCGATACTGATGGTCGCATCACCTATCGCCGGAGTCCTCGATTCGGACGAGCAGTAAAGCGTGTGGTTCATGGCGTGGTCGCCCTTGCGACATCAGTTCACGAGAAGGTCCGTGAGGCCGGAGAGCTGGCGTGCGTGGTCAGCCTGTCCGAGCTCCTGAGGATGGCGGGGCCAAAGCTCCGGACAGACAGCATCCGCCTCGCGTTCGCATTACTGAATGACCTCGGCCTATCGCAATGCAAGCAGGACCTCCTGCCGATGACGTACGTGCTGACGATTCAGCGGGACGGGCCAGTACTGCTCCCCCACGAGACACTTGGTGGCGCGAAGGATGCGACGCAGGAGAAGCTAGAGAAGTTGTTTGCTCTTCAGGATCTGGCGGAGCTTAGGTGTGCGGCGGTCGAAGTGCTGCTGAATCTTGACGATCCGGATGAGCGACGGAAGTTTGTCGAGTCGTACTTTCGAAGTGCCTCCGTCCGCGAGCTCGAAGCGATGGTCGAAGGCGCCCTTGAGAGCGTGCCCGCCGATCGGGAGTTGGTCTGTACGCGGACCCAGGCGGGTCAGGCGAAGCTCAAAGCCAAACGCGACGAAGCGATCACGCAACTAATCGCGGACCTTCGACCTGCGACAAAGCGGGAGGTCGTGAAAGGTCCATATGACCGCAACTACCTCGTCAACGCCGGTCCGGGCTCAGGGAAGACCCACCTGCTCGAAGCACGGGTGGCGTTCCATGTGCACGCCAGTCTGCGTCCGGAGCAGGTCATGCTGCTGGCGTTCAACCGCGCGGTGGTGAGCGAAATCCGCGAACGGGTACGGAAACGGTTCCACTCGCTTGGCTTTGGACAGTACGGGCGCCGCGTGCAGTGCTTTACGTTCCATGGCCTGGCGGAGCGGTATCTACGGCGGCTACGGGACGACCACCCGGCATGGCTCAAAGCCAATACATCCCGTGGGGCCGATGACGGAACCGCGACGTTCGACACTCGCCTCCAGGTTTTCGCGGAACTCTGCGAGGCCGACGACGGGTTTGCGAATAGGGTCATGCGTGGCGTACGAGTCGTGCTTGTTGACGAGTTCCAAGACCTTGACGAGGTGAAGTACCGACTACTGTGCGCGCTTGCTCGACACCGCGGCATCGCGGTTACAGCGGTAGGCGATGATGATCAGGACATCGTCGGCTTCACTCGTGCCCAGGATGAGGTCAAGGAAGGCATCGAGTACTTCCGGCGGTTCTGCAGCGATTGGAACGAGGTATCCAAGGTCACGATTGACCTGAACATGCGGTCGGTTCCGGAGGTTGTGGACCGGGCCAACCAGTTCATCGAGGCAACGCTCGGGGCCAACCGCACGAAGCATGAGACCGTCCTCCGTGCCGAGAAACTCCCCAGGACCGATTCGGTCATACGGCATGATGGAGCGATGTCGCCGCACGGCGTTATGGACGCCGTCGAACGACTCAGTTCACAGCGCGGCGCGAAGTCCATCGCAGTGCTCTGCAGGACCAACAGCGAAGCGCACCAGATGACCGCGGAGTTGCGCAAGATGGCGGCGAGCGACTTGCGGGTTATGTCCGTGGTCGGAGCATCGAGGCTTCGGTTGGTGCAAACTAGACGATGGTCGGAGCTGTTGGAGGCGGGGCGGAGCTGCTCGAATTGTCGCGGTCGGCATCGGCTGGACGACTCTGCGCTGCGCGAGGTGACTGATCAATTTGCCAAGGCCGGCGTTCCCGAGTCGATGGACAGCAAACTGCTCGTGGAGCAGATGTTGAACATCCTGGTAGCGGAGCGGGGGCGACCGACCTGGAATGACCTGACAGAGATGGTCGGGCAACTCACGACGACGGATCTCGTTTGGCTCGGATTGAAGCGTCGGTCCGTTGACGGTGTCGGTACCGATGTGGTCGTCACGGTTGTTCACCGGGTGAAGGGACTGGAGTTCGATGCTGTGGTCATCCCGCCATCAACGGCGTTGTTCCCGTTGTCCAAGGGCGGCGATCTGGGCGTCGAGAGTCGGGAAGAGGCACGGGTGCTATATGTGGGAATGACAAGAGCAAGGAACGACCTTGTCGTTGCGTTCGACGGCCGAGAGAGAGCTTGGTTCAACAAAAAGCCGTGGCCAGGAGCTGGATCAACGACGAAGTGGCTGGACGGCGATCCCAGCACGTTGATCTTGAACGCATCTGGCGAGTCGAGGCAGATCCGTGAGTACATCCGAGCCTCGGTACGTGAAGGCGATATTGTGGAGGTGCGGCCGCAGGTCAGCACCTACGGAATATGGCACGGTGGTCACAGGGTTGCGGTCACGTCGAGAGCATTCGGAGCGCCGCCGCCAGGAGGAAACGGGAACACCGCAACATGCCGAGTGGCGGCTGTGTTTCGCTTCGAGCCGCGGGACCAGTGGCGTGACAGTCTGGCAAAGAAGGATCCTGCGTACCCCGGGTGGCACTATGTACCCCTAGTTCAAGGGCATGTGTGATCCGAGTTGGTGTAGACCGGTGACGCGTTCTCGATGGCACGAGTGATCCTTACTGACTGATCTGATTTGCCGTAATCGCTCGCTCTGATCGTGTCCGTTCGACCATCCCCACCCGCCGCCGCCCGCTCCGCCTCGCGGCGCTTCCACCGGTCCGGCAGCCACTTGGTAACCGTCCGACCTCACCGCGCAAGCGGTAGCCGGTGCTGGGGATTGCTCGCGACCCGCGCCGCCGGCAAGAGCTCCCGCAGGAACGCCTCTCCCTCCGCCGCCTTCCGCTCCGCCGGCAGGTCGCGGTGCTCGGCCAACCTCGTCAAGAGATCGCTCACGTAGGCGAACGGCTCGGTCCTCGCGCAGCCGCGCGCCCCGGACCGCCGTTCGCCGCGACGCGATCGCTCAGCCGAGCAGCCGAGGCTCTTCCGGTTGTCCCACGACCCGCACGGATCACTCCGTCCCTCACCTCCCCCCGCGGCGCAACGCGCATAGCTCGTACTCCGCCCACCGCCGGCATTCTGGATGAGCACCCCGCGCTCGAGCAGCTCGCGGATGTCGCGGAGGGCGGTGTCGGTCGAGCAGCTGGCCAGCGTGGCGTACTTCGACGTGGTGAGGGCGCCTTCGAAGTCGCCCGGCAGGCGGTTGATCACCGATCTGTGGCGCTCGTTGACGGGCTGGCGGTTGAGCGTTTGCCACAGGCGAGCCTTGGCGCGCACCGTGCCGATCGCGTGGTCGGCGCCGTCGATCGCCCGGTCCAGGCAGCCGAGGAACCACACGAGCCAGGTGGTGATGTCGACGCCGCCGCGCTGGGCGGCTTCGAGCCGACGGTAGTAGTCCTTCCGTTCCGCTGCGATCTGGGTCGACATGCTGTAGAAGCGATCCTTCGTGCCGTCGGCGCGGGCCAAGGCCATGTCCGCGATGGCCCGGGCGATGCGCCCGTTGCCGTCCTCGAAGGGGTGGATGGTCACGAACCAGAAGTGGGCGATCGCCGCCTTGAGGACGGGATCGTCCGCGGCCGGCGCGTTGAACCATCGGAGGAAGCGAGCCATCTCGTTCTCGAGGCGGCCGGCCTCTGGCGCTTCGAAGTACACCTTCTCCCTCCCCGCCGCCCCGGAGACCACCTGCATGGGGCCCGCGGCCTTGGTCTGCCACGCTCCCACCGTGATCCGGCGCAGGCCTGATCGACCGGTGGGGAAGAGCGACGCGTGCCAGTCGAAGAGACGCCGCTCGGTGAGGGCCTTCTCGAAGTGCCGCGTGCCGTCGAGCATCATCTCGACGACGCCCTCCACATCACGGCTCGCCTTCGGAAGTCCCGCCAGGTCGAGCCCCAATCGCCGCGCGATGGACGATCGGACCTCGTCGGTGTCGAGATCCTCCCCCTCGATGGCCGACGACTGGACCACATCGCTGGTCAAGACGGCAAGGCTTGCTTCGACCCGCAGGTCGAACCCCAGCCCTTCCATCCTCCCGAGCAACCGTCCTTGCTTATGTCGCACCGCCGCCAACGGAGCGGCCACGGTCTCGTCGTTCCACGTGAACTCGGGCCAGCTTGGGTTCTGGTGGATGTCGACGATTCGCTTGGGCATGCCTCGCCACAATCGCAGGTGCGGATCCGCCCGCGCCGGGCGCATTCGCCGCAATTCATGCGGTGAATAGCGGTGCCATTCGCCGCAGGGCTGGCCGGCTCGGCCCGCATCCCACCCTGCGGGCTCGGGGTGCGACCATGGTTCCGTTTCGGGGGCCCTCCTGGGCCCTCCTAGACAGGCACGTCTCGCCAACGTCGGCGATCGCCCCTGTCACTACCACACCACGCTCGTTCTTATTGGCCGTCGCCTCAATCCGGCACAATCCGGCATCTATTCCGGTCACTAATCCGGTGTAATCGGGTATCTATTCCGGTGCCGTGCGGACCGACACCATCCAGATCAGCCACGAGATCGTCGCCATCCTGACCGAGCTCGACGAGTTCAAGGGAGCGTGGCGGGCACTCGGCACCTTGGCTCCGGAGCGACTCAGCAGGCTTCGGCGGGTGGCGACGATCGAGAGCATCGGCTCGTCGACCCGCATCGAGGGGAGCAAGCTGAGCGACCGCGAGGTCGAGACCCTGCTCGGCCGGCTCGACATCAAGAAGTTCGAGACGCGGGACGAAGAGGAGGTCGCTGGCTACGCAGAGACCATGGAGCTCGTCTTCTCGTCCTGGCTGGAGCTCCGCTTCACCGAGAGCCATCTCAAGCAACTCCACCGCGACCTCCTCCGCCACAGCGTCAAGGACGAGCGGCATCGCGGCGCCTACAAGACGCTTCCGAACAACGTGGGCGCCTTCGATGCAGAAGGGAAGCTGATCGGCATCGTCTTTGAGACGGCAACGCCCTTCGACACGCCGCAGAGGATGTCGGAGCTGGTGGCATGGCTCACGACGGAGCGAGCTTCGCCGTCGATGCATCCGCTCCTCGCGATCGCCGTCGTGGTCGTGACGTTTCTCGAGATCCATCCGTTCCAGGACGGCAACGGGCGACTCAGCCGGATCCTGACCACGCTCCTTCTCCTGCAAGCCGGCTACGCCTACGTCTCCTACAGCTCGCTCGAAAGCGTGATCGAGCAGAGCAAGGAGGCGTACCACA
Source organism: Phycisphaerales bacterium (assembly GCA_044224425.1). GTDB lineage: Bacteria > Planctomycetota > Phycisphaerae > Phycisphaerales > SM1A02 > JAEUIT01. The sequence continues at coordinate 54,973 of JBGAKK010000017.1, forward strand.
TCGCGCTCCGCCAGACCCAAGCGACCATCCGGTCGGGGCAGCCGAACTGGCAACCGTGGATGCTCTACTTCCTCCGTGCCCTTCGAGAGCAGAAGCGCCGCCTCGCTACCAAGGTCGAACGGGAGCGAGAGACCCTTGCGGACCTGACCGGGCTCGCCTTGAAGATCCTCGACCGGGCGAAGCAACACGGCACCGTCACCACGCGGGACATGGTCCGCGAGGCGGGCGCGAGCCCCAACACGCTGAAGGCCACCTTCGCGCGACTCGTGAAGATGCAGCTCCTCGTCCGCGCCGGCGGCGGCCGCTCGACCTTTTACCGGCTGCCGTGAGATGCCTCGGCGAGCTCCGCACCCGCGCTCACCCGGGACTCCCCCACGCCCCCAGCAGGATCGCCAGGTCCCCTGCCCCGACCACCCCGTCGCCGTCGAGATCCGCCGGGCTCGCCGTCGCGCCCCATGCCCCGAGGAGGGCCGCGAGGTCGGCCGCGTCGACGTCGCCGTCGCAGTCGAGGTCGCTCGCGGGGCACGCGGTGTAGGTGATCGTGAGGAGCGGGCGCCACTCGAACACGTCGTGCTCGCGGGAGGCGAACTTCTTGGCGGTGTGCATCACGGCCTCGTTGCCGACGATCGTCCAGCCGAGGTTGCTGCCCGGATCGTCGAGCCAGCCCTGCACGTCGCTCGCCATCGCTGAGGAGCTCCAGGTGTAGGGACCGTTCTGGTCCACCACGGCCGAGGCGCTCGCCGTCGGGTGATACTCGCCGCCCTGCACCGTCCACAGCAGCGAGGGATAGGTTCGGTGCTGCCAAGTTACGTCGCCCGGCTGGGCTGGCAGGCCCTGCCCGCCGGGAGCGTCGGTCGGACCTTCCGTCCACGAGGCGAGGGTGCGATGGAGCTTGACCGCGTTCGGCCCGCTCGTCGTCTGCACGAGTTGGAGGGTCAGGCTGGCCGAGTCGATGGTCGCCCCTGGCGGGACCACCGCCGCGACGTCGAACGCCATGAGGGCCCGCCTCCGCATGCCGCCGCCGGTTGGGCCGACCCTTCCGGCGTAGACGCCGTCACCGATCCCTGAACCCTTCGCCGCTGTCGACTGGATCATCGTCGCGTCCTGCGAGGGGCCGATGGTGACGGTCTCGGCCGACGCAGCGCCCACGACAGCCAAGGCGAGAATGGGGACAAGGCTCGCTCGCATGGTCGGTGCTCAGTTGGGCGCGGCCGGTGCGGCAGCCCGCAGCACCCCGCTCGCCAGGAGCTTGGCCCGGATCGTTTCCAGGTTCTCGTCGAGGAACCGGGGCAGCTCCGGCTTCGACGGATCCCAGTCGTAGCCCTTGGCTTCCTCGAGGGCCGCCTCGCGGGTCCAGCCTTGGTAGAGGATGCGGAAGCACGCCACCACGCCGCTCGTGCGGTAGCTGCCGGCGGCGCAGTGGACGAGGGTCGGCTCGTGGCGCTCCTCGGCTTCGATGAGGGCGGCGACCGCCTTCGCGTAGAGGTCGACGTCGCCCGTGCCGTCGCCGACCAGCGGATAGTTCAGCACCTCGATGCCCTTGGCCTTGGCGACCTCGCGCTCCTTCACCTTGCCAGGCGGGGCGTACTCGGGCTCGGTCAGGTCGACGATCCGCTGGATGCCGTGCTCTTCGAGCACCGTGCCGACCATGTACTCGGAGATCTGGCCGCTCCGGTGGATCGACGCCGTCACCTCGCCAAACCGCTTGGCCACGAACCGCTCGCGGAGGACGCCAAACCAGAGGCCGACGCCGCCGCCGACCACGGCCACCACGATCGCCGCGTTCCGCAGGAAGCGGCCGAGGTGGAAGCCGCCGGCCGCGGAGGCCGCGGGGTTGGCGATGGAGGCGTCGGTCGTCATGCGTGGGCTGAGGATACCCACCTGGCCCGCGATTCCACACCGTTCGGTGCGATCCCCGGGCTCAGCCGCGGCGGAACTCGATGTCCGGCCGCCGCCTGGCGTGGGTTTCGAGCCACGCGCTGTTCCAGCAGCCGACCCAGCGGTCGGGCTCGATCTCGTGGAGGCGGTACTCGTCGCGGTTGGGGGGCGCGGCGGGTCGCCACTCGGCCGGGAGATCGGGCCACCACGGCACGACGCCCTTCTCGTGGCCCGGCAACTGCTCGAACTCCTTCCGGTCGCGGACCACCTCGTCGACGGTGGTGAGGCGGTGCTTCTCGTCGTGCAGCCGCGGGATGGAGCGGAGCAGCCCGCGGGTGTAGGGATGGAGCGGCCGGTCGAAGAGGTCAAACACCTTGGCGTACTCGACCACCCGTCCCGCGTACATGACGCAGACCACGTCGGCGTTCTCGGCGACCACGCCGAGGTTGTGGGTGATGAGCATGATGCCCATCCCCCGCGTCCGCTGCAGCTCGCGGAGGAGTTCGAGGATCTGAGCCTGGATGGTCACGTCGAGGGCCGTGGTCGGCTCGTCGGCCAACAGGAGCTTCGGCTGGCAGGCCAAGGCCATGGCGATCATCACCCGCTGCCGCATGCCGCCTGAGAATTGGTGCGGATAGGCCTTCAGCCGCTCCTCGGGCTTGGGGATGCCCACGTCCTTCATGGCCTCGACCGCGATGTCGATCGCCTGGCGGTGGCTCACCTTCTGGTGGAGGAGGATGGCCTCGATGATCTGGTCGCCGATCGTGTAGACCGGGTTCAGCGAGGTCATCGGCTCCTGGAAGATCATGGCGATCTTCGCTCCCCGCACATCCAACATCTGGCGCTCGGAGTAGGTCAGGAGATCCTCGCCCTCGAAGAGGATCGAGCCGCGGTCGAAGCGCCCCGGCGGCCGCGGCACGAGCTGCATGCAGCTCATGGCCGTCACGCTCTTCCCGCAGCCGGATTCGCCGACCACGGCTAACGTCTGGCGGGGATGGATCGACATCGACACCCCGGCCACGGCCTGCACGCGGGTGCCGTCGCCGGCCGAACTCTCGAAGCTCACGGCGAGGTCGGCGACTTCGAAGAGGGGCTTGGGCGTAGCGGTCACAGCGCCGCCTTTCGGAGCTTGGGATCGATCGCGTCGCGGAGGGCCTCGCCCAGCAGGTTGTAGGCGAGGACGGTCAGGAAGATGGCGAGGCCGGGGAAGGTGGCCAGCCACCAGACGAGGAGGCCGGTGCTGCCCGAGGCGCTCGAGAGGAGCTGGCCCCACGAGGCCTGGCCTTCGGGGCCGAGGCCGAGGAAGGAGAGCGTCGCCTCGTAGATGATCGCCGAGGCGATGCCGAAGCTGGCGTCGACGAGGACCGGCGTCACGCCGTTGGGCAGCATGTGCCTGAAGAGGACCGAGCGGAGCGGGAGCCCAGCGGCCCGGGCGCTCTGCACGAAATCCTGGCTCCGCAGCTTGAGGAACTCGGCCCGGGTGAAGCGGGCGGCTCCGGTCCACGTGACGCAGCCGATGATGGCCATCGTCACGTACGTGTTCCGCGGCAGGACGCCGGCGGCCACGATCAGGAGGAAGAGGACGGGGATGGCCATGAAGATCTCGACCACCCGGAAGAGGACGAGGTCGATCCGCCCGCCGAAGTAGCCCATGATCGAGCCGAGGGTGACGCCGATGAGGACGGCGATCCCGGTCGAGACGAGGCCGATCGAGATGCTCAGGCGGCAGGCGTGGAGCATGCGGCTGAGGACGTCGCGGCCCACGTTGTCGGTGCCGAGGACGAAGCGGCGGGCTCCGATCGTGGTGTCGGCGAGGCGCGGGATCTCGGCCCCCAGCGTGGTTCCGGGCGGTACGAGGTTGAGGGCGGTGCGGCCGAACTCGGGCGACCAGGGGACGAGGGTGTAGGTGGCGCGGATCTCCCCGGCCGCCTCGCGCTCGGCGTAGGAATCGAAGTCGACGAGCGGCGGGTTCCAGCGCTCGGCCAAACAGAGGACCGTGGCGGCGGCCACCACGAGCCCGGCGAGGAGCCGCGGCCAGCGGCGTTCGGTCGTCGGCAGGAATGCGGCGACCACGGCACAGACGGCGGCCACGCCACCGGCGGTCGCCCACGGGAACCAGTCGGTGCGGCTCATGGCCCGCATCTCGCTCGTGTTGTCGGGCGAGGAGCACCAGGCGTCGATGGCCGCGGCGAGGACCACGGTGAAGCCCGCCTGGGCGGCGCCGACCACGAGCATGGCGAGGCGAGTCGAGCGCGGGGTACGGAGCGGGAGGAGCATCCACGGCACGCCGACCAAGGCCCCGAGGAGAAGGAGCAGGTCGGTCGCCGTGAGGTGGGCGAGGAGCGGCCAGGAGCGGCCGACGACGGCGCCGTCGGGGCCAAGCCGGTCGATGACGATGGGATGGCCGTTGGCGATGAGCGGGGCGAAGACGGCGAAGAAGGCGATGGTGCCGATCCAGCCGAGCGAGGCGATCGCCGCCGGACGGCGCACCACGCGGCTCCAGGCGTCGGCCCAGAAGCCTTGGGCTCGTCGGGCCCCGACGCCACGCATGGCCTCGATGCCGGAGAGGACGCGGGGAGCGTCCGAGGTCGCTTGGTCGCGGCGGGCCATCATTCGTAGCTCACCCGCGGATCGGCGACCGCATAGAGGATGTCGGCGGCGAGCAAGGCCAGGAGGTTCACGCAGGCCACCATCAATGTGTTGGCGAGGACGAGTTCGCGGTCCCGCTGGTTGATGGCGTCGAGGAGGAGCGTCCCCATTCCGGGCACGGTGAAGATCCGCTCGACCACCACGCTGCCCGCCAGCATGGCCGGGAAGATGGTGACGAACATGGTGATCACCGGCAGCAGGCTGTTCCGGAAGACGTGGTGGATGGCCACGGTGCGGCGGTCGACACCCTTGGCCCGCGCTGTGCGGACGTAGTCGGCGCTGTAGTTGTCGAGCATCGCGGCCCGGGTCTGCTTGGCCAGGATGGCGAAGCCGCCGTAGGTGAGGCAGGCGACCGGCAGCACGAGGTGCCAGAGGGCGTCGACGAGGTAGCCGATCTCGAGCGAACCGTCGGCCGAGCGACTCGGCAGGAAGGTCCAGTTGTCGGCCCCCTTGTCGTGCAGGCCGCTGACCGGGAAGAACCCGAGGTACTGCGGGCTGGCCAGGAAGCCGATGGCGAGGACGCCGGCCCACACCACGGGGATCGACCACAGGCCGACGAAGAGCCCGCCGGCGGCGATGTCGAACCACGTGCCGCGGCGGGCCGCCATGAGCATGCCGCTCGGGATGGCGATCAGGTAGATGAGCGGGAAGGCGAGGAGATTGAGGAGGAGCGTGCGCGGCAGGGCTTCGCCGATGAGCGTGCTCGAGGGTCGGCCGACGCTGAAGGCGACGCCAAGATCGGGGGCCCCGAGCGAGACGATACCCGGCAGGATCGGGATGCCCGCCTCGTCGAAAGGCTTGGCGGCGAACGCCCGGTCGATCGCTTGGTAGGAGGCGAGGGCCCTGATGTAAGCGGCATCGACTTCCTTGCCCAAGGCCTCGATGTGCGGCCAGCCCGGGGCGGAGCGGTCGGGCTCGAGCCCGGCGAGCCGCTCGAAGCGGCAGTCGCCGTCCGTGGCCCGCACGCCCGGGATGTCCTTCTCGCGGGCGTAGTCGTTCAGGGCGTTCCCGAGCTGCTTGATCGCCGTGCGATACGCGCCGCGGGCCCCGATGTAGTCGGTCTCGAGGCGGCGATAGGCGAGCTGCTCGGGCTCGCGATTGGCTCGATCGACCGGCTTCACGTCGCCGTGGCTGCGCTCCGCGGACTCCTCGGCGGTGGTGGCGAGTTCCGACAGCGGGAACCACGAGAGGAGCGGCGGCCGGTCCACCTCGCGCGGCGCCGACTTGTGCTCGCCGGCCGGCGTGACCTGGTCGCGGGTCCCGAACTTCACCGGCGAGATGCGGCCCAGCCAGCGGCCGTACTGGACCAGGATCGGATCCTTCACCCCGTAGCGATCCTCGAAGTACGCCTCCATCGCCGCCCGCTTGCTGCCCTCGACCGGGCCGCCGCCCGCCTGGGCCCCCGCCGCCCCGATCCCGCCCGGCGCCGAAGCGAGGAGCAGGAAGACGAGGAAGGTGATCCCGAGGATGGTCGGGATCATCAAGAGGAGTCGTCGGACGACGTACGTCAGCATCGGGGCGTCGATGGCTCGGGCCGCAGGTCAGGTCGGGTCACGTCCCGGGCATTGCCGCGGGGCGGAAGAACTCGTAGGGCTCGAGTCCGGTCTTGTACGGATGGACGTTGGCCACGTCCTTCTTCACGAAGCGGAGCCACGGCGTGAGGCGGAGGAAGGTGTAGGGCTGCTCCTCGTGCAGCACCCGCGAGAGCTGGTGCCAGATCTTCATCCGGGCCGCGGTGTCGGTCGTGCCGCGGCCGAGGTCGAGGAGGCGGTCGGCCTCGGGATTCGACCACTGCATGAAGTTGTCGCCGGCGTCCTTGATCGAGTCGCTGTGGAACATCTGCCGGACGTCGCTCTCCGGGGCGCTCGGGCTCCAGCCCATCATGATGGCGTCGAAGTCGCGGGCCTTGGTGACGTCGAGGTAGATGGACCAGTCGATGAGCCGCACGTTGCAGCGGATGCCGGCCTTGAGGCAGGCGTTCTTCACGAAGGCGGCGATGCGGTCGATGATGTCGCCGCCCGCGGCGAGGGTGAGCTCGAACTCGAAGGGGTCGCCGTGCTCGTTCTCGATCACGCCGTCGCCGTTACGGTCCTTCCACCCCGCCTCGGCGAGCTTCTGCTTGGCGAGGGCCACGTCGTAGGGCCAGGGCTTCCCCTCCGGGTCGGCGGCCGGGCCCTGCGGGTTGAAGGGACCTCGGGACACGGCGCCCACACCGTCCCAGATCTCCTTGATCATCGCCTCGCGATCGAGGAGGAGCGTCATCGCCTGCCGCACGCGGGTGTCGGCGAAGGGCGTCATCCGCTGCCCGTTCCGCTTGCCGCACTGCCAGGCGATGAACGAATAGCCGCTCCGCATGTTGATCCAGCTCAGCGACTGGTTGGACTTGGGCCAGCCCTCCTCCTTGAGGGTCGCCACGTACTGCGGCGCGGTGGGCGTGATCATGTCGCCTTCGTTGTTGCGGTAGGCGGCCAGCCGCGACCGCTCGTCGCTGACCACGCGGAAGCGCATGGCGGCGAGCGGGCTGCGCATGTCGCGATCCCAGTACTGCTCGTTCCGCACCAGCCGCAGGTCTTCCCCCGGGCGCCACTGGTTGTCGGGGTCGAGCGAGGCGAGGCGGTACATGCCGGAGCCCATCAGGAGGCTCGTCGACTGGTTGATCTGCGAGGGCTCGAAGCGGGAGTAGAAGTGCTTGGGCAGCACCCAGTTGTTGAGGGTGAAGGAGAGGTTGGTGAAGAGGGCTTTCGAGAAGGTGAACTCGACGGTCCGCGGGTCGAGCACCTTGACGTCGGTGATCATGTCGAGGGTCGAGCGGGTCGCGGTGGCCTCGATGAGCGGGTTGAGGATGTAGTCCTGGAAGGTGAAGCGGACGTCCTCGGCGGTGACCGGCGCTCCGTCGGAGAAGGTCGCCCCGTCACGGAGGTGGATGCGGAGCCAGAGTCCCTTCGGGTCGTACTGCCAGGCATCGAGGAGGACGCCGCGGAGGGCGAGCGTCTCGGGGTCCCAACCCGCCAACTGGTCGCAGACCCGGTCGATGACCCGACGGGCGTAGACGTCGGTCGAGATGTAGGGCGTGACGCGGGCGCACTGCGCTTCCCAGATCTCGGTGAACTCGCCTCCCTCGCGGAAGCCGGGTTCCTTGCGCGGATTGTTGGTGAAGGCACGCTTGGGTTGCCAGTCGATGGGGACGCCGGGGCGGGCCCACGAGTCGGCGCTGGCCTGCGGCGAGCTCTCCGCCGGCAGCTTCGGCGTCGAGGGCCCCTGCTTGGCCATCTCCTCGCGCCACGCCTTGAGCTGGGCCTCGATCTGCGTGGCCAAGGCCTTGCCGCCCTTGTCCTCGCTCGCCAACTGCTCGACGCGGGCCCGAAGTTCGGTCACCTGGCTCTCGACGGCCCGCACCTTCTCGAAGACGCGGTCCTTCTGCAGCATGGAGAGCCACAGCGAGATGCCGATCGCCGCGAGGAGCGCAACGACAACGAAGTCCTTCAATCCGAAGCGGTGATCCATGCGTGAGCCTACCTGCCCCTTTCGGCGGGGCGGTCAGCGTAGCAGGCGAGGCGTGGCCCTCGCGACGGGCTCGCTCAGCGCCGGCCGCGGGCCGGGTCGAAGCGCTCCCGCAGGGCGTCGCCCAGGAAATTGAGGGCAAGGAGGGCGATGGCGATCAGGGCGCAGGGTGCGGCCAAGAGCCACCAGCGGCTATGGACGGTGTTCAGTTCGGAGAGCCCGTCCGCGGCCAGATTCCCCCACGAGGGCAGCGGGTCGCGGATCCCGATCCCGAGGAAGGAGAGGAAACTCTCGGCGAGGATCGCCGAGGGGACGGCCAAGGTGGCGTAGACCGCGATCGGCCCGATCAGGTTGGGAAGGACGTGACTCAGGAACTGCCGACGCGGGGGGACCCCCGCCGCCCGGGCCGCCTCGAGGTAGGGCATGCCCTTGATCGAGAGCACCTGTCCCCGAATGACGCGGGCCATCGTCAGCCACGAGACGCCGCCGATCGCGATGAGGAGCGTGAGGAGTTCGATCGCCTGCCGCGGCCCCTGCCCGAGCGACGGCCCCCAGGCCCGCAATCGGCCTTCGACCGCCACACCGAGGAGGACGACCAAGAGGATCGACGGCAAGCCGAAGAGGATGTCGACGAGCCGCATCATGAGGGCATCGATGCGCCCGCCGCGGTAGCCGGCGTAGGCCCCGTACGCGGTGCCGATGAGGACGGCGATCCCTGCCGCCGAGAGGCCGACGGTGAGGCTCACCGCGCCGCCGGCGAGGCAACGGGCGAAGACGTCACGGCCGTTCCGGTCGGTGCCGAGCCAGCGACCGGGGAGATAGGAGTGGTTGGCCGTCGCCGCGGCGAGCCGAGCCCGTTCGGAGTCATCGAGCGGCATCCAGCTTGGCGGCAACAGGCTCAGTTCGAGCGTGCTGCAGGCGTAGCGCCGTTCCGGGGCCCGACCGGGCGGCGTGACCACCGCGAAGGTGTAGGGCAGCGAGCCGAAGGAGGCGACCAGCAGGGCGACGAGGATGACGAGGCCAAGCCACCCGACGCCGAGTCCGCGCTGTCGCCGGCCCCGGACCTCTCGTGGCCCGGTGGCAGGGAGCGCTGGGCCCGCTTCGTTGGTGGCGGCCGACACGAGCGAGGATGGTAACGGCCGAGCCAACGGCCCGGCGGCGAACCGATGGCGCTGAACATCCCGCCTTCCGGCCGGTGGCTGGTCAACTCATCCACGAGTCGTGCCGCATCGGCGTCGAGGTTGGCGGCATCGCGAGCCAGATCCTGCTTGAAGGTGCGGACCGCCTCGGTGAGGGCGGCGAGCTCCTCGGCCCGCGAACGGAGACCTTGGTCGATCGCTTCACGAGCCGCCGCCCGCAGGCGATCCTTGGCCCGCGCCGCATCCTCGGTCCGGCCCGAGGCGATCAGGTCGTGGTACTCGATCGCGATGCGGCGAGCCTCGGCCTGGAGCCGGAGCTCCTTCACCTTGAGGTCGTAGAGCTTCGGGTTGTTCTTGGAGAGGACGACGAGGCCCATGATGCGGCGAGCGCTGCGCCGCAGGTAGTCGCGGGTCTCTTCCGGCTTCGTCTTCAGGCTCTCTTCGACCCGGGCCGCTTGCTCGGGGGCGATGTCGCGGATCACCTTGAGGACGTCCTCGTCGTCGAACATCCGGCCCCGCGGCGGTCCGCCGAATTCGCCGGCACCCTCGCCGCCGCGCCAGCCCCAGCCGCGATCGCCGGGCCGGTGCTCGCCATCGCGAGGCGGACGACGGCCCTCGTCGCCCGTGGTCGGCGCCGCGCCAGGTGGCGGCTCGGCGGGCTGGTTGTTTCCTTGGGCGCTTCGTCCGCGCGAGAGAAGCGGCGAGTCAGGCTGCGGCTTCCCGTTCGACTGGGCCGCTGCAAGGAGGACGCAGGTCAGCGCGGTGACGCTGGCGACGGCGAGGAAGCGGCGAGTCGGTTGGAAGCGAGAGCGAGTCATGCGCGAGGGAGGATCACATCGTCGCCCAAATCGGCCGGATCCGCGAGGGGGAGGTCGCGTCAACTGGCCGTCGATCGAGAGAGGCCGGACCTGCCCGAAACGACTCCTCCGGTTTCCTGCGGTTCACATGGAGTGCGAGAGGTCACCGCCGAGGATGCCGTCGAGCTCGCTGGCGAAGTCCTCGATCTGGACGCCGCGCGTCTGGAGGACGGGAGCCACCGCGCGGGCGGCCCGCGAGGTGAAGGCCTGGTCGTCGACCAGCTCCGGCTGGAGCAGGGCGACCAAGGTGGCCTCGGGGGCGCCCGGTGCGTCGACGCTCTTGGGCGTCTCGCGGCCACGAGCGAGGGCGTCGGTGTCGACGCCGCCGGTTTTGAGGTAGACCAAGGCGCTGGCCGCGGCGGCCAACGCGATGGCGGCGGCCATGGCGAGGCGGGCGTAGCGGAAGCGGAGGGAATTGGCCGGAGAGAGCTTGGCGATGACCGGGGTCGGCAAGGCCGAGACCGAGACGTCGAAGACCCGGTCGACGAGGCCGGCCGGAACCGGGGCGGCGCCGAAAGCGCTGCTCGGGAGGCTGGCCAAGAGCTGATCGATGGCGACCAAGTCGCCGGGGACCGCGAGATCGTCGACGCCAGAGCCCATCCGGGCCCGGACCTCGTCCGTTCGCCGTCCCATCGTTCGATCCGCCTTCCACTCGCCCTTCGAGGGCTGCATGTCAACCTCGTTTCTACCCCGTGACCGACTGCCCCGCCGGGGGCCTTCCTGAGCGACTGCACGCCTCTGGGCGGCCCCAACAAACTGCGACCGAAACTGCCTCGCGGCAAGAAGATCGGGCGCTCGACTTCCAAACGCCGGGGGCTGCGGAGCATTGCAGGTCCGGCTTCCGTTCCGAGGGCAACCTGAGGGGGTGATTCCGGTCGCCCGAGGGGGTCCCATTCGATGTGCCGACCGGGGTCCCTCAACCGCCGATCGCATCCGCGTCTAAACCCTTTGTCTCAAGGAATTCCCGGAGCTTCCGCAAGGCTCGGTGGTGGCGGGCCAAGAGGGTTCCGAGGGGTTCGTCCAAGGTGTCCGCCATCTGCTTGAAGCTCAAGCCGCCGACGTGGCGGAGGTTGATCACTTCCCGGTCCGACTCGCCGAGCGAGGCGATGGCCTCCTGGAGGAGCCGGGAGGCGGCCGGGTCGGGTCCCCGGGCCGGCGGCGGCCGGGCGGCCGGCGCGTTCGAGAGCGGCGTCTCCTCCATCTGGATCGCCTGCCTCCGCCGGCGACGCATCTCGTCCCGGAGTCGGTTCATGGCGATGCGGAAGATCCAGCTCTCGAAGCGACCCAGCTCCTCGTACTCCCCCAACTTCGCAGCGATCGTGCAGAAGGTCGATTGGGTGATCTCCTCCGCCAGGTCGGAATCGCCGCACTGCGAGCGGATCAGCCCGAAGACGCGCGGGGAGTAGGCCTCGACCAGGCCGCGCCAGCTCTGCTCGTCACCTCGCGAGGCGTAGACAAGGAGCGACGCCAGATCCGCCCGGGAATCGCCTCGAGCATCGTGGGGCGTCGAGCCCCGCGACGAGCCGCCGCGCGACGAGGCGAGCGGTCCTCCATCGGGGCCAGACCTCGGACTTGGCTGGCTACCAGAGTGGGGCCCCGGCTCGGGATCGGGGGGGTGTTTGGACGCTGGGGGCATCGCGGCGGCGGCAGTGTACGACCGACGGACGCAGGCAGCGTTCGATTGCGACCCGCCGCCAATTCTCCCCGCCCGAGCACTGCTCTCCGACGCCGATCAGTACGGGATGCCGCCCACGTCGTCGCGGTCGTCAGCCGGGGACGCCGCGGCAGGACGCGAGGGGCTGATCGATACCAGGTTTCGCGCCCCCCCGCTCTCGGGCGGCGTGGCATAGGAGATGTTGCGGAACGAGGTGCTGGCCGCGTCCCACACCACGTTCACCACACCGGTCGGGCCGTTGCGCTGCTTGGCGAGGATCACCTCGCCCACCCCGACCTTGTCCGGATTGGCCTCTTCCCACTCTGGATCGGCCCGGTGGTAGTACTCCTCGCGGTGGAGCATCATCACCACGTCGGCGTCCTGCTCGATCGACCCCGACTCGCGCAGGTCGCTCATCCGCGGGCGGTGCCCTTCGCGCTGCTCGGCGGCACGGTTGAGCTGGCTCAGGCAGATGACCGGCACCTTCAGCTCGCGGGCCATGGCCTTGATGCCACGGCTGATCTCGCTCACTTCGAGCTGGCGGCTCTCGACCCGCGTCCCGGCCGACATGAGCTGGAGGTAGTCGATCACCACCGCCTGGATGCCATAGCGGTCGTGCATGCGGCGGGCCTTGGAGCGCATCCCGAGGAGGGAGAGGCCCGGCGTGTCGTCGATGAAGATCTTGGTCTCCGCGAGGTCGCCAGCCGCGGCGATGAGCCGGCGGTAGTCCTCCTGGCGGAGCATGTTGCGGCGGAGCCGCTGGCTGTCGATCTGCCCGCGCCCGCACAGCATGCGCTGCACGAGCTGCTGCTTGCCCATTTCGAGGCTGAAGAAGAGGACGGCGTGGCCGGCCATGGCCATGTTCTCGACGAAGTTGAGGGCCAAGGCCGTCTTCCCCATCGAGGGACGCGCCGCCAGGATGATCATCTCCTGCGGCTGGAACCCGCTGGTCATCTCGTCGAGGTCGACGAAGCCGCTGGTCAGCCCGGTGAGGTGGCGCCCCTCGTTCTGCTCGAGCTGCTGCATCGTCTCGTTGATGAGCTCCTTGAGCGACGAGACGCTGGCGCTTTCCCGCTTCTGGGCGATCTGGAAGATCTTCTGCTCGGCCTCCTCGACCAGCAGGTTGGCCGGCTGGTGCGATTGGTGGGCGTCGCCGAGGATCTCGCCGGCGGCCCCGATCAACTCGCGGATGGTGGCCTTGTCGCGCACGATCCGGGCGTAGTGCGTGGCATTGGCGGCGCTCGGCACGCCCTCGGCGAGGGAGACGAGGTACTCGAGCCCGCCGACTTCGTCGAGGAGCTTCCGGTCGCTCAGTCGCTGGCTCAGGGTGACCGGGTCGACCGCCCCGCCGTGGTCGTACATCTCGACCATGTGCTCGAAGATGGTGCCGTGGGCCGGCCGGTAGAAGTCGCCGGCGTGGCGGACCACGGCCACCACGTCGCCGATCACCCGCGGGTCCCACAGGATCGAGCCGAGGAGGCACATCTCGGCCTCGATCGCCTGCGGTGGCAGGGTGTCGAAGAGCTTGGCGACGTCGGCGAAGCTGCTTGCGGGGCGACGATCGTCGCGACCGCGGCGGCGGCCTGGATTGGCGTTGAAGTCGTTCGAGGCGTGGTCGCTCATCGCGCCCGCAGTCTACGGCGAGGCCACGGGATCACCATCGGGCATTGCCCGCCTTGGCCCCACTCGTCAGGACATCCACAGCTTGTCCGAGCGCCGTCGCTCGCGACTCACTCCTCGTCGTCGCTGAGGCGCACCATCACCGACTGGCCGTCGAGGCGCTCCTTCATCAGGCGACCGACCTTGAACTTCACGGTCTTCTTCGCCGGCACCTCGACCCGCTGCAGCGTCTTCGGATTCTGGGCGGTCCGCGGTGCGCGGGCCTTGATCTCCCGAACGCCGAAATCGCGGAACTCGAGGCGGTTCCCCTTGAAACTTCATCGATCACGTGATCGAGGAACGCCTGCACAGCGCGCTTCACCTCGCTGCGACGCAGTTGCGTCTCGTCCGCGATACGGTCGATCAGCTCCTTCTTGGTCGTCGTCGCCATGCGTTACCCCACTGGACGGGCAAGCATCCCCCAGATCCGGCCAAACCTTCGCCGATCGTGCGGCCAGGCCTGATCGGTGGCGGCACCAACGGTGCCCAGCCCATCTGAGTCGCAGTATCCGAGGCTGCTCCGACCCAGTCAAGACTGGAAATGGACAAGTCGCGCAGTCACAGCAGTTTGGGAGTGACTGCCACGCCGGCCCTTCCTTCTATTAAGGCGAACGCTCCCAAACCCGCGTGGTGGAGCGGTAGGTGGCCTGTGTTTGTCCGTAGAGGACATCCTGTCGATTGACGACCAGGGTGCTCCACGCGGCGATCGGCGGCAACTCCGGCGGCTCCCCGCCGAGAAGGCGGTCGTTGCGGGTGGCCTCGAATCCATCGACCAGCGGTTCCCCACGACTGGCGCAGGCAAGGGCGAGGTTCGGCGAAGGGAGCGCGACGCCAGGACCGGCCGCCATCGTCGGGGCCGGTCGAGGCGACGTGCTTGGCGTGCTCGCGCAGCCGACCGCCGCGGCAAGCGCCACGCAGGCGCCCAATACCACGGCGGGTCTCTCTCCTCTTCGGTCCGCGAGTCGCACGAAGGGAGTATGACCGCTTCCCGAGGCTCCGCAACCTTCGGACGGCGACTCGGGAGCGGGAGGGACCGGGAACCCGCTCAGCGGGCAGCGGGAGTGCTCTTCTCGGTCTCGAGCTTGCGGATTCGGTCCACGATCGAGGTGCTGCCGAGCCCCGGGCGGTGGGCGAGGAGCCGCATCTCGATGCCCAATTCAGCCACGAGCTGGTGTTCGTTGACCTCTTCCGGCCGGTAGTCGCCGCCCTTGACGTAGACCTCGGGACGCACGGCACGCAGCAATTCATGCGCGGTCGGTTCGCGGAAGACGACCAGGTAATCGACGCAGAGGAGTTCGCCAAGGATCTCGAGCCGCTCGGACTCGCGGAAGATCGGCCGGCCCTCCCCCTTCTGCCGCCGCACCTCGTCGTCGGAGTTGACGCCAACGACCAGGATGTCGCCCTGCTTCCTCGCCTCGCGCAGGTATGCGACGTGCCCGGCGTGGATGACGTCGAAGCAGCCGTTGGTGAGGACGATGCGATGGCCCGCCGCGCGATGCACGGCGAGTTCGACCAAGAGGTCGTCGAGCGAGCGCACCTTGCCGCTGGCTCGGCCGGCGAGGGCGAGGATCGAGCGACGCACGCTGGCCAACGGGATGGGCTGGGCCCCGAAGACCTCGACCTCGAGGCCGGCGGCGGCGTTGGCGAAAGCCACGGCCTGGTCCCACGGGAAGCCGTTGGCGACGGCGGCGGCGAGCGCGGCGAGGACCATGTCGCCGGCGCCGGTGACGTCGTAGACGGTGCGGGCCACGGTCGGCACCGACAGCGGCTGGCCGTCACGCTCGAGCAGCAAGGCCCCCTGCTTGTCGAGGGTCAGGACGACCGCCTCGAGTTGCCCGTCCGCGAGGAGCCGCGCCGCGAGGCGCGCGTTGTGCTCGACCGTGGCATCGAGCGGCGTGGCCATGCCGGTGGCGAGCTCCGCTTCACTCCGGTTTGGGGTGATGGCGGTCGCCCCGCGGTAGCGCGAGTAGTCCTCGATCGCGGCAGGGTCGACCAAGACCGGCTTGCGGCGCTTGCGGGCTTCCTCGATGACCGCGTGGCAGAGGATCGGCGAGCAGACGCCCTTGTTGTAGTCCTCGATGCAGACCACGTCGACATGGTCGAGGGCGGCGAGGATGGCCCCCAAGAGCCGCTCCGAGACGGCCCGGCCCAGCGGCTCGCGGCTCTCGAAGTCGAGGCGGAACATCTTCTGCGGGTGGCGATGCTGGGCTAGGCCGACCAGGCTTCGCTTGACCGTCGTCGGCCGCGACTGGTCGACGATGATGCCACTCGCCTCGCAGCCGGTGGCCGCGATGTGCCGGCGGAGGGATTCTCCCTCGGGGTCGCCGCCGACCACGCCGAAGCAGGCCACGTCGGCCTCGAGGGCCCGGAGGCAGCTCGCCACGTTGCTCGCCCCGCCCGGCGACTCCTTGATGTCGCGCGGATCGCCCGCCATCAGAACCGGCACCGGGGCGTCAGGCGAGAGCCGTTCGGCCGCCCCGTAGACGTGCTGGTCGAGCATGAAGTCGCCGATCACCATGACGCGGGTCCGCTTCCACGATGCGAGCCTGGTCAGGATGCGCTCGTGAAGGGCGGCGACGGGAGCAGCGAGCGGGACGGAGCGGGTCGAATGGGCCACGCGGCCAGTCTATCAGTTGAAGGGGCGCGACAGGCGCTCGCGGAGCGCCGCCTCGCCGGCCAGGAACTCGATCGAGAGGTCGGGCACGACGAAGGGAAGACCGGCGGCCCGGACCGCCTCGGCGTGGTCGGCGAGCTTGGTCCAATCCTTGCGCGTGGTGGCGATCGCGTCGCACCGCGCAGCTCGCGCCGCGGCGGTGAAGCGTGCGATCGACGCGGCGTCGTGGGCCGCATGGTCGCCCACCGCGGCGCTCGCCACCACGCTCGCCCCGGCTGCCTCGTAGGCCCGTTGCACGGACTGCGGGTGGCCGGTGCCGAAGACGCCATAGACGCGCCTCCCGGCGAGCCACGCGACCGGTTCGTCGCGCCCGCCGCCACCCTCTTCGATCGAGAGCCCCTTCCATCCGTGCCGAGCCCAGGCGATCGGCCAGTGGCCGTGGAACGCCGCGATGCGCCGGGCCAGCGCGTCGTCGACCGCTAGGGCGCGGGTGATCACCACCGCGCTCGCTCGGGCCAAGCTGGTCGCCGGCTCGCGCAGCCAGCCCGCGGGCAGGAGCCGTCCGTCGAGGCCGGGGCGCTGGGCGTCGACCAGGACGATGTCGCAATCCCTCGCGATCTGCCGATGCTGGAAGCCATCGTCGAGGACGACGCAATCGAACTCGCCCCGCCGCGCGGCGCGGAACGCGTCGATCCCCGCCTTGCGATCGGGCTGGGCGACGATCGGCGTGCCGGGCACGGTGAGCCGGTACTCGCGCTCCTCGTCACCCGCCTGGCCCGGGCCAGCCTTGTAGCCGCGCATGGCGATCAGCGGATGGCGGCCGGACTCGCGGAGGCGAGCCACGATCCACGCCACCATCGGCGACTTCCCGGTGCCGCCGACTGTCACGTTTCCCACCGACACCACGGGCACGTCGAGCCGCTCCACGCCTTCGCCCCGGTCGAACGCCGCATTGCGGCGAGCCACGGCGCTCGCGTAGGCCCACGACGCGGGGATGGTGAGAGGCGCGAACAGGCTGGGCAGCGGCCCGTCGCTCAAGGCTCACGCTCGCTGGGGCTCGACATCGGGGACTCCTGTCGGCATCGCTCGACGCCGAGTTCCTCGAGGAGCGGCACGGTGCGCCGCATCGGAAGGCCCATCACGCTGGTGGGGTCGCCGACGCAGGCCACCGGCCATCCGGCCTCGACCCGTTCGATGTAGTTGTACCCGCCCGCCTTGCCGCGCCAGGCGCCGCTCGCCACATAGGCGTCGATCGCGGCATCCTCGAGCGGCCCCACCTCGACCCGAGCGGTGTCGACGAAGAGGTGGCGAACGCCCGCGGCATCGACGATGGCCACGCCGGTCAACGTGCGATGCTCATGCCCGGCGAGGTCCCGCAGCATGGCCCGGGCCTCGGACTCGTCCTTGGGCTTGCCGAGGACGCGATCGCCGTCCACGCACACCGTGTCGGCCCCGAGGACGACCGCGTCGAGGTCGGGGTACCGCTCGAGCACGCGGCGCACCTTGAACCAAGCGAGGGCCGCCACCAAGCGGTCGGGCGTCGCTCCCGGACAGGAGAGGAGGGCATCGTCGAGGTCGCTCTCGAGTACCTCGGGGGCGAAGCCCGCCCCGCGGAGAAGTTGGCGGCGGCGCGGCGAGGCGCTGGCGAGGACGAGGCGGCGGGTCATCGGACCACCTCCGCGTGACGGACTTGGTGGCGTCCTGCGTCGAGGGCAGCCAGGACATCCTCGACGGCGATCCCGCCCATCAGGCGATCGCCTAACGAGCGGTCGCGATAGTGACCGGTGAAGCGCTTGGCCTCGGGCGAGCAGAGCACCGCCTCGTCGCGGCCGTAGGGACCGACCAAGGTCGGATCGGTCGGTCCGAACAAGGCGAGGAGCGGTCGGTCGAAGCCCACCGCCATGTGCAACGCCGCGGAGTCGTTGGCCACCACGAGGTCGGCCTCGGCGATCACCGCCATGAGTTGGCCGACGCTGGTCGCTCCGGCCAGATCGATGGCCCGCTCCCGAGCCGGGGCGGGAGGAAGGGCGGCGGCAACCGCGTCGCGTTCATTGCCTCCGCCCACGTAGACGAGGCGGTCGAGCCGCACTCCGTCGACCCCTCGCTCGAGGAGCCGGCGGCCCAGCTCGCCCCAGCGGTCCGCCGGCCA
>JBGAKK010000018.1:0-72513 GCA_044224425.1 Phycisphaerales bacterium
CGATCCTGGCCTCCGCCGCAGCGGCAAATGCCGCCGAACAGGCGGTTGGCAAGCAGGACGATCCCGACAAGCGGTGCC
Source organism: Phycisphaerales bacterium (assembly GCA_044224425.1). Lineage (GTDB taxonomy): Bacteria > Planctomycetota > Phycisphaerae > Phycisphaerales > SM1A02 > JAEUIT01. The sequence continues at coordinate 79 of JBGAKK010000018.1, forward strand.
TGCAGTGCCACGGCCAGGCCCGCATCGCGGAGTTGAACCCCGACGAGCGGCTCTCGATGGTCGGGACGTCGCTCGACGCCGACGTGAAGTCCGCTCCGGCGACCCATCGCGCCCCCGGGGCCAACCCGCCAGCGACACGGCCGGGGCTGTACGTGACCCGCGATGCCCTCGCCGGGAGCGTCCACGCCAACACCAAGTGCGTCGAGTGCCACGAGGACGCGGCCACCCTTCCCCACCAGCCGACCCTCAACCTCACCACCTGCGCCACCACCTGCCACCCCAAGCCTGCCGCCGCGTTCCCCTCCGGCGCCCACTACCAGGCCCTGCAGCGCGGCGATCCCTTGGCCCCGACCTGCGGTTCCTGCCATGGCGGCCACAAGATCCTCGCGGTCAGCGACAAGAAGTCGCCGCAACACCGCTTGAACAGCATCTTCCTCTGCGCCGACTGCCACGAGCGGCACATGAAGCCGACGCCCGGCGGCTACGAGCCACGGGCCCACATCGAGGCGTATCTCCAAAGCGCCCACGGCAAGGCAGTAGCCGAAGCCGGCCTCATTGCCGCCCCGACCTGCTCCGATTGCCACGGGGCCCACGCCGTCCATCCCGTCGAGGACCCCGAGTCGCCGGTCCATCGCTCCAAGATCTACAAGACCTGCGGAGCGTGCCACGTCGGCATCCTCAACATCTACGCGCAGAGCCTGCACGGGAAGCTGGCCGCCGAAGGGAAGCTCGAAGCCCCGGTCTGCACCGACTGCCACACCTCGCACGCCATCGTGCAGCACGACAAGGTGGCCTTCAAGCTGGCCTCGAGCGATCGCTGCGGCAAGTGCCACGAGGACCGCGTCGAGCACTACCGCGAGACCTTCCACGGCAAGGCCCTGGCCCTCGGGCTGCCCAAGGTCGCGGCGTGCTTCGACTGCCACGGGCACCACGACATCGTCCCCATCAGCGATCCCGCCAGCCGGCTCTACGGCGAGAAGAAGCTCAAGACCTGCCAGACCTGCCACCCCAACGCCGGCCCCAAGTTCACCGACTACATCGCCCACGCCGACCACACCAACCGGGCCGAGTACCCCGGGCTCTACTGGACGTTCGTCTTCATGACGATGCTGGTGGTGGGCACCTTCCTCTTCTTCGGCGCCCACACCATCCTCTGGTTCGCCCGCTCGAGCGTCCTCTTCATCCGCGACCGCAAGGCCTTCCGCGAGGCCAAGCGGCGGATGGCCGAGGACCCCGAGAGCTTCGTCCGCTTCAAGCCCTTCGACCGCTTCCTCCACATCCTCGTGATGTCGAGCTTCCTGCTCCTCGTCGCCACCGGGATGCCGCTCAAGTTCTACTACACGAGTTGGGCCAAGGAGATGGTCCGCTGGATCGGCGGGCTCGAGGCGGCCGCCCAACTCCACCGGCTCGGGGCGGTCATCACCTTCCTCTACTTCACGCTGCACATCGGAAGCCTGATCGTCCGCGGCTGGCACAACCGGGCCCAGTTCGCCAGTCCGAAGACCGGCCGCTTCAGCGTCAAGCAGTTCCTCACCGTCGTCTTCGGCCCCGATCTCCCCTATCCGCACATCCAGGACGTGAAGGACTGGTGGGCCCACCAGAAGTGGTTCTTCGGCCGCGGGCCGCAGCCCCAGTTCGACAAGTGGACCTACTGGGAGAAGTTCGACTACATGGCGGTCTTCTGGGGCGTCGCCGTCATCGGCATGAGCGGCCTGGTGATGTGGTTCCCCGAGTTCTTCACCAAGCTCCTGCCGGGCTGGGCCATCAACATCGCCCTGATCGTCCATAGCGACGAAGCCCTTCTCGCCGCCGGATTCATCTTCACCTTCCACTTCTTCAACGTCCACTTCCGCCTCGAGAAGTTCCCCATCGACTCGGTGATCTTCTCCGGGCGCATCTCGAAGACCGAGATGCTCCACGAGCGGAAGCGCTGGTACGACCGCCTGGCCGCCAGCGGGCGGCTCGACTCGATCCGCGTGGGCGACGAGTGGCGGCAATGGCGCCGCGTGATCCACCCGATCGGCTTCCTGGCCTTCGGCTTGGGCCTCGTCCTCCTCGCCTTGATCGTCTACGCAATGTCCTCCCGACTCGGAGGTGGTTCATGACCGTCCGCTGGTGGCCCTGGGTGGCGATCCTCGCCGCCGGCCTGGCGGCCGTTCCGACATCGGCCCAAGTCGCCCCCAGCGACGCCAACGCCGACAAGCGCTGCCTGCAATGCCACGCCCAAGCCAAGATCGCCGAGCTCGGCCCCGAGGAGCGGCGCTCGATGGTCGGCACCTGGCTCGGCACCGACGCCCCGCCGCCCAAGAGCGGCGACGCCAAGGCCCCCGAGGCCCCGAGCGGCCCCGAGCCCGCCAAGCGGCCGAAGCTCTTCGTGCAGGCCGAGGATCTGGCGAGCGGTCCGCACGCCTTGGGCGGGAAGGTCCGTTGCGTCGATTGCCACCCGGACGCCGCGACGCTTCCGCACGCCGCCAAGCTCGAGAAGGCGACCTGCGCGGCGAGCTGCCACGAGGCGGCGGTGAAGGCCTACGACACCGGCGCCCACCACGAGGCGTTCCTCCGCAAGGATCCGCTGGCCCCGACCTGCACCTCCTGCCACGGGGCCCACGACATCCTGAAGGTCAGCGACCGCAAGTCGCCGCAGTACAAGCTCAACTCGGTCCACCTGTGCGGGGACTGCCACAAGAAGCACCAGCCGAACGGCGACGGCATCGATCCCTCCACGCAGATCGGCAACTACCTCGACTCCGCCCACGCCCGGGCCGTGGTGAAGGCCGGCCTTCCGATGGCGGCGACCTGCGCCGACTGCCACGGTGCCCACGGCGTGCGCGGCGCCGAAGACCCCGACTCGCCGGTGGCCCGGGCCAACGTCCCCGAAACCTGCGGCAAGTGCCACGTCGGGGTCCTCGAGATCTACGCCCAGAGCGTCCACGGCCGCAAGCACGCCGAGAGTAACGGCAAGGCCGCGGTCTGCACCGACTGCCACACCGCCCACCAGATCTCGCAGGCCTCCGCCCCCGGCTTCATCCTCGACGTCCTCAACGAGTGCGGCCGCTGCCACGACAGCAAGGACGCTTCGAGCGAGCACGCCGGCACCTACTACCGGAGCTACGCCGAGAGCTACCACGGTCAGGTCACCAAGCTGGGCGGCACGCGGGCGGCGCGATGCAGCGATTGCCACGGCTCGCACGACATCCGTCCCCTCGACGATCCCGCCTCGCGGGTGGCCCAGGCCAACCTGGTCGAGACCTGCGGCACGTGCCACCCCAAGGCCAACGCGAGCTTCGTCCGCTTCGACCCCCACGCCAACTTCCGCGACGCCGAGAAGTACCCCCTGCTGCACGGCGTCTGGCTCTACTTCATGGTGGTCATGTCGACGGTGTTCACCTTCTTCGGCGTGCACACCATCCTCTGGTTCGTCCGCTCGATGGCCGATCGCCTGCGGCACGGGAAGCACCCGCATCCGCCCAAGGCAGCCACCGCGATCCGCCGCTTCAACACCATCGATCGCATCAACCACGCCTTCGTGGCCCTCACCTTCTTCGGGCTGACCGCGACCGGCATCCCGCTCGTCTTCGCCAGCCAGGACTGGGCCCGCCAGCTCGCCAACCTGGTCGGCGGCATCGAGGCTGCCGGCCTCTGGCACCGCTTCTTCGCGGCCCTCCTGATCGCCAACCTCACCCTGCACTTCCTCGGCCTGGCCCGCAACTTCCTCAACCGGAACTGCTCGGCCAAGGAATGGGTCTTCGGACCGAACTCGCTCTTCCCGCGCTGGAAGGACGTCACCGACTGCGTGGGCATGTTCCGCTGGTTCTTCGGCCTCGGAAAGCAGCCCAAGTTCGACCGCTGGACCTACTGGGAGAAGTTCGACTACTGGGCCGAGGTCGGCGGCTCGGTGATCATCGGCGGCTCCGGCCTCCTCCTCTGGTTCCCCGAGCTCGCCTCCCGCATCCTGCCGGGCTGGAGCTTCAACGTGGCCATGATCGTCCACGGATACGAAGCCCTGCTCGCCATCGGCTTCATCTTCACCATCCACTTCTTCAACGCCCACCTGCGGCCGGGCACCTTCCCGGTCGACGAGGTCATCTTCACCGGCTCGCTGCCGGAGGCGGAACTGAAGGAGCAGCGGCCGGCCGAATACGAACGGTTGGTCGCCACCGGGCGCCTCGACGCCCTGCGCGTCCCCGCCCCGAACCACGCCCGCCGCCCGGTCATCGTGGGCATCGCGGTCGTCTCGGTCGGCATCGGGCTCATCCTGCTCGCCCTGATCATCATCGGAGGACTCCACTAGGAGGCGTGGCACCATGCGTCGGCCGCGGTTCGTTGGCGCTCTTGGCGGGCTGGTCCGGGCACGACCCCGGACGGCGATCGCCGTGGGGGCTGGCGGCCTCGTCCTCCTCGTGGTGGCTGGCATCCTCGTGCGGAGCCTGCGCCGCCACTCCGCCGAGCCGCCGCCCGAGGTCGCCCCACCGCCGGTCGAACTCGTCTCCGGCCCTGCTCCGCGCCCGACCACCGTGGTCCACCTCGGCGAGACCTGCGTCACGCCGGCCTGCCACGCGACGTTCCGCGACGATGCCTTCCATCACGCCCCGATCGCCGCCAACGCCTGCGGCACCTGCCACGCCGACGACAGCGGCGGGCACGTCTATCCGCTCGCCCACCCCAAGGACGCCCTCTGCTCGGGTTGCCACAGCATCGCCGAGAAGCACCGCTTCCAGCACAAGGCGATGAGTGACGACGGCTGCCTCGCCTGCCACACGCCGCACTCGGGGAAGGACCGCATGCTCCTGCGGCAAGGGACGACCACCGCGACCTGCGCCCAGTGCCACCCGCGGCTCGACGCCCCGAAGAGCCACAAGCCCTACGCCGCCGGCAGTTGCGACTCCTGCCACGATCCGCACGGGGCCGACAACCCGACCCTCATCTTCGGCGGCGAAGGCCTCGACCAGTGCCGCCAGTGCCATGCCGACATCGTGGACCGCGTGGAGACCTCGCTCCACTCGCACTGCGCCATCGAGCGCGGCTGCCTCGCGTGCCACTCGCCGCACGCCGCCGAGCACGACGGCCTCCTCCCCGCTCCGCCCCGCGACCTCTGCGTCACCTGCCATCCCGACGTGGGCAAGACGGTGGGCGCGGCGACCGTCTCCCACGATGCAGTGCTGGCCGGGCACCAGTGCGTGAATTGCCACGACCCGCACGCCTCCGACCATCCGAAGATGCTCCGCGACACGCAGGCCAAGGTCTGCCTCTCCTGCCACGACAAGGCGGTCAAGGCAACCGACGGCCGGCAGATCCCGGAGATGGCCACGGCCCTCGCCGCCGCCCCGGTGGTGCACGGGGCGATCCGCCACGGCGACTGCAGCGCCTGCCACTCGATGCACGGCGGCGAGCACGCCCGCCTCCTCAAGGAGGCCCTGCCCAACGTGCCGCTCGGCCCCTACGACGCCCGCAACTACGCCCTCTGCTTCTCCTGCCACGATCCGAAGCTCGCCGAGCGGGCCAGCGCCACCCAGTTCCGGGACGGCAACAAGAACCTGCACGAGATCCACCTGCGAGGCGACGAACGATCGAGCGGCTGCGGTTCCTGCCACACCGTCCACACCGGCGAGCTCCCTCGCCTCATCGCCAAGACCGTCAACTTCCAAGGATCCGGCTGGGCCATGCCCATCGACTTCACCATCACCGAAGACGGCGGGAGCTGCACCCCCGGCTGCCACGAACCGCTCGCCTACAGCCGCCGACCGGGCGGAGCGAAGGGCCAAGCCAAGCCCGCGCCGCCCGCCGGCCCCGACGACACGAAGGGAAGGTCCCCGTGATCGCCCGTTCGCTCCCCGCCATCGTCCTCGTGCTCGCCTCGACCGCGGCCTTCGCCGGAGCGTGGTTCAGCGGCACGCAGCAAGCCGAAAAGCGCGACCGCACCGGCTCCACCGCTCCGCCGCCCACCACCGAGATCGCCCGCGAGGGATGCGTGACGCCGGAGTGCCACCCGAGCGTCAAGGACCGTCCCTTCCTGCACGGTCCGGTGCGGGTCAACGGTTGCGACGGCTGCCACAAGCTCTCCGACCCGCTGCAGCACCGCTTCGAGTTCGTGGGCGGGAAGAAAGGCGACTGCTCGCTCTGCCACCTGCCCGAGCCGCCGGACCTCCCGGTGGTCCACGAGCCCTTCGCCAAGGGCGATTGCCTCGGCTGCCACGATCCGCACGGCAGCAACGAGCCGCGGCTCCTCCGCGGCGAGCGCTACGCCGACGCCTGCATGAGCTGCCACCAGGACATGATCGGCGGGCACGATCGCGTGCACGGCCCGGCCTCGATCGGGGCCTGCGGGGCGTGCCACGAGCCGCACGCGGCGAAGCTGCCCAAGCTCCTCAACGCCGAAGGCCGCGACCTCTGCCTGAAGTGCCACCTGAAGACGGTGGTCGAGATCGAGAGCAAGCCGGTGGTGCACCAGCCGGTCCTCGGGGACTGCCGGATCTGCCACAACCCGCACGCCACCGACAACCCGGCGATCCTGGTGGCCGAGCCGGCCACGCTCTGCAAGAGCTGCCACACCGACATCGCCTTGACCATCGAGCACGCCACCACCCAGCACGCTGCGGTGACCTCGAAGCGAGCCTGCCTCAACTGCCACTCCCCGCACGCCAGCGACCACACCGCCCTCCTCAAGCAGGACATCAAGCAGCTCTGCTTCGAATGCCACAACCAGCCCATCAAGATGGAGGACGGGTCGACGCTGGTGAACATGAAGAAGGTGATCGAGAGCGGCAAGAGCCTGCACGGCGCGGTCACCCAGCGAAGCTGCGCCGAGTGCCACGAGATCCACGGCGGCGGCCACAAGCGGCTCCTCACCAACGAGTACCCCTCCGACCTCTACTACCCCTTCGGCGAGAACGCCTACTCGCTCTGCTTCTCGTGCCACGACAAGCAGCTCGTCCTCCTGCCCAAGACCGACTCCGCGACCGGCTTCCGCAACGGCGACCTCAACCTGCACTACGTGCACGTGAACCGCGACAAGAAGGGGCGTTCCTGCCGCGTCTGCCACGACACCCACGCCGCGAGCCGCGACAAGCACATCCGCGACGACGTCCCCTACGGCCCGCCGGGATGGAAGCTCCCGATCAAGTACCAACCCCCGACGGCGGCAGCTGCGCCGCCGGTTGCCACGCCGCCTACGAGTACAACCGCGTGAACCCCGTCGTCTACCCCGCCGAGAAGCCCGCCCCCAAGTGGGACGGCAGCGACCTCATCCCCGGATCCCGCGCCGAGCCCCCGCCCACGAAGTGAGCCACACAGCCGAGAGAGCACACGCACCACCCAACGGTCGACCACCCGACCAGAAACGACCATGTCCACGCATCGCACCACGATCCTGTGCCTCGCCACCTTCCTCCTGGCCGCGGTCCTGACCGCCGTGGCCCGGGCCGACGACCTCCGCAACATCAAGCGGGGTGAACCCGTCCCCGCCTGGAAGATGCCGACCATCGACGGGGCCACCGTCGACAGCGAGACCCTGAAGGGCAACGTCGTCGTCGTCTCCTGCCGTCCTCCGCCGAGCAACGCCGCTCCGAACTGGCCGCGATGGAGTCCGCCGTGGTCATCGCCGCCATCACCGGGGACAAGGTGAAGATGGTCCACATCACCGCCGATGTCGTCCAGAAGGCCGACTTCGAGAAGTTCCGCAAGGACCGGGCCATCACCACCCCGCTCGCCCTCGATGCCGACCGCACGCTCTACGCCAAGCTCGGCTTGATCGTCTTCCCGACCACGGTCGTCATCGACAAGGAAGGCCGCCTGGCCGACGTCATGTCGCTCCACGACAGCCGCTACAAGCACGTCCTCGACGCCGAGGTCCGCCACGCCCTCGGGCAGCTCAGCGACGAGCAGCTCCAGAAGAAGCTCGCCGAGGAGCCCACCTCGGACGGCTCGCCGAAGAGCGTGGCCTCTGCCCATCGGGCCCTGGCCCGGTCGCTCCGCGAGAAGGGCCGCTACGACGCTGCCCAGGACGAACTCAAGAAGGCCATCGAGCAGGACCCGACCAACCGCGAGATCTACCTCGACCTCGCCGAACTCGACATCCTGACCAAGAACCTCGACGCCGCCGACGCCGACATCCAGAAGGTGCTCGACGCCCAGGTCGACCATCGCCGGGCCAAGCAACTGAAGGGCATCGTCCTCTTCTACCGCGGCAAGTTCGACGACGCCCAGGTCCTCCTCGAGCAGGCCCTCGTCCTCAACCCGAACCCCGAGCAGGCCCACTACTACCTCGGCATGATCTACGAGCAGAAGGGCGACCAGGCAAGGCCATCGAGCACTACCGCGAGGCGCTGCGGCGGCTCATCCACGAGCCGGCCGCCGCGGCCGCCGCCCCCGCTGCCCCGCCCCGCCTGGACTAGCCCCGCCGAGATTAGCCAAGCCCGCCGCGAAGTGAGTTCGCGGCTCTTCCTGACAGTTGACTTCTCTCTCCAAGGCAGACGGCCCGACCGCCGGTCGGGCCGTCTTCGTTCTTCCGCTCGCCCGCGCTCAGCCCGTGAGGGAGGCCATGTCGATCACGAAGCGGTACTTCACATCGCTCTTGAGCATTCGCTCATAGGCCTCGTTGATCTGCTGCATCCGGATCAGCTCGATGTCGCAGACCACCCCGTGCTTGCCGCAGAAGTCGAGCATCTCTTGCGTCTCGGGGATGCCGCCGATGAGGGAGCCCGAGATGTGCCGCCGCGGCATGAGGAGCTGGAAGACCGCCACCCCCTGCGGGTTCGGCGGGGCCCCGACCAGGACGAGCGAGCCGTCGAGCTTGAGTTGCCCGAGCAACGCGTTGAGGTCGTGGTCCGCGGAGACCGTGTCGAGGATCATGTCGAAGCTCCCGGCGTGCTTCGCCATCTGGTCGGCGCTCTTCGAGAGGACCACCTCGTCGGCCCCCAGCCGGCGGCCGTCGGCGGCCTTCGACTCGCTGGTGGTGAAGAGGACGGTGTGGGCCCCGAGGGCCTTGGCGAACTTGACGCCCATGTGGCCGAGGCCGCCCAAGCCGACGATGCCGACCTTCTTGCCGGGCCCCGCCCGCCAGTGCTTGAGCGGCGAGTAGGTGGTGATGCCCGCGCAGAGGAGCGGCGCCGCCCGGGCCGGGTCGAGGTTCGACGGCACCTTCAGGACGAAGGCCTCGTCGCAGACGATGTTCTCCGAGTAGCCCCCGTAGGTGACGCCGCCCGAGTGCTTGTCCGCCCCGTTGTAGGAGAAGACCGGGCCGGCCATGCAGAACTGCTCGAGTCCCTGCCTGCAGCTCGAGCAGGTCCGGCAGGAGTCGACCAGGCAGCCCACCGCGGCGAGGTCGCCGACCTTGAACTTGGTCACCTGGTTCCCCACCCGCTTCACCCGGCCGAGGATCTCGTGGCCCGGGACGATCGGATAGACGCTGAAGCCCCATTCGTTCCTGGCGAAGTGCAGGTCGCTGTGGCAGACGCCGCAGTAGAGGATGTCGATCTCGACGTCCTTGGGAAGCGGGGCCCGCCGCTCGATGCTGAAGGGTCCGAGGGGCGAGGTGGCGGACTGGGCAGCGAAGGCACGCGTCGGCATGGTGGGCTCCGGAAGGTTCGGACGGGGCAGCGAGGATAGCAGCCTCGCCCCGCGCGGGCCTCACCGACCGAGCTGCTGCCGCTCGAACTCCATGTTGCGGGCGATCCGCTCGTCGGCGTCGCGCAACGACCAGCGGGCGATGCCGCCTTCGCGCCCGACCGCGGTGATCGCGTCGCCCGTCGCATCGAAGCCGAGGGCCCGGATGCCCTTCAGGTCGCCGAAAGGCTCGAGCCGGAAGACATCGCGCCCGAGCCCGAGGTGCCAGCAGCGGGCCTGCCCGTCGACGCCCCCCGAGAGGACGATCTCCGGGTCGTCGGGATCCTCGACCAGGACGTTGACCAGGGCCGAGTGGCCACGGAGGAGTTGCACGTGGCGGGTGCTCCGATCGATGGAGACGATGTTGCCGCGCCAGGTGCCAGCGAGCAGGGAGCGGCCGTCCGAGGTGTAGAGGAGGACGAAGGGGGCGCTTTCCGGGATCTCGGTGCGTCCCGTCCCGCCGACCAGGTCGACCTCGTGGATGACCGGCCCGCGCTCCCCCACCGCGAGCCAGCGGCCGTCGGCAGAGAAGGCGAGGGAGAGCACCTCGCTCGGGCAGGTGACGTCGACTACGCAGACCTCGGAGGTCGTCACATCGAGGATCGACACGCCGCCTCGCGTGTCGGCGAAGGCGAGGCGCTCGCCAGTCGGGTCGAAGGCCATGGTCCGGGGCTCCCCGAGCCACGCCCCGGGCACCTCGGCCCGAAGCGAGCCGTCATCGCTGGCGTAGACGCGAATTCGACGGTCCTCGCCGACCGCAGCCACCAAGCGGCCGTCCGGGGAAGCCGTAGCGTTGCGGGTCGCCCCGTGCTCGCCGCCGTAGCGGCGGACCAGGCGACCGCGAGCGTCGATCACGGCGACCCCGGGCCCGGAGGCGATGGTGCCGAGGCGCGGGGCAAAGAAGCGCCCGGTCCAGCCCTCGGGCAACGCGGCCCGTTCGATGGCCGGGCCGGGGCAGCGCCACATCGAGAGCATCTCGGGGGCATCGAGGGTGATCAGGATCCGCCCGTCGGCGGCGAGATCGAACTCCCAGCCGAACTCCTGGACGAAGGGCGTCACCGAGCCGTCCCGGAGATCGATCTTCGAGAGCCGCCACCAGGTCAGGGCGACCAGCGTCGAGTCGTCGAGGAACTGGAGATGGCGGACGGTGCCTAGTTGGAGGGGGATCTCGCGGACGATCCCTCCGCTGGCCCGATCGATCAGGACCACGCGGCGATCGGTCGATCCGGTGGCCACGAGGCGTCCGTCGGGGCTGCATCGGACCGCGGTGACGTCGTCGTCATGGAGCTTCACGCTGCGCGGCGCCTCGCCCTCCTTCGCCAGGAGGAGCGAACCGTCGACGCGTCCTGCCGCCACCGTGCCATCGGGCCCGACGTCGACATGGGTGATCGCCGGGCCGCAGAGGACGAGGTACTCCGCGGGCGGGGCATCGACGCGGGCCTCGAGCACGCGCACCGATCCGTCGCGGGCCCCGACCGCTACGCGCCCGTCGGGGCAGAGCCCGATCTGGGCCCCGATCATTCCCACCCCGACCCGCCCGATCGCACTCGCGTCGCGGCCGTCCCACAGCCAGATCTCGCCGTCGCGGTCGCCGGTCAGGAAGTGCTGTCCGCTCCGGTCGGCGACCAGCGAGATGGTGTCGACCAGCGGTCCGCTGGAGCGGGCCACGAGGGTGCCGTCGGTGGCGTCGAGGAGGACCGGCTGGGCCTGCGAAGCACAGGCCGCCACCCGTGCCCCGCCGTCGACGAAGGCGGCGCGGCGGCCGCCGTAGCCCCCGGGCACGGTCCAGTCGCGGGGCGAGAGGACGCAGAGTTCGCGCAGGGCCCAGAGGGCGTGCGGCGAGGACGGGTCGGCCAGCCAGCGCGGCCACAAGAGGGCGCGGGCCTCGCTCAGGCTGCCTTGGCGCGCTGCTTGCCGGCCGCGCTCGATGTCGCTGGCGACGAGCTCGTCACGCAGCTCACGGGCCAGCCGATCGGCGCTGCCGCGAGCCTCGACGGCGGCATCGCGCTCCGAGCGAGCCTGCTCGAGCCCGTAGAGCGCGAGTCCGAGCCCGGCGACGAGCGAGGCAGCCACCGCCCCGAGGGCAAGGAGGGCGCCCGTGTGGCGGCGAGCGAACTTGCCGAGGAGGTAGCCGGTCGACGGCGGGCGAGCGGCGATCGCTTCGTTGCGGCGATGGCGCCCCAAGTCGTCGGCGAGGGCGGCGACGGTGGCGTAGCGCCGCCCCGGCTGCTTGGCCAGGGCGGTGAGGACGATCCAGTCGAGGTCGCCGCGGAGGGCCTTGCGAAGCGACGCGGGGTCGGACTGACGCCGGGCGGCGGACTGGGCGGTGCGCTGCCGGACGCCCGAGCGGCGATCGGCGACGGCGCTCGACGGCTTGGGCGGCTCCTCCTCGAGGATCCGCTGCACCAGGTCGCTGCCCTTGGGGGCGAGCCCCAAGGCCCGGCCTCTCGTGGTCGGGGCCAGCCGGAGCGGCGTCACGCCGGCGAGGAGTTCGTAGAGGAGGACCCCGAGGGCGTAGACGTCGCTCCGCGTGTCGAGGTCGTCGCCGCGAGCTTGCTCGGGGCTCATGTAGTCGGGTGTGCCGACCACCTGCCCCATCACCGTCGTGGTCCGCGTGCGAGGGTCGCTGTTGCGGTCCAAGGCCTTGGCCACGCCGAAGTCGATGACCTTGGGGCGCGGCTTGCCGTCGATCTCGGCGACCAGCACGTTCGACGGCTTGAGGTCGCGATGCAGGACGCCGCGCTGGTGGGCGTGCTGCACGGCGGCGCAGACCTCGAGGAAGAGGTCGATTCGCTCCTCGATCGAGAGCCCCTTGGCATCCGCGTACTCGGTGAGCGGCGCGCCGCGGACGAGCTCCATCACGAAGTAGGGCCGTCCGTCGGCGGTCGCCCCGCCGTCGAGGACGCGGGCGATGCCGGGATGCTCCATTCGCGCCAGCGTCTGCCGCTCGGCTTCGAAGCGGCGGATGACCTGCCGCGTGTCCATCCCCAGCTTGATGACCTTGAGGGCCACCTCGCGTTGCACCGGCTCGCGCTGCTCGGCGAGGTACACGGTCCCCATGCCGCCCTCGCCGAGGACCGAACGCAGCACGTAGCGCCCCACCGTGGCCCCGGTCCCGGCCTGCACCACGGCCCGGTCGAGGAGATCGCCTTGCTCGTGATGCCAGAGGAGCGAGCGAAGCTCCGCGGCCAAGGCCCCATCGCCGGCGCAGACCTCGGCCAGGGTCCGGTCGCGGTCGGCAGGTCCGACGCTCCTGACCCGCTCGAAGGCGTCCGAGAGGCGGCGGAAGCGATCGCCCTCCGCCGGGCTCGATTCGAGGGAACTCATGCCGTCCCTGCCAGTCGCTTGCGAAGCCAGGCCCGGGCCATGAACCAATCCGCCTCGACCGTGCTGCGGGCGATGCCGAGGGCCCCTGCCGCCTCGTCGCCGGTCAGGCCGCCGAAGAAGCGGAGTTCGACCACCCGGGCCTTCCGTTCATCGAGTCGGCCCAGTTCCTCGAGGGCCTCGTTGAGGGCGAGGAGTTCAAGCGGCTCGGGAGCCTCGACCGTCGCCTCGGGCAGTTCCACCCGCAGCCAGCCGCCGCCTCGCTTGTCGGCCGCCCGCCGCCGGGCATGGTCGACCAGGATGCGCCGCATGGCCGCGGCAGCGAGGGCCCGGAAGCCGATCTCGCCGGACTCGCCGCGGTAGGCATCGCCCAGCCGGTCGCCTAACCGGAGGAACGCCTCGTGGGCCAAGGCGGTCGGCTGCAAGGTGTGCCCGGGCCGCTCGGCGCGGAGGAGCGCCGCCGCCACCGCTTTCAGTTCGCGGTAGATCTCGGGCGGGAGGCCGGCCACGCTGGTCGCGTCGCACGGGTCCCCGTCCTCGGGCTGGTATCGCTCCCCAGGGGCCATCGGCCTTCATTCTGCTGCCGGTCTGGGGCAGGCACAAGAAAAGAGCGTCCGGGAACGGACGCTCTTGGTGAGATTCATGGTCGTGGGGATGGCCGCGACGGTCCGCGGATTAGGCGTAGGAGTGCAATCCCGTGATCACGAAGTTGATGACGATCCAGTTGAAGAGCATCACGCCGGCTCCGACCACGGCGAGGACGGCGGTCCAGAGCCCCTTGTCGCGGACCTTGAGCCGGACGTGGATGAGGAGGGCGAAGACCACGAAGGTGTTGAGGGCGAAGACCTCCTTGGGATCCCAGCCCCAGGGACGTCCCCAGGAATGGTCGGCCCAGATCGCCCCCATGACGATGCCGGCCCAGAGGAGGACGAAGGAGAGCTCCATGAGGACCATGGTCACGCCGTCGAGGACCTCGCCGAAACTCGTCTTCGAGGCCGCCCCGGGGTTCCCCGGGGCCCCGGCGAGGACGAGCGAGCCGGCCCCGCCGACGCGGGCGTAGGCCGGGCCGTTCCCGATGAGTCGCCAGGCGAGGTAGACGCCGGCCGTCACCGCGGCCATGAAGATGAGGCAGTAGCTGAAGATGATGACGTTGGTGTGGATGTACAGCCAGACGTCATGCAGCACCGGCATCATGTTGGAAATGTCGGGGTTGAGGTAGACCGGCAGGAAGTGGGCCACCATCAGGGCCACCATCGAGGAGACGGCGCTGCCCAGGAAGAAGAGCCCGCGCATGGCGGTCTTCCGCACCAGGAACTCCATCACGATGGCGGCGCAACCGCCGAACCACGCCGCGGTGGTCACCGCCTCGAACATGTTGGCGTTCGGCCATCGCGCCGAGATGTACCAGCGGAGGAGGAGGGCGAAGGTCTGGAGCGCGAAGCAGAGGAGGAAGAGGACCGTCCCCAAGCGGGCCGCGAAGGGCCAGCGGTAGACCACCCCGAGGAGGAGGACGATCACCGCTGCGAAGTAGGCGAGCCAGATGCTGGTGAGCTGGTCGTGCTGGAAGTACCAGTTCTCCCAGGCGAGCCGCGACTGGTTCGGATAGAGGCTCGGGGCCACCTGCGGGAGGAGCGTGGCCAAGGCATCCGCGGAGCGGGTCACGGCCGGGGCGTCCTGGCCAAGCCAGGCGTTGACGAAGTCGCGCCAGGCATCGGCGATCTGCCCTTGGAGGGCCATATCGACGCCGTCGATCGGCACCGACTGCCCGGCCAGCCCCATCAGGGCCTGCGGGATCGGCGTCTTGCCGGGGACGAACATGACCTCCTCGATCCCGTGCCACGGCGTCTTGGTGTCGCCGTTCCCCGGCGGGATGAGCCGCATGCGGTCGAGCAGGAAGCGGGGATCGACGATCGAGAGCGCCGAGTCGATCTGGTCCATCTGCTTCGCGGTGCGGACCACGTCGGCCGCGAGCTGGCGGAAGAGCGGCACCAGCCGTTCGTCGGCGAGGAGCTGCGGGCTGAGCAGTCCGGTCTTGCGGAAGGTGGCCAACCGCTCCGCGAGCTGCGGATCGCTCGACAGGGCGGCGATGATCTGCTCGCGGACCTGCTTGTTCTTCACGTAGACGATGTCCGCGTCGCGGTAGGCCGGCGAGCGCAGCATCATGTCGATGTAGGTGAAGAGCGGGTCCTGGCCAGCCACCGTGCGCGGTCCGCTGACGAAGCGCATCATCTCGTTGGCGTGCGAGCCGAGGCTCTTGAGGCGGCCGTCGCTGTGGACGGCGATCCTCCCCAGCGGGGTGAGGTCGACGCGCTGGCTGAAGGACTGCTCCTCGCCGCGGGCCGGGGCAGCCACGGCGAGGAAGGCCACCAGGAGCGAGGCGAGGAGGACGGGAAGCCGAAGGGCGGAACTCATGGATGGGCCTCCTGGCGAGTGGCGGACGGCTTGCCCTTGCCGCTCGCTGCGACCGAGGCGAAGACCGCCTCGCGCTGCCGACGCTTGATGATCGGCTTGAAGTAGAAAGCGTAGATCATCCCGAGGCAAGCGATGATCGTCCCCCACAACATCACCCCGACTCCGTTGCGGTTGCCCACGCCGAGCACGGTGTGGTTGAGGCCGGCCGAGGCCGTGTCGCCCTCGAACCGGGGCGGATCGGGCGGATCCCACTGCGACTGGAAGTAGGAGAAGCCGTTGTTTTCGATCGGACGGTTCATGCTCACCTGGTGCGGCGTCCCCCACTCGCCCTCCGGGGTCTTGAAGCGGACCACGCTCTGGTAGTCGCGGATCGTCGAGGTCGAGCCGGTGAAGCCGCCGATGTGCGTGGCGAGCGAGAAGTCGTCGAGGACGACCGGGGCGGGGAGTGCCATGCGTTGGCGGCCAAAGAGGATCTCCATCCGCTTCCCGTCGGCCAACTGCACCACGGTCGGCTCGAAGCGCACGCCGCGCGGGGCGTCGAGCTCGGAGTCAGGCGTGAAGAGGTGGAAGGGCAGCCACTGCGAGCCAAGGCCGGGGATCTCGACGTCGGCCATGGCAAACTGGACGCCGGCGTCGCGGTTCCGCTGGGCGTAGGGCACGACCATCGGCTTGGTCTCCCGCACCGCCCGCGGCAGGTAGTCGGCAACGGTGAAGGTGATGCCCGAGGGGAGGGCGAACGGCTTGCCGATCTCGACCGGCGAGGCGTTCCCCTTCACCGCGCCCATCGCCGTGATCATGCGGAACTGGTTGCCGCTCGGACCCACCACGAGGGTCATCGGGAACTCGCCGTGGCCGTAGGTGAAGTCGACCTCGACGCTGTCGTCGAGGAGGACCCGGCCGTGCGACATGTCCTTGAGGAGTTCCTCGTTCACGTCGCGGGTCAGGCGGGGATCCTCGAAGACCCAGCGGCGGAACTCGCCCTTGGGGGTCTTGAGGTCGACGAAGGCGATCCGCATCACGCCGCTCTGCAGGGCGAGGTCGTCGCGCACGTCGACGATGCGGTAGAAGTAGCCGGTGTCGGTCCCCAGCGGCTTGAAGGGCGAGGCCACCTTCGAGTCGGCCGGCCGGGCCGGCTCGGCCACCTCGATTCCCTTGGACGGGATGCGGAAGGTGATGGTCGGCGGCTGGAGGAGCTGCTCGAAGGCCTTCTCCGACTCGGCCACGCGGAAGGCGAGCATGCCGGCCGCGTTGTTGCGGGCGGGGTCGAGGGCCTCGAGCGTGAAGCTGTTGGACTGTCCCTGCGGCGAGCGGACCACGACCACCGCGGCGGGGTTGAGCGGGGCGTTCTCCGGGCCGGGCACGAGCCGCGAACGTTCGACCGCGTAGCGGAGGTAGCCGGTGACGTGGAAGGTGACTTGGGGGAAGGGATCGCCGGCCACGGGCGGGACGGCGATGTCGAGCGGGTCGATGGGGAGCGGCGGCTGCCCCTCGACCTGCATGATGTCGCTCCGCGAAGCGATCCGGTCGTTGTAGAGCGGCATGCCGTGGATCGGTCGCACGGTCCAGTCACGGGTGCCGGCCTCGCGCACGTAGAGGGCGAAGCTCTTCTCGAGGTCGGGGCGGAGGTAGAACCAGCGCTGCGGCTCGTAGTCGAGCGAGAGGCGGATCGACTCGTCGACCAGCGGCTTGCCGGTGGCCTTGGTGGCTCGAGCCAGCGGCTGGAGGTGTTCGCCGGTCTGGAGGAGATCCTCGGTCCGCTCGGGATGCCCGGCCACGAGCTGGCGGATGAAGGGCTTCCCGCCGGTGGGCTGGACGTCGACGTTCACGGCGTAGGCCGTCTCGCCATTCGCGCCGCCCGTCGACCAGTTGGGGTCGATCGAGGAGATGGTCAGGTGGTACGCCTTGGCCGCCGAACCAGCGGTGAGCTGCTGGCCGGGCTTGGCGATCGCCGCCACGCGATCGACGACCCGCTCCTTGCCGTCCGGACCGGTCTCGACCACTTCGACCACGAGTTGCCGCCGGGCGACCATGGCGTCGCCCTCGACCTTGGTGCCGAAGTAGAGCCAGCAACCGAGCAGCATCGTGATCACGCCGCCGTGGATGCCCCACACGCCGTAGTTGACCGGCTTGAAGGGGATGCGCCGCAGGGTGGTGACCACGATGTTGATCGCGATCAGGAGCATGAGGAGGTCGAACGGCCACCAGTGGAACCACTCGAACTCGGTCTTCTCGAACGGCCGCCACTGGCGGATCTGGGCGTGGGTCCAGGAGTCGGCACTGAAGATGTTGGGGCCGGTCGGGTAGATCACCCCCGCCGAGCCCACCGACATGTAGACGAAGAGGATCGCCAGGAGGACGATCCCGAGGCGGACGCTCGAGAAGAGGTCGAGGAGGAGGCCAATCGGGCCTCGCCCGGCGGGCGGCGAGGCGGCGGGGGTCGGGTCGGTGGAAGCCATCGGTCTGCCTATAGGGGCCCGGGGCGAGCCCGCGGGACGGAGGAGGAAGCGGTGCGGGTCCCCGTCCGGCCGTCCGGTCGGGTCGCCGCGTCAAGGCCCGGGTCGGAGTCCCGAGCGCTGGAGCCGGAGGGGGTCCGCCGGCTCCTAGGGAAGGTCGGATGGTACGCGGTGTCCCGGCCGCGGACGCGTGCACGAGCCGGCGACGGGGCACGCTTTGGGGGCGGTTGCGGGTCGAGGCAGGTGCCTGCTCGAGTCAGGCCTGATCCACCCTCGACCCCTTCCGTGATTATCATCCGCCGTTTCCACGCCGACGCATGAGCGTTCGGCGGTCCAGACCGGTCCGCCCGGCCGTTGCAGCAACGGTCCCCGGACTACTTCCTACGAGGCTGACATCCGATGCTCCGCCGTGCCCTGTCCCGTCCCCTGTTTGGCAAGGTCGCGTCCGTTCGCCACCTGACCCTCGCCCTGGCCTGCACCCTCGGGCTTGCCGTTCTTCCAGCGGCTGCCCAGAACACGGCTCCGGGCACCACGCCAGGTACCAGGGTCACGCCGCCGCCGGTGACCGCCCCTGCTGCCAAGCCAGCGACGCCGCCAGCCGCGACGCCGGACAAGCCGAAGGACGCCACCCCGCCGGCCCCCGCCGGGAACCCGGTCGAGTACGTGAAGCTGGTCACCTCGAAGGGCGACATCGTCCTCGAGCTCGACCGGGCCAAGGCTCCCCTCTCCGTGGCCAACTTCCTGGCCTACGTCGACAAGGGCTTCTACGACGGCACCATCTTCCACCGGGTCATCGAGAACTTCATGATCCAGGGCGGCGGCTTCACCGCTGACCTGAACCAGAAGCCGACCGATGCGGCCATCAAGAACGAGTGGCAGAACGGCCTCAAGAACAACCGCGGCACGATCGCCATGGCCCGCACCCGCATGCCCGATTCGGCGACCAGCCAGTTCTACATCAACGTGAAGGACAACCCGGCCCTCGACGCCCCGCAGGGCGGCGCCGCCTACGCGGTGTTCGGCAAGGTCGTGGTCGGCATGGACGTGGTCGACGCCATCAAGGCCGTCCAGACCACCACCAAGACCGCCACCACCCCCAACGGCCCGGCCCCCTTCAAGGACGTCCCGGTCGAGGCGGTGGTGATCACCAAGGCGACCCGCATCACCGCCGACGAGGCCAAGAAGCTCGTCAAGCCCTGAGCGAGGCCGCTGAGGGGAGCGCCTTCGAAGCCCGGATAGCCGCAGAGGCGCAGAGAGCGCAGAGTCCTCGCAGAGCAGACAGGAAGAATTTGGGGTTTCGGGCCAAGCCGGGGTGGACGCTCGATCTCGAGCGGCAGTCATGCCGCGCGGACGGCCACCCTGCATTCCTGCCTTCCTCCGCGACGGCTCCGCGCCCTCCGCGTCTCCGCGGCCATCCGGATTCTTGCAGCGATCGACGTCGCGACCCCGCCCGATCCCGAGCAGCGGCCTCCCCGCGCGGACGGCTACCCTGCATCCCTGCCTTCCTCTGCGAGGACTCTGCGGCCTCTGCGACTCTGCGGCTATCCGGGTCCTTCGCAGCGAGCGACGGCCCGAGCGCACACCTCCGACCTCTCGTCCCTCTCCTAACCAACTTCCTCCGCCAACGCGTAGAAGCCCGCTCCCGCCCGCCGCAGCTTGCCGGCGTTGGCGAGGGCTTCCCACACTTCGGGGGGATACTCGCGGGGGGCGATGATGGCATCGATCCCGTGCTTGCGGCCGCCACTCATCGGGCCGACGCCAAGCTTCGATTCGGCGTCGAGCCGAGTGAGCTTGAGCCGGTTGCGGAAGGCCCGCAGGGCGTGCCGCATGGTGTCTTCGTCGACGGCCGGAGCGGGCGCCGCGGCGGCGACCGGGGCCGGCTCCGCGGGCTCCCCGCGCAGCTCGCGGACCAGGGCCCGCAGGTCGGCGACGTCGCGCGAGGCGATGATCGTCGCCGAGCGATGCACATCGATCTTGGCCTTGAGGAGGAGCTTGTGCACCGCACCCCACAAGGGGCCGGCGCTCGCGGGGTCGCTGGCGGCGACCTTTTCGGCGGCGGCGGCGATCTCCGTGACGAGCTGGGCCGACGGCCCCGGGTGTCCGCTTGGCGTACTCATCCCGATAGGTTAGCCCCAAGCTCCGAGGAGGAGGGCGAGGTCGGCCGCGTCCACGGCGCCGCTTCCGTCGAGATCGGCGGCGGCGTCGGACGAGCCCCAAGCCCCGAGCAGGATCGCCAGGTCTGCGGCGTCGACGTCGCCATCGCCATCGAGGTCGCCCGGCATCGGGGGATCGCCCCGCTCCCGGCTGCCGAAGTCGACGATCGGGGCCTGGCCCTCTCCGCTGTCGACGGCGAGCGGATCGTCCATCCGCCTCGGCAGACCGCCGGCGTCGAGGGCGGAATCGGCGGGAAGGAGCAGGTTGGTGCCGGCATCGACGAGTGGCGATGCCGCTGCGAGGCGGACGTCGTCATCGAGGGTGCCATAGAGGTTGTCGGGTCCGTTGGCATCGACGAAGAGCGGGTTTGCATCGGTGCAGCCGGGGAAGTTCGCGGGATCGAGGGGATCCTCGCCGCGCTCCGGCACCCACATCGACTCGATGCAGGTGAAGGAGATGCTGGCCTCGCTCGAGTCGTCCTTGTGGATGTTCGCCTTGTAGGTCGTTGGGGCATTGGCGGTGTTGGCCCACAGGATGCAATTGGCGATCGTCGCCGAGCTCGAGTAGGTCATCGAGAGGCCGCCGCCGTCGCCCGCGGTGTTGCCGACGGCGGTGCAGTTGACGATCGCGACGTCCGCAGCGAAGAAGAGGTGGATGGCGCCGCCGACCTTGGAGGAGTTGCCGGTGAACTCGCAACTCAGGAAGCGGCTGCCGTCGCCTGCGGCCCAGATCGCGCCGCCTGCTCCCAGCGGACTCGCGTTATGCAGGAATCGGCAGCCGTCGCAGGTGAGGCCGTCGGCGAGCGAGGTGATGGCGCCACCGGTCGGGTACATGGCCAGGCTGCTGGTAGTGACGCTGTTGCCGAGGAAGTCGCAGTGGCTGAAGGTGGCGGGGCAGCTCGCCTCGACGAACGCAGCGCCGCCATCGCCTGGCCCGCCGGCACCATAGGTCGTGTTCGAGGCCAGCGTGCAGCCGGTGACGGCTGGGGCCCCGGGCGACCCGAAGTAGAGGGCGCCGCCGCGCCCGCCCCACGCATAGTTGCCTTGGAAGGTGCAATCCACGATGGTCGGACTTCCGTTGTCGGACAGGAGGGCGCCACCGGAAGCGGCGAGGCACTCTTCGAACACGCAGCCGATGACGGTGGGGCTGCCGTTCAAGGCCCGCAGTCCGGCTCCCGAACTGCTCGGTCCGTAGCCGCCGCGCACGATCACGCCATCCAGCACGGCGGTCGCATCGACGCCGCTCGCGACCACGATGCTGGTCGTGTTGTTCCAGTGGTTGACCCAGTTCGGCTGGTCGTCGCCATCGAGGTCGCCGCTCAGGATGGTCGGATAGAGAGCCGGATCCCGAGCGTCGGGAGTGGCGCTGCCGAGGCCTGCGTAGCCCCCGCGCAGGGCCAGTCCGCTCCGCAGGAGGAACGAGGCGCCGACCTCGCCGCTCCCGTTCGGGTGGTCGGCGTCCTCGTCGGGACGCTGGATCCCTTGGGCGATGCGGATCTCGGCGACGGGCGAGCCGGGCGCCGCCGCCGAGGCCAAGGCGTCCTGCAGATGCCGGTAGGCCGAGCCCCAACTGCCACCGCTGCCACCGGGGCCAGCGAGCGGATCGACGTAGAGGACCGAGCCGAAGGTCGGGGCGACGACGACCGCGAGCAGGGCGGAGGTCAGGACGAGATTCTGGGCTGGGCGCATGGCTGATCCTGAGAGTGAGGTCCGCGTTCTGGATCCGGGCGGGGCTCGCCTTCCCTGACAAGTTCCTGCCCCATCGGCCGTGATACCCGCTCCCCGCCTGTTTCCGGTCGATCCCGCGACGGCAACGGGCGATCGGGGGGACCTGCTACCTTCCCGCCCATGCACTTCCGCCTGATCGACCAGGTCTTGGAGCGCGAGCCGAACCGCGTCGTCGCCCTCAAGAACGTCTCGAGTGCCGAGGAGTATCTCGGCGATCACTTCCCGGGCTTCCCGGTCCTGCCGGGCGTCTTCATGGTGGAAGCGATGGTGCAGGCGGCCCGCGAGGTGCTCGACGCCCGCGGCCAGCGGCGCTACGTGCTCGGGCAGGTGAAGGCCTTGCGCTACGGGTCCTTCGTGCGCCCCGGCGAGGCCCTCAAGGTCGAGGTGCAGATCGACAAGGAACTCCCCGACGGGAGCGTCTCCTTCAAAGGCACCGGGACCGTGGTCCGACCCGCGCCGTCGACCGCGCCCGACAGCGCCGTCTCCGGGCGATTCACCATGCGGCCGATGCGCGATCAGGCGCCGGCCGTCGCCCGCTGAGCTCATCGCGGCCTCTCGCGGTCCGCAGCGCCGACGCTGCCACGCTCGAACCGGACCTTGGCCCTCGGAGGGTCGACCCGGCCCGCCCTCTCGAGCATCGCGCCGTGTGTGCTCCATGGGTCCGACCTATTCGCGGGCGAAAGCCCATGGCGGCCCAGTCGGCGGCCCAGGGAGTCGATTTCGAGCCGATTCCCCGGATCCGCCCAGCCTTCCCGGCTCGCCTTACAATGCGGCCGCTCCCGGTCGGAGGGGTGTCGAGCCACCGCTCGTCGCCGCCAGCCGGGGGGCCGCCCGAGCCACCCCACGGGGTCAGCCGGGTCGGGCTTGCATCCTCTTCATGGAGACAGATCCGGATGGCCGCCAGTGGAACCATCAAGTCGCGGGACGAGATCATCGCCGACGTCACCGAGGTGCTCGAGGAGGCCTTGGGGGTCGACACGGAGGACGTCACGCTTGAGGCGACCCTGAACGGCGATCTCGGCGCCGAGTCGATCGATTACCTCGACATCGTCTTCCGCCTCGAGAAGAAGTTCTCGACGCCGGACAAGCCCTTCAAGATCGCCCAGGGCGAGATGCTGCCAGAGAACCTCATGACCGACCCGAGCCTCGTCGAGGGCGGGAAGGTGACGGCCAAGGGGATCGCCCTCCTCAAGGAACGGATGCCGCACCTGACCCTTGGCTCGTGGGAGCAGGACCCGCAGGTGGCCAAGGTGGGCGAACTCTTCACCGTGAAGAGCCTGGTCGACTTCGTCGAGCGCAAGCTCAAGAGCTGAGACCTCGCCCATGCGTTGGATGTGGATCGATCGCATCATCGCCTTCGAGCCGAAGGCGAGGCTGGTGGCGATCAAGAACGTCTCGCTGGCCGAGGAGCATCTCCACGACCACTTCGCGGCGGAGGGTGATCGGCCGGCCCAGCCGGTGATGCCGAACTCGCTGATCCTCGAGGGGATGGCCCAAACCGCTGGCATCCTGGTGGGCAGCGTCCACGACTTCACCGAGAAGGTGGTCTTGGCCAAGGTCGTCAACGCCACCATCGAGGGCGACGTCGGCCCGGGACAGACCATCCGCTACGACGCCCGCATCGACCGCATCGACGCCATGGGCGCGGCGACCACCGGCGTGGTCAGCCGCTTCGACCACGTGGAGAACGCCTGGCAGGACATCGGCCGCATCGAGCTGATGTTCAGCCACCTCGACCAGAACATGCAGGGCATGGAGTTCCCGGAAGAGAACTTCGTCTTCGGGGAGAACTTCCGCACCATCTTGCGGAGTGCAGGCTTCGACCGCTTCGGTTCGTGAGGTCGCGGAGGGGGCCGTGGAGGTCGGGGAGCGGTCGGATTCCTGCCGCCTTTGGGACACCGTTAGCGCCGATAGCCGCAGATAGCCGCAGAGTCGCAGAGCGCGCAGAGTCCTCGCAGAGGAAGGCAGGGATGCAGGGTGGCCGTCCGCGCGGTGAGGCCGTCGCTGGGGATCGAGCGGGGTCGCGACGTCGATCGCTGGGAAGAACCCGGATGGCCGCGGAGACGCGGAGGGCGCGGAGCCGTCGCGGAGGAAGGCAGGGATGCAGGGTGGCCGTCCGCGCGGCGAGGCCGCTGCTCGGGATCGAGCGGGGTCGCGACGTCGATCGCTGCAAGAATCCGGATGGCCGCGGAGACGCGGAGGGCGCGGAGCCGTCGCGGAGGAAGGCGGGGATGCAGGGTGGCCGTCCGCGCGGTGAGGCCGCTGCTCGGGATCGAGCGGCCACGACGGCCCTGGACGAAGCCCCAATTCTCCTCTCTGCTCCGCGACGGCTCCGCGCCCTCCGCGCCTCCGCGGCAGTCTGGGCTTCGAGATCGCCTGGCGCACGAAAGCCGAATGTCACCGAGTCCGCTCCCCGGCCTCGCAACCGAACGGCCACGACGGCCCGACCCGAAACCCCAATTCCCTGTCTTCCTCTGCGAGGACTCTGCGGCCTCTGCGACTCTGCGGCAATCCGGGGTTCGAGCTCGCCTGGCGCACGAAAGCCGAATGTCACCGAGGCCGCTCCCCGGCCTCGCAACCGAACGGCGATGACGGCCCGACCCGAAGCCCCAACTCTCCTGTCTGCTCCGCGACGGCTCCGTGCCCTCCGCGCCTCCGCGGCAATCCGGGCTTCGAGATCGCCCGACGCACGAAGGCCGAAGCAACCGCGAGCGCGCCACGCCGGCCACGCTCCCCCCCTCCATCCCCCTCCCAAGCTCAAAAAGGAGAAGGCCCCGATCGGGGAGGCAAACCGATGCGGGGCCGATCCAGGGTCGATGTTAGGTCGAACTGAGGTCCTGCAACCAACGGCCAGCGGAGCGAGGGCCGGCGTTGGTTTGGCGGGCGGCGTCCATGCACGTCGTCCGCGTCGCGGGCGGGTCCGAGCCCGCGTGCCTCCTGCGAGGCCGGTCCCGAGGGTTGGCGGGGACCGGAGGGTTCTCCTGGCCGAACGGCAGCCGCCGTCCGGCCGTGTGCGTGTCGCACGCTCCGACGCATGCGAGACAACCCAACAATCCAATTCACCTGTGGGGAAGGCAAGCGACCCGCACGCCGAGCGGGCGTGCGGGTCGCGGTGGTGACGGTTGTAGGGGTTAGGACGGGGTCGGGCCGTCAGCCCCAGTAGCCGAGGAGGATGGCGAGGTCCGCCGCCCCCACCGTGCCGTTGCCATCGAAGTCCGCAGCGGGGTCGGCGGTGCCCCACGCCCCGAGCAGGATGGCCAGGTCGGTCGGGCCAACGTGGCCGTCGCCATCGAGATCGCCGGGGATCGGCGGCAGCGGGTTGGGCTCGAAGCCGAGGCCATCCATCCACAGCGTGAAGCCGTAGCCCCAGGTATCGGCGTGGACCTCGAGGCCGTGGACCTTGGTGAGATCGGGATCGCCCGACTCCATGCGGGTCCAACCGCTGCCCCCCGCGATCGGGGCGCTCACTTCGACCCACTGGCCGAGCGACGGGGTGAGGACATCGCAGCAGATGAGGTCGATCCAGCCGCCCGAGCAGACCAGGCGGAACCAGGGGTTCTCGGCCCGGAAGTGGCCGCGGATCGTCTCGACCTTGCTCAGGTCCCAGGAGGCGAGCAGGAGGCCGTCGTTCGGGTCGGGATAGACGAACGCCGTATCGAAGCCGCTATCGGTCTCCGCCCGCACCGAGGCGACGCCGACCTCGACGAACGTCGTGTCGTCGGCGAAAGCCACGGTGAAGCCGGGCGCCTCGAAGCCCCAATCGATCGCGTTCTGCTCGGCCAGGTCGGCTGGCGGGTACTGTTGGACGGTGCCGCCGATGTGCATCGGGCGGTCGAAGATCGCCGTGCCGGTCTGCCCCGCGTACCAGGCGTTGTTGCACTCGAGGATGTCGAGCCAAGCGTAGTCGGTGAAGCCATCGCGCTCGGCCTCGATGAGGAAGAGGCCGTTGGTGGCGACCACCGCGACATAGCCGAAGGGGTTGTCGTGCAAGGCGTCGCCGCCATAGGTTGGCGGGACGAGCTGCGGGTCGAGCGGCACGTTCGGCAGCAGGAAGACGCCGTCGGATCCGGTGGTGCCGCTGAACTTCACTTGGTTGGTGATCACTTCGCCGATCCCCTCGCGCTCGCACTTCTGGTAGACGCGGACGGTGGCCCCGGCGAGCGGCGAGCCGTCGGCCCCGAGGAGCCGCACGCCGATCGTCTCCGGCAGGTTGTAGAGGTACTGGCCGAAATAGCCGTGGGCGGTGTGCAGCCAGTGCTGCATGGCGCCCGCGCTATTCTCCGAGAGGAAGTGGGAGCAGCCGTTCATGAGGCAGGGCGCCGCCCAGTGGGACTGGCCGTTCACCCAGTTCTGCTCGGCGCCGAGGTTCAGCCGGTAGATGTCGACCAGCCCGAGCTGGTGCCCCATCTCGTGCAGCAGGCCGAAGTCGATGTCCTCGCTGGCGTCGTAGTAGCCCGAGATCGTCCGCAGCGAGCCTTCGCCGGCCCGGAAGCGGAAGGGGAAGATGGCGAACTCGATGGTCTCGACGCTGGGGTCGGCCGCGTCGTCGTCCAACACCTCGAGGATGTCGTAGTGGACCCGCTTGCCGCAGTCCTTCTCGGCAAACATCTCGTTGAAGCGGTCCATATGGCGGTGGAGCCAGTCCACGATGTCGTCGGTCGAGGAGGCCGGGTCGAGCAGGCTCGATTCGCGGAAGTCCTCGGCGTAGGTCCGGTCGAGGTAGGTCAGGAAGGCCACCGAGTCGCTGGCCACGCTGCGTGAATTGTTGGAGGGCCGGGCGTCGGCCGCCTCGATGGTGCAGGTGACGGTCGCCGACTCGATGGTCCACGGCCGCAGGAAGGACGCCGTGGTCGTCTGGCCCGGGGCGAGGACCAGGCCGCGCAGGGTCTGGTGCGAGTTGACGACGCCATCCGACCAGTCGACGGCGATCCCGTCCGACCAGGTGTTGGTGCCGCGGTTCCGGATGGTCGCGGTGTAGGTGACCGGGTCGCCGACCGCCGGGAAGCGTTGGGTCGTCGTGGTCTGCCCGAGGTCGAGCCCGGTCGCCACCGAGAACCAGTAGGGGCCGAAGCCGCCCGGCTCGGTGATGAGGTGGCCTTCGTAGATCGGTGCGTACCGCGGATAGCGCGGCGTGCGGCTGATGCAGGCGATCTGGAGGTCGGTCTCGTCGCGCGGCGTGCGCGGGCCGACCGATTGCACCTCGGTGGTCTCGCCGGTGCCAGGCAGGAACGCGGTCACCGCGTAGTGGTAGGAGACGCCGTTCGCGGCGCCGGTGTCGACGAAGCTCGCGGCCTGCCCGGCGAGTTCGGCGATCGGTGCCATGCCCACCACGGAGGTGAAGGGCTCGGTCGATCGGTAGACACGGATGGCTGTCGCGTCGGGCGCTGCGGACCAGGTCAGGCTCACGCTGTGGTTCCCGACGAGAGCCTTGAGGTGGGCGGGCGGCTGCAGCGGGAGATCGAAGGCCAAGCCGTCGAACCAGAGGGTGAAGCCGTAGTCCCAGGTGTCGGCGTGGATCTCGAGGTAGCGGATGTCGGCGAGGTTCGGCGTGCCGATCTCATGCCGCTGCCAGAGGTCGTTCCCGGCGTAGGGCACCTTGAGCTCGATCCACTGGTTGATGGCGTCGTTCAGGATGGTCCACGCCGGCTCCCACTCCAGGTACGAGCCGTCAGGGGAGTAGGCGCGAATCGTTGGCGACGGTCCTTGGAACCCGCAGCAGGTCTGGTTGTCGGCGTAGACCCAGAAGCGCAGGCCGCCGCCGGTGCTGAGGTCCCACGAGGCGTCGTGGCCGAGCGGCGACCAGAGCCAGGTGTCGAATCCTCCGTCGGTCGTGAAGCGAAGCGAGGAGGCACCGTCATGGAAGAAGGCGCTGTCGTCGGCGACCGAGGCCGACGCCTCTTGGGCTTGGGCGCCCCACATCGCGGCGCTTCCTTCGGTGAGTTGATCGGGGGCAGGGGGCGGCGCCGCGGCCACGGCCGTGGCGATAGCGCTCGACGCGAGGGCGACGAGAAGCAATTGACGTGTTGGCATGGCGAATTCCCCAGGTGGAGGAGAACGCAATGCTAGGGTCCGAGCGTGGGAGGGCAGGGCGGAAATGCCGTTCCCGGGCCGCGATTCCTGCGTTCCCATCACCGACCGCGGATCCCGAATCCCTTACAATCGTCGCCCCGTGTCCCACCCCCGGCACCATCTCGCGATCTACACCGGGTCCTTCGACCCGATCACGCTCGGGCACCTCGATGTCCTGGCCCGCAGCCGCCGCCTCTTCGACGAGGTGATCCTCGCCATCGGGCGCAACCCCAACAAGCAGGCCCTCTTCACGATCGAGGAGCGGCTCGAACTCGCCGAGCGGCTGGTGGCCGAGCTGGTGCGGATGGAGCCCGACGGGGCCATGGTGCGGGTCGAGCACTACAGCGGCCTCACCGTCGACTTCGCCCAGGAGGTCGGGGCCAGCGCCATCATCCGCGGCATCCGGAACATCACCGACCTGGCGGCGGAGTGCCAGCTCGCCATCACCAACCGCCAGGTGGCCGGGATCGAGACGGTCTTCATCGTCACCGGCGAGAGCTTCGCCTACACCTCCTCGAGCCTGATTCAACAAATCGCCGCCCTCGGCGGCTCGCTCGAGAAGCTGAACACGCTCGTCCCGCCGCTCGTCATCGAGGCCCTGAAGGCCAAGCGCGACGATCCCCGCAACCCGCTCGGTCGGCTGGCCAAGGACCAGCTCGTCGAGTAGCCCGCAGGGCGAGGTGCGCCCCGGCCACGCCACCACCACGCTCCTCGTGGCCGGCCCGGCCCGGATCCTCGTCGATCCCTCGCTCCCGCCACACATCATCGCCCCCCGCCTCGCCGAGCGGAGCGGCCTCAAGCCCGAGCAGATCACCCACGTCTTCCTGACCTGCCTGCATCCCCTCCATCGCCGCGGCATCGCTGCCTTCGAGAAGGCCGAGTGGTTCGTCTCGACCGCCGAGCGGGAGGCGATCGGCGTCTCCATGGTCGAACGGTTCAAGCACGCCCGGACCAGCGGCGACGAGGAGGTCGCCAAGCTCCTGATGGCTGAGATCGCCGTGATCGAGCGCTGCAAGCCGGCTCCCGACCGCCTCGAGAAGGGGGTCGACCTCTTCCCGCTGCCTGGGGTGACGCCGGGGCTGACCGGGCTCCTCCTGCCGCAGAGTTCGACCACCATCCTCGTGGCCGGCGACGCTGTGCCGACGCAGGAGCATCTCGAGCAGGGGCAAGTGCTCTCCCCGTGCCACGACCTCGAGACCGCCCGGGCCAGCTTCCTCGAAGCGGTCGAAATCGCCGACCTGATCGTGGCGGGCCGGGATAACGTGTTGCTCAATCCGTCCAAGCGGCCGTTCTGACCAACCTCGGTCCTGCCCAGGAAGTCGATCGCCATGCCCGAGAAGGCTCCCGACAAGCGAAGCGAGAAGTCCGCCCCGAGCCAACCGGCCAGCCAGGCCACGACGAGTCCCGGGCGACCGCCCGAGCGCATGGAAGCCGACCTCGAGTCGCCGGCCCTGACCGCCCCGGTCACCATCCGGACCATCCAGCGCTGGACCCGCGACGGCACCAAGTTCGCGTGCCTGACCTGCTACGACGCGACGACCGCCCGCTGGTTCGAGAAGGCCGGCGTGCCGGTCCTCCTGGTCGGCGACACCGCAGCCGAGGTGATCCTCGGCTACCCCGCCACGCTGCACGCCCCGCTCGACATCCTCATCGCCCTTACCGCGGCGGTGAAGCGGGGGGCCCCCAAGTGCCTGGTCATGGGCGACATGCCCTTCCTCTCCTACCAGGCCGATGACGCCGAGGGCATCCACAACGCCGGTCGCTTCATGACCGAGGGGATGGCCGATTGCGTCAAGCTCGAGGTCGACCGCTCCTTCGCCCCCTTGGTCCACAAGATGGCTCGGGCCGGCATCCCGGTGGTCGCCCACATCGGCTCGCGACCGCAGCATGCCCGGATGCACGGCGGCTACTACGCGGCGGGGAAGACGGCCGAAACCGCTCGGGCCCTCCTTGAGGACGCCCTGTCGATGGAGGAAGCGGGGGCGGTCATGGTCCTGATCGAGGCTGCCCCCCAAGAGGTGACCGAGCTCATTGTTTCCCGGCTGCGAGTGCCGGTCATCGGCTGCGGAGCCGGGCCGACCTGCCACGGGCAGGTGGTGGTGACCCATGACCTTCTTGGCCTGACCGAGTGGCAGCCGGGGTTCGCCCGCCCCTTGGTCGACATGGGAAAGCACCTGGTGGGCATGGCCACGGCGTGGAAGGAACGGGTCCGGACCGGGAACCTCGGGGACCACCCCTACGTGATGAGCGACGCCGAGGCCCGGGCCTTGGCCGAGTGGAAGCGGACCTTGCCGGGCTGACCGCGGCTCGCGCCCCGTCCCCGGTCGATTCGGGCGACGGATCCGCCAGATCGAGGCATCCTTCCTGCCCGCTCGCACGTTGCACGCCGACCTCGCTGGCCGAGGTTCGTCCCCGTGGCGGCCGGTGGGCGGAAAAAGAATCCCCGTGGGTGATTGACACCAACGTGGCGTCTCGGACGAAAGACAGCCGAACGCGAACACCGGGGGTTCGAACAGGATCCGACCGACCGGGGTACAAGAGGCCACCCGATCCCAACAAGAGCCAGCCGCAGGGGCCTCGGTCGCAGCAAGTCAGACGTGTGGAACGGAAGCAGCCCGGCGGCTCGCAACAGGAGATATGGACACATGCGTGGCGCGCAGTCCTACGGTCCGAGTCTGGTCGTCCTCGCAGCAGCGGGCGTGGCACTCCTTGCCGGCCCCTTCGCGGTGAAGCAGTTCGTCAACGCCCAGACCACCGTCGACGTCGTCCAGGCGTCGAACCGCTTGGCCCAGCCGGGGAACATCCTCGAGCAAATCAACGGCATCCAGCGGGACATCGCCAAGGTCGTCGAGCCGAGCGTGGTGCACGTGTCGACGGTCGGCACGATCCGACGGCGGGCGGTCAACCAGGCCTACATCTCGAGCGGTTCGGGGTGGATCTTCGACGACGCTGGCCACATCGTCACCAACGCCCACGTCGTCGACGGGGCCGACCGCATCCAGGTCCAGCTCCACGACGGCACCATGCACGACGCCGAGCTGGTCGGCCGCGACCTCCGCACGGACATCGCCGTGGTCAAGATCGACGCCAGCGGCGTCCATCCGGCCCAGCGCGGCGACAGCGACCAGCTCCAGCAGGGCGACATGGTCTATGCCTTCGGCTCGCCCTTCGACTTCCGCTTCTCGATGAGTTCCGGCATCGTCTCCGGCCTCGGCCGCTCGGCCGGACTCTCCGAGATCGACTACCAGAACTTCATCCAGGTCGACGCCGCCATCAACCCCGGCAACTCGGGCGGCCCGCTCACCGACATCTACGGCCACGTGATCGGCATGAACACCGCGATCGCCACCGGTCGCGGCAACACCGTGGGCCAAGGCCAGTTCGCCGGCATCGGCCTGGCCATCCCGATGACCATGATCGAGAGCGCCGTCGGCCAGATCATCTCGACCGGCGAGGTGAAGAAGGGCTACCTCGGGGTCAGCGTGAATACGCCAGACTTCGTGGCCGCCCTCAACGCCGAGGAGTTCCGCCCGGTGGTCGAGAACTTCAAGGGCGAGGGCGCCGTGGTGACCACGCTCGAGCGCGGCTCGCCCGCCGAACAGGCCGGCCTCCGCATCGGCGACGTCATCCTCTCGATCGACGGCAAGAAGACCGCTGGCGGCGACCAGGTCCGGGCCCTGATCTCCTCGAAGCGTCCCGGCACCGAAGTCGTCCTCGACATCTGGCGGCTCGAAAGCGGCAAGACTCCGGAGAGTAAGGCCATCAAGGTCAGCCTCGCCGAGCTCGATCCGGGCAAGTCCACCCCGGTCTTCACCCAGACGCTCAACCGTCTCGGCTTCGCCCGGCTCTCGACCGCCACCGAGCGGCGTGCGGCGGAACTGAATGTGCCCTTCCGCCGCGGCGTCCTGGTCGAGGAAGTCCGCGAGGGCTCCCGTGCGGCCGAGGTCATCCCGGTCGGCTCGGTGATCGTCGAAGTCCTCGGGCAGGCGGTCACCACCGAAGACGAGCTCTTCGCTCGCGTCGCCCGCTTCTACCAGGCCTCGCGGAGCGGAGGCAACATGCCGATCCCGATCGTCTTTGTCACCCCCGACGGCCAGGAGCACGAGGACACCATTCCACAGGTCGCCAACTTCCGGGATTGACCCGGAGCGAACCTCCCACCAGTACCTGTCGCAGAGCCGAGCGCGGCCCCCGGGGCGGCCCTCGGCTCGTTTTCGCGAGGGTGTCCGGACCAGGAGGGTGGGGCGGCGCAGCGGCCCGTCCGTATACTTGCCCCCGCATGGTGTCGCCGCTCCGCTCCGCCCACGACGAACTCCTCGATCGCCCGCTGCTCGAGGTGGTCGGCTTGGAGACGCACTTCCCGATCCGCCGCGGCATCCTGCAGCGGACGGTCGGCCACGTGAAGGCGGTCGACGGCGTCTCCTTCCACCTCCGCCGCGGCGAGACGCTGGGCCTGGTCGGCGAGTCGGGCTGCGGCAAGACCACCGTCGGCCGCACCGTGCTCCGCCTGATCCCAGCCACCGGCGGCAAGGTCCTCTTCGACGGCCAGAGCGTCTTCGACCAGGGCCCCGGGGCCATGCGGCAGCTCCGCCGGCAGATGCAGATCATCTTCCAGGATCCGGGCGGGTCGCTGAACCCTCGCATGCGCGTCGGGCGCATCGTCGGCGAACCGCTCGAAGTGCACGGCATGGCGAGCGGCGACGAGCTTCGCCACCGGGTCGAGACGCTGCTTGAACGCTGCGGCCTGTGGCGGGCGGCGGCGGACCGCTATCCGCACGAGTTCTCTGGCGGCCAGCGGCAGCGGATCGGGATCGCCCGGGCCTTGGCCCTCGAGCCGCGGCTGATCGTCTGCGACGAGCCGACCTCGGCCCTCGACGTCTCGATCCAGTCGCAGATCCTGAACCTCCTCTCCGACCTGCAAGACGAGTTCGGCCTCGCCTACCTCTTCATCTCCCACGACATGGCTGTCATCCACCACATCTGCGACCGGATCGCCGTGATGTGGAACGGAACGATCGTCGAGGAAGGGAGCCGCGACGACGTGATCGCCCGCCCGCGGCATGCCTACACCAAGGCCCTCCTCTCGGCGGTGCCGGAGGCCGATCCGCGGCGGAAGAAGGAACGCATCAAGTTCGAAGGGATGCGGATGTGACGACGCCCGCCTCCCAGCCTGCCCTCCGGCCCGATGTCGATGTCGGCAGCGGGAAGCGCGTGGGCCGGGCCTTTATCGCGGTCTTGGTGGTGGCTTCGATCGCCATGGTCGCGGTGGGCTGGATGGTGGCCGGCAAGATCCGCGGCACGGCGGCGGAGACCGATCGCCGCCTGCGCACGTTGGCGTGGGCCACGATGTCCTACGTCACGGCCAACGACGGCGCGTTCCCTCTCTCGATCGAGGAACTGAAGGCCTTCGGCTTGGGTGGCGAGACGCTCGCCCTCGCCCCCGACGCCGACGACACCCCGTGGCCGACGACGCGGAGCGCCGCCATGGCCGGGGCCCAACCGTCGACCTACGACGAGGCCCTCGTCTCCATCGTGCTCGTCTTCGGCGATGCCCGCGACGTGCCGCCCTACCTCAAGCCGGACGGCCTGCCCACCACGGTCGGCACCTCGGCCGAGTGCAACGAGTGGCTGAAGGCGATGCGGGCCCGCTACCTGCGCCGCGGGTTAGGCTTCGACAAGGCACCGGCCGCGACGCCGCCAGCGAAGTGAGGGAGGCGGGTGGCGCGTTGATTCTCGACAATGTTTCGGATTGCGTGGCGGATCGGGGCGTCGGTCGTCGTTTCTCGGCGGAGGATCCGGACATGACGCGTGCAAACCGTTGGATCGGCGGAGCGGTGCGAGCCTTGGTGGCTGGTGTGGCGTTGGCGGTGGGTGGGTCGGCCGTGGGGCAGGAGGCGGCGGGCGAACGGCCGTCGGCGTCTGGCCAAGCGGCGCCTGCGAGCCAAGGCCAGACGGCCAACCCGCTCGACACTGCGTCGGTTCGCCTCCGACTCCCCTTCGAAACGGGGCCAAACCTTGTTTCCCTCGAGGGGCGGCTCCACAAGGAAGGGCTCGACCTACGGATCATGCCCAGCGGGAGCCGGGGCATCATCCTGTACGGCACGCTCCAGCAAATCCCGAAGGCGATCGCCGTAGTCGAGGATTGGAGCGACGAGGTCGAAGCCGCCTCGGGCGCCGTCACCTTCGACTTCGAGGGCGGCTCGGTCTACGACTACCTCGAGCGGATCGCCAAGGAAGCCAAGTTCGAAGGGTTCGTCTACCAGGACGAGGCCCTCCTTCGCAGCCTGCGGGCTCCGCCGGCGAAGCTGCGCGGTTCGGCGGTCTCGACGGCGGTCGGCCTCCTGACCGCGATGGACTTGGCCACCGAAGCCGGGGCGACCTGTCGTCTCGACGTCAATTGGATCGGTCCCGCCGCCGGCAAGGGCTCGGTCAGCGGGGCTCCCCTGCGGGAGAGCGTCTGCGTCATCTCCGGCAAGCTCGATCGTGGCGCCGGGACGGCGATCCATCGGGCGGTGTTCGACTTGAGCGGGCTGCCGACGGGCTCCGACCAGGAGGTCCAGACGCTCCTCGAGGCGGCGACGCTGGCGGTCGAGTTCGACGGCGGCTCGCCGACCTTCGCCGCCAAGTACCACCCGCCGTCGCACATGCTCTTCGTCAAGGGCAGCGAAGACGAGCTCTCGGCGATCCGCGAGGTCCTTCGGCTTCGGCTGCCGGACATGAAGTCGACGACGCCGGCCGGGCAGGCCACGACCACGATCACGACCTCGACCACGCCGCCCGACTCGATCCCCGGCCCCTTCACCGACCAAGAGATCGCGGCCATGAGCAAGGCGGAGGCTCAGGCCACGCTCGGTCTCATCTCGCGGGCCCGGCAGGTCCCCGGGCTCGGTCGAGAGGTGCAAGAGCGGCTCAAGAGCGACTTCCAACGCGTCTTGAAGCAAGCCAAGGACGCCAACTAACCGCATGCTCCGCATGGCGGACCAGCCGACCAGCGATCGGACGGGGCCAACGGCCCGGAGCGATGCCGCTTCCGGGCAGCGGTCGGACGACTGGGCCCGTTCCATCTCGACGGCGATCGGGGGCCGCGACCGGACGGCCTTGGCCGAACTCTACGAGGCCCGCTACGACCTCCTGGTCCGGGCCATCGTCCTCCGCACGCGGCGCGGCGAGGAGTTCGCCTGCGACTGCGCCCACGATGCGTGGCTTCGGATCGCCAGGGCCATGCCCACCTTCGACTCCTGCCAACGGCTCGACGCGTGGCTGGTGCGGGTGGCCCTGACCAGCGCCCTCGATCGCTTGAAGTCGGAACGGGCTCGGGCCCGGCGCGAGGCGGACCGGCCCGATCCCCAGCCTTCGCAGCGGCGGAACGGGGAACGAGACGGGCCACTCGCGGATCTCGCCCAGGAGATCGAGCGGCTTGCCGCGATCGACCGGCAGGCCCTCGATCTCCGCTTCGGGCGCGGGCACGCCATGCGGATCGTGGCCGAGGCCTTGGGCCTCGATGTGCGGGCTGCGGAGAGCCGCCTGCGACGGGTGATCGGACGACTGCGGAAGCGAGCGACGGAGACGAGCGATGACTGACGAGCTCCACGACACCAGGCCACGTTCGAGCTACGCCGACCGCCGCAAGTCCGAGACCTGGGGCGAGCTCGAAGCCACGCTTCGCCGCGACGATGTCACCACGCGCCTGGTCCGCGGCCTCGCCATCACCGCGGCGCTCGTGGCGCTGGTGACGGCAAGCGGTTGGGCGTGGTACGCCGCCTTCAGCCCGGCGAGTCCTGCAAAGGGGCCGACGCAGGGACCGACGAAGGGGGCAGTCCCCACGATCGCCGAGAGCAGCCCCAATCCGCCACCCGCCCTCGTCGGCACCGATCGGATCGCCATCGTCCAAGGGCCCGAGCACCGGGCGAGGATCGAGGAACTGACGGACGAGGAGCTCCTCGCCGAGCTGAAGACGCTGGGCCGCGAGCATTCCTTTGCCCGGCTCGGCAACGTGGCGCGGGTGGTCATCGACGGCCGGGCCGAAGCGGCGCCGCCGCCCTCGCCACGCTAGCGGCGAAGGCGGCGATGGGCGGGGGCCGGCTGTATCATCGCTGTCCTCATGCGCTTCGTCGCGCTCCTCATCGCGCCCGTCTTCGCCCTCTTCCTCGCCTCCTGTGAGGGGAAGCCCGCCCCGCGGCCGGTCACGGTCTTCGCCGCCGCGAGCACGACCGACGTGATGAAGGACGCCGGCCAGCGCTTCGAGGCCGCGACGGGGACGCCGGTCGTCTTCAGCTTCGACTCCTCCTCGACTCTCGCCAAGCAGATCAACGCCGGGGCCCCGGCCGACCTCTTCCTCTCGGCCGACGGGAAGTGGATGGACGCCGCCATTGCCGCCACCGCGGTCGACGCGACGTCGCGCGAGGACCTCCTCGCCAACGACCTCGTCCTCATCGCGCCGGCCAGTTCGTCGCTGCGGGCGACGGTCGCCAAGGAGGCCAGCGTCGGGCAATTCGACGGCGTGGCGCGGATCGCGATCGGCGAGCCAGCCTCGGTGCCCGCCGGCCGCTACGCCGAGCAGTCGCTCGCCTGGCTCGGTTGGCTCGACGGGATGAAGGGCCGGTTCCTCCCGGCCAAGGACGTGCGGGCGGCGCTCCGCCTGGTCGAAGACGGCGAGGCCGATCTCGGCATCGTCTACGCGACCGACGCCAAGGCCTCGACCAAGGTGGTCGTGTTAGGCGTGTTCCCCGACGAGAGCCACGACCCGATCCGCTATCCGATCGCCCGCACCGTCAAGGCCGGCCCGCAGGCCGCGGCCTTCGTCGACTTCCTCCGCTCCGAGGAGATGGCCTCGCGCTTCCGGAGCGCCGGCTTCCGGCTGCTCGAACGGCCGGAGATCGCCGGCGACCTGCGGCGATGAGCGGACTCCTCACCGCCGAGGAGTGGTCGGCCCTGCGCCTCTCGCTCGGCGTCTCGGTGGTGAGCGTGGCCGCCATGCTGGTGCCGGGGATCGCCTGCGCGTGGCTCCTCGCCCGTCGGCGGTTCGCGGGCAAGGTGTTGGTCGACGCTGTCGTCCACGCTCCGCTGGTCCTGCCGCCCGTCGTGGTCGGCTATCTCCTCCTCCGGCTCCTCGGGCGGAACGGCATCCTCGGCGGCTGGCTCCACGCCCACGCCGGTCTCGACATCGCCTTCACCTGGAAGGCAGCGGCGATCGCCTCGGCCATCATGGGCTTCCCGCTCCTGGTCCGTTCGGCGCGGCTGGCCATCGAACTCGTCGACCGTCGCCTCGAGCAGGCCGCGAGCACGCTCGGGGCGAGCCCGTGGCGGGTGGCGTGGACCGTCACCTTGCCGCTGGCCCTGCCCGGGATCCTCGCCGGCATCACCCTCGCCTTCGCCCGCAGCCTCGGCGAGTTCGGGGCCACCATCACCGTGGCCGGCAACATCGAAGGAGAGACCCGCACGCTGCCGTCGGCGATCTACACCTGGTCGCAGGTGCCGGGCGGCGACGACCAGGCCATGCGGCTCATCGTGATCTCGATCGCCGTCTCGCTCGGGGCCTTGGTCCTCTCCGAAGTGGTTAGCCGCCGCATGCATGCTCGCCTCCGGTCCGACGGAGGCGAGGGATGATCCGCGCCGCCTGCACCATCGAGCGCGGCCCGTTCCGCGTCGAGGTCGACTTCGCCTCCTCGGCCCGCGTCCTCGGCGTCTTCGGGGCCTCGGGCTCCGGCAAGTCGACGCTGCTCGAAGCCATCGCCGGGCTGCAGCCGGTCGGGCGCGGCCGGATCGAGGTCGACGGCACGGTCCTCGTCGATCGGGCCAAGGGGATCGACGTGCCGGCCCATCGCCGGGCCGTGGCCATGGTCTTCCAGGATCACCGGCTCTTCCCGCATCGCTCGGTCGAAGGGAACCTCCGCTACGGCATGGCCGCGGCGCCGGCGCGGGACGGCCTTCGCTTCGACGAGGTGGTCGACCTCCTTGAACTCGCCCCGCATCTGGCCAAGCGCCCGAGCCAGCTCTCGGGCGGCGAGCGGCAGCGGGTGGCCCTCGGCCGGGCCCTCCTGCGGCATCCTCGGCTCCTCCTCCTCGACGAGCCGCTGGCCTCGCTCGACCGGCGACTGCGCGGGCAGATCCTTCCCTTCCTGCGGCGGGTGGTCGACGCCGCGCAGGTCCCGATCGCCTACGTCAGCCACGAGCTCGGGGAGATCCTCCGCCTGACCGATGAGCTCCTCCTCCTCGACGCCGGGCGGCAGGTCGGCCTCGGACGCTACGGCGACCTCCTGCACGAGCCGCGGGCGGCGGGGGTCGTCCGCGAGCGGGGGATGGCCAACCTCCTCGCCGTCCGCGTGGAGCGCCACGACCCGACCGCGGGGAGCAGCACGGTCGAGGCTCCGGGGGGCGTCCGGCTGGTGATGCCGCTCCTCGACCGGCCAGTGGGGGGGGAACTCGTGGTCGGCGTGCCGCCCAAGGACGTCGCCCTCGCTGCCGGGGCCTTGGAGCGGGTCTCGATCCAGAACCAGCTTCCCGCCACCGTGGAGCGGGTCTCGATGCACGAACGCATGGCGCTGGTCGAGGTCTCGCTCGGCGGGGCGGGGGGGCCGCGGCTCTTCGCCGAGGTCAGCCACCGGGCGGTCGCCGAGTTGGCGGTCGCCCCCGGGACCCGGGTGGTGTGCCTGGTGAAGGCCCAGGCCGTTGAGCCGTTGTGAGTCGCCGGATCTGGCTCCCCCGCGGATACTGCCCGGGCCATGACGCCCGCGTCCTCCACCATGCCCGATTCCGCCGTGACCGCCGCCAGCCCGATCCGCGAAGTGAAGCCCGAGACGCCGCTCGTCGACGTGATGAACGGCGCGGCGCGATGGGAGCTCGCGGTCCACGACCACGGTTTCATCGCCTTGGTCGACGCCATGCCGCGGCTCGTCCCGGAAGGGAAGACCGCCGACTTCGCCATCGTGCAGGCGGCCCGGGTGAGCTACGGGGCGGGCACCAAGCAGGTCAACGAGGACCGCGGGCTGGTCCGCTACCTCATGCGGCACCGGCACACCACGCCGCTTGAGATGGTCGAGTTCAAGTTCCACATGGCCATGCCGATCTTCGTGGCCCGCCAGTGGATCCGCCACCGCACGGCGAACGTGAACGAATACTCGGCCCGCTACTCGATCGTCCAGGACCGCTTCTACCGGCCGACCATCGAGAACATCCGCCAGCAGAGCAAGACCAACCGCCAAGGCGGCGACGAACCGGTCGACGTGGGCACGGCCGAGGAGTTCCT
Organism: Phycisphaerales bacterium; assembly: GCA_044224425.1. Classification (GTDB taxonomy): domain Bacteria; phylum Planctomycetota; class Phycisphaerae; order Phycisphaerales; family SM1A02; genus JAEUIT01. The sequence goes on from JBGAKK010000018.1 coordinate 39,063, forward strand.
CCGGCTGCTCGACGAGGCCGAGGCTTCGTACGCCAAGTACCTCGCCCTCACCGAGAAGGGCGTGGCCCGCGAGCTGGCCCGTGCGGCGCTTCCGGTCAGCGTCTACACCGAGTGGTACTGGAAGTGCGATCTCCACAACATCCTGCACTTCCTCTCCCTGCGCATGGATCCCCACGCCCAGCTCGAGATCCAGGACTACGCCCGGGCCATGTACCGCCTGATCCAGCCCATCGTCCCGGTGGCCTGCGAGGCCTTCGAGGACTACCGGCTCCACGACATGCATCTCACGCGGCTCGAGATCGAGGCCCTGCGGACGCGCCAGCCGCTGGCCACGACCAACAAGCGCGAGATCGCCGAGTGGGAAGAGAAGAAGTCCCGGCTCGGGTTGTGAGAGCGGCGGCTCGCTCCGCTGTCTGCCCTCGCGGCGCAGCCGCGCCTCGCTCTCAAGCACGCAGTGCTTGGGGGAGATGCTGAGCGAAGCCCCTCGCAGCGGAGCTGCGATATGGACAGCGGGGCTGCGCTGGGCCGAAGATCGGTCAACGGCGTCGACGACCAGCGGTCATGATCCCGACGAGCGCCAGCGCGAGCCCGCCCGGCGCGGGGATCGTCTGGAAGTAGATGTTGTCGACGCCCTGGTAGTCGAACGTCACCCGGTCGAACTGGAAGTCGGTCACCCAGCCGGCAAAATGGGTGCCCCCGGGCACGGACGCCATCGGGAAGGTGTCTTGTGCGATGAGCTGTCCACCGAGGTAGAAGCGGCACGTCGGCGTCGAGCCACCGTCAAGAATGCGCTCCGCCGCGAACCCGCGAATCGGCGCCGCGAAGTTGAACGCTAGGTGCCACGGCGGAGGCTCCAGCAACTCAAGGCCCCAGCCGTCCGTCCAGCCGCCGGTCGGGCTGTTCCCGCGGTAGTAGACGATGAGCGGGTCGGCGGGCGAGCTGCTCAGGGTCACACCCAACCCGGCGTAGGTGTCGGCGGCGATGAGCCCCGGCATGCCGTCCGGGGCCACGAAGTCGATCCCCGTGGCACCGTCCACCAGCGAGCCGAAGAGGGGCTGGTCATCGAAGACATGGACCACCGCCGCATGCCCCGGTGCCGCGACCGTCGGCAACGCCGCGGCCGTGAGAAGGACCTTCAGCGGACCCGTCACTGGTCACCTCCTGATGCCGACTGCATCAGCCACGCCATCGTCGTGCACACCGCGTCGAGGGCGGCGGGGTCTGCCGAAAGCCCCCACTGGACGAATTCCTCGACCGAGGAGAATCCGAGCGCCGCGAGGGGAAGCTGGAGAGGCTGCCCAGCCATCATCGACTCGGCTTGGGGCTCCGTGCCGGGTGGGCAGAACGCGCCCGAGCACGGGAGCTCGAGCGGCACTTGGTCGCTGCCGCTCCAGAAACCTAGGAGCACCGACATGTCGGCGGCGTCGATGACGCCGTTCGACGTGGGACCTTGGTTCGGAGAGTAGTCGCTCAGATCGATCTCGATCATGTCGGTCTGGCCCCACGCTCCCAAGAGGATGGCCATGCGCCCGAACGTGTATGTCCATGACACCCCTGGAGAGTAGGAATGCAAGGGCTCGCATGGAGCCATTGTGCCTGAAACCCGCATGAGATCGGGCTGTCCCGAGCATCGGGAGCGGAGCGGGGAGTGGCCGGGCGTTCGCGAAGCTGAGGCCAAAGTAGCCACCGCCGGCTTGTCGGACGTGCCGGTCAGAATCCGGACGGGACGGCGTTGATTTTCCTTCGGGCTCTCGCCTCGCCCTACACGGCGCGAAGCTCCTAACGTCTGATGTGCGCCTCCGGAGCCGACGTCTGATCGGTTCGGCGCGCGAAGGAGATCGACATCGTCACCCTTACCTGTCGGCATCGGACGCGAGGAAGGCACCACGCCATCGCGATGCTCGCCGCCGTGCCGCGTGCCGCCAACGTCGCACTCGGGGTAGAGCGTCGCGTCAGGCCGTGTGACATCCGCCCCGCGGCGCCGGACGGTACCGAGCGGACGACGGCCTGCCCGAGCTTGGAGGCCGCGCTCGCGGTGGCGAATGACCGCGACGTCGGTTCGACAGACTTGGCGCTCCTGCTGGGCGCCTGGGGCCCGTGTCCGGCGTACGACACGCTGCTGGCGGCCGAGTCCGCCGCGTCCCCTTCCGGGACGATCACCCCTCAGGGGCTCGCCGAGTCGCTCGGCTTCGCGACGCTCGAGGAGTTCGCATGGTGGCTCGGCGGCCTGGGGGCAGAGGAACGTGCCACTGTCCTGAGCGTGCTGGAAGGAGGCGAGTGACATGCGACCTCCGCTCGCTTCGATCGCCCTGTTGACTTCCTTCGTCGCTCCGCGCGCCCTCGCCCAATGCCAATATGACGTGGTCACGCTTCCCGGGCTCTGCGGACCCGCGGATAGTCACTCGGTCACCGACATCAGTGACGACGACATCGTGGTCGGCTTCTACACCGTCTGCGGGGGCACCGCCTGGCGGGCCTGGCGCTGGTCGCCGGCCGCGGGCAGCGAGCAGCTCCCGTTGCCGGCGGGGGTCGCGATCGGCAATTGCCTCGCCTACCGCGTCGCGGACGACGGCACGGTCACGGGAAGGGCTGAGGTCTCGGAGGGCTACGGCCTGATCGTGTGGCGCACGGACGGGACGGTCGAGATCCACCTCCCCGTCGGTTCCGGATCGTACGTGAACTCGGCCGTCCTCCGCCAAGACGGGACGATCCTCGGCGAGGTGGAGAACGGGCCTGGCGGGTTCAACCCCTACGCGTGGTTCGACGGCGCGCTGGCACCGCTCCCCGATGGCTTGGCGAGCGCCCACGGCGGCATCTACGACGTGGCGCCCTCCGGCCTCGCGACGGGCCAGCGTTTCCTCGAGTCGTGGGTGATCGACGCCCGCCCGTTTGTCTGGAACGGCGAGGACCAGGTGCTCGTGCTCCCGCCGCCCGACGGCTATCCCGTGGCCTGGGGGACGCGAATCGACGACCTGGGCCGCATCGCGGGCGACGCCGTCGTCCCCTCTCCGACCTCCTGGCAGGCCTTCTACTGGGAGAGCGGCCAGTTCACCCTCCTCGGCTGGCTCCCCGGCGACACGCAAAGCCGGGTCAAGGACAGCAACGACCTCGGTCAGGTCGTCGGCCAGAGCAAGCCCGTCGCGGCGAGCTCGGGCAAGCCCTTCCTCTGGCAGCACGGGACGATGGTCTCCCTCGCCTCGCTCGGCACGTTTCCTCCGAACGATGCCCCCTACGTGGTCGGTGGAATCAACAACCAGGGCGTGATCGCCGTCAAGGGGTACATCCACACCTACCTGCTCCGTCCCCAAGGGGTGGTCGCGGCCGACGTCGACATCAACTGCCGCGTCGACGCCGATGATCTCGCCCTCGTCCTCGCGTCGTGGGGTCCTGCGGATTCCTCGCCGGTGCGGCGCGCCGACGTCAACGGTGACGGCATCGTGGACGGCTACGACCTCGCCGAGGTGCTCGGGGCGTGGTCGCCGCCGGCGGAGAGCCCGCGCGACTCGCCCAAGAGGCGCGGGGGCGGTGAGAGGAAGCCGCCGCCGAAGCCAACCTCGACGTGAGCCTCTGTCCCCGCCTCGCTGCGCCGGCGTCCGCGACGACCGAGCCTCGCCGCTGGCCGATCGGCCCTCGGCATGGTGAGATGGCGGGGTGCCGCCTCCCTCGGACCTCCGACCGCCGGAACCGCTCGACGCCCGTGGTCCGGTCGTCCTCTTCGACGGCGACTGCACGCTCTGCAACGCGTCGGTCCGCTTCGCAGCGCGGCGCGACCGGCACGGCAGGCTCCGCTTCGCCCCGCTCGGCTCGCCGGAGGCGATCGAACTCCTCGCTTCGCTCGGATACGGACCGCCGCGGCACGACACGATGCTCTTCGTCGAGGGCGGCAGGGTCCACGAACGCTCGGCGGCGGCGATCCGGGTGGCCCGGCATCTGCGCTTCCCGTGGCCGATGGCCCGGGTGCTCCTGGCCGTCCCGCGTCCGATCCGCGACGGCGTCTACGCCTGGATCGCCCGCCACCGGCATGTGTGGGTGGGGCGGGATGGTTGCGAATGGAAGGGGCGGCCACCGAGCGAACGAGCCTAGAACTCGACGAAGAACGGCACCGCCGCCAGCACGACGCCGAGGACGATCTGCCACAGCAGGCTGGCGACGAAGTACGGATAGATGCACATCGCCGTACCGCAGAGGAGGGCGCTGAGCTTGGCCTCGCGCTTGCCGTACATGAAGTAGGCCATGCCGACGAGGCCGGCGAAGAGTCCGACGAAGAGCGTGGTCATGGGGGGCTCCGGACGGGTTCCGGGACATCGTCGGCGGAATGGGGCCGCCGGGTGCATCGGGCTTCCGTTTCGGGCGTCTATTGCAGGCGGCGACCCTGCGGTACCTTCCGTGGGCCGGCCGCCTCCGGTTCCCGCACCTTTCGAGGTCTGCCTCTGCCCGACCCATCCAACACCGTTTCCGCGCCGCCTGCTGCGGGGTCCTGCCTGGGGCGGGCCGTTCGCGGGCTCGCTCGGGTGTCGGTCACCGTGGTCCTCGTGGGCAGCGTCATCGTTTTCCTCGTCGGCCGCCTAGCTGGCGGGCTGGCCGAGGCCCTGACAAGCCCGTGGACGCTGCACTGCGGCGTCGCCTTCGTCCTCGCCGCCTTGGTCGCCCTCCTCCTTCGTTTTCGCGTCGCGGCGGTGGTGGCGGCAGCGGGCGCGGTGTGGGCTGGCATCGTGGTGTCCCAAGCGTGGGGCAGCGTGCCGCCGGCCGCCGCCTCGGGCGGCACGTTGCGGGTCGTCTCGGCCAATGTCCTCTGCGTCAATCCCCCCGATGCGGCCAAGCTCGAGACGCTGCGGCAGTTCGGCGGCGATCTGGTCGTCCTCGTCGAGTGCTCACCGGCCTGGGCCGAGGCGGCGCGGGGGCTCGTCGACACCTACCCGCACCAGGAGAGCATGCCGCGGAGCGACGCTGGCGGGATCGCCCTCTTGAGCCGCTATCCGCTGCGGAACGTGCTGCTCGAGCGTTCGCCCGGCAAGGTCTTCCACTTCGTCGACGCCATCGCCGAGACGCCGATCGGGCCGGTCCGAATCCTCGGCGTGCATCCACCGCCGCCGGTCGGCGACGCGGCCACGGCGCTACGGAACGCCGAACTCGCCTGGCTCGCCGCCCGGGCCAAGGCTTCGCCCCTCCCGACCATCCTGTGCGGCGACCTCAACGAGACGCCCTACGGCAGCGCCTTCCGCGACCTCGTCGCCTCGAGCGGCTTCCGCTCCGCCCGCGACGGCCGCTCGCTGGGCGGGACGTGGCCGACCCGCCTCGGGCCCGCGGAGGTGCCGTGGTTCCTGCGGATCCCGATCGACCACTGCCTGCTTTCACCGGGCCTCGTCGGCGCGCGGTTCGAGGTCGGCCCCGATCTCGGCTCGGATCACCTGCCCATCGCCGTGGAGGTGGCGATCGAGGCCGGCGTCAACGCGTCTCGTCCTCGGTGAGGACGGCTTGCAGCCCGATCAGCGGCGAGGTCTCGTCGATCTGGAGCTGCACCAGCCGCACCGGGGTCGGCGGGTAGTAGCGGAAGGCGCCGCCGGGATGGGGCCCTTCACCGCGCACATCCCAGAAGTTGCCGAGGTAGAGCCGCTTGTTCTCGCCCGGGGCGATCCGATCGGCGTGGTGCAGGTAGCGTTGGTTCAGCCAGATGTCCACGTTCTGGTAGTCGACCGGCGTGGCGTTCACGATCAGGATCGTCTCGCCCTCGGTGATGACCTGGACGTCCACCGTCTCGCCCTGCTTGAGCCAGAAGGGATAGGACCGCGTCGCCTTCTCGGGGTCGTAGCGGATGGTGGCGCAGCCGGAGAGGGCCGCTGCGGCCAAGGCCACGGCGAGGAGGCGACGGGTCGTCGGACGGGGGCGTTGCACGGGCGGCAGTGTAGAGGGAAGGGCGGGGGAGCGTCAGGCGAGGCCGGCGGCCTTCGCGCAGCGCTGGACCAGTTCCTCGGCCCGCTCCTTGGTGGGGGCCTCGGCGATGATCCGCACGATGGGCTCGGTGTTGCTCGCTCGCAGGTGCACCCAGCCGTCGGCGAAGTCGATCCGCACGCCGTCGGCGTCGTTCATCCGCTCGTGGGCGAAGGCGGCTCGGGTCTTGGCCAAGGCCGGGCCGACCGCCGCGTTGCCGCCGATCGCGGCGAGGTCGAGCTTCGACTTGATCATGGCGTAGCGGGGCAGGCTGTCGACGATGGCCGAGAGCGGCTTCTTGGCGCTCGACAGGAGATCGAGGACGAGGGCCATCGCGCTCAGCGAGTCGCGGACCCAGCAGACCTCGGGCAGGATCACGCCGCCGTTACCCTCGCCGCCCAGGATGCCCTTGGCCGGCTTGAGGGCCGCGACCACGTTGGCCTCGCCGACCGCGGTGCGGAGGACGGTGGCCCCGAAGCGGCCGGCCACGTCGTCGATCATGCGGCTGGTCGAGAGGTTGGCGGCGAGCACGCCGCTCCCGCGCCGCTCGAGCATGCGGAGGCCGGCCAGGACGAGGGTGTACTCCTCGCCGATGTAGCGGCCCTTGTCGTCCACGATGGCCAGGCGGTCGGCGTCGGGATCCTGGGCAAAGCCGCAGGCGGCGCCGGGCGTGCGGCGGACGCCGGCCATGAGCTCGCCGAGGTTGGCCTCGATCGGCTCCGGGGTGTGGCCGAAGACGCCGGTCGGATCGCCAAACAGGTGGACGACCTGGCAGCCCAGTTCCTCCAACAGTTGGCGACCCGGCACGCAGCCCGAGGCGTTCACGCTGTCGAGGACGACGGTGAAGCGGGCGGCCCGGATCGCCGCCACGTCGACGCAGGCCAGCACCTTGGCGATGTGCGTGCTGTTGGAGGTGCCGTCGGCGCTGATGGCCCCGGCCCCGCGGGAGTCGGCGAAGTCGAGGCGCTCCTCGCGGAAGCGGGCGATGATGGCGTCGGCCACCTCCTTGGGCGGAGCCAGGCCGTCGTGGTCGAGGCACTTGAGGCCGTTCCACTGGATGGGGTTGTGGCTGGCGGTCACCGCCATGCCGCCGTCGGCGTGGAGGTGGCGGATCATCACGCCCACGGTCGGGGTCATGGTCACGCCGAGGTCGACCACGTCGCAGCCCACCGAAGCCAGGCCGGCCTTGGCGGCAAGGACGAGGCTCTCGCCGCCGATCCGTCCGTCGCGGCCGATGACGAGCCGCGGGCGGCGGCCGGGGGTGGCGGCCCGGACGTGGGAACCGAAGGCGGCGGCGAAGCGGGCGGCGGTGACCGGCGTCATGGTCGCTCCCACGATGCCGCGGGCACCGGAGACCGAGAGCATGAGCGGGGCGGCGGCGGGGGCGTTGATCGTGGCGGCAGTCATGGCGTTCGAGCTCCCCAAGGGCGGGACGGGCAGAATATCGGGGGCGAGGTCGGTCGCGGCCGGGTCCGGCAAGCCGTCCGTATAATCGCCCCCGCATGTTCGCCCTCGAGCTCGAGACGGAGTTCTCCGCGGCCCACGCCATCGTGATCCAAGGGACGCGGGAGCGGGTCCACGGGCACAACTTCCGGGTTCGGGTGGTGGTGGCCGGGGAGCAGCTCGACCAGGACGGGCTTCTGTGCGATTTCCATCTCGTCGAGCGGCACCTCGAGGCTATCGTCGCCCCGTTCCGGGATGGCGACCTGAACGCCACGCCGCCCTTCGACCGATGGAACCCGACCGCCGAGCGGATCGCCGAGCACATCGGCGATGCCTTGGGCGGGAAGCTGCCGGAAGGGGTGCGGGTCGAGAGCGTCCGTGTCACCGAAGCGACGCGCTGCGCTGCGATCTACCGACCTCTCCCCACGCCTGGGGGCGCGGCCCCTGAACCCCGCGGGTCTCGGCCCGCATGACGGACCCCTGTTCGACCTGCCGAGGAGACCCGCGATGAGCGACCGCGCCGCCCAGTCCGCCAACCCGACCCCCGCCGGCGGGCTGCCTCCTGGCGAGATCCCGGCCGATCCGAGCCGCTTCCTCAACCGCGATCAGCAGTGGCTCGAGTTCAACCGCCGCGTGCTGGGCCAAGCCAAGGACCCGCGGCTCCCGCTCCTCGAGCGGGTGCGTTTCCTGTCCATCTTCTCGAACAACCTCGACGAGTTCTTCATGAAGCGGGTGGGCAGCCTGCGCCGCCAGCTCGACGCGGGGATCGGCAGCCCGCCGTGGGAACCGCTGACCCCGGCCCAACAGCTGACCGCGATCCGCACCCGGACCCTGGCCCTCACCCAGGAGCTCGCCGACTGCTTCCGCCAGGACATCCAGCCCCGGCTGCACGAGTCGGGCATCCACTTCCTCTCTTGGGAGGAGCTGACCACGCCGGAGCGGACCGAAGCCGAGGCGTGGTACCGGCGCAACGTCTTCCCCATCCTCACGCCGCTCGCGGTCGATCCCGGGCACCGCTTCCCCTTCATCTCGAACATGAGCGTCTCGCTGGGCGTGATGCTGCGGCGGCCGGGGGAGAGCGAGCAATTGTTTGCCCGGGTCAAGGTCCCCGAGCTGGGGGCCCGGCTGTACCGCTTCCAGGGCACCTCCCGCTTCGTGCCGCTGCAAGAGATCATCGAGCACAACCTCGACGACCTCTTCCCGGGGATGGAGATCGTCAAGGTCCTGCCCTTCCGGGTGACCCGGAACGCCGAGATCGAGCGCGACAACGAGGACGCCGAGGACCTCCTCGAGCAGATCCAACAGCAGCTCCGCGAGCGGCGCTTCGCCCGCGTGGTGCGGCTCGAGATCGCCCGCGGGGCCAACCCGCGGCTCCTCCGCTTCCTCGAGGAGGAACTCGACATCGGCGACGAGGACCTCTACGAGACCGACGGCCTCATCGACTACGGCATCCTCAACGAGATCGCCGACCTCGACATCCCCGAGCTCCGCTTCCCGAAGTGGACGCCGGTGGTGCCGCCGCGGATCGAGAGCGAGGACACCGACCTCTTCAGCGTGATCCGGAGCGGCGACCTCCTCGTCCACCATCCGTACGAGAGTTTCGACGCCACCGTCTGCCGCTTCATCGAGCAGGCCGCCAGCGACCCCAAGGTGTTGGCCATCAAGCAGACGCTGTACCGCACCTCGGGCGACAGCCCCTTCATCCCCAGCCTGATCCGGGCCGCCGAGAACGGCAAGCAGGTGGCCGTCCTGGTCGAGCTGCGGGCCCGCTTCGACGAAGCCCGCAACATCTACTGGGCCCGCAAGCTCGAGGATGCCGGCGTGCACGTGGCCTACGGCGTGGTCGGTCTCAAGACGCACTCCAAGACCTCGCTCGTGGTGCGGCAGGAAGGCAACTCGATCCGCTGCTACGCCCACATCGGGACCGGCAACTACAACCCGCGCACGGCCCGCGTCTACGAGGACATCGGCCTCTTCACCTGCGACCAGCCGATCACCGAGGACCTCGTCAACCTCTTCAACTACATGACCGGCCGCAGCCGCCAGAAGGACTACCAGCGGCTGTTGGTCGCTCCTGTGACCATGAAGAAGCGGTTCATCGAGCTCATCGAGCGGGAGATCGAGATCCAGCGCTCCGGCAAGCAGGGGCGGATCGTGGCCAAGATGAACCAGCTCGAGGACCGCAGCGTGGGCGACGCCCTCTACCGGGCCTCGCAGGCCGGGGTCCGCGTCGACCTCGTCATCCGCGGCTTCTGCTGCCTGCGGCCGGGCGTGCCCGGGCTCTCCGAGTCGATCCGCGTCTCCTCGGTGATCGGCCGCTTCCTCGAGCACAGCCGGATCTTCTGGTTCTCTGGCGGCAAGGACGATCCCGTCGACGGCGACTTCTACATCGGGAGCGCCGATTGGATGTACCGCAACCTGAACGTGCGGGTCGAGGCGGCCACGCCGATCCTCGGCCGCCCGGAGCGCGAGCGGCTGTGGGAGATCCTGCAGATCGGCCTCCACGACCGCCGGCAAGCGTGGGACATGCAGCCCGACGGCAGCTACGTCAGGCGGAGCACCGACGAGATGCCCGCCGAGCACCCCGACGCGATCGGCACGCACCAGCGGCTGATGGCCCTCACCCTCGACGCCCAGCGCAATGCGGAGCGGCTGAGGGGGGCGTTCTGAGCGGGCGACGGCCTAGCGAGCGCCTCGGGCCGCCTCGCGCTCGGGCCTGCTCGCCTGCTGTGCTTCCAGCGACTGGAGCACCCGGCGGGCCGCCGGGGCCCAGGGCTCGGATGCCCGGCTTAGGCCGAGGGCCGTGCGGGCCGCCGTCTCGGCCTGGCCGCCATCGCCGTACCTCAACTCCGCCTGGGCCAGCCGGGTCCAGTCCTCGCCGCTTGCTGGGGCGTGGGCGACGATCCGGCGGGCGAGGGAGGTTGCCATGGTCGCCTCGTCGGCGGTGGCACCCGGCGCCTCGAGGAGGAGGACCAGCATGGTGCGGGCCGCGGCCATGTCGAACGAGGGGCCCGTGACCCACGGCCCGAAGCGATCGATGGCCCGACGGTAGAGGGCGATGAGGGACTCCGCATGCGGCCGCATCTCCTCGGCAAGCGGATCACCTGGGCTGAGATGGATCGTCAGCTCGCCGAGGATCCCTGCCAAGAGGATCGCCCCATGGAGCCCGGAGGAGGGCAGGTCCGCCACTTCCTCCATCGTGTGGATGCCCGCGATCAGCGTCTCGGCCGCTTCGTGGATCCGGCCGGACTTCTCAAGCCCCACGTACTCGATGCTGGCGAGGGCGGCCCGGCAGCGGAGGAGCTCCTCGCGGGCGACTCCTTCCACGGAAAGCGCCGCGATCGCCTCTTTGCCCCGGGCGACGAGGTCGAAGCCCCGAGCGGTGGGGCCCTCGCCGAACGAGGTGTGGGCGGCCGCGATCAGGAGGTCGACGTGCTGCACGAGGTACACGCGGTTGTGCGGTTCGGCAGCGAGCAGGCGGTCGCTTAGCCCGAGCAGCCGGTCGAAGTGCGAATCGGGTGCCGGGCCCGCGTGCAGCGCCGATTCCAGTTGGCGGGCGTACCCATGCACGGTGAAGGCGGCATGCAGCGACGCGGTGCGGGAGGGATCGAGTTCGCAGAGGCGATCGACGATGGAGGTGCCCTTCCCTATGTAGGCGAGGGCCGTCGCCAGGTCCCCTTGGTCGCTCGAGGCCGATGCCAGCCGGAGGTAGCTCCAGGCGAGCTGGTCGAGCCGCGAGATCCCCGTCGGCGAGCGGGCGGCGAGGGACTCGTCGATGGCCAGGGCGCTCCGGTAGAGATCGAGTCCTTCCTCGAGCGAACGCTGCCGCATCAGGAGGTCGCCGAGGCGCACCATGGCGATCGAGAGCTCGGCGCTCCAGTCGTCGTTCGGAGCCTCGCGGTCCAGAAGCTCACGATGCAGGCGGAGGGACTCCCGGCGCAGGCGGAGAGCTTCGTCGAAGCGCCCCTCGTCGGCGGCGAGATCGGCCTTCGCGGAGAGGAGGCGTGCCAGGTTGAGTTGGTGGCGAGAATCGTCCGGATGGCTGGCGGCGAGCGAGCGGATGGGCTCCTCGATCTTCCCGATGATGGCGTGGCGTCGACCGAGCGCGCCGCCCAGCGAGGAGAGATAGTCGAAGGTGTCGCCCACCACCGACTCGGCGATGACCTCGGCATCGCGAGCGGTCCGCTTGGCAAGCTGGCCGGTGACGACCAACCAGAAGAGGCTCGCCAAGGCGAGAGCCAGCGCGGCGCCGGTCGCGGCGGCGGCGAGGCGACGGCGGCGAAGCCACGTCCGGGCGTGGTAGAGGAGGGTCGGGGGGCGAGCGGCGATGGGCTCCTTGGCCAGGAAGCGGCGGAGATCGGCGGAGAGCTCGGCCACCGTCTGGTAGCGGCGGGCGGGGTCGCGGGCCAAGGCGTGGTGGATGATCGTCTCGAGGTCGCCCGTGGTGTCCGGCGCCACCGAGGCCAGCCGCGGAATGGCCTGGCCGGCGACGGCGAGGAGGGCGTCGGGCATCGAGAGCCCCCGCACCTCGACGGGCGGCCGACCGGAGAGGAGCTCGTAGAGGATCGCCCCGAGCGAGTAGACGTCGGCCCGGATGTCGGAGGTCGCGCTGCTGGCGAGCTGTTCCGGGGCCATGTATTCGAGCGTTCCCACGATCTGCCCGAGCACCGTGTTCACGGTGGCCCGCTCCCAGGTCGGAGCGAGCAGCCGAGCCACGCCGAAGTCGACGACCTTCGGCTCGCCTCGCGCGGTGACCAGGATGTTGGCCGGCTTGAGGTCGCGGTGAATCACGCCGCGGGAGTGGGCATGCTGGATGGCATCGCCGATGGCGCCGAAGAGGTGGAGGATCGCCTGCTGGGGAAGCGATTCCTCCTTGGCGTACGCTCGGAGCGATCGGCCGGCGACGAACTCGGTGACGAAGTAGGGGCGGCCTTCGCCTCCCCAGCCTCCGGCCGGCAGGGTCCCGATGGCGAGCACCCGGGCGATGCCCGGATGGTCGAGATGGGCCATGATCTGCGGTTCGAGGGCGAAGCGCCGCCACGTGGTGGGCGAGACGAGGCCGGGCCGCATCACCTTGATCGCCACCCTGGCGCCGCTGCCGGCCTCGCCGAGGTAGACGAGGCCGGAGGCCCCTTCGCCGAGCAGTCCCTTGACGGCGAAGCCGGCGATCGAATCGGGCGCCGGTCCGACCTCCGGCTGCCCCGCGTCGTCCGTCGGAGGATCGGCCAGGCGACGCGGCACCGGCCAAGGACGAGGGCCGGCGGAATCGGCCTCGTCCATCCGGTCCCCGTGGACGAGCAGCCCTTCGACCTCGCGGCGAATCGCAGGATCGGGGCAGGCCGCCGCCAGGAACGCGGCGCGCTCGTGCGGCCGCAGGCGGGCGGCGAGCAAGAAGAGCGGCTTGGCTTGGGGCCATGTCGACTCGGGACTTGCCGGTTCGGGCGGAGTCATGCGGGGCTCGCCTGGTCGTCCGCCAAGCGTCGGGCAAGCCAGGCTCGGGCCGCCCGCCACTCGTCCTCCACGACCCAGTCGCTCACCTCGAGCACGTTCGCCGTCTCTTGGATGGTCATCCCGCCGAAGAAGCGGAGCTCGACCACCCGCGCGCAGCGAGGATCGATGCTGGCCAGCCGCTCCAACGCCTCGTTCACCGCCAGCAGGTCCTCCTTCGGGACGCTCCGCGGCGCCGGCGGGTCTTCGGCCAAGGGGACGACACAGGAATCGCGTCCTCGCTTGAGACGGCCGGAGGACCGAGCGTGGTCGATCAGGACCTGGCGCATCGCGCGGCTCGCCAAGGCCAGGAAGCGGCACCGAGTGGCCTGGTCCGCCATCCCCGCCTCGAGTTGGGCTCGCTCCTCGGCGCTGAGGAGGCCCGAGGCGAGGAGCTTCAGGAACGCCTCGTGGACCAAGGCGGTCGCCTGCAGGAGATGCGAGGGCGGCTGTCGGCGGAAATGGGTGTCGGCAAGGGCCCGAAGCTCGCCGTAGAGGAGATGGAGCGACGGGGCCGGGCTGTCACCGAGCGCATCCCCGCTCAAGCCCGGCTGGATTCCGCCCGCTCGGTTCGTTGGCATCGCCGGGACCTCTTGCACGGGGCAATGGTGGCCAAGCGCAGCCCCCGATCGCCGCTCTCGCAGGATTGTGCCCGGCCGAGTGCGCTGCGTGCAAGATCCCATGTGCGACCTCAGACGAGTTCCATGGTCCCTCGCCTAGGCGGGGATCGACCTGGCCGCCCGGGAGTCGCCGTCCTCTATGCCGGCTGGCGTCGAATTCGCCAGATTCCGCCTAGGCGGATCCGCGCGGAGAGCGTGTGTCAGGTCGCAGGGCGCCACGCCGGTGCCTTGGCGAGCAGCGGTCCGGCTCGACCGCGAGGCCAGCCCGTGGGGGTCGGCGTCGCCCCAGATCTTCGATAGGAGGCCAGCTTGTCGTCGCGATTCCTGATTCCGGTCGTCGTTGCCGCGCTGAACGCGACGGCCGGTGCCCAACTTTGCTTCGAGGACCGCTCGGTCCCGCTGCCCGCAGGGACCATCGCCCTGACCCATGCCGACATGGATGGGGATGGGGACGTGGACCTCGTCGTGGGCTACCTCCACGGGTCGTTCTCGGTGTTCCTCAACGACGGTGCGGGCAACTTCATCGAGAGCGCCCAATACCCGCTCGGGCCCGACGTGTATGGCATGGCGGCCGGCGACCTCAACGGCGACGGCAAGGCCGACGTGGTCACCGCCTCGGCCCTCAGCCCGAACTCGATCTCAGTCTTCTACAACTCGGGGAACGGCCTGCTTAGCGCGGCTGTCCCGCTCCCGGCTCCGGGCTATCCCTCCAGCATGGCGGTGGTCGACATGGACGGCGACAGCGACAACGACATCGTCGTCGTCGGCTACTGGGGAGCCTCCGTCTGGGTGCTCCGCAACGGAGGCAGCGGGACCTTCGGCACCTACGACACCCACCCTGCCTTGGCAGGGGCCCAGGGGCTCGCAGTGGGCGATCTGTCAGGCGACGGGTTGCCCGATCTGGTCGTCGGCGACGGCGACTCGGACCGCATCTCGGTCTACCTCTCGTCTCCGAGCGGCCTCTCCGCCCAGTTCACCTACCCCACCGGTCCCGGCCCCTACTACCCGGCGATCGGCGACTTCGATGGCGACGGCCAGGCCGACGTCGCGGTGGCCGACTTCAACGGCAACCTCCATCCCGGCAACATCCGCATCTTCCACAACACCGGCGGCGGGATCCTGAACAGCCAGGCCGACATCCCGACCGGGGTCATCGGGCCCATCTGCATCGGGACCAGCGACTTCGACGCCGACGGCGACGTCGACATCGCGGCCACCACCTACTTCGGCTCGGATGTCGTGATCCTCGAGAACGACGGGGCCGGGGCGTTCCCGCGCCGCACCCTGGCCCACGCCGGCGACGACCTCTACGGGATGACCATCGCCGACTTCAACGGCGACGGCAAGCCGGACGTGGCGGCCTCGGCCTGGGGCGCCTCGCCGCCTCGCGCTGCGGTCTTCCTGCAGTGCCCCGGATCGCCGTCGCCCGGGCTGTGCCTCGACGACACCTCGGTCCCGGTGGTGGCCGGCCCGGTCGCCATCACCGACGCCGACATGGATCTGGACGGTGATCTCGACCTGGTCGTGGGATACCTCCACGGCGACTTCTCGGTGTTCATGAACGACGGCGATGGGGGATTCGCGGCTGAGCGCCACCTATCCGCTCGGGCCGGACATCTACGGGGTCGCCGCTGGCGACCTCAACGGGGACGACTATCCCGACATCGTCTCCGCCTCCGCCCTCAGCCCGAACACGGTTTCCGTCTTCTACAACCTCGGCGACGGTCTCCTCGGGCCGGCGGTCGGACTGGACTCGCCGGCCTACCCGAGCAGCATGGCGGTGGTCGACATGGACGGCGACACCCTCAACGACATCGTCGTGGTGGGCTTCTGGGACGGCCTCGTCTCGGTCATCAGGAACCTCGGGGGCGGGAGCTTCGCAGGGCGAAGCAACTACGCCGCCCAGGTCCACCCGCAAGGGCTCGCGGTCGGCGACCTTAACGGCGATGGCCGGCCCGATCTCGTCGTCGGCAACGGCGACTCGGGAACGATCTCGGTGTACCGATCGTCGCCCGCGGGGCTCCTCGGGCAGGACGTGTACCAGGCCGGGTCGTTCCCTACTACCCGGCCATCGGCGACTTCAACCACGATGGGCTGCTGGATGTCGCCGCGGCGGCCTGCGCGCCATCGGCGGCTCCCGGCACGGTGCGGATCTTCGCCAACATCGGGGCATGGCGTGCTGGCCTTTGGCGAGGACGCCGTCGACGACGGCCGTCGGACCGCTGGGGGATCGCCGCCGCCCGACTTCGACGGCGACGACGACACCGACATCGCCACGGCGACGAACGTCGGCGGTAGCCTGGTCCTCCTGCCCAACGACGGCACGGGTTCCTTCCCCGTCAGCAATGTGATCGCCGCGGGCGGCGACCTCTATGGCCTGGTCGTCGGGGACTACAACGACGACGGCCAGCCTGACGTGGCCACCGCCGTCTGGGGCTCCTCCCCGCCGCGGGCTGCCGTCTTCCTGCACTGCGCCGCTCCGCATGAGAACCAGCCGCCGATCTGCATCTTGGACACCACGGAGGCCGACGAGCGGTTTCTGCAGCCGTCGCCGCACTCCTACGTGGTGACCGAGGACGAGACCCTCGCGGTCGACTTCATCGGCACGGACCCGGACGGCGACCCGCTCTCCGCAGCCATCACCTCGGGGCCGGACAATGCCACGCTGACCATGGCCGGCTCGGTGGCCACCGTCACCTGGACGCCGACCGCGGCCGACAAGGCGCTGACCCCGGTGACCATCGCCGTGACCTTCACCGATCCGAGCGGCGCGTCCGCGACGTGCAGCATCGATGTGATCGACATCAACCTGCGACCGCAGTGCGATGCTGGCGGCGACGAGGAGGGCCGGATCGTGGTCGAAGGCTACGTCTGGCTCGGTGCGATCGTCCTTCTGGAGGGCAGCGCCGCCGACGCGGACGATCCGCACTCGACGCTCACCTACCGCTGGGAGGCGTCCGACCACGACGTGGTCCTCGTCCCTGCCGACCAGTCCTTCGCCCTCGGGCTCTTCCCGTTCGGCGTCACCACGGCGACCTTGACCGTGGCCGACGGGCGAGGGGGCGTCACCACCTGCGACGTGTCGGTGGTGGTGCAGGACACGACGCCGCCGCAGGTCCAGTGCTCGACGAGCACCTCCATGCTGTGGCCTGCCAACCACAAGATGGTGGGGGTCACCGTCTTTGTCCACGCCACCGACGCATGCTGGAACCCGGCGGCGATCCTTCCGCTCACGGTGACCGTCCGAAGCAACGAGCCCGACGACGCGCCGGGCGGGAGCGATGGCGCCACCACCGGCGACGTGGCCGGTCAGAACGGCTACGCCACCCCGATCGACATCAGCAACCAGCTCAACTACAGCCCGCTCTTCCACCTCTGGTGGGGAACGATCCAGCTTCGCGCGGAGCGATCCGACGCTGGTCCCGGCCGGGCCTACTCGATCGACGTCAAGGCCATCGACGCCTCGGGCAACGTGGCAACGACCAGCCGCGTGGTGGTGGTGCCCCACGACCGCCGGTGATCGGCAGAGAGGAACTCGGCGCGGCGCTTGCCGCCCGCCGTAGGGAGTGGCCGGAAGCCGGAGCGCACGCTTCGGCCTCCGGCTTTTTCACAGCCCGGGCCCCGGGAGGTCGCGGCCCCCCGGGTCGGTAGGCATCGCGGGGAATGGCGTGCTCGCCGCCGTCCCCGGGGTTCTCACTTCCGCGCCAGGTCGAACACCGTCGGGCCGGTCCGCTGGCCCTTGTCCATGCTCCACCACTCCTGGCGGATGTGGTTGGCGTCGACGATGGTCAAGGTGAGCTCGGCCATGTACGCACCATGGTCGGCCTGCAGGTTGCTGATCCCGGCGAACCGGAACGCGAAGACGCCGTTCGCGGGGTGGGTGCAGCGCATGGTGGGCTGGTTGCCCATCGCGCAGTAGTGGGTGGCCACGATCGCGTCGCCGTCGAGATGGAACATGTTGGTCATCTCGTGCGGGCTGCCGGGGAACATGACCTCACGCACCGCCGAGCCGGCGCTCGAGACGCTGATCGTCGAGCCCGGCGTCTCCTTCCCGTCCTGCATGTTCACCCAGTTGCCTTGCAGCGTCTTGAGCTGGTCGAACGCCGCGGCCGTCTGGGGCGACGGGGCCTTGGCCACGGTCGGGCCGGTGGTGGCGCAACCGCTCAGGCAACCGGTGGCGAGGAGGGCGAGGACGGTGCAAGCGGCGAACGCGGATCGCATGCGGCGGCTCCTGTGGTGAAGGGTGGGGACACCCTACCGGGAGCCGAGCCGGGACGCGAGGCCGCGGCCGATCACCAGGTCGAGTTGCGGGGCATCGAGCTGGCGATGAGCCGAATGGGCCGCACCAGGCCGGCATCGAGCTTGAGGGCTTGCGATGCATCCGCAGCGACGGTGACGTCCATGGTCACCCGATAGAGTCGGACGCCTTCGTCCCACTCCATGGTGAAGGCGGCGATCTCGTCGCCCTCGGCGGAGACCGTCCGGGTCACGCCGGCGAGGAGCGTCTGGGGATCGCCACCGTCGACGCTATAGGTCAGGAGCCCGGCGTCCGGGTCGAAGGAGACGCGGATCGACTGCCCGACCCGATTGGTGAAGTCGAGGAAGTCGCTGGTGGTCACCTCGTCGCGGGGATCGTCGGGGATGGGCCCGAAGTCGGCACCGGTCCGCACCATGGTCATCAGCCGGTTCATCACCAGCCGCGAGATGGTGTGGGTCGAGGCCTCCTGCGTGGTCGCCTGGTAGGCGAGGAAGCAGGCGTTGAGGGCGACCATGGTCGCCGCCAGGAGCGCGGCGGAGATGCCGAGCGCCACCAGGAGCTCGATCAGGTTGAAGCCGCGGCGGTCATGGCGGCGCGTGCGGCGGGGCAGGCGTGGGGCGTTCATGAGACCGGGCCTCCCTCGAGGTAGGTGTCAGGCAGCGCCTCCACGGTGATCGGCCACGGGATGCCGTCGGGCAGCTTGGCGTTCGGGTCGTAGCGCAGGGTGATCTGGCCGAAGCCCTGGAAGGTGTCGTCGCCGGGGAGGACGCCTTCGCCATCGCCGTCGTTGGGCCCGAAGTACCCGAGGGTCGTGTTGAACATGTCGGGCTGGCCGTCATAGAAGAGCGGCCCTTGGCCAGCCACCGGCCGGAAGGTCATGAGCAGCGTGCCGTGCACGTCGGCCGTGCCGCGGACGTCCATGATGCCGGCGATGATCGTGCCGCGGAGCTTGACCACCGCGGTGTCCTCGGGGTCCATGGCCTGCTCGTTGGCGAAGTTGCCGACGTCGATCGACCAGCCGGGCATGAGGACCGAGCTACGGGCCAGCATGTCCTTGTCCTGGGCGTTCAGGCCCTGGAGCAGCGTGGTCAGGGCCGAGGCGTCGTCCTGGGCCTGCAGCTCGGGGTCGTTGGTGTCGAGGTAGAACCGGGTCTGCCCGGTGAGCTGGACCTTGTTCCGCCAGTGGGTGTACTCGCCCGGCGTGTCGCCGGCCAGCGAACCCAGGAAGGTGCACCCGTCGAAGCGGAGCGAGTTCGAGTGGGGCTTGGTGTCGGCCACCGGGTTGCCGCCGAGGCTCGACTGCAGGCCTGGGAACTTCGGCGAGTACATGACGCCGCCCCCGGCGAGCGGGGTCTGCTGCAGGGAGCCGGCGTAGTTCCAATTGACGTCGGTGCAGCCGCTCTCGGTCTCGATGTAGGTGACGCCGACGAACGTGCAGTTCCGGAAGAGGGCGTTGGTGCCCTTTGGGATCTTCACGTTGGTGAAGGTCATGTTCTCGTAGATCGGCCGCTGGTACCAGTCGTAGGCGCTCGGCGAGCCGTAGGGCACCGGCTCCCAGGTCGCGGAGCTCGGCGCGGTGTAGGTGCCGCCGGCCGAGACGCCCGCTGCGGCCTGCGACGAGAAGCTGCTGCCGTTCTCCGCCTTGTCGAGGAACCAGTCGGCGCTCGAGGCGAACATGTCGGTGGTGACGAGGCGGACCTCGTCCTCCGGCACCTCGAACTGCACCGGCGGCTTCTCGGGCGGGGTGCGAACCGGACCCTGCACCAGGGTCTGGTAGCTCGCTTGGTTGGCGGTATCCCAGGCGTCGCGGGTCACGCCGAAGGCCAGGCGTCCGGTCACCTTCGCGTAGCGGTCGAGGTAGTTGAGGACGCCGTCGTTGTAGCCGAGCATCGTGTCGCGGGAGTCGACGTCGCCGTCGCCGTCGCGGTCGGCGCTCCAGCGGTCGACCAGGCGGCCGAGCTGGTCGTCCACGTCCTCGAACTCGGGGCTCAGGTTGCCGAGGCCCGCGGCTGCGGCCAGCGTGTCGTCGTAGACGATCTTCCCGTCGTGATCAAGGTCGAACACGCCCAGGAAGAGGTCGAAGTCGTCGACGTAGCCGTCGCTGTCGCGGTCCACGAAGTTGGCGTTGCCGGAGAGCCCCTGGGCCTCCTGGCTGTTGCCGGGGCGCAGGCGGGCGTCGCCGTCGGCGTCGTACTGGACGACCGCCGCATAGAAGTCGTCGAGCTGGTCGTCGAGGGTGCTCGACAGGTAGCGGAAATCGGTCCGCATCACCAGCGGGTCGCCGTTGCCGCTGTTGAGTTCGCCCGCCTCCGTGCCGTAGCGGGTGGCGAGCGGCCCCTCGATGAGGACGTTCTTGCCGATCATCAGCCGGTTGGGGGTGATGACCGCGAACTCGATTCGCTTGTTGAGGCGGAAGTCGAGCTGGATGGTGCGGCGGATCTCGCCGTCGGCGCCGACGCTGGTGACCCGCACCGCGGCTTCGTCCTCGAGGAGCTCGTAGGTCAGCCGGAACCAGACGCGGTTGTCGTCGGCGATCAGCCGCAGCGGGCGGCACTCGAGCTTGCCCTCGTCGTCGAGGTGAGGGAGCGAGGAGTCGCCGACCTCGACTGTCATCTGGTTCTCGTCGGCGGCGCTGGCGTTGAGGATCGCGGCGCCGAGCCCGTCGGCCGGCTGGCCCTCGGTGTAGCCCGAGGCGGGCAGGACCTGCACGTCGCCGTCGACGCCCGAGTCCCACGTGCCGAGCCAGAGCTTGTGGCCGAAGTCGGCGTCGATCACGCCCTTGTTGACGACGAAGCGCTTGCCTTCCTTGGCCAACCGCTTGGAGGCATAGATCAGCCCGGTCTCGGCGGCGCTCATGGCCCGCGAGACCTTGATCGAGCTCTCGGCCGTGCGCAGGTTGCCCTGGGCCACGATGGCCATGGCCACGCCCAGCGATCCGAAGATCACGAGGAACATCATGGCGAGGACCGAGGCGACGCCGCGGCGGCGGCGGGCAAGGGGCTTCCTGATGCGGTGGGTGCGGTTCATGTCCAAGCTCCGATGTCCCGTCGCGACTGCCGACGGGGCGCCTCCGCGACCACAAAGCCTCCCGCCATCCTCCGATATCCCGCCCGGCGAAACCGGCGGTGCCCGCCAGTTGGCATCACTTCGGCGCCAACCATGACACCTTGGTCATCTCGATGAGGTCCGCATCGGGGGAGGACTGGTAATGCACGATCACCTCGACCTTGACGAAGTCGGTGGCGAAGTCGTCCTCTTCGCTGGTCAGGTCCATGGGGTCGACGCAGATGACGCGGACCGTCTGCGACCAGCCGTCCATGCCCGGGATGATCTCGCGGCGGGCGTTGATCGGGCCGTTGCCGAGCGAGGCCGAGAAGACCGTGCCTTCGCCCTCCTCGCCGTCGAAGTCGTCGAGGTCGTCGAATTCCTCGAGGCCGTCCTCGCCTTCCTCCGGGCCCCACGTCTCCTTGCCGAGCACGGGGTCGTAGCGAGGGAGGTTCAGGGTCAGCTCGCGGATCTCGTTGCCGAGCCGCATGGCGGTGGCCATCTGCGTGGACCAGAGGTTCTTCTGGTGGAAGGCCTGCTGGGCCTGGACCATGGCTAGGACGCCGACGCCCACGATGACGGTGGCCAGCGCCGTCTCGATCAGGGTGAAGCCTCGGCGTGCGGTTGGGTGCCTGCGGTTGCGTCTCATGCTCGTCGCCCTCCTCCCCGGAACGGATTGGGAAGCGGGATCCACGGGGTCAGTGCCCTTGCACCAGGTTCGACATCTTGAAGATGGGCAGGATGATGGCCATGGCGATGAAGCCGACCACGGAACCCATGGCCACGATCATGATCGGCTCGATCATGCTGGTCACGGCCTTGATCGCCTCGCGCAGGGCCTTCGAGTAGTAGGCGGAGATCTCGTCCAGCACCTCGCCCAGCTTGCCCGACTCCTCGCCCGCCGAGATCATCTGGATGACCGAGCGGGGCAGGAGCTTGCTGCGCTGGAGCTGGGTCTGGACCTTCTTGCCTTGCTTGACGGCGCCGTAGACGCTCCGCCACATGCGGCGGAAGAGCTGGTTGCCCGAGATGTCGCCGGTGATGGCGATGGTGTCGAGCATGGGGACGCCGGCGTTGAGGAGCTCGCCCATGGTGTGCAGCGAGCGGCTGATGTAGAGGGCCCGGAACATCCGCTTGATGACCGGCATGGTCAGCTTGAAGCGGTCGAACCAGAACGAGCCGAGCTCGGTCTTCAGGAAGAGGATGAAGCCGGTCAGGAGCACCGCTGCGGCGATGAGCAGCACCCACCACCAGTGCACCATGAAGTCCGAGAGGGCCATCAGGAACTTGGTGGGGGCCGGCAGGACCTCTTCCTTGCCCTTGAACACGCCGGCGAACTTGGGGAGCACGAAGGTGAGCAGGAAGACGGTGACCGAGATGGCCATCAAGGCGATGATGCCGGGGTAGATGCTGGCCCCGATGACCATCTTCCGGGTCTCGATCTCCTGGTTCAGGTAGGCCGCGATGCGGTCCAGCATGCGGGCGAACGAACCCGACATCTCGGAGGCCTTCACCATGTTCTGGTAGAGGGGGCCGAAGAGCTTGGGGTACTTGGCGATCGCCTCGCTGAACTGCTTGCCGCCTTCGACGTCCATCCGGATCTGGACCAGGATGCGGCGGAACTTCTGGTTCTGGACCTGCTCGCTGATCCCTTCCAGGGCGGCCCGGATGGAGATGCCGGCGCGGATCATGACCGCCAGCTGGGTGGTGAAGTCGAGGATGTCCTTCTGCGACGGACCCGAGCTGTAGTTGAGCTTCCCGAGCAGCCCGCCGAACTGCGAGGCGACCTGCTGCACAGGCACCAACTGCATGACGTGGCTGCCTTGGGCCCGCAGGATGGATGCTGCGGCGGCGGCGCTCTCGGCGGCGACGACGCCCGCCGTGATCTGCCCTGAGGCCTGCTTCGCTTGGTAGCGGTATTGGGGCATGGAAGGAACTGCTCCGGCTTCCGGTCAGGACCTGAGGGGGAGGGATCAGGCGGCGAGCTGGCGATCGAGCTTGTCGGGGTACGCTGCCTGGGCGATGGCGTCCTCGCGGCTGATCATGCCGTTGAAGTAGAGCTCGGCGATGGCGTTGTCGAGGCTGTTCATGCCGAGCTGGCGGCTGGTCTCGATGACGTTCGGGATCTCGAAGGTGCGGGCCTCGCGGATGATGTTCCGGATGGCCGGCGTGCAGAGCATGACCTCGATGGCCGGGACCATGCCCGACTGGTCGATGCGGCGGAAGAGGGTCTGGGAGATGACCGCCTGCAGCGTGTTGGCCAGCATGGAGCGGATCTGGTTCTGCTGGCCGGCCGGGTACATGTCGATGATGCGCTCGACCGTCTGCGAGGCGTTGACGGTGTGCAGGGTGGAGAGCACCAGGTGACCGGTCTCGGCGGCGCTGATGGCGAGGGCGCTGGTCTCGAGGTCGCGCATCTCGCCGACCAGGATGATGTCGGGGTCCTGGCGGAGGGCGTGCTTCAGGCCGCTCGAGAAGGTGGGCATGTCGGCCCCCAGCTCGCGCTGCTCGATGAGGCACTTGCTGCTGGCGAAGGTGTATTCGACGGGGTCCTCAAGCGTGATGATGTGCTTGCGGTACCGCTCGTTCATCGATTGGATCATCGCGGCGAGCGTGGTCGACTTGCCCGAGCCGGTGTCGCCGGTGACGAGGACCAGGCCGCGCGGCAGGTAGGTGAGCCGGGAGATGATCTCCGGCAGGTTGAGCGAGGCGAGCGGCGGCACCTTGGTGCGGATGGCACGCAGGGCGAAGGCCAGCTGGCCGCGCTGCATGTGGGCGTTCACGCGGTAGCGCTTGAACCCGGTGATCTCGTAGGAGAAGTCGAGGTCCTGCGTCTTGGCGAAGGACTCCCGCTGCTGCGGCGAGGTCATCGACTCGAGGAACGAGCGCATCGTCTCGTTGGTGAGGACAGGGAACTCCATCCCCGTCATCACGGTGTGGATACGCACCATCGGGACGTGCCCCGACACGAGGTGGATATCCGATGCGTCCGCTTCCTGTGCCTTCCGGAGAATGTCGTTGATCTGCATGCAGGGACCCCTCGCCAAACGCGCACGAACGGCGCGCCGGGTTAGTCATCGGCAACCCGCGGCGGGTGTTTGACCTGCGCCGGGTCGGATTCCTGCGAAGAAGGAACGGACTGCGCGAGCGGTCGCGGAAAGCGCGACGCTATCGGACGGCGGCAGCGTCGCCTTCCGGTGGGGGGGATGCCGGGGCGGCGGCAGTCGCGCCGGCCGGGGCCGGTCCCGAGAAGCCCTCGCGCGGGCGGTGGATCTCGAGGTCGTACAGGATGCGGGCCACGCGATCCGGCGAGCGGTAGCGGACGGTGCCGCTGATTGTCCAGCGCGACGCGGGGTCGAAGGTGCTCCCAGGGACCACGGCCGGGATCTGGATCACCTTCGAGGACCCGGGCGGGATGGTCACCAGGGCTTCCCACACCCCGGAATAGCTCCCGGTCGGCGTGTGCACGGTGTAGTCCCACTGGAGGAGCCGGAGCGGCTCCTCGGCGGCGTTCGCCACGTCGATCGAGACGCCGAGCTGGGCGTGGTCGGGGCCGGAGGCCTCGAGGTGCGCGGATTGGACGACGAGGGTGGGACCGGCACAGCCCGCGCCCAAGGCGCCCAAGGCGAGGCACGCCCAGGCGGCGAGGCGGCGGGGGGCGGATGAGGCGGGAGCCGCTCCGGTCTGGTCGAGCGTCGTCGGCATCGAGCGGGAATGTACCGAACGGACCGCTCGCCCGGCGGCGGGGGCGAGGGGGAAACGGAGCGAAATGTGCGACCTCGCGAGCGACCGCCCGTACGATGCGCGCGACCCATGGCCCCACCCACGGACCTCCTGCCGATGTCGGTCCGCACGCGCCGCTCGCCGCCCTTGGTGCGCGCCGCGTGGAGGCTCGTCGTCGTCCTCGGCCTTGCCGCCTCGCCGGCCTTGGCCCAAGACACCGTGCCGGTGACCGTCTCCGACTCGCCGGTGGCGTGGCAGCTCCTGCAGCAGGCGAACGACCAGGCCCGCGACAATCCGGGCGAGGCGGCCCGCATCTGCCAGCGGCTACTCGATGGCTATGGCGACAAGCTCGTCCCCGCCGACGATCCGCCCGGGGATCGCTTCGAGGGCGTGGTCGATCGCGTGGAACGCTTCCTCCGCCTCCATCCCTCGGTACTCGAGCGCTACCGCCAGGTCGAGACCCCGGAGGCGGAGCGTCGTGTGGCCTCCGACCCGAGTCTCGCCAAAGCGGCCAGCGTGGCTCGCACCCACGGGCTCACCTCGGTCGGCCTGCGGGCCCATCTCGCCCTCGCCGAGTCGGACATCTACGCGGGACGACTAGGTCAGGCGATGCTCCGCCTGGCGCGCCTCGAGAGCCACCCCGACCTCGCGGGGGGCGGGCCGGAAGCCACCACCTACTGGACGCTTCAAGGCCTGGCCACGACGCTCGCCGGCAAGGACCGCCGGGAAGCGGACGCCCGGCTCCGAGCCTTGCAGCGGGACGACGCGAACCAGGCGCTGGCAGCCCTTGAGGCGCTCGGCGAGGTCGGGCCGCTTCCTATCCCGCCCGCCACCAGCCCGCTCGAATCGGGCTCGCCGCCGACGAGCGAGGAACGCGGTTGGCAGCCGGTCTGGAGCGAGCCGCTCGGCGCGACGCCCTACGCCCGCTGGGACTTTGGGCGGGTCGATTCGCCGCTTGGGTTCAGCCCGCGGGAGATCGAACGGGCCCGCTACGACGGCTCGATGTGCGTGGTGGCCCCGACGGTGGTCGGCGATGTGGTCTTGGTCAGCGACGGAAGCACGGTGCAGGCCCTCGACCGGCTCAGCCATCGCGTCCTGTGGGCTTCATCCATCGGGCTCGGCCTGATGGACCGGGCCGGCGGGCCGCTCGGCGACATGGCCAGCGTGGCGGTCGGCGAGGGCGCCGTGGTCGCCTTCCCGGGCCACGCCCTCGGAAACGAGCGAGGTCCGACCGGCCGCGTGGTCTGCCTCGAGCTCGAGACGGGCGCCGAGCGTTGGGACGTCTCCTTGCCCGCCCTCCGCGGCGAGGAGTTCGAGGAGATCTTCCCGATTGGCGAGCCGGTCATCGCGGACGGTGCGGTGTTCCTCCTCGCCCGCAAGGTGACCAGCCGGCTGGAGACGGTCGAGTACGCCTTGGCGCTCGACCTGGCGACGGGTGCCCTGCGCTGGGCGACGCACGTCTCGAGTTGCGGCGGCGTGCGGTTGCAAGGACTCCGATCCTGCTCCCGTCCGGTGGTCGCCGACGGCTCGGTGTGGGTGGCGACAAGCGTCGGAGCCATGGCCCGACTCGATGCGGGCGACGGCCGCATCCAGTGGCTCCATCGCTTCCTCGTTCCGATTCGCGATGCCCGCTACCAGACCGAGCCGTGGGAACTCGGCGGTCCGGTCTTCGCTGGGGACTGGGTCTTCGCCGTCGCTCCGGACCAGTCGGAGGTGATCCAACTCGAACGGGCCACCGGGCGTCTGGTGAAGTCCTTCCCGACCGGGGTCAACACCGCATGGGGCACCCCGCGTTACCTCGTCGCCGAGCAAGCCTCGGACGGGGAGCGGACGACCATCTACGCCGTCGGCGGCGACCTGACGGCCTTCGATCCAGCCGAGCCGACGCGGCCGCTGTGGGTCCTGTCCGCGGCCAATCCCCAACTCTTCGCGGAGCGGCTGGGCGTGGCCAGCCGTTCCGGGATTCGAGGTCGCGTGCAGGCGGCAGGGGACCTCGTGGTCGTGCCCGGCCTGAACGACGTCCTCCTCGTGGCCAGCCGAAGCGGCAAGGTCGTGGAGCGGATCGAGGTCGACGGTCCCGCCAATCCCACCTTGGTCGGCCCGCAACTCTTCCTTGGCCAGAACGGGGCCCTGACCGCCCTCATGCCGGCGGCGAGCGCCGAGCGACTCATGCGGGAGCGGATCGAGCGGGAGCCGCAGCACCCCGAGGGTTCGCTCGCCCTGCTCGATCTCGGGCTCCGCACCAAGCGACTCGACCTTTGCCTCGAGGCCGCCGGCATGGCTCAGCAGTCGCTCGCCTCGCATGACGACGCGGCGGCCCGGGACGAGCTGGTCGACCGCTTGCTCTTGGCTGGTGGCCTCGACGAAGCCAGAGGTCCCAAGGGAGAGCGCGTCCACCAGGTGCTCGGGACGGTGGCGGCCACGTCCGCCGAGCGGGTGCGAGCCTTGCTCGCCCACTCCGACTGGCTGGTGGGACGCGAGCGGTACGGCGAAGCGATCACCGGTCTCGACGTCATTCTGGGCGAGCCGGCTTTGCGCGAGGTGGAGGTCGAGTCTGCCACCGACGGAGTCGCGGAGACCGAGCCGGCCCTAGCCGCCGGATCGATCCTTGCCACCGCTCGCCTCGCCCAACTCGCCGGCAAGGCCGACGACGCCCTGCGCAGCCGCGAGGAGCGGGCCCAGGCCAAGCTTGCCGCGCTCGGCGACGATCGGGCGGCACTCGCGGAACTCTGCGAATCGCATCCCCTGACCGCGGCCGCGGTCGATGCGTCGGTCCGCTTGGCCGGCCTGGTCGAAGGTCGCCGACCCGCGATCCTGGCCCTCCTTCGCGGGTGGCGAGCTCGCCCCCTCGGGCCGGCGGGCGACGCGGCCCTGGCCCGTCTCCTCGCCGCCACGCTGGAGCGGTCGCCCTCGGGCCGGACCGCAGCGGAACTCGCCGATCTCGTCCTGGACACGCGTGGACCGCTCGCCGTCCCGACTGCCCAAGGCTCGACGACCGTGGCCGAAATCGCTGGTCGGCTCGAGCCACGCTGGCCGGCAGTCGGTGGCGAGCCGGGAGAGGCGATCGAGATCCCCGGTCACATCCTCCGCTTGAGCGGCATGGAGGGCGGGGATCGCTTCGACGGCGTCCTCATGGTCCACGAACGGTCGCTCGCCCTCCGCGAGGCGCCCAGCTTCTCGCCGCGTTGGACGGTGGCGGTCGAGGACCGCGACCCGATGGTCCTCCTCGCGGGCGGACTCCTCGGCCAACGGATGCTCCTCTGGCAGGAAGGGGCCGACGGCGAGGCGTTCGCGAGCCTGCACGACCTCGCCACGGGAGCCGTGGTGGCACGGACCCCGCCCCTCCGCGAGATCCTGCCCCCCGAAAGGCTCCTCGACGCTGGCCGCCCGCCAAGCCAGCTCATGCCGAACGAGACTCCCTATCTGCCGTCCCAGGTGCTGCCGGTCCTGTGCGGCGATCGCCTCGTCCTGGTCCGGCGCAACGGCGACATGGTGGGTTTTGACCTCAGCGACCTGGTCCATCCGGTGTGGACCAAGGAGCGGGTGCTCGACCAGGTCTATGAGGTCGGAGCCACCGAATGGTCGGTCGCTCTCGGCGGCCGGGATCCCGGCCCGCGTGGCTCGGGGCCGAGCGCGATCAAGGTCATCGATCCAGAACGGGGCGACCTTCTCGCCAGCCGGCTGCTCGGCGACTCCGAGGACGTCCGCTGGATGCGGGTCGTGGCCAACGGGGATGTCGTGGTCGGATCGGAGGGCTCGGTCGAGGCCTTTGACGCCCTGCACGCCGACCTGCCGTCGCGCTGGCGGCTCGCCACGCCGGTGGTGCGCGACACGGTCGGCTCGTGGCGTGTGGGCTCGAGCCTCGTGCTGGCCGATCGCGCCGACGGCATCGCTGCGGTCGGCCTGGTCGACGGGACCGCCCGTCCCGATCGCTTCCGCGTCCCTCTGCGCAACGAGGTCCGCTCGACATCCATCCGAGCCGGGGGGCGGGCCGGAGGCGCAGCCCTCATCCAGTTCGAGGATCGTGTGGTGGCCTTCCGTGCCGATGGCGAACTGCTCGGCGAAGACGCGGTTGCCGATGAGCGGAACTACCTGGTGGCCACGCCGATCGAAGGCGGCATCGTGGTGGTCAACGCGCTTGGCAGTCGACAGGTGCCGTCGCCCATCACGGGCGGCATGCGCACCGAATTCGCGTACGTCGTCTACCGCCTATCCCTCGGCGATGGGTTGCGGCTGCTCGGTCCGGGATTGCAGGTCCGGTTGGCCGCACAGCGCTGCGAACGGGTGGGCGTGGTCGACGGCTACCTGCTCTTGTCCACCAATTCTTCGACGCTGGCGGTGCCTCTTCCGACCGCTGGCTCCGAGGGTCGCTAGGCTGTGCCGCTCGGTCGGCCACGGTGCGGCGTCCGGTTCGCCGGGCGAGGGCCGGAACGCTCCTCGTTGGGTGCTTCACGGCACGTGCCCTTCCAGATGGCCCCGCAAAGAAGGGGCTTGCACAATCTCGACCGGCGCACGATAAAGTGCCCCCCGCCTTCCGCCGAGCAGTATGGTCCGCCGTCCCCGCCGACGCCGACCCATGCTGGCGGCGGAGGCTGAAGGACAGGCAGGACGGAAGCCATGAAATCCCCGCTCGTGCTCGAAAGAAGTGCCTCGATGATCGCCACCTTGCGTCGCCCCGCCGCGGTTGTCGGCGACGACCTCGACGACCTCTTCAACCCGGACTCGGAGGTCATCCTCGGATCTTCGGCCGTGGCCACCGCCTGCGCACCGGAAGCGGGCTGGGGAGGCGAGGGCGACGAGGAGGACGGCGACTTCCTCTACGGCGACGACGAGGAAGGTGAGACCGAGGAAGAGGAAGACGAGGACGAGGACGAGGACGACGACGAGGAAGAGGACGAGGACGAAGAGGAGGACTTCGACGACGACGAGGAGGATGACTCCGACGACGAAGACGAAGAAGAAGACGAGGAAGAGGACGAGGAAGAGGAAGAAGAGGACGAGGAGTACGAGGACGAGGAGTACGAGGAAGACGAGGAGGAGGAGTCGGAGGAGGACGAGGAATCCGACGACGAGGAAGAGGAAGACGAGGACGACGACGACGACGAGTGATCGACGCCCGTCGGCCCCGTCTCCGCACCCCAATCGAACCCGACAACGCCGCCGCGGCCCGAGCCGCGGCGGCGTTTCTTTTTTCGATGTGCGGTTCGTCCGGGCCGGGCGACGGGCTCCGCGGGCGTGGGGCGGCCCGCGCAGGGTGAGCCGCACCACGCGGATGGTGCGGCGATCCGGCGACAGGACGATCCAGGTGCCGGGTGCCCCCTCCACGCGGCGCGGCACCGCCATGCGGTCGTAGATCCGAGGTGGCTTGCCGCGGGTGATGTTCGGGGAGCGGACCAGGACGCCATCCGGGTCGCTGACCAGGATCGTGCCGTCGGCGCCGATACTGGCGGCGAAGGAGTCTTCGTCGAGCGGCTTCAGGCTGTCGTCGGCGGGGTTCCAGACGGCCATCCGGCGGAGGTCGGGATGAAAGAGGAGGAGCCGGCCGTCGTCGCCCGGTCCGACCGCGCCGGAGGACCCGAGCGGGGCCAGCGCTTGCCACGCCCGCCGGGCGTCGCAGCGGTAGGAGAGGGACTTGGTCACCATCGACTGCAGGAAGGCGTCTTCGCTGCTGGCGTCGGCGTAGGCCATCTCGGTGACGCCGTCACGGGTCCGCAGGGCGAAGACCGAGCGGCCGCCCTCGGCGAAGGCAGGGAGCATCCACGACCACTCGTCCATCGCCTCGATCTCGAAGGCGGTCCCTTGGCGGCGGATAGCGAGCCGGAAGAGCGGCTGCTCGAGATCGCGCACGCACCAGACGAGCGAACCGTCCGGTCCGAGCGAGGCGAAGGCGTTGACGCGACCGTCGTCGACCAGCCACTCCGGGGTGACCTCGTCGAGCATGGTCTTCGAGCCGTCGGCATTCTCTTCCGACTGGCCCGGCCACCGAACGCGCCCGATGCGGCGGCTGCCGTCGGTCAGTTGCTCCTCGACCAGGACCCCGGCGGCGTCGGCGGAGCCGCTGAGGATGAGACCTCGATTGAGCTGGGCAGCCCGCTTCCCGTCTCGGGTCGTGAGGTCCCAGACCTCGATCCCGCTCGCCGTCGGGCGGCGTGCGCCCATGCCGCCAAGGAGCGTCTGCCACTCGGGGGGGACGCCGGTCTGGGTGGCCAGGTAGCGACCGTCAGGGGAGACGACCGGCAGGGTGAAGCCGTCGTAGGGCACCGAGCAGAGCGGGGCGACGACGACGCTGGTTTGGCTGCCGGTGCCGACCGGCGGAGCGGAGGAGCCGGGCGGTGGCGGCAGGATGGCGCCGCTCGAGGTGACGACCTTGGTGACGCATCCGGCGAGGAGCGTCAGGGTGGCGCCCGAGGCGAGAACGGCGCTCGCCAAGCGGGCGAGCGGGAGCCGACCTCGAATTGGGCGCGTGGCTCCAGTCATCCTTCGTCCCAGGCGGCGCCGCTTCGGCGGACGCCGATACTCCAGGACGGCATCGTTGCCGCCCCGATAGGGACTTCGACGTTGTCGAGCGGCCGGCGGATGTTCTCGAGCCGCGTCCGCTCGAACTCGTTGTAGTTGGTGTCGTTCTGGTCGGGGTTGTCGACCACGATCGGCGTCACGAAGATCACGAGCTCGGTGACGCCCTTCTTCTTCTCGGTCGAGGAGAAGAGGAGGTCGCCCACGCCGGGGATGTCCCCGAGGAGCGGCAGGCCGCGCTTGATCGAGGTCTCGTCCTCGCGGCGGATGCCGGAGATCACGATCGTCTGGCCGTCCTTCACCGTGATCGAGGTGTTGGTCTGGCGGCGATCGACGACCGGGTTGTTGTTGATGTTGGCGATGGTGAAGTTGAGGTTCGAGAGGAGGATCTCGATGTCCATCGCCACGTTCTTGTCGCGGGTGATGCGGGGCCGGACGTTGAGGCCGATGCCGACGGGCTTGGTGTCGAAGGAACTCGTCGTGCCGCCGCCGGTGCTGCCGCCGGTGGTCTGGCCGGTCTGGAAGGTGACGTCCTGGCCGGCGAAGAACTTGGCTTCGCGGTTGTCGCTGGTGAAGACGCGCGGCTCCTGGAGGATGCGGACGTTGTTCTGGGTCTGCAGGGCCTGGAGCAGGAATCCGACGCTGGTGTTGATGTCGAGGAGCGAGACGTCGAACCACGGAGAGGCGAAGTTCCCGCCGCCCGTCGAGTCGCCGTTCCCCTTCCGCAGGTTGAAGTCGATCTGGCCGCCGACCGAGTTGTCGGTGCCGTTGAGCGGGGCCAGGTCGGTGCCG
Source organism: Phycisphaerales bacterium (assembly GCA_044224425.1). GTDB lineage: Bacteria > Planctomycetota > Phycisphaerae > Phycisphaerales > SM1A02 > JAEUIT01. The sequence continues at coordinate 70,872 of JBGAKK010000018.1, forward strand.
ACGCGGAGGCCCCAGGCGAAGCCGTCGCCCAGCGAGACTTCGGCGAGGACCGCGGTGATCATCACCTGGCGTCCGGGCCGGTCGAGGTCCTCGATGATCTTGAGGACCGCGTCCTGGATCTCGGGCGGGGCAAGGACCAGGAGCGAGTTCTGGCCGGCGTTCGGCACCACGCGCATCTTGCCGATGAGGGCGCTCTCCGGCGACTGCTCGTTGGTGCCGGTGCGGCCGTTCTGCCAGGGGAAGCGGATCTCGTTGCCGCTCTGCGGCCCCGTTGCCGGAGGTGTTGCCGCCCGTGCTGGCGCCGGCCGTGTCGCCGCCGCCGCCGGCCGTCTCGAAGTTGATCCCGCTCAGGCCCTCGCCGGGTCGGGCCAGGCCGGTGCCCGAGCCAGCCTCGGCCAGCAGGGCGTTCAGGATGTCGGAGACCTCGATGGCGCTCGCGTACTTGAGCTGCACGTTGACCGGAAGGCCGACGTCGAGCGGCTGGTCCAGCGAGGCGATCATGGCGTTGAGCCAGGCGAAGTTCTGCGGAGTCCTCGAGATCACGACCAGTCGCCGCGAGTCGGGATAGGCCTCGATGCGGAAGACGTTGGCCACCGCGGCCTCGGCGCCGGACTCGCCGGACTGGCCCGGGATCTGCGGCAGCCGGCCGCCGGCCGAGGCCCGGCCGGAGCTTCGGTTCCGCGAGCCGCCGCCGCCACTCTCAAGGAGGGCCTGCAGGGTGTCGCGGATCTTGAGCGGGTCGGTGTACTTGAGGTCGTAGGTGTGGAAGATCTCGCCGCGCTCGTTGGGCGGAAGATCCCAGGCGGTGGTGATGAGGCGGCGGATCTCGTCGAGGATCAGCGGCTCGGCCCGCACGGTGATCGAGTTCAGGGAAGGGAGGGTGGTCACCACCAGCTGCTCGCTGGTCCCGACCTGCGGCATGGAGACCTGGGGCGGGCCGCCCGGCTGCTGGCGCTGGTTGCCCCGCTGCTGGTTGGCCCGGTTGGACCGTCCGCCGCTGCCCTGGCCGTAGCCCTCGAAGAGCTCGCGGATGTTGTCGGCGATGACGCTCGCGTCTTGGAACTTGATGTTGAAGGTCTCGGTCTGCACGACCACGTAGGCCGGCACGTCGAGCAGGTCGATCAGGAGCTGGATCTTCTTGGCCAGGCCGACGTCGCCCTCGAGCAAGATCTGGTTGGAGTTGATGTCGACCGAGAGTTTGGCGTAGTCGGGGACGACGTCCTGCAGGCGCTCGTAGATGTCGCTGGCCTTGGCCACGCGGATCCGGTACGTCTTGTGGACGATGTTGCCGTCTTCCTTCAGCTCCATCACCGAGGCCTCGGGCGGCAGCACGATGCCCGGCTGCAGCTTGGGCAGTTCGGTGAGCAGGTCGATCATGATGATCTTGTCGGTCTCGACGACGCCGATCCCGTTCAGGCGGAAGGCCTGGAAGACGAGGTTGAGGGCCTCGTGCTTGGTGATCGGCTTGTCGTAGACGAGGGTGATCTTGACCGGGGCCACCTGGGTGAGCCGGAGCATCACGGCCTTGCCGGTCCACTCCTGGATGTAGGGGATGAAGCTCTCGACCTTCTCGTCGCGGAAGGCGAGCTTCACCAGGCCCTGCTGCTCGACGCGGGTCTCGCCGGGGTTGTCGCTGAGGCCA
>JBGAKK010000111.1:0-9972 GCA_044224425.1 Phycisphaerales bacterium
TTGGTGACCACGTTCCGCATCTCGTCGGGAGCCATGAACTGGCCCTTCTTCACGTTCACCGCCCGGCCCGTCGCCGCGGCGGCGACGAGGAGGTCGGTCTGCCGGCAGAGGAACGCGGGAACCTGGAGAAGGTCGACGGCTTGGGCCGCCTGCGCCGCCTGTTCCGGCTCGTGGATGTCGGTGGTGACCGGGACGCCGAGGAGGTCGCGCATCCGCCGCAGGCGATCGAGCCCGGCGGCGAGGCCGGGCCCGCGGGCGGAGCGGATGCTCGAACGGTTGGCCTTGTCGTAAGAGGCCTTGAAGACGTAGGGGAGGCCGAGTTCGCCGCAGGCGTCGCGGAGGGTCTCGCCGATCCGGCGGTTGGTCTCGTCGGACTCGAGGACGCAGGGGCCGCCGATCACGAGGAGCCGCTCCCGCGGGGCGTCGAACCAACGGGCGAGGAGGGCAGCGGGGGGATCGGCCGCAGCCGGCGAGTGGGGGAGGGGCGAGCGTGGGGCGGTCGGGGTGGTCATGCCGGCGCCGAGTCTAGCACCCGGTGGCGGTCCCCCCGGTTGCTTCCCCACCCTCCGCCGATCTCCGGAGTGCACCAAAGCCGGCCCGTCCCCGTGCCGATCGACCCTCTGCCAGTGGAACGCCTGCCGGCGGCGCAGTTACCAGCCGGAGGTTGCAAGGCGTTTGGACGGAGCCAAGCGTCGTCTGCTGGCTGGTGGGATCCAGGCCCCGATCGCTGCGGATGGTGGTTCGCCAGTGCGACACCCTTTGAGCGGACGGGACAGGGACGCGCACGGGAGGCGACGATGTCGGCGATGCCGCATGAGCCGGAGGCGTTCGGCGAGCAGGTGGTGACGATCTTGAAGCGTCACTTTCCGGAGCGAGCAGTCCAGTTGGCCGGACCGATGGATGTGGTGATCGATGGCCGGCACCTCGGCCTCGACAACCTCTACCGCATGGTGCTTCGGGATCCCGACCACGGCGTCGAGATCGTCGAGAGCTACCTCGAGAAGCTGATCGAGGGCGACACCGTCTCGGGTGCTCCGCTGCCGTTCGCGATCGCCCGTCCGCGGATCATGCCCCGCATCCAGCCGGAGACGATCTTCCAGCACCTCGATCGCACGCAAGTGGCCCACGTCCCGTTCGTCAACGGGACGGTGGTCGTCTTCGTGATCGACTTGCCGCAGATGACCGTCTCGATCACCACCGAGCAGATGGTGCGCTGGGGCGTCCAGCCCGACGACCTCGAGACCATCGCCCGCGAGAACCTCGGCCGCTACGCGCCCGACCTCTCGATCCAGATCATCGACTCGAAGGACGGCGGCCGGGCTGCCATCGTGTCGCGGCAAGATGGCTACGACGCGGCGCGGATCCTCTTGAGCCGGCTCTACGACCGCTTGGCCCCCGAGCTGAAGGGCGACTTCTACGTCGCCACGCCGGCTCGCGACACCTTCCTGGCCTTGACCTACGACCCGCCGGAGTTCGTCGACCGCCTCAAGGCCCGCATCGAAGCCGACTACAAGCGGCTGCCGTACCCGATCACCAACAGCCTCTTCGTGGTCACCCGCGACGGCGTCGCCGGCACCGCGGCCTGAACGCCCCAGTTGGGGGCGGGGCTGGGGGCGTGGCTTGGGGGCGGGGCTGGGGGCGGCGCGGTAGCCTTGTGGCATGTCCGCGCGGTGGCCCAAGCGCTTGGTCGCGTCGCTCGTCATCGGGCTCGTGATCACCTCGGGCTTGGCCACGCTGGCCGCCTTTCGGCCCTACCTCACGCCGCAGGCGGTTTGGTACGGGGTGGAGGCGGCCGACTTCCGCGAGGACGGCGACTCGCAGTCCGGCATCACCTGGGCCCGGACCCACGGCCTCGACATCCTCCGCACCTATCGCTCCCGCAACGTCCTGCGGACCGGCCTGCCGTTCGTCCAAGCCAAGGAGCGGCTGGCCCAGTGGGACGGCGAAAGCGTCTACGAACGCTGGTCGAAGCCCCTCGAGGCGCCGTGGAACGAGGAAGAGGCGGTCACCGTCTACTCCGGCTGGCCCTTCCGGGCCTTCGTCGGCAGCACCGTCTTCCGCCGCGACCTCGACCACAACACGACCGAGTCGGTCGACGATGGCGGCTTCTCGCTTGCCGGGCGGCGGACGCTCGTGCCCTATCGGATCGTGCCGATCGGCTTCGTCCTCGACATCCTCCTCTGGTCGGCCTTCGTCTTCGGCTGGTGGACCTTCCTGACCGCCTGGCGGATCCGGGCCCGCCGCAAGCATCGCCAGTGCGTGGCCTGCGGCCATGCCCTCGCCCCGCAGCAGGCCGACTGCCCGGAATGCGGCGGCGAACAGGGCAGGGCGGCCTCGCCGGCGCGGTAGGCGACCGGGCCCTCCAGAGATCGCGGGCAGATGGGGGTAGGATCCGCCCCTCGCCGTGCTTCTCCTGATCGACAACTACGACTCCTTCACCTTCAACCTCGTGCAGCGCTTCGGGGAGATCGACCCCGACCTCGAGGTCAAGGTGGTGCGGAACGACGAGATCGACGTGGCCAGGGCCAAGGCCCTCGCCCCCGCCGGCCTCGTCCTCTCGCCGGGGCCGTGCACGCCGCGCGAGTCGGGCATCTGCCCCGATCTGGTGACGGCCTTCAAGGGGACCATTCCCATCCTCGGCGTCTGCCTCGGCCACCAGACGATCGGCGACGTCCACGGCATGACCGTGCGGCGGAACGATGTCCCGGTCCACGGGAAGACGTCGCTCATCCACCACGACAACCAAGGCGTCTTCCGCGGCCTGTCCAACCCGTTCGTGGCCACCCGCTACCACTCCCTCGTGGTCGAGCCGAGCACCGTCACCGCCGACTTCGCGATCAGCGCCCGCACCGAGCGCGGCGAGATCATGGGCCTCCGCTGGACCGGCCCCGGCAGCGACCACGCCCCGCTCGAAGGGGTGCAGTTCCATCCCGAGAGCTTCCTGACCGTGGAGGGGCCGAAGCTGCTGGCAAACTTCGTGGCCGCGGTGCGCGGCCGAGGTCGCTGAGGGGGCGGAGGAGGGGAGCGAGGTGGGGAGCGAGGTCGGGAGGTCCGCATGCAGTCGCCTGTGCGTCGGGGCGAGTCGATTCGGCCCGGATAGCCGCAGAGAAACTATGCAGGCCAGCTCCGGGTCCGGGACGCGATCACGGGATCATGTCCCATTCGCAAAGCGGGCGATCGTGGCTGTGGATGCAGCTGTTCGCCCCGACACACCGGAGACTGGCCATGCGCATTCTCGCTATGGACCTCGGCAAGGGCAACACCGTCAGCTGCCTCCTCGACACCGACACGGGCGAGCAGGAGTTCCGCACCACGCGGATGCGCCGCGAGGCGGTGGTGGACCTCCTCGAGCGGTCGCGTCCGGACCTCGTGGTGTTCGAGGTCTCGACCGACGCGGGGTGGATCGCGGACCTCTGCCGCGAGCGGTCGCTGCGGCTGGCGGCCCTGAACCCGGCCTCGCTGGTGCGCTCCTCGCACCGCGGGCGGGCCAAGTCCGACCGCCGCGACGCGGAGGACCTGGCCCGGCTGGCGGCGGTGGACCACCGGCTGCGCGAGCGGGGCGTGCACATCCCCTCGCCGGCGGTGCGGGAGCGCCGCGCGCTGATCGAGCAGCGGGCGAAGGCGGTGGCCCGGCGCACGGCGCGGCGCAACGAGCTGCGCTCGCTCTTCCAGTCCTTCGGTGAGGAGCTCCCGCGGGGGCACGCGGCGTGGACGTCGAAGGGGCTGGCCCTGGTCCGGGAGCGGGCCGAGGCGGGGGCGCTGGGGGCCTGGGGCCTGCGGCGGGTGGAGTCGATGCTGCGGGGCCTCGGCGAGTCGGACGAGGAGGTGGCGGAGCTGGAGGGGATGCTGGACGAGATCGCGGAGGCGGACCCGCGGACGGCGCGGCTGCAGTCGCCGCGCGGGGTGGGCCCGCGGGGGGCGGAGGCGGTGGTGGCGTGGATCGACGACCCGAAGCGGTTCCGCAGCGCGAAGCAGGTGTCGTGCTACGTGGGCCTGTCGCCGCGGCCGAACCAGTCGGGGTCGTCGGACCGCACGTCGCGGATCAGCGGGGCGGGGCCGAAGCGCCTGCGGACGGTGCTGGTGGAGGTGGCGTGGACGATGCTGCGGTGGAACGAGTGGGCGCGGGAGGTGTACGAGCGGGCGCTGCGGGGCTCGCCGAGCCGGAAGAAGCAGGCGATCGTGGCGGTGGCGAGGCGCCTGCTGGTGAGGCTGTGGGCGATGCTGCGCGACGGGACGGAGTGGGACCCGGGGCACGGGAGGCGGGTGGCGGCGCGGCAGGCGGGGTCGCCGGCCTGAGCGCCGGCCGCGGACGGCCCCACGCACCGGAGGAGGGCCTGACGGCGTCGGCGACGTCACGACGGATCAATCGGTATCGAGGATCGACGGCACACGGGAAAGCCCGGTCTGCGACTGGGCCACGAGCCTGAAGCAGAGAATGGGCCCCGACCGCACAGTCACATGTGCCCGGCACGGGACGGCCAAGTCGCCGCGAGCCGGAAAGCACGGATAGAAGGCTGGTCCGTCCGATCCGAGAGAAACGACTTGACGGAGCTGGCCTCATAGAAGTCGCAGAGTCCGCAGAGTCCCACGCAGAGGAAGGCGGGGATGCAGGGTGGCCGTCCGGGCTGGCGGGACGCCGCTTGGGATCGAGCGTCCATCGCAGCTTGACCCGAAGCCCCAATGCCCTTCTCTGCTCTGCGAGGGACTCTGCGGACTCTGCGCCTCTGCGGCAATCCGGGCCGAATGAAGCCAGGATTCACGAGAAGACGCGAAGGGGACCAGAAGAGCGGTTGTCGCCCGCGCTCAGACGGCCACCTCTGAGACCTCTTCGAGCACCTCCGCGACCTCGAAAACAAACCGACCCCGCGCGAAGCGGAGTCGGCAGTGGGGGTGTGCTGTCGGTCGAGTCGCTCCCGGCCTCTTACCCGCCGCAGGAGTAGAAGAACTTGCCCTCGACGATCTTGCCGTTCTTGACGGTGTAGAGGGAGGTCTCGCTGATGTTCATCCGCTGGTTGGCCATCGGCCCCTCGGTGCACGTGCAGTCGAGGCCCATGGGGCAGACGAACTGGTCGCCGTTGACGATCGGCTTGCCGCAGGTCGCGCTGTGGATCGTCGTCGACTTGTGGAACTGCTCGGCCTTGGCCAGGATCGCGGCCTTGCCTTCGAGGATCCGGCCGCAGCCGGGGCCTTCCATCACCTCGACGTGCTTGGCGTTGTCGGCGTAGAGCTCCTGGATGGCTTCGAGGTTCTTCCCGCCCGAGACGAGCTCGTGGAAGCGGGTGGCGACCTTTTGGGTGGCGGTGTGCTCGGCCGAGGGGGCGGGCATGGTGTAGGTAGCGGGCTTCGGGGTGGTGGTGGTGCTCATGGCCGCGAGTCTAGCGACGACGCCCGGCGCGCCAACCGCAGGAGTGGCGAGTTTCGGCGATCGCGCCGCGGTTGCCACGGTCGACTGGCCTGTCCGCCGACCCCTATTCGCTCTCGTTCGGCGTGTACATGCCGACCAGCCGCGAAATCACGAACGCCATGTAGAGGACGGCCGAGAGCTGCTCGAGGAGGACGAGGGACCGCGCCGCGGGATCCGCCGGGACGACGTCGGTCAATCCGACGCCGGTCACCATGTTGAAGCTGAAGTAGATCATGTCCGCCGCGTGCAGCGACGACCGCTCGCCGCAGCCGGGCAGGGAGCCGGGCGAGAAGTGCTCGAGCAGGGCATAAAGGTAGCACCAGGCGACGCCCAGCAGGAGGTAGACGTTGGCGCATCCGAAGAGCCGATCGCGGGTGATCGACTTGGCGTGCAGGATCTCGTGCAGGATGCGGGCGATGGTGACGAAATGGACGAGGGCCCCGAAGACCCAGGCGGGCGGGCCGAGGCGCTCGGTCTGGGTCATGATTCCCACCGCGCTGAAGGCGATGGACGGGATGGCCACGGCGACCGCCAGCCAATAGAGCCGCCGCGAGGAGCCGTTCGAGAGGGCGGCCGCCCCGATGATCATCCCGTTGACCACGGCGAAGGCGACCTCGCCGCGGCGCGTGTGGCTGAAGATCGGCAACAGCACGATCATCAGGATCACCGAGCAGAAGAGGAGCATGTTGCGGTTGGCCCGCATCAGGGCGGGCAGGCTGAGCGGGGCCTTGACGGTGGTCGGCGCTGGCATGGGGAGCCTCGGAGGGCTGGTCACCAACGGAGGTTGAGGGAGAGTTGGAAGACGACCTCGGTGTCCTCGGTGCTGAGGACCGGGTCCCAGACGACTTGGACGTCAGGCTGAAGCGTCGCGGTCGGCGTGACCTGGAGGACGTAGGTGAGTTCGAGGGCGTACTCGTCCTGGTGCACGTTCGCTGCGTCCGGGGCGGGCCTCGTCCACGCCAAACCGCAGGCAAGGTAGCCGCTGTTCGCGGCGGAGAAGAAGCCCTGCGCCGCAAACGGCGCCTGCATGGCGAGTCCGCCGGCGATCTGGACCTCGGCGCCTTCGATCGCTGCGGTCGTCTCGTCTCCGAGGCCGAAGCGGCCAAAGGCGCCGAAGGGGCCGTCCTTGCCGAGCTTCTGCTCGAAGTTGAAGCCGACGCCGCCGCCGGTCTCGCCAGCCACGGTGGCTAGGAACGGTTGGAAGCGATAGGTGCCGGGGCCGAGGCCGGCGAGGTCGCTGGCCACGAGCCCGATCTCGGCGAGGTAGGAGACGTCGTCGCCGGAGAGGTCCTTCCAGGGCGGCGTACTGGTTGGCTGGTTGTTAGCCCCGATCGCGGCGAGGACGTAGATCCAGTCGGCCGGCTGCCACTGGATGGTGAGGCCGAAGTTGTTCTCCGGCATCGGCAGGACTTGGCTGTTGACGAGGGCCTCGTTCTGGAGCTGTCCGAACGCCGAGTTCGCGTAGGCGTTGGTGTCGAAGTAGTTCGACTGGTCGATCATGCCGGCGACCACCACCAACTGGCCGTGCAGGAAGGACTGTCCCCAAGCCAACTGCGAGACGTAGAGGCTGTCGCCCCACCATGCGTTGTCGGTCTCCGTGGCCGACCCGATGTTGGTGGACGGGCTCTGCGAAGCCCAGTCGATGCCGAGGCCGCTGCCGCCGTCAAACTCGAAGGCCACCCAGCCGCTGGTGCCGCCGAGGTCGTCGCTCGTGAAGAGGGACCACGCCCCGAGGCACTCGAAGGAGTAGGCGCTGATGGCCCGATCGCCCTGCACCGAGGCATCGGTCACGGCGAGGGTGAAGGCCTGGTTGAGGTTGTAGCGGAGCCCGAGCGAGGAGAGGGCGTCCTTGACGCCTTGGGCTGCCGAGGAGAGCGGGTCGGACGCGACCAACGCCCCCGGCTGGAGGGCGCTCGAGCCGAACGTGTTGAGGTTGGAGAGGGTCGGGGCGAGCGAGGCGGAGGGGGCCCCGAAGATCTGCTGCGCGGCGGGCGCGGCCGGCGGCGCTGGTGCCGGGGCGGCAGCGGGCGCTTGACCCTGCGCCGCGGCGGCTGCGGCGAGCACCGCTTCGCACGCGACGCCGCACGCCGCGATTCGAGTCCGCGCCACGGCGGTCTGTCGGGATGGATGGAGTCCAAGGCCGAACGTGGCGTGCATCGGCGGACCACGGTACCACGCTCGGCGCGATGCTGCCGACTCCTCAGCAGTAGGTCGAGACGCGAGCCAGCGTCTCGAGCAATTCGCTCGTCTTCCTCTCCTCGTTGTCAAGACGCGGAGCGCCGGCCTCGCCCGTTCGCCGTCCGCACCCGGTGGGAACGCATCCGGCGTAGCGGAGCGTGGCGAAGCCGCCCGCATCGACGCCCCGCACCGCGGCGAAGACATGCTCGAGGGTCGTGCCGTCGGCGACCTCGAGCCGGAGGCGCCGCGGGCCGAGCGGGTCGACAGCGGTGCGGCGGAGGAAGAGCGTCAGGCCCGCCTCGTCAGCGGCGTGCAGCACGCCTCGCGAGGTCGTCTGCTCGGCAAACTCCTCAATGCGGAAGGGGAGGGGGCTGGCAGAGGTCGCGACGCGCACGACGAGCAGCCCGTCCCGATCGGGAGCAGCGTTCCCCGCAGGGGCCGCCGATGGCGATGGAGCCGCCGTGGCCGGATCGCCGGCCTCGAGGCGCGAGGCGAGGAGACCAAGCGGCAGGGCGGCGAGCAACGTGCGGCGATCGAAGCGCTGATCCATGGCGAACACCTCGTTGGTTCGGGCGGCCACATCGACGACGGGGCGAGTCTACCCTCCGTCGGGGTGCTCCCCGTCACGGCCGTGTCACGGGTCGGGGCCCGGCCTGTGACTGCTTATCGCACCCCAATTCGCCCCTTCCTCTTTGCCTCGGACGGCTTCCGGGATAGGTTGTCGCCTCCAAGGTCGCAGCGCGGTGCATCGACCTTCCGGGGTGACGAGCAGGGGAGATCGATGTCCGAGCGGCATGTGTCGGGGCGCCCTTCCGGGCGCCGAATTGGTTCGTTCCTCCGCTTCGGCGCCGCCGTCGTCGCCGTGTGCGGCACCGCCATCGCCACGGCCGCCCCGCGCGACTTCCAATGCACGCCGCCAGCGTGGCAAGGACCGTGCGCCCCGGGGACGCCGAGCATCACCGCCACCTTGCCGCCCGGCCAGGTCGGTCCGGTGCAGCCCTCGGCCAAGCCGACCACCATCCCGTTCGGGGCGCCCTATCCCGTCGCCGACTGGTGGTTCTCGCAGATCTTCAAGTTCTCCGCCGACCCGCCACCCGGTTCGGAAGGCGACGTCCCGCAGGGGAACGTCATCAACCCGCTCCCCTTCAACATCAAGCCGGGCTTCAACGGGTTGGCCCTCTACCACCCCTATCCGGTGCACAAGGCGAGCACCGTAGCCTGCGGCGGCGGCTCCGCGGCGTGCCCCGGCTTCCAGGCCCAGCAGCCCGAGGACTTCAACGCCGAGGTGATGCCTGGCCTCGCCGACGCCCTCGGCAATGGCTTCACCTGGCCGAACACGCCGCTCGTCGAAGTCCAGGGCTACAGCACCTGGAGCGTCACCTTCGACATGTTCGACGCCTCGAACGCCCGCAACGACCACACCATGCGGGTGACCGCCGGCCGCGGCTCGCCCTACGTGTGGGTCGAGTATCCGCAGACCGTCGCTTCGAGCGACCATCCCACGCCGCAAGTCCAGATGAGCGACGCCTCCGACCAGATCTTCGGCGGGGCCATCCAGCCCTACCAGATCTGGACCAACGCGAGCGGCTTCACCACCTCGATCAACACCCAGAGCGGCAACAACCAAGGCCAGCCGCAGTCGAACCTCCTCGTGGCCAGCGTGAACGGACGAAGCTATGTCCTGATCGGCCCCGACGGCAGCAGTTGGTCGTGGAAGAACTTCACGCCGGCGCCCTACACCAAGGTCACCTTCTACAACGACGGGATCCGCGGCAAGCGCTACACGATCGTGGCGGCGCTCCCGGCCAATCTCGACGGCATCATCGGCGCCGGGCAGTGGACGCGGGCCGACGCCGTCGCCCTCCTCGTCCAGCACGCCTACTTCCGGCCGGCCAACGAATCGAGCCGGACGGCGACGCGCCTCACCTGCGCGTACACGCCGGGCTCGGGGGCCAACAACGTCACCGGCACCTACACCTTCGAATCGCTCACCGACATCCGCACCGGGAAGGCGGCCCCGCGGAACCAGGACACGCTCTTCGCCCTCTTCCCGCACCAGCAGGCGGCCTTGACCTCGACTGCGGTCCTTGACGCGGTCGGCAAGCCGGCCACCTACAGCAGCGTGAAGGGCTTCGCCCAGAACGGCATCGAGCCGCGCGGCGGCTTCACCACGCTGCCGCCGCCCACCGACGGCGGGCAGATGCGGCTGGCCAAGGGCCGCTCCTTCACCATCGGCTACACGCTGCCCGCGGTGCCGCCGGTGATCCCGCCGGTGGCCGACTTCACCGGCGACACGGCCAAGCTGAACCTCTACCTCGACAACGACTTCCACAAGTACAGCCAGCCCCTCGGCATCGACACCTACAACTGGGGCAAGCACATGTCGCGGG
>JBGAKK010000019.1:0-69328 GCA_044224425.1 Phycisphaerales bacterium
CCGAGGGACGCGTAGTTCACGTAGCGCGGCTCGCCGAGGTTTCCGGTGCCGCCGCCCATGCCGCCGAGGGCCTGGTTCGACACGTAGTCGTGGCCGCCGCCGTTGATGAAGGCGCAGATCTTGATGTCGCCACCCGCATAGCCCGGGATCAGGGAGAGCGGGAGCTCGATCTCGATGCCGGTGGTCACGCCGGCGCCGCTGGCCTTCGAAGTGCCGCCACCGACGCCCGCGGTGTTCGAGTTGTCGATCGCGATGTTGGTGCCGTTCGACCCGGCGAGGTACTGGGTGCCGGCGCCGCCCGAACCGATGTAGCCGCCGCTGCCTCCGCCGTTGGTGAGGATCTCGGAGGTGTTCGAGTAGGTCGAGAACGGCCCGCCGCCGCAGGTCAGCGTGATGTAGAAGTCGGCGCCGAAGTCGGCGTCGAAGGTCAGGCCGTTGCCCGAGCCGTCGTTGCCCATGCGGTTGAGGCCGTTGAAGTCGACATCGGGGTTGTCGCCGCGGAGCTGGTTCTGCCCGGCGCCGGGGACGGCGTCGAGGAAGATCTCGAGCTTGTTGAAGTTGCTCTCGAGGTTGCCGGCCAGGACGAAGTGCAGCGTGCCGCCTTCGATGAAGCCGTAGCCGACATCGAGCTCGCTGCCGTTGGCGTAGTCGATCACGCCCAGGTTGGAGTCGCCGAAGTTGGTCTGCACGTTCTGGATGGCGAGCGCCTTCCCGTAGGCGGCGTCGACCGACCCGTCGAGAACCACGACCGGCGCGCCGGCGAGGGCCAGCGTGCTCGCCGTTGCGGCGAGGGCGGCCACGAACATCGTCTTCTTCATGTCTTTCTCCTGCTCACGAGATGGGCCCGACTCCGCCGGGCGCGAGGACTCAATGTACCGGCGAAGTGAGCGGCGCCGACCGGGAGGCCGCCCCGGCTCGCCATCTTTCCTATCCCCAACTTCCGAGAAGTAGCGAGAGATCCGCCGCATTCACGGTGCCGTCCCCGTTCAGGTCGCCGGCGCCAGCCGTTCCCCACGACCCGAGCAGGATGGACAGATCCGCCGCGTTCACCGTCCCGTCGCAATCGAGGTCGGCCGGGTCGCAGGTGGGGGGCGGATCGCCCTGCGAATAGACGAGCCCGGTGTAGGGCCCGATCGAGATCACGATCGAATAGGGCAGGCCGTCCCAGGGGACGTTGTCGGCGCTCGCGTCGAGCGCGGGCCAGGTCCCGAAGGTCGCGTCGTAGCCCGACCAGTCGCTGTTGAAGCGGCAATGCCAGAGGCCCGCCCGCGGCACGCCGATCCGGTAGTTGGTCCGACCGGCGTTGGCGAAGTTGGCGACAAGGATCGTGTCGTCGTTCTCGCCGCCGTTCATCCAGCGGTGCCAAGCCAACACCTTCCACGAGTCGTTGACGTGGAAGACGTTGGTCGACTGCCCGGTGAGGCCGCGGGTGACGCCGCCTTGGTTGCGGCGCAGGGCGATCATGTCCTTGTACATGGCCCGGATGCCGGCGAAGGTCGTCCGCTTCGACCAGTCGAGCGGATCGTTGGCATCGAAGTGGCCGTCCTCGAGGAACTCCTGGCCCATGAAGAGCATGGGGATCCCCGGCGAGGTGAAGGCCACGAAGGCCCCAAGCGTGGATCGCTTCTTCGAATACCACGAGCTCGCGTTGCCCGGCCAGATCTCTTCCGGCACGCGCTGGTGGCCGTTGGCGTCCTCGTCGTGGCTCTCGGTGTAGATGACGCGCTCGAAGGCGTCGCCGTTGTAGTTGGCGAGGATCGCATCGCGCACCGACCACATGTGGCGGTCGCCGTCGTTGGGGACGACGATCGCGTCGCGGATGGTGTGCACGAAGCCGTCCCATTGGCTGTCGAAGCCGGCCCCGCCCGCTCCGGTCGGCTTCGAGATCCAGGCGTTCGAGTCGAAATCCTCGGCGATCTGGATCTTCCACGGTGCCGCCGCGTCGACCTCGTCGTTCACCCACTGCATGAGCGACCAGCCCTCGGGGATGTCGGGCCCGCGGTAGTCGACCTTGCGGATGAACTTGGTGCCGTCCCAGCGGTGGCCGTCCATGCGGAACTCGGTGAGCCACAGGAGGGCGTTGTCGCGGAGATACAAGCGGACCTCGCCGCGGCCGTAGTCGGGCCGCGTGTCGCCCCACGGCGTGACGGCCCGATAGTCGTTGAAGAAGTAGATGCCGCCGAGGCCGTTCTGGCTCCAGCCGTCGAACTGCCACATGTCGAGGTCGGTGGGGCCGAAGTGCGAGTAGACCATGTCGCCGAACACGGCGATGCCGTGGGCGTGGGCGTCGTCGATGAACTGTTTGAGTTCGTCGGGGCCGCCGTAGGAACTCTCGACCGAGAAGGGGTAGGACGGGTTGTAGCCCCACGAGATGTCGGTCGGGAACTCCCACACCGGCATGAGCTGGATGGCGTTGACTCCGAGGTCCTTGAGGTCGTCGAGGCGGGCCCGGCAGTGGTCGAAGGTCGAGGGCGGCGACCCGCCGGCCGGGACGTTGAAGGTGCCGAGGTGGAGCTCGTAGATCACGAGCTCGTTCCAGTTCGGCATGGTGAAGCTGGCGGTGCTCCACGCGTAGCCGTTCGGGTTGTAGACGATCGAGTTGCCGATCGAGTTGGTGAGCCGCCGGGCCCGCGGGTCGTTCTTGAAGAGGAGCGTCCCGTTCGACTTCTGGACCACGAACTTGTACTGGTTCCCAGGGAAGATCGAGGGCACGTCGACCGACCACCAGCCGCCGCCTTCGGCGAAGAGCGGGTGGCTCGAGCTGTTCCAGTTGTTGAAGGTGCCCGCCACCCGCACCGAGAGAGCGAAGGGGGCGAAGGTGCGGAAAGTGACGCCGAAGCCTTGTCCAGGGATCGAATAGGGGATGGCCCCGACGCCGGGCTTGGTGGACGGACCGCTCTGGGTGAAGGCGATCGACGGGCAAGCGGCGGAGACGACCGCGGCAAGGGCCCAGCAGGCCAGCCGTCGATGCGAACTCCGGCGAGACGTGGCGAGCGATCCCATCATGGGGCCGATGGTAGGGCCGAGGCGGCGCAGGGCGAAGTCGAACTTTGCAGCGCGGCGCGATCGCGTGACCCGAGCCGAGTCCCGATATCCTTCCGCCGATGCGTTGCCCTGCCCTCGCCGTCGCCTTCTGCCTGGTCGCCCCGCTCGGTTGTGGCGACAGCACGCCTCCCACGCCACCCAAGGTGACGCCGCCGGCAGCGATCGCCATCGACTCCGCCACCCAGGCCCTGGCCAAGGACGCCAAGTTCGAGGGCTTCCGGCAGCAGCTCCGCGAGTTCCGCAAGCTGACCGCGGAGTCGGCGGCGCTCCGAGCCAAGCTGAAGGCCGGGGCCACCGACGCCGAACGGGCTCGCTACGAGGCCCTCGACGGCGAGATCATGCAGAAGAAGTCCGCGATCAACGAGGCGATGAACGCCGCCGGCGTGACCGAGGCGGACCAGAAGGCCATGCGTTACCTCTTCAGCGCGACCGACGCCGAGCTTGGGATCCGCAGCGCTCAGTAGTCGAGCCGACCGGGCAGCAGGAAGCGCCGCATCGCGTACCAGGTGCCTGGCTCGTTGGGCTCGGTGTAGTTGCCGCCCGCTGCCGTCGCCTCCTCGATGAAGCGCTGGCCGAAGATGGTCAAGGTCTGCGTCGAGCCGTCGGCGAAGCTCGCGTTCACCCGGTAGCCGTCCCAGAAGGCCGGGATGTCGCGCCAGAAGGGCGTCTGCCAGTCGACCACGAAGCCCTGCTGGTTGTAGCCGACCGGCGACTCCTCGTTGATCGAGTAAAGCGTGCTGGCCGGCTGCGGGATCTTGGTCAGGGCGCTGGTCGAGAGATCGGTGGCACCGGCCGGGTAAGCCACCATGTTGCCGCAGTCGTAGTCGTCGGGGCAGGTCACGTTCCCGACGTAGGCGTTGATCGAGTAGCTCCGGACCCGACCCGAGGGATCGAGCGGCGAGCGGTAGGCCTCGTAGTTCTTGTTCATGTACGGCCAGAGCACGCCGTTCTCGAGGCTCTTCGGCGTCTCAATCCCGCCGGCCAAGCCGCTGCCCGAGGCGTTGACCCAGGAGTGGGCGACGCCCGGCACCAGCTTGTCGGTGCGCGGACTGCACAGGCGGCCGGCGTTGTCGGTGGCGTACTGGTTCGCGGCCTGGGCGATCGACCGGTGGTTGATCAGGCAGCTCGTCGCCCGAGCGTTCCCCCGCAGGCGGGCCAGGACGGGGAAGATGATGGCCAGGACGAGGACGATGATCGCGATGACGACCAGCATCTCGACCAGGGTGAAGGCGGCCGAGCGGCCCTTGCCTCGGGAGGAGGTCCGGTCAGCGGCGGAGCGCAGGGGGAAGGGCATTCGGGAGATCCTCAGGACGAGCCACCACCGACGATGGCAAGGAGACGAGCAATGGCAAACCCACGGGCTCGGTGACGGACCGACTCCCGGGAGAGACTACGCAGGGGTTGCCGGCTTGGACGCGACGAGTTCCGATCTCTCGATCCCGAACCGCCGAGCCCCGGTCCCCCCCGCGACCGGCCGTCTCACTCGGCGGCAGCCCGCGGCGGGAGCTTGCGGACCCAGATGTTCCGGTAGTGGATCGGGTCGCCGTGGTCTTGGAGGTGGATCGGCCCGGTGGCCGGGTGGGCCTTGTAGCTGGCCCGCGCTCCATGCACCGTTTCCCCAAGGAGTTCGACGTTGTCCTGCACCAGGACGCCGTTGAAGAAGAGGGTCTCGGTCGCCGGGTGGAGGAGCTTGCCGTCCGCGCCGAAGACCGGGGCCCGGAAGACGATGTCGTAGACGTTCCACTGCCCCTGCGGGCGGCAGGCGTTGACCAGCGGCGGGTACTGGCCGTAGATCGAGCCGGCCATGCCGTCGGCGTAGGTGACGTTGCCGTTTGAGTTCAGGACCTGGGTCTCGTAGCGGTCCATGAGGAAGACCCCGGAGTTGCAGCCGTGCTGGCTCTCGCACTTGCAGGCCGGCGGCACCATCCACTCGACGTGGAGCTGGACGTCGCCGAAGGCGTCCTTGGTGGTGATATCGCCGCTGCCCGGCTCGACCACCATTGCCCCGTCGACCACTTTCCACTTGGGCTCGCCACCGCTTCCCGTCCACGCAGCCAAGGTCGGCTTGGTCGGTCCGAAGAGGACGATGGCATCGGCCGGCGGGCCGGAGATCGGGCCGCTCGGGCCCGGATCGACCACCGGCGGCTGCGGGCGGCTCATGTCGTGGACCTTCCACTTGAAGGTCTTCTCGCTCTGGGTGGCGGCGAGCAGGGCGAGCGAGGCGAGTCCGAGGAGGGCGATGGGCGTGCGCATGGGGCGAGTTGTACCGCGCGCCTCTCGCTTTCGATGCGGGGGCGATCCGAACAGGCGGCGAACACAAAGGCCCGGCCCCCGAGGTAGCCTTTGCCCATGCGGACCACGATGACCGCGTCGATCTCGCTCGGCGACACCGACGCAGCGGGCGTCCTCTTCTATCCGCGCCTCTTCGAGCTCGTCCAACGGGCCTTCGAGGCCCACGTCGCGGCATGCGGCTTCCCCATCGCCCGGATGTTCGATGACGGGATCCTCACCCCGGTCGTCCACTGCGAGGCGGACTACCGGGCGCCGCTTCGCCTGGGAGACGTGATCAGCGTCGAGTCGAGCGTCGAGTCGATCGGCGACGCCAGCTTCCGCATGGCGTTCCTCGTCCGAGGCGCCGACGGCACGCTTGCCGCCGAAGCCCTGGTCGTCCACGTCTGCCTCGGCCCCGACGGCCGCAGCCGGCCGATGCCCGAGGTCCTGCGCTCAGCCCTTGGCCGTTGACGCCCGACCGGGGCGGGTCCACAGCACATTCGCCGTGCCCACGAGCGACGCGAGGTGACCGCGCCGCGGCTTGGCCCGGGCCGCTTCTTCCTCGGGCATGGCGAGGATCCGGTCCGGCCACTTGAAGCGAGGAAGCGCCACGGCGAGGCGGGCCTCGAGATCCTCCGCCGCGAAGTGGCCGGCGACGAAGGCGATCGGCCGGCGCCCCCACTCCAGTTCCTCGACCGGCACCACGCAGGCGACGCTGACGCCCCTCACCTCGCCTAGGACGGCCTCGATCTCCTCGGGTTGGATGTTCTCGCCGCCGGAGATGAACATGGCGTCCTTGCGGCCGAGGACACGCAGGCGGCCGCGTTCGTCGAGCCGCCCGAGATCGCCGGTGCCGAAGAAGCCGTCCTGGCGGCGCGGATCGCGCACCGCGCGGGCCTCGAGGTAGCCGGCGAAGAGGGTCGCCCCGCGGACGAGGATCTCGCCGTCGTCGGCGACGCGAACCTCGACGCCATCGAGCGGCTGTCCAGCGTCCTCCGCCGCGTCGCCCGGTTCCGCCGGGCTGGTCGCCACCTGCGAGGCGCACTCGGTGAGGCCGTAGGTCGAGCGAAGCGGCCAGCCGCGGCCGAGGGCCTCGTCGCGCCACGCCCGCGGGGTCGGCCCGCCGCCGACGAGGATCGCAGCCAGCCGCGGCATGCGCTCGGCGACGCGGACGTCGTCGAGGAGCCGGCGCAATTGGGTGGCGACGACCGAGAGATGCGTGATGGCGGGATCGGCCAGGAGGTCGTCGGCCACCCCGCCCGGCCCGCGGCCCACCCGCACGCAGCCGCCGCCGACCACGGCCCGCACCAGGATGGAGAGCCCGCCGACATGGTGCGGCGAGAGCGAGAGGAGCCAGCGGTGGCCGGCCCCGAAGGGCGTGCGGCGGTCGGAGGCGAGGGCGTTGGCGACCAGGCTCTCCCAAGGGAGCAAGGCGAACTTGGGTCGCCCGCTCGAGCCACTCGTCCGCAGGGCCACGCCCGGGATGCGGGCCAGCTCGATGGCCACCATGGCGTCAAACAGCTCGCGCTCGGGAAGCGGCTCGCGGGCCGCGACGAGGAGCGCCGCCATGCCGTGCCGCCAGGCCCCCAGGATCTCGAGGAGGGACGGGATGCTGGCCGCCGCCCGCACCACGATGGGCAGGCCATGCCCTTCGCTCGGCGGCCCGCAGCGGGCAGCGACCTCGGCCCGGCTCAGGAGGGACGAGCCGTCGGCGAGGCAGGGCCGGTCGGGCCAGCGGTCGAGGGCCAGCGGGTCGCTGTTAGGCATAAGCGAGGGGGACGAAGGCGATGGCCGGGGCGGGCAGCGGGTCGTCGGTCGCCAGGCATCCCCCGACGATCGAGGAGGGCGGCGTCGGATCGCCCAACAGCATCCCGCCGGTGGCCAGCCCATGGCAAGGGCTCGGGTTGGCCAGCCAGGTCGCGAAGCGGGCCAGGACCCGCAGGGTGTAGGAGGTCTCGAGGGCGTTCGAGAGCGTGGTCCGAATCCCCTGCCGGGCGGAGCGCTCGGCCCGGGCCCGGGCCGCGGCCAGCGAACCATGCAGCGATGGCTTGAGGACGTGGGCCACGACGCCCGGGGCGGTCTCCAGCGCCGAACGCAGGAAGGGGTCGAGGAGCGACTCGTCGAGAGCCAGCCCGACGCCGGTCGCGAAGTGGAGGGCGGGGAGTTGCAGCGGATCGGCGAGCGGCTCCTCGATGTACTCGATGCGCCCGATGTCGAGCCCGCGAAGGAGTTCCTTGGCGGAGGCGAGGTCGAGTTGGCGATTGGCGTCGAGGCGGAGCGCCGTGGCGGGAGGCAGCCCGGCCAGCAACCGTTCGACCACGCCGCGATCGCCGAGCGGGTCGGAGCCGACCTTCACCTTCACCGCGGCGAAACCATCGAACGCCCCGCGGGCAAGGGCCGCGTCGGCCTCGGCCGGGGAGCCGGCAAAGAGGGCATTCACCGCACAGCGGTTGGCGAGCGGTCGGGCCACGAGAGGTTCCTGGCGGGCGATCGCTGTCGCGACCGAAAGGCCGAAGGCGAGCCCGGTCGGCAAGGCCACCGACTCCCCCGCCGCGTGGCGACGCAGGACCGCCAGGCACTCCTCGGCTGTCTCGCGATGGGCGCCGGGCAGCGGGGCGACCTCGCCGATCGCACCCTCGGTGCGGAGGAAGAAGCCTTCCCGCTCGGTGAGGGTCCGGCCAGCGAACCGCATGGGCCGAGCCAGCGGCAAGCGGTAGCGGGCCACCTCGATCATGTGAGGATCCAACCGAGGGCGAAGGCGCCGCCGTAGAGGACGAGGAGCTTGCCGGTCGCGGCGAGGACGCGATTGAGTTCCATCCCCTCCGCCCCGCCCACGACCCGCCTGAGCCAAGGCACCATGGTGGCGCAGGAGAGGGTGGCCAGCATGGCAAACCATTGGCGGGTCTCGAGGGCGAGGACCACCGGGACCACCGCGGCCGCCACCACCGAGAGGACGATCTCGGCCCGGGCGAAGCCTGCTCCGAAGCGGACGGCCAGCGTGCGCTTGCCGACCGCCGCGTCGCCTACCCGGTCCCGCAGGTTGTTGACCGCGAGCAGGGTCATGGCCAGGCATCCCGGCCCGATGCCGGCGATGGCCGGCAACCAGTCGAAACGTTGGGCCTGGGCCGCGTAGGTTCCCGCCACGGCGACCGGGCCGAAGAAGAAGAAGGCCGCGACATCGCCGAGCCCCACGTAGGCGAGAGGCAGCGGCCCGCCGGTGTAGAGGATGGCAAACAGCATGGCAGCCGCGGCGATCGCGGCGAAGGCCGGCCCGGCCCGCCACACCAGATAGCCCGCGATGGGGACCACCGCGAGGAGCGCCAGGCCAATCGCGATCCGCATGGTGCCCGGGCTCACGTAGCCGGCGGAGACGACACGGACCGGGCCCACGCGGCGCTCGTCGTCGGCCCCTTTCTTGAAGTCGAAGTAGTCGTTGGCGAAGTTGGCGGCGATCTGGAGGAGGAGGGCTCCGACCAAGGCGGCGAGAGCTGCCCCGAGGTGCCCGACGTCGCTCCGCCAGGCGATGGCGATCCCCATCAGCACCGGAGCGATCGCCGCTCCGAGCGTCTTGGGGCGGATCGCCATCCACCAGATGTTGGCCGTGCTCGGGCGCATCGGCCTCCGCTCAGGGGCGCCGCGGGAACTTCGTGAAGTCGGGCTTCCGCTTCTCGAGGTAGGCCCGGTGCCCCTCCTGCCCTTCCTCGCTCATGTAGAAGAGCATGGTGGCGCAGCCGGCCAGTTCCTGGAGTCCGCTCTGCCCGTCGCAATCGGCATTGAGGGCAGCCTTCAGGCAGCGGAGGGCGATGGGCGAGTTGGCCAGGATCTCGCGGCACCACTGCACGGTCTCCGTTTCCAACCGCTCGAGGGGGACCACGGTGTTGACCAGCCCCATCTCGAGGGCCTGCTTGGCGTCGTACTGCCGGCAGAGGTACCAGATCTCGCGGGCCTTCTTCTGGCCCACGATGCGGGCCATGTAGCTGGCACCGAAGCCGCCGTCGAAGCTGCCCACGCGCGGGCCGGTCTGCCCGAAGCGGGCGTTCTCGGCGGCGATCGTGATGTCGCACAGCATGTGCAGGACGTGCCCGCCGCCGATGGCGTAGCCGGCCACCATGGCGATGATCGGCTTGGGGCAGCCCCGGATGTCCTTCTGGAAGTCGAGGACGTTGAGCCGCATCACGCCCTCGTCGTCCTTGTACCCGGCCTCGCCGCGGATCCGCTGGTCGCCGCCCGAGCAGAAGGCGAGCGGGCCCTGGCCGGTGAGGATGATCACGCCGATCCGGGGGTCCTCGCGGGCCGCGGCTAACGCCTCGCGCATCTCGATCACCGTCTGCGGGCGGAATGCGTTCCGCACCTCGGGGCGGTTGATGGTGATCTTGGCGATGCCTTCCTCGCAGGTGTGGAAGAGGATGTCCTCGTAGGACCCGGCTTCCTTCCAGGCGGGGATGGCGGGCAAGGCAGCGGTGCTCGGCGTCGTGGTGCTCATGGCAGTCGGTCGATCAGGTCGGCGAGCGATTCGGGTCGCTCGAGGTGGACGGCGTGGCCGGCGCCTTCGACGACCACGATCGGCAATCCCGGAACGCGCTCCCGGGCGATGCGGGCAAGGTCGAGATACTTGGCGTCGAGCGAACCGACGGCAAGGGCCAGGCGCTGGGCAAAGACCGGCAGATCATCCCACATCGACGGCGAGCGGCCCGGCGAGGCGTCGCGCAGGACGCTGGCCCAGGCTGCCCCGTCCCCGTCGAGGCGGCGGCGAGCCACCAGCGCGTAGTCCGGATGCGAGCGGAGCGAGGCGAAGAGCGGCTGGGCGTACCAGCGGTCGATGAAGGCGGCGAGCCCTTGCCGGGCCAGCGCCTCGGCCAGGCGGTCGTCGGCGGCCGCCCGCTCGCGGCGCTCCTCGGGGTCGGCGAGGCCGGGCGTGGCCGACACGGCCAGCACGCGGCGGACGGTCTCCGGCCGCTCCTTGAGGAGGGTCATGGCCACCCGCCCGCCGAGCGAGTAGCCGACCACCGTGGCCGGGGCGAGGTCGTGCAGGGCGATGGCCTCGGCGAGGGCCTGGGCCAGGCTCGAGAGGTCGCACTGGGCGACGCGGGCGGCGAGGAGATCGGCCCGCCATACCTCGCGGCGCACCCGAAGGTCGGCCACCACGGCGTCCCAGTCGGCGGGCTCGCCGAGGAAGCCGTGGACGAGGACCACCGGCGTCGCGCTCCACGCCTTGGGGCTGCCGGGATCGAGGACGATCACGCGAACTCCTTGGCCAAGGCGTCGGCCACCGCCCGCTGGATGGCCCGATGGGTGGCCACGTTGGTGGCGCGGTCGGTGACGCACTCGACGAGGAGCGGCCCCTCGGCCGAGTCGAGCTCGGCGAAGGCCGCACTGGCCTCGGCCCGGCTCGTGGCCTTGCGGTAGCCGAGCCCGAACATCGCCGCGGCGTGGCGGAAGGTCCGGCCGTGCGGCGTCCCAAACAATTGTTCGAAGTGCTGGCTCGCAGCCGGCTCGCTGGCCAGCGGCAGGAAGTGGAAGATACCGCCGCCGTCGTTGTTCACCACCACCACATGCAGCGGAGCCTTGGCCAGCCGCACGTTGCCCAACCCGCCGAGATCGTGGAGGAGCGAGAGGTCGCCGAGGAGGAGCGTGGTCGGCGTCCCGTCCAAAGCCGCCCCCACCGCGGTCGAGACCAGCCCGTCGATCCCGCTCGCCCCGCGGTTGGCAAGCACGCGGCGCACCGTGGCGTCGAGCGGTTGGAACATGTCGACGTCGCGGATCGGCATGCTGCTGCCGACCACGAGGAGCCCGCCGCGCCCGTGCCGCGGAAGCTGGCGAGCCACGAACGGCTCGGTGAGCTCGCGGGTGGCCGCCACGGCCTTCTCCACGGCCCGGTCGGCGATCGCCCCGACCTGCCGCCAGAGGGCGGCGAATTCGCGGTCCGCGGCCCAGCCCCGCAGGGCCTCGGCCGGGTTCGCCGGAAGCACCTCGGTCGCCGCGTGGCGCTCGTCTTGCCGCGCTACGCGGCGCTCGACCAGGAGGCGCGGCGTGTCGGCCGCGAGCTGGGCCAACCGCTTGCTGGCGATGGCCCCGCCCAGGCGCACCGCGACGTCGGGCAGCAACCGTTCGGCTAACGCAGCGCAGCGCTCGTCGGCGAGTGCCGCCACCACCACGTCGGCGCACGCCACCCGCTCCGCGGGGCCCGAGGCCGTGGCGTCGGCCACCAGCGGGGCCCCGAGCGAGGCGGCGATCGCCGCGGCGTCGGACGAGCCGTCGCCGGCCAGGACGAGGACGCGAAGGTCGTCGGTGGTCGCCTCGCTGGCCCCGCCCGGTGCCGCCACGCACGACGCGGGCTCGCTGCGGAACGGGGCGTGGCCTCGGGCCCAAGCCCGGAGGCGCGGCGAAAGCTCAGGCAAGAGCCCGGCGCTCGGGGCGAGCGGCTCGCGGAAGGCGCAGTTGAGGTGGACCGGCCCGGGGATCGGGCCGCCGGCCCGGACCCACGCCTCGTCGGCGGTCGAGAGGACGAAGGCGGGATCGACATCGATGCTCGGGGCGGGCAGCTCGAAGGACCAGCGGGAGTAGCCGCCGAAGATGCGGGTCTGGTCGATGGCCTGGTTCGCCCCGCAGTCGCGCAGCTCGCTCGGCCGATCGGCAGTCACGAGGAGGATGGGGACCGCCGCCATCGAGGCCTCGACCGCCGATGGCAAGAGGTTGGCGACGGCGGTGCCGCTGGTGGTCACCACCACCACCGGGCGGCCCGACCGCTTGGCGCTGCCGAGGGCGATGAAGCCGGCGCAGCGTTCGTCGGTGACCGAAACCACGCCCAGCCCTGCGGTGCGGGCGGCAGCGATGGCCAGCGGACTGGATCGCGAGCCGGGGCAGACGATCGCCTCGGCGAGGCCGAGCCTCGCCCACTCCCCGAACAGGAGTTGGGCCCAGAGATAGTTGACGTTCTCCGCCACCAGCGGCGAGGTCGGCACCGTCGGCGCGGGAGCCTCCTCGGGCGTTCGGTTGCTCACTGCCGCGGCCCCGCAGCGAGGCGCTCGAAGGTGGCGAGCTTGTGCTCGGTCTCCCGCCACTCCGCCTCGGCGATCGAACCGGCGACCACGCCGGCCCCGGCGAAGGCGGTGACCGTGCGGCCCGCGACCAGCGCCGAGCGGATCGCCACGCAGACCTCGGTGGTCGCCCCGGCGATCCCGATCGGGCCGGCGTAGAGGCCGCGATCGAACGGCTCGCAGGCCCGGATGATGGTCCGAGCCCGCTCCAGCGGTTGGCCGCAGACCGCGGGCGTCGGATGGAGATGGCGCAGGAGGTCGGCGTCGTTCGTCCCCGGCAGGAGCGCCGCCTCGACCCGCGTGCGCAGGTGCTGGACGCTGGCCAGACGGAGGAGCTCCGGCCTCCGCATGGTCCGGATCGACGCGGCCAGCGCCCCCAAGCGATCGCGGACCCGCTCGAGGACAAGCTGGTGCTCGTTCCGTTCCTTCTCGCTCTCAAAGAGCTGTTGGGCCAGCTCCCAGTCCGCCTCGGGCGTGGCCCCGCGGGGCCGCGTGCCGGCCAAGGCCTCGCTCAGGACCCGATCGCCCTGGCGAAGGAAGAGACGTTCGGGACTGGCCCCGACGAACGCAGCGCCGGGCGCCGCCTCGACCAGGAACTGGTACGTGCCAGGTTCGTTCTCGCCGAGCCGGAGCAGCACCTCGCAGGGGTCGACCGGCTCGGGCAGGCGGAAGAGGCGGGTGCGGGCGAGGACGATCTTCCGCACGTTGCCGGCCGCGATCTCGCCCAAGGTCGCGTCGATCGCCACCTTCCACGCCTCGGGGCTCGAGTCGATCCCGCCGTCGGCGCCGAAGCCGAGCGGGTACTCGGGGGGAGCGACGGTCGGATCGGTCGGCAGTTCATCGCCCTCGAGGCGAGCCAACGTCTCGAGCGTGGCGTGGCCGTCGCCGAGCAGGTGGGCCGCCAAGGTCACCCGTTGGGCTTCGCGCCGCAGTTCGACTGCCGGGACGGTCAGCGTCGAGGGGCCGAAGCCCTGCCACTCGCGACTCGGCTCGCGGCCGTCGTCGAAGCGTTGGGCCAGGAAGCCGATGGTGCGCGGGGCGCTGGCCCGGAAGGCGGCAAACTCGGGAGCGTCGAGCCCGCGGAAGGAGGCCACGTTGCCCACCCCGGCCACGGCGATCACGCCGTCCCGGGTGCAGAAGTAGCGTCGCTCCCCCGCCGCCTGGGCGGCCAGGAACGCCAACGGCTCGGCGCTCTCGACCTCGACCTCGATCCGCCGGAATCCAATCTCGCGCCCGGCTGCTTCCTCGACCCGGCGGCGCAAGGTCCGCACCGCTTCGGCGAGGGCCCCGTTCCGCTGGATCGCGCTCGCGAAGGTAACTCGGGCGCTCGAAAGCGACATCGGTGGAGGTAGATGGATCCGACGAAGGACCGCCGGCAGCCACGGCCGGTGCACGATGGGGACGAACCGGGCGGAGTGTACCGGTCGCCAAGCGCGACCGTCCACGATGGCACCCGCGAGATAAGGTCCGCGGAACCGGTTATCAGGTCACGGCTTGCCGCCGTGCTCCTGCCAGATCACGAGTGCCTTCGGCATGTTCGCCTCGAGCCGCTTGATGCGCGTTTCGTCGGCGGGGTGGGTGGAAAGCCACTCCGGCGGCTTGTCGCCGCCGATCTTGGCCATGTTTTTCCAGAGTTGGATCGCCTCGCGCGGGTCGTAGCCGGCGCCGGCGGCGATGTAGAGGCCCAGCTCGTCCGCCTCGCTCTCCTGCGAGCGGCTGAAGGGCAAGAGGATCCCCACTTGGCTTCCCGCCCCGAGCGCCGCCATGGTCGCGTTCTGGGCGGCGGGGCTCATGCTCGCGAAGGACATGCCCGCCCCGGCCCCCTGCAGGGCCATTTCGACCGCCATCTGCTGGCTCATCCGCTCGCCGCCGTGCCGGGCGATGGCGTGGGAGCATTCGTGCCCCACCACTGCTGCGAGCCGGGCCTCGTTGTCGGCGGTCTTCAGGATCCCGGTGTAGACGGCGATCTTTCCGCCGGGCAGGGCCCAGGCGTTGATGGTCGCATCGTCGTCGATCAGCTTGAACTCCCAGACGAAGCCGTTGGTCGCGTCGGGGTGCATGGCGGTCGCGCTCGCCGAGACCTTGTCGCAGACCCGCTTCACCATCTCGTACTGCGGGCCGCTTGTGATCAGCTTGGCGTCCTTCAACTCCTCCTGGTAGGCATCGACGCCCAGCTTGATCTCCGAGTCCCGCGACATGAAGTTGAACTGGCTGCGTCCGGTGCCGCTAACGGTCGTGCAGCCACCAAGTTGGGCCACGACGGCGACAGCGAGGAAGAAGCCCGAAACCACCCGGCCAACTGCCGGAAGAAGCGTGTTCGTGCGTGCCATGCGGGCATGGTACGCGACCGGACTCGACTTGCCCTTTCCCGCCATTGGCGTGAGACTTCAGGCCCAGGAGGAATCCATGCACCTGCACCTTCGCCGTCCCACGCGGCGCCCCGCCCCCCGCGGCCGGACCTTTGCCTTCATCATGCTCGTCCTTGCCGCCCTCTGCCTGATCGGGGCGATCATCGGCGGGCTGTACGGCAAGAAGTCGCTCGGGACGGTGACCACCGCCATCGAGACGGTCAAGACCCGCTTCGAGAGCGGCGAGAACTTCATCACGGTCATCACCCCAGGCGAATCCAAGATCAAGTCCGAGGGCGGGGCGATCCTCCTCCTCGCGTCGAGCAGCGACACCATCGACGGCAAGAGCTTCACCTACCCGCCGAGCGGCGGGGTGAGCATCTCGGTCGTCGACAGCAACGGGGCGCCGGTGAGCTACAACCCCTTCCAAGGGAACCAGCCTCCGATCGAGACCGATGGCGGCAAGAAGCTCTTCCTCCTCGGATTCGCCGAGACCCCGAGCGCCGGCGAGTACACGGTGAAGGCGACCGGCGGCGAGACCGCGGTCCGGGCCATCGCCCTGCCGCAGACCGAGATCGAAGCGATCATGAAGGGCGGGATCGGCGTGGTGGCCGGTGGCGCCGGCCTGATCTGCGGCGGAGGCGGATTCC
The DNA here is from genome assembly GCA_044224425.1 of Phycisphaerales bacterium. Lineage (GTDB taxonomy): Bacteria > Planctomycetota > Phycisphaerae > Phycisphaerales > SM1A02 > JAEUIT01. Next base: position 15,352 of record JBGAKK010000019.1, read on the forward strand.
TCCTCTTCGGCATCATCGGCGGGATCATGCTCCTCTTCGGACGGAAGCCGACGCCGGCGACCTGATCGAGCGGCGACCCTCGGGACATGCAGGCCGTCGGGCGACGGCGGCTGTACGATGCGCGAGGTGGAACGTTTCCGAGTCATCGACAGCCACACCGAAGGCGAACCGACCCGCGTCCTCCTCGACGATGCCCCGATCCTCGCCGGCCGCACCGTCGCCGACCACGTCCGCGCCTGGTCCGGTCCTGAAGGGCTGCTGGCCGTCCCGACCGAGCTCCTGACCTTGGTGGCCGAACCGCGGGCGGCCGCCGCCACGGTTGGAGCGATCCTCTGCCGACCTGCCGATCCGGCCAACACCGCCGGGGTCGTCTTCTTCAACAGCGCCGGTGCCCTCGGCATGTGCGGGCACGGCACGATCGGCCTGGCCGCGACGCTCCGCCACCTCGGGCGGATCGACGTCGGCGAGCATCGCTTCGAGACGCCGGTCGGGCTGGTGACCGCCCGGATCGGGCGCGACGGCCGCATCGAGATCGACAATATCGAGGCCTACCGCCATCGCTCCGGCGTCGAGATCTCGATCGGCACCCGCTCCGTGCGCGGCGACATCGCCTGGGGCGGCAACTGGTTCTTCCTGGTCGATGACGATCGCGACCTCGACCTGGCCCGGCTCGACGTGCAGCTCGCCTACACGGTGAGCATCCGGAACGCCCTCGAGCGGGAGCGAATCCGCGGTGCGAATGGGGCCGCCATCGACCACGTCGCCCTCTTCGGGCCCGCCGTCTCCCGAGAGGCCGACAGCCGGAACTTCGTGCTCTGCCCGAACGGCTCCTACGACCGTTCGCCGTGCGGCACCGGCACCAGCGCCAAGCTGGCCTGCCTGGCCGCCGACCGCCGCCTTGCTCCGGGGCAAGTGTGGCGACAGGAGTCGGTGATCGGTTCGCGCTTCGATGCCTGGTACCGGTCGGCCACGAGCGGCGAAGGTCGAGTCTTGCCGACCATCCGCGGTCGGGCCTGGATCACCGCCGAGTCGACCCTGATGGTCGACCCTGATGATCCGGCTCGAGCCAGCGGTTGGGCCGAGATGGCCGAGGCTTGAAATCACGCGGCCTGGCGGCTCGCGGCTTGCCGGAGCGCGGCGGTGCGGCCATCATCCGGCCATGCTTCGACTGACCTTGATCGCGTCGTCGGTGGCTCTTGCCACTTGTTTGGCCGCCGCGAACGCCGGCGATCCGCCCGCCCAACAGCAGGCACCAGCGGCGACTCCGGCCAAGCTCGAGCTGCCCGCCGCGGACGACGCGAAGCCGCGGGACTATCCCGGCCTCCACAACGTGGTGTGCTATGGCCCCGGCCTCTACAGCGGATCGGCGCCCGACGGGGCAGCGGGCTTCCGCACGCTGAAGGCCCTCGGCATCGCGTCGATCATCTCGGTCGACGGGGCGGCTCCCGAGGTGGAGCTGGCCAAGGGCGAAGGCCTCCGCTACGTCCACCTCCCCATCGGCTACAACGGCTTCGACGAGGCCCGCCGCCTCGAGCTGGCCCGCGCCGCCCGCGACCTGGCCAAGCCGGTCTACGTCCACTGCCACCACGGCAAGCACCGCTCGGCCGGGGCCTTGGCTTCGATCAGCGTCACGTTAGGGGTGCTCAAGCCCGACCAGGCTGCGGCCCGCATGAAGGTGTCGGGCACGGCCGAAGGCTACAAGGGCCTTTGGGCCTGCCCGGCCAAGGCCACCGTCGCCACCATGGCCGAGCTCGACAAGGTCACCGCCGATTTCCCCGAGGTCTCCCGACCGCAAGGCATCATCAAGGCCATGGTCGAGGTGGACGAGGTGAACGACCACCTCAAGCTGATCGAGAAGGCCGGCTGGAAGGTCCCCGCCGACCACCCCGACCTCGTCCCCGCGGCCGAGATGGGACGCCTGTCGGATCTCCTCCGGCTGGCCAACGAGGATCCCAAGGAATCCGGCAAGCCCGCCGAGTTCCACGAATGGATGACCCGGGCTTCGAAGGATGCCGCCGCCATCGAGGATCTCCTGGCCAACGGGACGTTCGAGCCGGCCGACCTCTCCAATCGCTTCAAGGCGGTGGCCTCCTCCTGCAAGGAGTGCCACGCCAAGTATCGTGACTGAACGTCGGCGCCGAGGCACCGACGCAGGAGCCCCGCATGCCGAGCGAGTTCTGGAAGGGCGTGATGCCCGCGATCACGACCCCCTTCCGCGATGACGACAGCGTCGACCACCGCGCCACCGCCGATCTCGTCGAGCGCATGCTCGCCGCCCGCTGCACCGGGATCATCACCCCGGGCTCGCTCGGCGAAGGCTCCTCGCTCTCCTTCGAGGAGAAGGTCGACCTCTGGAAGACCTGCGTCGCGGCGGCCGGCAGCCGGGCCCCAGTGGTCGCCGCGATCGCCGCCGGTTCGACCCGCGAGGCGTGCGCCTTGGCCGCCCGCGCCGCGGAGGTCGGCTGTGGCGGGCTCATGGTCCTTCCGCCCTACGTCTATCGCGGCGACTGGCCGGAGAACGAGGCTCACGTCGGAACGGTGATGCGGAGCACGCCGCTCCCCTGCATGCTCTACAACAACCCGCCGGCCTACGGCGTCGACTTCACCCCCGAGCACGTCGCCCTCCTCGCGGCGGCCCACGCCAATCTCGGAGCAGTGAAGGACTCGAGCGGCGACGCCCGGCGCTTCGCCGCCCTCCGCGCCGCGTGCGGCCAACGCCTCTCCCTCTTCGTCGGCATGGACGATTGCCTGGTCGAAGGCGTGCGGATGGGAGCGACCGGCTGGGTCGCCGGCCTGGTCAACGCCCTGCCCGAGGAATCCGTCCGCCTCTACGAACTGGCCATGGCCGAGGCGACGGGCGGCGGCCGAGCCCCGACCGACGAACTCTATCGCTGGTTCTTGCCGCTCCTCCGCCTCGACACGGTGCCCAAGTTCGTGCAGCTCATCAAGCTGGTGCAGGCCGAGACCGACACCGGCTCGGAGCGGGTGCGACCGCCGCGCCGCGAGCTCGCGGGAAGCGAGCGGGCCGCGGCGATCGCCATCATCCGGGCAGCCTTGGCCGATCGGCCGAAGGTTAGCTGAGGGAACGCACCGCCTCGATCACGCAGGTGGCGATCTTCTCGAGCTGGGCCGGCGAGAGCTCGGCGTAGATCGGCAGGGCGATCGTCTCCTTGGCCGCCCGCTCGCTGTGCGGGAAGTCGCCCTCGCGGTAGCCGAGGTTGGCGAAGCACTCTTGGAGGTGGAGCGGCACCGGGTAGTAGATCTCGCTCCCCACGTTCCGCTTGGCCAGGGCGTCGCGGACCTTGTCGCGGATCGCCGCCGGCACCCGGATCACGTACTGGTTGTAGATGTGGCGGGCGCCCTTGGGGGCCGGATGCGGCGTGCGGAGGGCGAAGCCCGAGCCATCGAGCGGCGTGGCGCTGGTCTTGGCCCCGGCTTCGGCGAAGCGGCGATCGAAGTATGCGGCGTTCCGCTGGCGGCCCGCGCTCCAGGCATCAAGATGGCGGAGCTTCACGCTGAGCACCGCCGCCTGCAGGGCATCGAGCCGCGAGTTCAGGCCGATCTCGCCGTGGTAGTACTTCGGCTCCATGCCGTGGTTCCGCAGGCGCTTCATGCGGTCGGCGAGGCGCTGGTCGTTGGTGGTGACGATGCCGCCATCACCGAAGCCGCCGAGGTTCTTCGAGGGGAAGAAGCTGAAGGTGCCGATCGCCCCGCGCGAACCGACCCGCTTGCCGTGGACGTCCTCGGTGCCGATGGCCTGGGCCGCATCCTCGACCACCCGCACGCCGTGCTCGGAGGCGATGGCGAGAAGGGCGTCGAGGTCGGCGGCCTGCCCGAAGAGGTGGACGGGGACCAAGGCCTTGATCGGCCCCTTGCCGGCGTGCTTGCGGAAGGCAGCCCGCGTCGACTCCGGGCACATGTTGTAGGTCGCCGGATCGACGTCGACGAAGACCGGCGTCGCCCCCACCCGGTGGATGCTCCCGGCGGTGGCGAAGAAGGTGTAGGTCGGGCAGAGGACAAGGTCGCCCGGCCCCACGTCGAGGGCCTGCAAGGCGAGCAGAATGGCGTCCGACCCGTTGGCGCAGCCGACGGCGAAGGATGCCGAGCAATACGCGGCGATCTCCCGCTCGAGGGCGTCGATCTTGGGGCCGCCGATGAAGTACTGGGTCTCGATCACCTCGCGGACGACCGGCTCGATCTCCGCGCGGATGGTGGCGTACTGGGCCTTGAGGTCAAGAAGCGGCACGGCGACATCGATCGCGGGCGCTGGGGCGATGGTGGACATAGGCCGCGATTGTAGGGAGTGGGTCAGGCCGTTCGCACGCCGGTCGACCCGAATCCGCCGGTTCCGCGGCCGGTGGCGTCGAGTTCCTCGACTTCGACCGGCTGGGCGTGCTCGACGCGGGCGATCACCATCTGGGCGATCCGCATGCCGTGCTCGACCAGAAACGCGGACTTCCCGAGGTTGATGAGGGGGACCTTGACCTCTCCGCGGTAGTCGGCGTCGATGGTGCCCGGGGCGTTGGGCATGCCGATCCCGTGCTTGGTGGCCAGCCCGCTTCGCGGCCGCACCTGCCCTTCGAACCCGTGCGGCAGGGCCATGGCGAAGCCGCACGGAACGAGGACGATCTCGCCCGGCTGGATGGTGATCGGAGCGTCGAGGCAGGCCGCGAGGTCGAGCCCGGCGGAGCTCTCGGTCTGGTAGGCGGGGAGGGTCGCCCGCGGCGTGAGGCGCTTCAGGCGGAGGGGAACGCGTTGCACGCCACCGAGTCTACCAGCCCGTCGCGCCGCGTCACCGCAGGCGGAACTTCGACACCTCGGCCTCGAGGGACTTGGCGGAAGACTCGAGCTCGGCACTGGCCCGCGAGGACTCGCTGGCCGAGCTCGCGGTGCGGCGGGCCCCGTCGACCAGGCGAGTCATGGCCTCGTTGACCTGGGCCACGCCGTCGTTCTGGGCTTCGACCGCCACCGCCACCTGGCGGAAGCTCGCCTGCAGTTCCTCGACCTGGCGGAGCAGCGTGCCGAGCTGCTCGCTCGCCGCGTGGGCCGTGCCGCAGCCGTCGGTGACCGTGGTCCCGAACTGCTCGAGCTGGCGCACCCCGTGCCCGACCGCCCCCTGCAGGCTGGCCAGGATCGACTCGATCTCGAGGGCGGACGACGCGGCCTGGGTGGCCAGCCGGTCGATCTCGCGGGCCACGACTTGGAAGCCGAGCCCGTGCTCGCCCGCCTTCTCGGCCTCGATCGCCGCGTTCACCGCGAGGAGGTTGGTCTGGTTGGCGACCTTGGTGATGGCCCCGGTGACCGCGTCGATGGCCGAGGCCCGCGAGCTGATCTCCTGCAGCCGCTCGTTGACCTGCCCTGCTCCGGCGGTCAGCCGCCCCATCGAGTCGCCTAACCGTTGCAGGGCGGTGCGGCCTTCCCCCGCCGCCTCGCTGGCCCGGTCGGCGACCATCCCCAGCTCCCGCACCGTGGCCGCCAGCTCGCGGGCCGTGGCGTGCATCTGGTTGGTCGCCGCGGCGATCTGGCTGGAGGAAGTGCCCAGCTCGCGGGCCACTCCGTCCTGCTCGCCCGCCACGCGGCGCACCGAGGAACTGGAGGCCAGGATGGCCCCCGCCGACTGCTGGATCCGCCCCACCAGGGCCGCGAGGTCGCCGACCGTGCGCTGGATGCCGTCCAACAGCTCGCGGGTCTCGCCCTGGCCTCGCACCGCCACCTTCTGCGAGAGGTCGCCGCGGGCAATGCGCCCGGCGGCGCTCGCGGCATCGCGGAGCGGAGCCGAGATGCGGGCCGAGACGCGGATGGCAGCGGCCACCACGGCGCAGAGGATGGCCAAGACCGAGGCCGCACTCACGTCGCGGAGCCGGCCCATCCAGGCGAAGACCTCGGCCCGGTCGATCTCGGTGCTGACCGCCCACTGGAAGCTCGGCGAATAGGACCACGCGGCGAGGACCTCCTCGCCGTCGATGCCCGACGACGGCCCGCGGCCTTCCGCTCCGCTGATGGCGAGCTCGAGCCGACCGGCCACCTCGGTGCCGCCGGCGATCGCTTGGTGGAACCCGGCCCGGGGGTCGCTGCGGAGCGGCCCGGTCAGGATCAACCGTGAGGCGGTTCCGTCGCGCATGGGAGCCGCTACGAGCACTTCGCCGGTGCGCCCGAGGCCCCATCGGTCGCCGACGATGTCCTCGAGCTCGTGCATGGGCAGCTCGACTGCGACCTGCCCGAGCAGCTCGTGTCCATCGATGATCGGCCCCACCGCCCAGATGGCAGGGGCGAAGCCGGCCCGCGGAAGCTCCGACGGCGTGATCTCCGACTGGAGGAGCATGCCGACCCGCTCCACGGTGCGGGCCAGCGAGCCGCCCTTCCACGCCGGCGAGTCGAGCCGCTCGCCAACCAGGGGCGCTCGCGACAGGCTGAGCAGGATGCGGCCCTCCGGCCCGATGAGGAGGAGATCGTGGTAGCCGTGTTCGTCGGCGAAGGACTCGAGGAAGGGGCCGTAGTCGTCGAGCGTCGCGGCGACCGCGGCGTCGCGGGCCGCGGGCTCGCCTTCCAAGGCTGCCTCGAGGCGGCGACAGCACGCCGCGAAGGCCGGGGCCCTCGCCACGGCGTCGAGGCTGCGCAGCCGCTCATCGGCGTAGTGCTCGAGCTGGCGGGTGCGTTCGCGGGTGAGCGAGGAGACGCGATCGAGGGCCAAGGCCTCGACCGCCTCGGAGACCGAAGTCGTGATGATGAAGAGGATGAGCCCGAGGGGGACCAGGGCGATCAGGAGGAACCACGCCACCAGGCGGGCCCGGATCGAGCCGAGGAGACCGCGGCGGATGGGTGCGGCGCCTTCGCTCATGCCTGTCCCGCCTTGGGGAGCTCCGACGCCTGGGCGTCGGGCTTGGCCGGCGTCGGGTTTGGGGTCGGGTTTGGCGTCGGGTTTGGCGCAGGCGGCGTCGCTCGCCGGTCATGCTTGGGGTCGGCGAGGAACCCCTCCCACTCCGACTGGGTCCGCCACGCCGGCCAGAGGCGGGGCCGGATCGGGTCGCCGCTGGTCCACGCTTCCTTCACACCGCCGCGCTCGATGCGACCGACCCGGGCCATCTTCCAAGCCGCCTGGCTGCGCGGGTCAATGGCCAGGACACCGCCCGGCGAGTCGACTCGGGCCCCGCGCATGGCAGCCCGGACACTGGCCGGATCGACGCCGCCCGAGTGCTCGATGCCGACGGCGATGAGCCGAGCTGCCGCCGCTCCGGTGGCGGTCCGGGCATCGGCCCGAAGCCCTTCAGCGTGCTTGGCGTAGGCGGCGAGGAAGGCGGGGTCGTCGCCGCTCTCCTCCACGAAGGTGCTGGCCACCAGGTAGTCGCCGACCAGTTGGCCGGGCTCGAGTTGGTCGAGTTCGCCCATCCGCAACTGCCAGAGCACCGTCGGCGGACGATCATCGCCGGGCCGCTCCTTCCGGAGGGCCTTGGCGAAGGCCGCGGTCGAGGCCCGGCCCAGGCCGGAGATCACGACGTCGGCTTTCGACGACAGGACCGCGGCGACCGCCGCATCGGCCTCGGTCGAGTCGCTCGGCAGGAACATCTCGCCGGCGATCGTGCCGCCCACCGCCGGAACGTGGTCGCGCAAGATGGCGTGCACCACGCGTTGGTTCGATCCTTCGTTCGAGAGCAGGAAGAGCCGCCGCCCAAGGGTGCGTGCGGCCCACGCCGAGGCGGGCACGGCCCGCTGGTTGGGCAGGGTCCCGAGGGTCACCAGAGAGGGCGAATCGTCGAGCCCCTCGGACGAGGTGGGGCAGACCAAGGCCACGCCGCGCGGAGCGAGGACGTCGCTGATGGCCCGGCGGACGCTGGCGCTGGTCCCGCCGATCACGGCGACGGCACCCTCGCGAAGAAGATTGGCGGCTTCGGCCGCCGCAACAGCAGGATCGCCCTTGGTGTCCCGGATCAGCGGTTCGATCGGCCGGGCCCCGCCGACGCCGCCGTCGGCGTTGATCAGGTCGATGGCCGCCATCGCCCCGGCGAAGGTCGGACGGTCGAATTCCGCTCGCGGCCCGCTGGTGGCGACCAGGATCCCGACTTTGGCCGGCTCGTGGCGAGCGGCCCGCTGGCTGTGGCGCCACCAGAGGAGCGCCGCCACGGCCGTGGCTGCGAGCAGCACGCGAAAGAGGATCGAGGCTCGGGGCATGCGTGGTCCGGAACCACCCATATCGGAAAGGCCAGCCTCCTGCGTTTGAAGATGGCAGCGAGCCCGTCAGGAACCTCGCCCCGTCGTATAGTGGCCTGCCGATGGCATCGCGCGGGGACGTCACCACGCAGTCGCCCACCGGTCCGGCCGCGGCCCGGCCGCGACGATCGCGGATCGCAGCCTTGGCGCTGGTCCTGGCCTGCGGCATCGCGTTGGGCACCGCGGCCAACACCTTCCGCTACGCCGAGGGCTGGGCCTACCTCTCGAACGACCCCAAGGCGTGCGTGAACTGCCACGTCATGCGCGAGCAGTACGACGGCTGGCAGCACGCCTCGCACCACCATGTGGCGGTCTGCAACGACTGCCACACGCCGCACGACCTGGTGCGCAAGTACCTGATGAAGGCCGACGCCGGATGGCGGCACTCCAAGGCCTTCACCCTGCAGAACTTCAACGAGCCGATCCGCATGATCCCCCGCAGCAAGGCCGTGGTTCTCGAGAACTGCCTGCGCTGCCACGGACCGCTGGTCGACTCCATGGCCGGGCACGGCGAGGGCGCCGCGGACTGCATCCGCTGCCACGCCGACGTCGGGCACGGACCCCCTCGCTAACCGCTCGGAGATCTCCCATGGGCGCCCTCGGCAAGCTCGGTTACGGAGTCGCGATCCTCGGCACGGCAGCCGTCACGGTGGCGGCCCTCGTCCTCTACCAGAACATCGCCGAGCGCAAGGCCGAAGGCCGCGAGGTCGTCTTCCGCGTGGTCGACATCCCCGAGGACACCGTCGACCCCAAGGAGTGGGCCAAGGACTTCCCGCGGGAGTACGACAGCTACCTGCGCACCGCCGATGTCGAGCACACCAAATATGGCGGCTCGGAAGCCCTCAGCAAGCTGGAAGGCGACTCGCCGTGGCCCACGCTCTGGGCCGGCTATCCGTTCTCGGTCGACTACCGCGAGGAGCGAGGCCACGCCTACATGCTGGTCGACCAGCGGGAGACCGAGCGGGTCAAGCAGTTCAAGCAGCCCGGGGCCTGCCTCCATTGCCATGCCTCGGTGATCCCCGCCTACTACAAGGAGGGCGTCGCCGCCGGCGTGCCGCCCGATGACCGCGCCGAGGCGATCCAGAAGGGCTTCGAGAAGGTCTGCGGCATGACCTACGCCGATGCCACCAAGCTGGTCGAGCACCCGGTCTCCTGCATGGATTGCCACGACCCGAAGTCGATGGCCCTGCGGGTCACCCGGCCCGGATTCCTGAACGGGATCGCCGCCCTCGCCGCGAGCGACGAGTCGCTGCCGCACCTCCCGAGCATCGAGCGCTGGCGGAAGGGCGACCGCAAGACGCCCTACGACCCGAACGCCCTCGCCTCGCGCCAGGAGATGCGCAGCTTCGTCTGCGGCCAGTGCCACGTCGAGTACCACTTCCGCGGCGAGGGCAAGCTCCTCACCTATCCGTGGAAGCATGGGATCGACGCCGAGGACGAGGAGACCTACTACGGCGAGATCGAGTTCAAGGATTGGACCCACAAGCTCACTGGGACCCCCATGCTGAAGGCCCAGCACCCCGAGTTCGAGATGTGGAACCACGGCGTCCACGCCAAGAGCGGCGTGGCCTGCGCCGATTGCCACATGCCCTACGTGCGGGAGGGCGCGGTCAAGGTCTCGAGCCACCACGTGCGCAGTCCGTTGGTCGACGTGCGCCGCTCCTGCCAGACCTGCCACCGCCAGGACGAGGCGGACATCCTGGCCCGCGTCGCCGAGATCCAGGACCGCACCCGGCACCTCATGACCCGGGCTGAAGACGCCTGCCTCGATCTGGTGGCCGCCATCCAGGCGGCGATCGAGGCCAAGGTCCCCGACGACGAGTTGGCCTCCGCACGCAGCCTGCAGCGGGCGGCGCAATGGCGTCTCGACTGGGTGAACGCCGAGAACTCGATGGGTTTCCACGCTCCTGGGGAGGCCCTGCGGCTCCTCGGCGAGTCGATCGACCTCGCCCGGCAAGGGATCAATGCGGCCGACCGGGCCCGCCTGGGGGCGGCGACCAAGCGCACCGCGGACCGGTAGCCTCGCGGCTCGCCGAAGGGCATTCGACGGTTAGGGCGGCGCCTCGGTTCGCATCCCCTCGAATTCACTGCTTTCCTCGACTTTCAGCGATTCGGGGCAAGCGGCTCGAATCGGACCTCGGACCTCGGCCGATGTTCGTGCGGTCCGCGCCGCGCACGGCAATTCCCTGCTCCGAGGCATCGTTCGTCGCGGCGAACGGAGACGACGCATGCGCATCCTGCCGCTCCTCAACACCCCGCCCCGATCCGCCCTCGCCCTTGCCGTGACCGTCGCTACCCTGCCTCTCGCCCTTGGCGCCACCGAGGCCCGGGGCCCTCAAGCCATGGACGGGACCGCCACGCCGCCCGCCCCGGCCCTCTCCCAGCAGGACCTCCAGTTCTTCGAATCGAAGATCCGGCCGATCCTCGTCGACCACTGCTACAAGTGCCACTCGGCGAAGTCGGAGAAGGTCAAGGGCGGACTCCGCGTCGATACCCGCGAGGCCCTCCTGCAGGGCGGCTCCTCCGGCCCGGCCATCTCGCCCGGGGACGTCGAAGGCAGCCTCCTCATCCGCGCCGTGCGGCAGGTCGACGACGACTACGCGATGCCGCCCGACGAGACGCTCCCCGCCGACGCGGTGGCGGCCCTCGAGCAGTGGGTGCGGATGGGGGCCCCCGATCCGCGCAGCGAAGCCGTCGGCACTATCGACGCAGCCGGCCCCGCCCTCTACGGCCGCACCATCGACATCGCCAAGGGGAAGGAGTTCTGGTCCTTCCGTCCGCCGGTGCGGCATGACGCACCGAAGGTCGACAACGCATCGTGGGCGTTCAACGACATCGATCGCTTCGTCCTCGCCGGACTCGAGGGCCACGGCCTCCAGCCGGTCGACGACGCCAGCCGGCCGGCGTGGCTCCGTCGCGTGACCTTCGACCTCACCGGGCTGCCGCCGACGCCCGTGGAGCTCGAGAGCTTCGAGAAGGACCGCTCGGCGAGCGCCTACGAGAAGGTCGTCGACCGCCTGCTGGCCTCGCCCGCCTTCGGCGAGCGCTGGGGCCGCCACTGGCTCGACGTCGCCCGCTACGCGGAATCGAGCGGCAAGGAAAACAACATCCTCTATCCGCATGCCTGGCGGTATCGCGACTACGTGATCGCCGCCTTCAACGCCGACAAGCCCTACGACGACTTCCTGAAGGAGCAGCTGGCTGGCGACCTCCTGCCGGCCAAGGGCGCCGACGACCGGGCGGAGAATCTGGTCGCCACCGCCTACCTCGCCCTCGGCCCCAAGTCGCAGAACGCGCAGAACCGCGTGCAGTTCGCCTTCGACGTGGCGGACGAGCAGATCGACGCGGTGAGCCAGGGCATGCTTGGCGTGACCGTGGCCTGCGCCCGCTGCCACGACCACAAGTTCGACCCCATCCCCCAGAAGGACTACTACGCCCTGGCCGGGATCTTCCTCTCGAGCTCGACCGAGTTCGGCACGCTCCAAGGCCCCGGCAACCGACGCACCAGCTCGCTGATCCGATTGCCCGAGGCGGCCGAGGTGCCCGACGGGCCGACCATGCCGCCGGAACGCCGTGCCCTCATCGACCAAGGGCAGCGCCGCGTGGCGGAAGAGGCCAAGAAGGCCGAGGCGGAGGCCAAGGCCGGCGGCGGCAAACCCGACACCCAGAAGCTCTTCCGGGCCCGCCAACAGCAGGCCCAGGCGGAAGTGGTGGCCTCGATCCTCGAGCGCTTCGACGCCGACGGCAAGCCGACCAAGGAGAACCGTCTCACCATGGGCATGCTCGAGTCGCAGCGCATGGTGGACGCTCCCCTCCTCCAGCGCGGCGAGGTCGACAAGGCGGGCCAGCGGGTCGAGCGCGGCTTCGTGCAGGTGCTCTGCCCCGGCGAGCCGCCCTCGATCGGCCGTGACGAGAGCGGCCGCTTCCAGCTCGCGGAGTGGATCGCGAGCCCCGCCAATCCGCTCACCGCCCGGGTCTGGGTGAACCGCGTCTGGCTGCACCTCTTCGGCAAGGGGCTCGTCCCAACCCCCGACAACTTCGGCATGAGCGGGCAGCCGCCCACCCACCCCGAGCTGTTGGACACGCTGGCCGTCCGCTTCGGCACCGAGATGGAGTGGTCGACCAAGCGATTGATTCGGGAGATCGTCCTCAGCCACGCCTACCGCCTCTCCTCGACCTACGACAAGACGAGCGCCGAGGTCGACCCCGACGACACCTGGCTGTGGCGCATGCCCAAGCGACGGCTCGAGGCCGAAGCCATCCGCGACGCGATGCTCACCGCCGCGGGCACGCTGCAGGCCGCCCCGCCCGTCGGCTCGCCGGTGAACTTCGCGGAAGGCGGCATGCGCGGCGCCGACACGCCGCTCCTCCGCGGGCTCCTCGAGGACAACCGCCCGGTCCGCAGCGTCTACCTGCCGATCGTCCGCGACCAGCTCCCTGAGGTGCTCGACGTCTTCGATTTCGCCGAGCCGGCCTTCGTGATCGGCGACCGCGAGGAGACCAACGTCCCGACCCAGGCCCTCTACCTGATGAACAATTCCGAGGTGCAGGCCCACGCCGATGCCTTCGCCCGCCGCCTGCTGGCCGACGCCGGCCCCCGCAAGGCGAGCGACTCCGACCGCATCACGAGCGCCTTCCTGGTCGCCCTGGGCCGCAAGCCCACGGCCCAAGAGATCCTCGCCACCCGCGAGTTCCTTGGCGACTTCCGCAAGGCCTACGAGGCGGAGGCCAAGTCCGGCCCCGCCAAGTCGGCCTCGAGCGAGGGAGACCGCCGGCCCGGCCAGAGGGTCCGCAACCGGATCCGCGAGCGCATGGGCCAGCCCGCCGGCAAGCAGGCCGGCCCTGCCGATGCAGAGCACGCCGCCTGGTCGGCGTTCTGCCAGTCGCTTTTCCAGACCTCCGAGTTCCGCACCCTCGACTAACCGTTTGCTCGGTCACTGCCCCGAGGCATTTCCCAAGGCTCCCCATGGACTGCTGCAACAACCGCCTCCCCCTGCCCTTCACCCGCCGCGAGATGCTCCGCACGCTGGCCTGCGGGTTTGGCTACATGGCCTTCGCGGGCATCGCCTCGGCCGCCTCGTTCGACGACCAGGCGACCGATCCGCTGGCCCCCAAGATCCCGCAGATCCCGGCCAAGGCCAAGCGGGTGATCTTCCTCTGCATGACCGGCGGTCCATCCCACGTCGACACCTTCGACTACAAGCCGAAGCTGGTCGCCGACGACGGCAAGAGCTTCTCGAACGGCTTCCGGCAAGGCGCCAAGCTGTTGGCGAGCCCATGGAAGTTCCGCCAGCACGGACAGAGCGGCCTGTGGGTGAGCGACCTCTTCCCCGAGGTGGCCCGCCATGCCGACGAGCTCTGCCTGGTCCGCAGCATGAAGACCGACGTGCCGGCCCACCCCCAGGCCCAGATGCTCATGCACACCGGTTCGTTCCAGTTCGTGCGGCCTTCGATGGGGGCATGGTCGCTTTACGGCCTCGGCACCGCGAACCGGAACCTGCCCGGCTTCATCACCATCAACCCGGCCGGTTCGGCCCAGCAGTACGGAAGCGCCTTCCTGCCCGCCATGTACCAGGGAGTCCCGGTGCGGGCCGGCGGCAACGGCGGGCGGCGCACCCGCGGTCCGGGCGAGGAGCCCATCGAGGACCTTTCCAACGACCGGCTCGGCGAGAAGACGCAGCGCGAGCAGCTCGACCTCACCCAGCGCCTGAACAAGGAGCGCCTCAAGCGGGAGAAGGAGGAGTCGCAGGTCGAAGGCGTGATCCAGAGCTACGAGCTCGCCTTCCGCATGCAAGCCGAGGTGCCCGACCTGATGGACCTCTCGAAGGAGTCGAAGGCCACGCTCGACATGTACGGCATCGGCGGCCAAGGCGACGGCTTCGCTCGCCAGTGCCTTCTCGCCCGGCGCTTCGCCGAGGCGGGCGTGCGGTTCATCGAGGTCAACCACGGCGGATGGGACACCCACCGCAACCTTCGCGACGACCTGGCCAAGCAGTGCGGCGAGGTGGACAAGCCGATCGCCGCTCTCCTCACCGACCTCAAGAAGCGCGGCCTTCTCAAGGACACGCTGGTCATCTGGGGCGGCGAGTTCGGCCGGACTCCCTACGCCCAGAATGGCGACGGGCGCGACCACAACAACAAGGGATTCACCATCTGGATGGCGGGCGGCGGCGTGAAGGGCGGCTTCTCCTACGGGTCGACCGACGACTACGGCATCGAGGCCGTGGACGGCGTGGTCGACATCCACGCCTGGCACGGGACGGTGCTCGAGCTACTCGGCCTCGACTTCGAGAAGCTCACCTATCGCTACGCGGGCCGCGACTTCCGCCTGACCGAGACCAAGGGCCGCGTGGTCCGCGACATCATCGCCTGACCAACTCGCCGTGGAGGCGAAGTTCGAGCAGATGGCGATGCTCCGCCCCCTCGGGCTTGAGGTCGCTCGACATCAGATGGACGGTCCGAACCTCGAACGGCGGCAGGTCGAGCGGGCGGTCCACCCGCCGCTCGGGCGCGACCACGACCCCGGCACCGCTGAAGCGGGCGATCGTGACATGCGGCAGGAACCGATCGGTATCGGCCGCGGTGCGGATGTCGCGGGCAAACCGCTGCACCAGGCGCCGGTGCATCTCGAGCAGCTCGGGCGGGCGGTCGCAAATGACCACCACCGTCCGCTTCATGCCCTTCTCAGGCAGCATGGCGAGCCGGAGCGGGCGAAGCTCGAAAGGGGCGATCCCCCGGCAGCCCGCCTCGACGCTCGCCTCGGCGGACTCCCGCTCGCGGTCGGCTCGCTCCCCGACGTAGACCGCTGTGAGGTGCACCTGCCCCTCCGGCGTCGGGCGATGGCGCGGCAGATCGAGCCCGGTGAGGAGACCGAGCATCGCGTCAGCCACAGGCTTCGGCGGACGGAGGGCGACAAACAGGCGGAGCATGGCCGGAGCATATGCGCCCCCGCCCGCCTCAGGCAGTCGAAGTTGGAAAAGGTCCGATCAGGTCCGAGCGGAACGCCCGGCCGTGACCATCACTTCCGCTCGAGCTCCACGGTCAGCTTGTGCGATTCGCGGTAGTTGAGGGTCGCGCTGTTGCTGGTCTCGATTCCCCACACCACGCGGATGCGGGTGTACGGCACGAAGACCCGACTTCGGTTGCTCTCGAGGGTCACCTCGAAGTGGTCGCCGCCGACCATGCAGAGGTGGGCCGACGAGAACTCGGTCGAGTCCGGCAGGTTGATCTCGATCTCGGAGTTCACGTAGGCGGCGAGCAGGTCACGGATGGTCGCGAAGCGAGGGTGCCGGCTGTTGGCCGCGGCCGCCGCAGCGTCTGCCGCCGCCACCACGCTGGCCGCTTCGGTGGCCGCTGTCGCCGGAGCCGTCGCCGTCGCCGGCGCCGGGAAGGTGAGCCCGCGGACGTTGCTGGCAGGCACCCACTCGGCATGGCCCGACTGCTGGATCTCCGAGTCGTGGAGCAACTCTCCGCGGAGAGCCGCCTCCTTCAGTTGGTCGGCGGACATCCACGGGCTCACGGCGGCCCCGGTTCGGAAGCGGTACTGCGGGATGGTCGGTGCGGCTGGGGTACCAGTTGCGGTATTCGGCATGGCGGACCTCCCCGGGAGGGGCGAGGAGCAATCGCCGCAGGCCTTGCCTGCGGACCCCCGCCACCGTCGCCGTCCGACCGATTGCTGGCACGCTGCCGCAAGCACGGCGGAGCGAGTTCGACGTTGGCGAAGCGAACCAGACGCAGTCCCGCCCACGGGGTCGTCCGCACCGAGATTCGGGTCGTCAGCCCTGTCCGCCGCTCCGTCCCCACGACGAGCCATCGGACGGGCTCGCGACCCGAGGCATGCCGGGGAGGCCCGACACCCGTGCGGCGCGACCGCGTCTTCCCTATTGAACCACCGTGGGACGGGGCAACAACCCGAACTGCCCCAGAATCTTGAGAATCACGCCGATTCCGCTCTCTCGGGCTAGGACGCAAGGAGCCGCCGCAACAGGCCCCCGGCTCGCGCAAATTCATCCAGCGGCATCCATTCGTCGGGCCGGTGGGCGGTCGAGATGTCGCCCGGCCCCCAAATCACGCAATCCAGTCCGAGTTGGGAGAGGCGTCCGGCATCGGTCCCGAATCCCACCCCGTGCTGGTCGGCCTGGCCGAGAAGGCTGCACATCTGGCGATGGAACGGTCGATCCGCCGGGGTGGCGAAGGCCGGTGTGTCGTTCAGCACCACCACCGTCGACGCGTGGTCCGGCACGACCGCCTCGACCGCCTCGCGCAGTCTGGTCACCAGGACGCTCGAGGACATCCCGGGCAAGAGTCGCACCCCGACATCCACCTCGCATCGCTCCGGAATGACGTTGATCGCCGTTCCCCCGCGGATCCTGGCGGTGGTGAGGACGGGAAATGGCACCTCGGGGAAGAGGGCGCTCTCTTGGTTCCGCTCGGCCGCTAACTCCTTGCGCAGGACGGCCAAGGCGGCGATCGCAGCGGCTCCCCGCTCGATCGCATTGGCCCCCTTGTGCGGGAATCCGCTATGGGCCGCGATCCCGTGCAGGGTGACGGTGATGGTGAGGTGTCCCTTGTGCCCGCGGACCACCCGCATCGAGGTGGGTTCGCCGACCAGGCAGCGCCGCGGCAGAGACCGCTCGCGAGGCCAGGACTTGGCGAAGGCCGCGGCCCCGAGCGTGCCGACTTCCTCGTTGCAGGTGAGGAGGAGTTGGAGCGGCTCGCTCGGCGGGGACGCGATCCGCTCCCGCAGGAGGTTCATGGCCAAGGCCAGGAAGCCTTTCATGTCGCACGCCCCACGGGCCACCGCCCGTCCGTCCTTCAACGTGAGCCGTCGCGGATCGCTGGTCCAGTCGGGCTCGTCCGCCGGGACGGTGTCGACATGCCCGCAGAGGAGGAGCCCCTCGCCGTCGCGCGGCTCGGGTCCCATCGCGACCAGCAGGTTGTCGCACCCGCCACTCGCCTCGAATCGCTCGAAGCGCACCCCGGGGCCCGCCAAGTACTCGCCCACGAAATCGTGGATCGGCGCGGTCGGCAAACGGCTCGTCGAGTCGATGGCCACGAGACGCGCCAGGAGATCGAGGTCGGAGAGCGGTTGGGCCACGCCCGGAGGATACGGGGGGCCGTCGAGCCCCGCGAGCGGTCCCCGGGCCGGCCTCCACGCTGGCATACACTGCCGCCATGCCCATCCGTTTCCGTAGCCGCATCCTCGATCACCTCGCCCACGACGCCTACCGCCCGGCCGTGGCCCGCGACGTGGCCCGCGAGATGCAGGTCGAGCCCGACGACCTGAGGGCCTTCGAGGCCGCCGTCGAGCAGTTGGCTGCGGTGGGGCGCATCGAGATCGGGAGCGACGACCGGCTGCGCCTGCCGAGCTATGGCGACGAGGCAGAAGGCACCATCCGCATCACGGCCCGTGGCTTCGGCTTCCTCGTCCCGGAGGCCCCGGTGCGGGAGGGCGACCTCTTCATTCCCGAGGGCTACACCAGGGACGCCCTCTCCGGCGACCGGGTGCGGGTCGAGGTCCTCCGCCGGGCCGGGCGAGGGCGCGGCTCCTCCGATCGTCGCGACGACCGCCACGAGCTGTTTGGCCGGGTGGTCGAGATCCTGGAGCGCGGACAGACCCGCTTCGCCGGCGTCCTCCGCAAGGAAAGCCGCACCTGGCTGGTCGAGCCGGACGGTCGCGTGCTCCGCGACCGCATCGTGGTCCGCGACCCCTTCGCCAAGAATCCGCAGGCCAAGGACGGCGACAAGTGCATCGTCGAGATCACCCAGTGGGGCGAGGGCGGGGCCCTGCCCGAAGGCGTCATCACGGAAGTGTTAGGCGAGGCCGGGCGGCCCGATGTGGAGACCGAGGCGGTCATCGCCTCGCACCAGATCCGTACCTCCTTCCCCGAGGCCGCCCTCGAGCAGGCCAGGACGGCGAGCAAGGGCTTCGACCAGGAGGCCCGCGGGCCGTGGGCCGATCGGGCCGACCTGAGCGCCGACTTCATCTTCACCATCGACCCGCCCGACGCCAAGGACTTCGACGACGCCATCTCGATCGCCCACGACGCGGATCGCGACGAGTGGGAACTCGGCGTGCACATCGCCGACGTCTCGCACTTCGTCTCCCAAGGCTCGGCCCTCGACCTCGAAGCCCAGGCCCGGGGCACCAGCGTCTACCTGCCGCGGCGGGTGATCCCCATGCTGCCCGAGACGCTCTCGAACGGCGTCTGCTCGCTGCAGGAGGGCGTCCCCCGCTTCACCAAGAGCGTCTTCATCGCCTTCGACACCAAGGGCCGCGTGGTGAGCCAGCGGGCCGCGGCCACCGTGATCCGCTCCCGCAAGCGGCTCACCTACCTCGAGGCCCAGGCCCTGATCGACGGCGACCTGGCCACTGCCAAGCTCCACGCCAAGGCCGAGCCGGAGTATCCCTCCGAGCTGTTGGATGCCCTCCGCAAGGCGGACCGGCTGGCCAAGCTGCTGCGGCAGCGGCGGCGCCGGGACGGGATGATCGCCCTCCACCTCCCGCAGTCGGAGCTCGTCTTCGACGCCGAAGGCCACGTGGTCGACGCGGTCCCCGAGGACGACGCCTTCACCCACACCCTCATCGAGATGTTCATGGTGGAGGCGAACGAGGCCGTAGCCCGGATCTTCGCCGACCTCGAGCTCCCGCTCCTCCGCCGCATCCACCCCGAGCCTGCCTACGGCGACGTCGAGGAAATCCGGATCTACGCCCGCCTGGCCAAGGTCGACCTGCCCGACAAGCCGACCCGGAAGGACCTCCAGCACCTGCTCGAGAAGACCCTCGAGTCGAACGCCACGCGGGCCATCCACTTCGCCGTGCTGCGCTCCCTGGCCAAGGCGTCCTACAGCCCGGCCTTGGTCGGCCACTTTGCCCTGGCCAGCGAGCACTACGCCCACTTCACGAGCCCCATCCGCCGCTATCCCGACCTCCTCGTCCACCGCGCCCTGCAGGCCTTCCTCGACGCGACCGACAACGGAGCCCGGCCGCCGGGCGGGAAACTGCGGCGCAAGCTGGCCAACGAGCTGGGCGACGATCCGCGGGTGCTCGACGAGAGCATCCTGGTCGACCTCGGCAACCAGGCCACGGAGCGGGAGATCGCGGCCGAGGCGGCGGAGCGCGAACTGCGAACCTTCCTCATCCTCCAGCTTCTCGAGAAGGAGCACATGGGCGACGAGTTCCAGGCCACCGTGACCGGCATCGCCCCCAACGGCACCGTCTTCGCGTCGCTCGAGAAGTACTTGGTCGATGGGGCCATCCCATCCCGCGATCTGCCCACCGCCAAGGGCCGGCCCGATCGCTGGGTGCAGGCCGCCTCGACCGGTCGCCTCACCGCAGCCCGGAGCGGAGCCTCGATCGGCCTCGGCGACCTGGTGACGGTCCGCCTCGACCGCGTCGATCTCGCCGCCCGCCAACTCACCCTGCGCCTGGTCCGCTTCGCCGACGACGCCCATCGGGCCTTCGGCGTCGAGGCCGGCAAGCCGCGCAGCGAAGCGGACGCCGACCGCACGCACGAGCGCGAAGAGCGCGGCGGCAAGGGCCGGAAGGGCCGCGTCGAAGGCCACAAGCGGGGATTCAAACAGGGACGCCGCGGGCGCCGCGGGCGAGGCTGACAGCGGTTAGCGTGCGCCGTCCCCCGGACCCGGGGCCACGGTCGCCTCGTAGGAGACGCCGGCCGGGACAGGCACCGGCTGCACCACGGTGCGGCGCTCCGGCCCGCCCTCGGTGACCCGCGCCGCATCGACCGCGACGAAGGCGGTGTAGGGCGAGCTGATCCCATAGCGCAGGGCGGTCTCGGTGATCGAGCGGGCGAGGACGTCCGCGTCGGCCGGCTTCCAGGTCGCATCGTCCGAGAGCTGGGCTATCTTGGCCCGGGCCCAGAGGCGATCGAGGTTCGGGACGCCTTCGCCCTGGGCCAGCCTCACCTCGAGCGGGACGCGCACGCGGCGATCGCCGACCCAGCCGGTGAGCGTGGCCTGCGGGGCGACCGCGCCGCGATAGCGCCCGAGCACGGTGACCGGCCGACCTGCGACGAGGTCGGGCATCGCCGGCGGCCACACCTCGCTGACCTTGACACCCGACCATTCGATGGCCAGGTCGTGCATCACCGGAGCGGTCACGGCGCCCATGAACCGCTCCATCGCCTGGCCTGCGTCGGCGGAGAGCCCGATGTCGGCCACTGCCCCGCGCCCGGCCCGAGCCATGCCGTGCAGCAGATGCCAGTTGGCGCTCGACCCGATCCCCATGGCGAAGACGCGGCCATGGCCGAGCTCGCGATGCAAGGCACCGATGATCTCCGCCTCGTTGCCCACGAATCCGTCGGAAAGGAAGACGAGGTAACGGGTCCGGCCTTCCTCCTGCGGCAGGGCCAAGGCGGTGCGCAGGCCTTCCAGCACCATGGTCCCGCCGTCAGCCTGCAAGCCCCCGATGTAGCGGCGGGCCCGAGCCACGTTCTGGCGGTCGGCCGGGAGCATGGTCCCGCCCATCGACGTCCCGGAGGACCCGAAGTCGACGATCTGGAAGCGATCGGTCGGCCCTAACGAATCGAGGGCCGTGCTGACCGCCTCCTTGACGCTCTCGAGCGGCCGGCCCCCCATGCTCCCCGAGCGATCGATCACGAAGACGATGTCGAGCGGCACACGCGGCCCGCCCCGCAACTCGCCGGGCGGGTAGATGGTGAGGGCGAAGGTGCCCTTCCCGTCGCGGTCCAGGGAGGAGACGAGCCCCGTCGCGGGAGCCTCGCCCGCCACCCGGTAGCGGAGGAGGAAGTCGCGGTTCGGAAGCCCGTCGCTGGCTGCGAGGCGCACACGGGCCGCCCGCCCCTGCCGCTCGATCGGGTCGACCGCGTGGGAGGGGACGGCGATGTCGCGGATCTCGACGCCGGCGTCGATCGACACCTCGATCTCCACCTCGTGCCCGGTCCGTTCGCCGGGGGCGAGGTACTCGACCGCCGTGGCCTGGCCCGCTCCCGCGGTGCCGCCCACCGGCACCGCCGCCACACCCTGCGTGCTGTGAGGTGGATTGAAGCGAGGACCGACCACCAGCGGGAAGCGCCATTCGTACCACCCGTCCGCATAGGCCAGCATGTTGTAGTAGGTGAGCTCGACTTCGATGCTCCGCCCTGGCTCGATGTTGGCGACCCGCTCGGTGAAAATGTTGGGCCGTTCCTCGGTCAGGAGCGACGCGACGTACCCGGCGTTGCGGGCCTCGCGATAGAGCTGCTCGGCCTCGGCCCGCTCCCGCACGATGCCGCGGATCGACCGCTCGCCGATCCGCAGCACGAAGTCGCTCACCGCCGCGTCGTCCGGCAGCGGAAAGACGTAGGCCGCTTCGATCGTCTCCGCGTAGGGATTCCCGAACCGCTGGGCCACGGTGACGCTCGCCACCGGTCCATCGAGGCTGGCCCGGACCTTGGTGCGCTCGAGCGGGAAGGCCCGCACCGGACCGCCATCGGAGCCCGTCTCGGTCGAGACCAGGCAGGAAGGCGTGCCGGGGGCCATCGGCCTCGGTCGAGACCAGGCTTCCCGTCTTCGCGTTCGGCGCTGCGCCCTGCCCTTGCCGGGCGACGATCCACACCTCGTCGAAGGGGCCTTCGATCACCGGCCCGCCGCCAGCCGCGGCAAAGCCCTGCGACCCTGCCGGCAGGCCGACGCTGTACATCGTTGCCGAGCAACCCGCGATCGCCACCAGCGTCGCAAGCAGTCCGAGCAGGGCGACGATCGCCCAACGGTTGACCTGGCTCATTCGGTGTCCCTTCGGTGGAGTCGGAGCGTGGCCCCTGTTCGGGCCCCATGCGGCACGAGGAGTTCGACGTCGGCGACGGCCGGCTCGCTCGCCCCGTCGGCGAGACGGACCACGACAGTGGCCACCCGCACCTCGCCGCCGGCTGGCGGTGCCCACGGCTTGGTCGGAGTCGGGTCAGGCAACCCGGCGAGGATGACTCGCCCGGTCGCCAGCGCCGCGGGGTCGTATCGAGCGGGCTCGCCGAAGGGCGGATCGCCGCCCTCGATGCCCACGATCGGCCCGGGCACGTCGATCTCGGCCCGCCAGGCAGCTAACGCGTGGTCAAGCCCGTCGACCACCAAGTCGTATCGCTCGAAGCGCGGCCCGCCGACCAGAGGCCGTGCATCGGGCGATGGCGGCATGGCCACCAAGGCCATCAAGATGGCGGTCACCCGCGGATCGCTCGCCGCCCCGTCCGGGCCGCGCTCGGCGGCAATCGCCTCGACCTGCCGCACGGCGAGGGCGAGGGACGGCTCGATCTCGGTGGGACGAGTCCAGCGCTCGCCGAGGAAGGCGACGACGGCGAGGAGGGCCACCGCTGCGGCGGCGACCCACCAAGACGAAGGCGAGACCTGCTGCCGGCGCCGGCCGAAGCCCGCGTGGATCGCTTCGTGGATCGCGGCTTCCCGCCTGGCCGGCAGCGCCGGCCCGGAAACCGCCAGCCGGCCGAGCAGGCGGCGGGCCTCAGGGCCGGGAGGCCCGAGGAGACCGTCCGCTGGCGGCGAGGATTCGTGAAAGTCGGGCTCCACGCGGCAGGAAGCGGCGGCACCGTCCGCGGGTTCGCGCCAGGTACGAAAAATCCAACCGCTGCCCTCCTCCTCACGAGCCGCCGAGCCACGCCCGCCGCAGCCGTCCATCCGACCGCAGGGCCGCCAAGGCCAGCCCGAGCCGGCTCTTCACCGTGCCAAGCGGGATCTCCAGGGCCACCGCCACTTCCGCCAAGGCGAGGCCGTCGCCGAAATGGAGGAGCAGCACCTCGCGTTGCCCCGGCGGGAGCCGAGCCACGGCCGACTCGAGGTCGGCGACGCCGGCCAGCGACACCGGGCGGTCGTCCGGCAAGGCCTCGGGCAGTTCGAGCCCCTGTCCCCGCCGCCGACGCCGAAGGTGCTCGAGAGCCGTGTGCCGGACGACCGGCACGAGGAACGTCTTCACCTTCCCCGCCAGCACGAATCCCGGGAACTTCCCGAGCCAGTAGACGACGACCTCCTGCAGCACGTCGAAGGCCAGGTCGCGATCCTCCGTGACCCGATAGGCGACGGCCAGGATCCAATCGCGGTAGCGGCCGTACAACTGCTCGAAGGCCGCTCGATCCCCTCGATTGGCGCGGGCCACGAGCGATCCGTCGCTCGGTTCGGCGTCGGCATCGGTTGGGCGGTCGCGCTCGTCCACGGCCGAACGATGCTAACGTCTCGGGCGCCGAGGCGACCTCCCAATCGGCGCCGCACGAGACGCCGGGAGGCTCGAGATCCATGACCAGCCGACGCCGCATCGCCATCGCCTTGGCCGTCGCCTTCGGCTGCGGACTCGTCACGCTCGCCCTCGGGGTCGCCTCCTGCCTCGGGACCGGCAGTGGCGGCGAGCTGGGCCCGGCCTACGAGCAGCTCGGGTTAGGAGCGGTCGTCCCCGCCCTCGCCGCATTCGTCGCCACCATCGCCGGACTGGCCACGAACCGCATCCTTCGCGACCTCGGGCCTGATGAGCCGCGCGGGCCGGACTCCCCGCCGATCTGAGCGCCACGCTCGCGTCGCCGATCGTTAGACGCCCAGCGACTCCCGCAGGAAATCCCGCATCCGAGCAAAGGCCCGATCGCTGGCCTTCTTCCGGTACACGGTGCCGAAGCCCGGGTCGTTGGCCGCGGGGTTGGTGAAGGCGTGCACGGTGTTGCCGTACATGTCGATCTCCCAATCGGCGCCGGCAGCGGTGAGTTCCTTGGTCAGTCCGAGGACCGCGTCCGGGGTGCACATCGGATCGTCGAAGCCGTGCAGGCAGAGGACGCTGGCCGCGATCTTCCCCTGCGGCCCGAGGTTCGGCGGGGCGAAGATGCCGTGGAAGGCCACCACGCAGCGCAGACCGGGCGTCGCGGCGCGAGCGAGGTCGAGGGCGCACAGGCCTCCGAAGCAGAACCCGATCGCCGCCACGCGCTGCGGGTCGACGCCCGGCAGGTGCCGGGCGGTGTTGGCTGCGGCGAGGAGACGCTGCCGCAGCACCGCCCGTCCTTGGACGAACGGGGTCATCAAGGCGGCGTTCTCGTCGGCGTTCGTGCCGCGGCGCCCCTTGCCGTAGACGTCGACCGCGAAGCCGACGTAGCCGAGCCCGGCCAACTCCTCGGCTCTGGCCCGGGCGAAGTCGTCCTGCCCGGCCCAAGCGTGGCAGACGAGGACGACAGGCGTCCGCGACGCGAGACCGCTGGGAGCGGCGAGGTAGCCCTCGCACTCGACACTGCCGTCCATGTAGGAGACGAATTCGGTGTGCATGGCGCGGGATGGTAACGGCCACGCCTCCGGCCCGGGAGAGGCAGCCGGTGGTGCCAGCATGCGGCGCAATTGACAGGCACCAGAAAAAACGTGGCAAATCGAAGGGTGGTGCCGCGAGGGCTGTACCTTCCTCGCCGTCGAGCCGCATGACGCGGCCGGTACGACCCGCCATCACTCGCCTGCCTCCGCCTGTCGGGCGCCAGGGCAGCGGGCGCGGGGAAAGGGACATCCATGGACGGTGCGACACGTCACGTCGCAGCCGGCGCGATCGGTCTGCGCTTGGCTGCTCTGATCGGTGCGATCTTCTCACTCGGGGGCTGGGTCGCCGCGCACGAGGCCAGCGGCGACCCGCCTCTTTCTTGGCCGGAGACTGCCGTGCTTCGCCCCCGAGCGAGCCCGGTCGAGCTTCGGTTCGGACAAGCCGTCGCCCTCCTCGGAAGCGCCGCGGTGGTGGCCAGCCCGAACGACGGCGACGGAGGAACGGCGGGCGGCACGGTGCAGGTCTTCCGCGAGAGCCAGGGAGGATGGCGGCGCACGCAGCGGATGCAATCCGCCGATCCCAAAGCCGAGGACCGCTACGCGGCGAGCCTCGCCTGTGGCGGAACGCGGCTGGTGGTCGGTCGCGACCACGCCGACGACGGCGCCCCGGACGCAGGCGGTGTCACCATCTATCGCAAGGTCGGCGCCTATCTTCGCCCCGAGGCGGAGCTCGCCCCCGACGACCCCGGGGCTGCCGACGGCTTCGGCAGCGCGGTCGGCACCGATGGAACCACCGTGGCAGTCGGCTCTTCGCGCGATGACGATGGCGGGACAGACGCCGGCAGCGCGTACGTCTACGCCCTACGGAACGAGACGTGGACGCAGTTGACCAAGCTCCTGGCCCCCGACCCCGCGGCCGCCGATTGGTTTGGCCATGCCGTAGCTGTCGCCGACGACGTGCTGGTGGTCGGGGCCTACGGCGACGACGATCGAGGCGAGAAGTCGGGCGCTGCCTACCTCTACCGCCGCCGCAGCGGCAACTGGGTCCTCGACACGAAACTCGTCCCCGACGATGCGAAGGCCGGCGACTGGTTCGGCTTCAGTGTCTCGATCGAGCGCGACCTCCTCGCCATCGGGGCGCCGCGAGACGACGGCACCGCCGAGAGTGCCGGGTGCGTCCGTCTCTTCCGGCGCGACCGCGACGAGTGGCGACTCGAAGCCACCCTTCGCCCGCCCGCCCCAAGCGTCACGGCGTGGTTCGGCTACTCGGTCGCCCTCGACGGGGACCGCCTTCTCGTCGGCGCCCCGGGCGACGACACGGCGGGCGAGAGCGCGGGGATCGCCTACCTCTTCGAGCGCTCCCGAAACGAGTGGCGGCTCGTCGCGAGCGCCGCCCCCAGCGAGCCCGCCGCAGACCGCCTGTTTGGCTCGAGCGTCGCCCTGTCCGGCGATCTCCTCCTCGTCGGCCGCCTTTTCCAGGAGGATGGCGACCCCGAGGCGGGGCAAGCCTGGGTCTTCCATCGGAGCCCTCGCCCCGAGCGAGCGAAGGCGAACGGCGCCGCGACTCCGAAGCCGCCCTCGCCGCGGCAGGAGCCGCTCGGCGACGAACCCGGATCGCCTCCGCCCGACGGCGGCAAACCCGCACCATCGCCGGGAACCGCTCCGGTCCGCGGACTACCAACGCCTCCGACGCACCTCGACGGGCGGCGGCAGGACTCCGTGGCTCGGGGCCAGCGACCCGTCGCCGTAGTGCTCGACGATGACTCGATGCCACTCCTCGATGCTGGTGCAGGCGATGAAGGCCCGCTTCACGTCGTGGGCCCCGGGATGGTGGTTGGCGAACTTGATCCCGAACTTCCGCATCATCCGCCCGGCCTTGCGCTCGCCATGCAACCGGACGGAGAGGTCGAAGTGGTCGAGCAGGGCCTGCCGCTGCTCCTCAAGCGTCGGCTGGACGGGTTCCTCCCCTCGCATCAGCTGCCTCGCTTGCCGGAAGATCCAGGGATTCCCGATGCAGCCGCGAGCCACCGACACCGCGGCGACGCCGGTGTAGGCCAGCATGGCGAAGATGTCTTCGACGTTCCACACATCCCCCGAGCCGAAGACAAGCCGATCGGGATGTCTGCGCGTGAGGTCGCGAAGGAAGTCCCACTTCGCCGGCCCGGTGTACCGCTGCTGCACCGTGCGGCAATGGACCGTCGTCCAGGCGTAGCCGAGCTGATAGGCGGCATCGAAGACTCGCTCGAACGCCTCGGCCATCTCGGAGGTGTCGTCGTAGGCCCGCCGCAACTTCACCGTGCAGGGAATCGAATCCGGCACGATGTCGCGGACCGCCGCAAGAAGGGCGATCGCATCCTTGGGTGCGGAGAGGAAGTGCCCGCCGCGGTTCGATCGCTTGATCTTCTTGACCGGGCATGCCAGGTTCACGTCGATGACGTCGTACCCCATCCGCACCAGGATGGTGGATCCACGGGCCATCTCCTCGGGGAAGGTGCCCATGATCTGCCCGGCGATGGGGTGGTCATCGAGGCCGGCGGCCTGGTTCTCCTCGATGTCGCCCATCCCGCACTCGGTGGCCAGCAGGTCGGGGTCCTCCTTGCGACGCCCCTTGCCTCCATTGATCAGGGTCCGGTCGAGAAGCGCCTCGGTGACGCAAAATGGCGCCCCGTGGCGTCGGGCGACGAGCCGCATCGGCCCATCCGAATAGCCCGCCAGCCCGGCCTGGAAAAACGGCGCGTCGAACCCCGGGACGAGTTGCGGGATCCTCGGATCGAGGACGTGGGTGCGGGCGATGTCCGCGATGGGGCGATCAAGCGTCCATCGGAAGCGGTCGCCGCCGCCCTCGGCATCGTCCTCGCAGGCGGTTGGTTCGAGAGGCACGGACATCGCGGCGAGGATAGCCGCCAGGCGCCAGCGACGCTCCGCTCCCGCCGCGAGCCGCCATCCTCGGCTGGCCCGAGAAGCACCCGCCCAAGCCCGACCGCGCCTCGCCGCGCACCCGTCCCGGCCTCGCTCGGCTCCGCCCGGGCGAACGACGTCGCTTCGTGCGAGGATCCCGCCCGTTCGTCCGACCTCCACCAGCCCGTTCGAGGACCGCCCATGGGATGGGAAGCCGACTGCCGTGCGACGTTGCCTGACGGAACCGAACGAGCCGCTCGCATCCTGCTCGAGTCGGAGGAACTGATCGTTCCGGGCCGGCCGCGGCTGCGACTCGCCCGGACCGAGCTGCGATCGATCAAGCGGTCTGGCCGATCGGTGCGCATCGCCTTGCCCGGCGATGCGCAGCTGACCCTCGCGTTCCCGGCGGAGGTCGACGCGGAGCGATTCCTCGCCCGGATCGCCGCAGCTCCTCGCACTCGCGTGGAGAAGCTCGGCGCCAAGGCAGGCGGCCGTTGCCTCCTCGCCGGCCGCTTCGACCCGCCGCTCGCCAAGGAGCTCCACGCTGCCACCGGCACCGCCCCCGCCACGAAGGTCCCGCGGGCGACAGCTGCACCCGATGCCGACGGTCGCTTCGGACTGGTCATCGGCCGCGTCGACTCGCCCTCCGACCAGGCAGGGCTCGCTCGGCTGCTCGACCACCTCGCGGCCGACGGCGCCCTGTGGGTGGCGTGGCCGAAGGGGCCAGGATCGGTGCGCCACGAAGACGTCGTCGCGTGGTGCGGCGGCCTTGGACTCTCGCAGACGCGCTCGATGGCGTTGAACGAGGAACTCACGGCGCTGCGCTTCGTGCGGCGGCGCGGAGCCGCGACGGGGAGCGCGACGAAGACGACCTCGGTCGCCAAGAAGCGACTCGGAAGATCGACCGCGGCTCGCGCCAAGCGTCGCTGAGTTTGGCGGGTCTCCTCCGCCGCGAGCATGCGCAGCGCCCGCTCGATGCCCATCGCCTAGCGACCGGGCCGCTGCCAGCTCTCGTCCAAGGTCCAGGAGAACGGGTCGTCACGGCAGTCGATGTGGACCATGAAGAACCCGCCCCGATGGGCTCGCACCTGCGGCCACATCACGCGGCGGTCGGTCTCCGGGATGGGGAGCGCCTCCACCTCGGCGACGCCGTGCCACTCGAGCGTCCCTTCCTCGAAGTCGTGCCGGGCGATCTCGCCGGACCGAATGGGACGGGTCGCCTCATACAGGAAGATCAGCCAGTGGTGCCGCCCCTGATACGCCTTCTCGCTCACGATGCCCGAGAGCCGCAACTCGTCCGGGCGGAGCTCGAGCTCGACTTCCTCGCGGATCTCGCGAAGGGCGCACTCGTGGGGGCTCTCGCCGATCGCCGCCTCGAGCTTGCCGCCGATCGGCGAATACATGTGCGTGTTCGGCTCTTTCCTTCGGTGCAGGAGCAGCAGGCGGCCGGCCTCGTCATAGAGGTAGCACAGCACGGCGATGCGATAGGGCAGGGCCCGGACGTCGTGGGGATCGAGCGTGCCGTCGGCCATCGATCAGACCGTCGCCGCCGCTTCGAGGCGACGGAGCCCGAACTCGGCGAGGAGCTCGCCGATCTTCGCCGCGATCTCCTTGCTTGGCGGGACGAGCGGGAGTCGCAGGGCCCCCGAATCGCGGCCGAGGATCCGCATCGCCGTCTTCACCGGCACGGGATTGATGTCGAGGGTCAGCAGTCCCCGGCAGAGGCGGAAGAGCTCGGCGTGCATCCGCTTGGCCTCGTCGAAGCGCCCGCCGTTGAAGGCGTCGCAGAGCGACTGCACCTTGCGCGGCACGAGGTTGCTCACCACGCTCACCACGCCGACGCTGCCGCAGGCGGCGAAAGGCAGGGTCAGCGAGTCGTCGCCGGAGAGGATGGTGATCCCGCAGCGCTGGGCAATCTCGCTCGCCGAGTCCATCGAGCCGGTCGCCTCCTTGATGGCCCTGATGTTCGGGTGCCGGGCGAGGCGCTCGACCGTCTCCGGCGAGATGGCCACGCCGCACCGGCCGGGGATGTTGTAGAGGACGATCGGCAGGTCGCAGCTGTCGGCGATGGTGGTGAAGTGGCGGTAGAGCCCCTCCTGCGACGGCTTGTTGTAGTACGGGCTCACCTGCAGGCTGGCGTCGGCGCCGGCCTCCTTGGCGAAGCGATGCAACTCGACGGCGTGGGCCGTGTTGTTCGACCCCGCGCCGGCGATCACCTGGAGCCCGAGCTTCTTGCCGACCCGCACGGTCGTCGTGACCACCTCGCGGGCCTCGTGGTCCTCGAGCGTGGGACTCTCGCCGGTCGTCCCGCACGGCACGACGCCGCTCACGCCACCCTCGGCCTGGAATCGCACATGCTCCTCGAGCCGCTTCAGGTCGACTGCGGACCCATCGGCGGTGAAGGGCGTGACGATGGCGGTATAGGCACCGCGGAACTGGACCGAGGACGAGGCAGCCATGCTGGGGTTCTCCAACCGCTAGCGAGCGGGGCACGAAGACAGGCGAGGAGGGTCGAGCCGGCGAGCTCGCGGGGCGACGGCGGGGTCGGCCCCTCCGCCGACATCGAAGGGCCAAGTCTACCACCCTCGCCGGGCCGAGGTCATCCGCTCCTTCATCTCCGCCACCGCACCCCGGAGGCCGACGAAGATCGCCCGGGCCACGATGGAGTGACCGATGTGGAGCTCGCGGACCCCCTGAATCGCCGCGATGGGGCCGACATTGACGTAGTTCAGGGCGTGACCGGCGTTGAACCGCATGCCGAACCCGCGGACCATCGCCCCGGCCTCAGCGACCTTGGCGAGCTCGCCGCGGGCCCCGTCGATCTCCCGCCCGCTCGCCTGGAACGCGTGGGCGTAGGGCCCGGTGTGGATCTCGCACACGTCCGCCCCGAGCGAGGCCGCGGCCTCTACCTGCCGCGGCTCCGCGTCGATGAAGACGCTCACCCGGATCCCGGCCCCCTTGAGGCGCTTCACGTGCTCGGCCAGCCTCGGGCCAAGCCCGGCGACATCGAGCCCGCCCTCGGTGGTCACCTCATGCCGCCCTTCAGGCACCAGCATCGACGTCTGCGGCCGAAGGGCGCAGGCGATCGCCACCATCTCCTCGGTGGCTGCCATCTCGAGGTTCAGCTTGATCTGGACCGTGTCCCGGAGCCTGCGCACATCGTCGTCCTGGATGTGCCGCCGGTCCTCCCTCAGGTGCACGGTGATCCCGTCCGCGCCGCCCAGTTGAGCCTCGATCGCAGCCCACACCGGATCCGGCTCGTAGGTCCGCCGCGCCTGGCGGACCGTCGCCACATGGTCGATGTTGACTCCGAGTTCGATGGCCGATTGACCTCGTGGCTCGCGGAGAGACGGGTTTCCGGTCGCTGCATCCATGCCCATAGCCTACCCACGCGAGGGTCCTCGCTGCCCCGCACTTCCCTGCTCCGCCCCTGCTCCCGCAGCGCCTCCGGCTACAATCCGAGCTCTCCCCCTCACGAGCCAAACCGGTGGCCACCTTCCACGAAAAACTCGCCGAACTTCAGGCCGCCATCGTCCAGCAGGGCGAGCGTGTCTACCGCCTGACCGAGCGGGCCGTCGAGTGCTACTTCGACCTCGACACGGTCAAGGCCGGCACCATCGCCCAACTCGACGACGAGGTCGACCGCGTCGACGTCGAGATCGAGCGAGCCTCCATCCCGCTCCTCGCCATGGGGCCGACCGACCCCTACGACATCCGATCGGTCCTCACCATCGTCAAGGTCAACAACGAGCTCGAGCGCGTCGCCGACTGCGCCGTCGCCATCGCCGAAGTGGTGCAACGCGACGGCCGCCCCTTCGAGCGGATCCCCGACACCTTCCGGGTGATGGCCAACTCGGTGCTCGGCATGCTCCGCGATTCGACGCGAAGCCTGGCCAGCGGCAACGCCTCGCTGGCCCAGCAGGTCCTCCTCTTCGACGACACGGTCGCCGACTTCAAGACCAAGATCCTGCTCGACTCGCAGGAGCGGGTCGCCGCGGGCAAGGTCTCGGCGGTCTTCGCCTTCCGGCTTCTCGCCGTGGTCAAGTCGCTGGAACGCATCGCCGACCACTGCACCAACATCTGCGAGCAGGTCATCTACCTCGAGAGCGGCCGCATCGTGCGGCACCGGCCCGAAGGCTGGTCCGAGCCGATCTCGCCCGACGCCTGAACGCCCCGTCCCCCCGACCGGCCCCCCGCCCTCCAGACCGCGAGCGTGTCCTCCGTGCCCCACCCCGCCGCCACCGCCGATCGTCTCGATGAGCTCCGCGCCCGCTTCGAGGCCGCTGGCCAGGGGCACGTCTTCCGCTACCTCGGTGAACTCGACGAGGCATCCCGCGACGAGCTCCTCGAGCAGCTCGCGGTGATCGACCTCGAGGAGATCGCCCGCCTCGCCGCCCCCGGCCATGCCGCCTCGGCCGCCAGTGCCGACGCCTCGAGCATCGAGCCCGCCCCCTACATCCCGCTCGACGCCCCGGGCCTCGCCCAGTACCACGCGGCCGGCGACGACCTGCTTCGAGCCGGCAAGGTCGCCGCCTTCGTGGTCGCCGGCGGCCAAGGCACGCGCCTCGGCTGGCGTGGACCGAAGGGCACCTACCCCTCGACGGTCATCACCGGGAAGCCGCTCTTCCGCGTCTTCGCCGAGCAGATCCTCGCCGCCTCCCGCCGCTACGGCGTCGCCATCCCGTGGTACGTGATGACGAGCCCGCTGAACGACGCCGAGACCCGGGCCTTTTTCCGCGACAACAACTGGTTCGGCCTCGAGCAGCGCGACGTCTTCCTCTTCCCGCAGGGGACGATGCCCTCGATCGACGCGAGCGGCAAGCTCCTCCTCGAGGCGAAGGGCCGCCTCGCGGTGAACCCCGACGGTCACGGCGGCGCCCTCCGCGCCCTCCGGGCGAGCGGCGCGGTCGAGGACATGCAGGCCCGCGGCATCGAGCAACTCTCGTACTTCCAGGTCGACAACCCGCTGGTGCGCGTGATGGACCCGACCTTCCTCGGCCTGCACGCATCGCACCCCGACTCCTCGGGCGAGATGTCGAGCAAGATGGTGCCCAAGCGGGACGCCGGCGAGAAGGTCGGCGTCTTCTGCCGCGACCGCGGCCCGAGCGGCCGCACCCGCGTGCTCGAGTACTCCGACCTGCCGGCCTCCATCGCCGAAGCCCGCGACCCGGACGGCCGCCTCCGCTTCCGGGCCGGTTCGATCGCCATCCACATCCTCTCCGTGGCCTTCATCGACCGCCTCACCTCCCGCTCGAGCCACTTCGGTCTTCCGTTCCATCGGGCCAAGAAGAAGGTGCCGTGCATCGACCTCGCCACCGGCCGCACCATCGAGCCGAGCGAGCCGAACGGCATCAAGTTCGAAGCCTTCATTTTCGACGCCATCCCGATCTGCCGGAAGTCGCTCGTGGTCGAGACCAGCCGGGTCGAGGAGTTTGCCCCCATCAAGAACGCGACCGGCGAGGATTCCCCTGCCTCGAGCCACGCCCTGCAGAGCGACCGGGCCGGAACTTGGCTGGCCTCGGTGGGCGTGTCCATCCCCCGCCGCCCCGACGGCTCGGTCGACGCCAAGATCGAGATCTCGCCGCTCACCGCCCTCGAGCCCGCCGACCTTCGGAAGGCCAACCTTCCGACGGCGATCGCCCGGGGGGCCGAAGTCGTCCTCTGAATTCCGCGCCGATCGCGTAACGCGTCCCGCCGCCCAGCCGCTTGCTGGGGGAAGGCCTTGCCCTGCCGCAGCGTGCTTCGGGGAAGGCCGGAACCCCACCGACTGGAGCGAGCCATGTTCACCCCCTCCGCCTCTGCGACCCGCCGATTCGCCTTCGCCCTGAGCGCCGCCGCTGCCTGGGCCGCCCTGGCCACCACCGGCCCCGCCGCGAGCGCCCCGATCGACGACCAAGCCCAACCCGCTGCCGAGGCGGGCGAGCCGATCGACAGCGATCCCGATGCCGTGCCCTCGGAGGTCGACGAGCCGGCGGCCGATCCGTTTCTGCCGCAGACCTTCCGCCTCGGCTTCCTCGCCAAGGCCAACAGCTGGAGCGAGTTCACCTTCGATGCGACCGAGGCCACCGTCGCCTTGACCCTGATCGGAAGCGGCACCAGCAACCTCGACCTCGTCCTCTACGACGACACGGGCGTCCTCGCCATCGGCCGCTCGGCCCGGGACTTCGAGCACATCACGGCCGCGGTCACCCCCTTCTTCGCCCCGCCCCACGTCATGCACGTCGTGGTCTTCAACTGGGGCAAGGCCGACAACTGGTGCACCCTCTCCTCCTACTGACGAACCTCCTGGCCGGAACGCTCCGGGGCCCCGCCGCATCGCGCGGCGGGGCTTTTGCCGTCCCTAACGGCTGGCCGACCGCTCAGGCCCGGACCCGCACGTCCTTGATCTCGACCTCGACCGTCTCGTCGCCGAGGTAGCGATCGATCTTCGGCTCGACCACGACGTCGAGCCGCGTCCCGGGGCGGAGATGCTCGGCATGCGGCCGCCCCTGCCACCACTTGGCCTTCACGAATCCACGCTCGCCTTGGCGGAGCTGGATCAGGAGGTGCTGCTGCTCGCGCCCCATGGTCCGCGGGGCAGCGGTGACCACGACATCGTCGATCCGCACCGTCGGCCGCGGGTTACCCCGTCCGAACGGGGCGAGCTGCTCGCAGCGCCGCACGATGTCGACGCCCAGCTCCTCGACCGTGGCCCAGGTGTCGACCAGGATCGAGGCGACCAGGTCCTCCGGGGCGAGGAGGCGCGAGGCGTGGGCCGTGAAGGCCTCGGCGAAGGCATCGAAACGATGCTTGGCGATGGAGAAGCCGGCCGCGTGCTCGTGGCCGCCGCTCCGTTCGGGGAGCTCGCCGCAGCCGCGGATCGCATCCAACAGGTGGAAGTTCCGGATCGAGCGGCCGGAGCCCTTGCAGTGCTCGGCCAGCTCCTGGCAGAGGAGCGTCGGCCGGGCAAAGGCCTCGACCAGCCGCGAGCAGACGATCCCCACCACACCCGCGTGCCACTCGGGATGGGCCAGGACGATGGCCCTGCGGTCCATCCCGTCGAGTCCCCGTTCCCGCACCATCCGCGATGCGGCGACGAAGATCGCGTGCTCTGTCCGGCGCCGCTCCTCGTTGAGGCCGTCGAGCTCCTTGGCGATGGCCGTCGCCTCCGCCTCGTCGGCCTCGGTCAGCAGCCGCACCGCGGCTTGGGCGCTGCCTAACCGTCCGCAGGCGTTGAGCCGCGGGGCGAGCCGGAAGGCGACCTTCTCGCTGTCGAGCCCGTCGCGGCCGACGTCGCCGAGCCGGAGGAGGGTCCGGAGCCCGACGATCGAGGTCGCTCCCGCCCCGGCAACCCCGGCCTTGACGATGGCCCGGTTCTCGCCGAGGAGCGGCATCACGTCGGCCACGGTCCCGATCGCGGCGAGCGGCAGGAGCTGGGTCAGTAGCGTGCGATACGCCTCGGGCAGCCGATGGGCGAGCGGGCTCCCGGCCTTCCGGTCGAGGATGGCCCAGGCGAGCTTCCATGCCACCAGGGCGCCACAGACGTCACGGCAGCGGTGCTCGCGACCCGGAAGGGCCGGATGGACCACGGCTCGGGCCTCCGGCAGCCGCCCATCCTCGCGGAGCGTGTGGTGGTCGGTCACCACTAGGTCGAGCCCGAGCGTTCGGGCGTGGGCGGCTTCATCGACGGCGGTGATGCCGCAGTCGACGGTCACCACCAGATCGATCCCTTCGCGGCGCAGCGTCTCGAGGGCCTCCGCGTTGAGGCCGTAGCCCTCCTCCATCCGGTGCGGGACGTAGGTCCGGATCGGGGCTTGGGGGGCGAGCAGGCGCAGGGTGTGCCAGAGGATCGCCGTGGCGGTGATCCCGTCGACGTCGTAGTCGCCGTAGATCGCTATCCGGCGGCCATCCTCGATGGCAGCGAGGATGACCTCCGCGGCAGCGACGAGGTCGGGGCGATCCCAAGGTCCCTCGAGGTCTCCGAGCGAGCCCTTCACGAAGGCCTGCTGCGCGTCCATCCCGCTCATGCCGCGAGCCACGAGGAGCCGGTCGACGAGCGTGGCGTCCCGCCCGGCGGCGGGCTCCGTCGCCGGTCCGAACCATCGCTTCGTCAAGCCTCGCGCCGCAACGTGCATCGCGGGCATCCTACCGATGGGCCCCGGCCGCACACGCCCCATCGCGGACTCCGACTCCGGGACTCGGGAGGCCATCGCAGCGACCCAGACCTCCGTGGTTTTTGCCTATGCTGCGGCTTCGCGGGTCGGCCTCGGGCCGTCCCCCGTTGCCTGCCCCCACGAGCCCCGTCCGGACCCCTCGTGTCCGAGGACCCCATGTCCAGCACCCGCTACAAGACCATCCTCCTGTTCGGCGCCCCAGGCGCCGGCAAGGGCACCCAAGGCAAGATCCTCGGCAAGATCCCGGGCTTCTTCCACTTGGCGTGCGGCGACGTCTTCCGTTCCCTCGACCTCAGCTCGGACCTCGGGAAGAAGTTCCTCGAGCACTCCTCGCGCGGCGAGCTGGTGCCCGACGACCTCACCATCGCAATGTGGCGGCAGAACGTGCACGCCCAGACCGTGCTCAGCCTCTACAAGCCGGCCTCGGACATCCTGATCCTCGACGGCATCCCACGCAGCGTGGCCCAAGCCAAGGCGATGGAGGCCTACCTCGACGTTCTCGAGGTGATCCACCTCGTCTGCCGGGACCGCGACGAGATGGTCCGCCGCATGCGGAAGCGAGCCCTCAAGGAAAACCGCCTCGACGACGCCGACGAGAAGGTGATCCGCCGCCGCTTCGAGGTCTACGACAAGGAAACCGCCCCCGTCCTCGCGTGCTACCCGAAGGAGATCATCTCCGAGGTCGACGCCATGGGCTCCCCCGCCGAGGTGCTCCAGCACATCCTCGAGGTGGTCGTCCCGGTGCAGAACACGCACTTCCGGAATCCGTTGGGGTGAACGCGGAGGACTCCTCGCTGTTGGCCGGGCAGCTCTGGGAGCCTGCCAAACACTCTCTCCCGGGTAACGCGTCCCGCCATCACGCCGCTTGCGGCGCGGAGCCACTCGTTACGATGGCCCCCGCGGAGTAGCGCAGGCGCATGGGGGCACCCGTCGTCGAGCGTCGGCTCCGACGGGAGGCCATCATGCACCGGCGAGAGCGAGCGCTGCAGATCGCGAACGAGATCCGGCTGTTTCCGCGCGAACACCGCGGCGAGGCCCTCGATCGCGCCTGCGGCGGCGACACCGAGCTGCGGAAGGAAGTGGGGGCGATCCTCCGGGCCCTCGACCAGGTCGACGCGGGACGGAGCATGGCCACGCCGGATGCCCCGACCTCGGCCCAAGAGCCAGTCATCGGTCCGGCAGGCGATGCCCTCCCCACGCCCACCGATCCCACGCTCCCGTCCCGGATCGGCAAGTACCGCGTCCTCCGTCGCCTCGGCCAAGGCGGCTTCGGCGTCGTCTACCAAGCCGTGAGCGACGATGGCCTGCGAAAGGTCGTGGCCCTCAAGGTCCTGCGCCCGGGCCTCGCCAGCCCCAACGCCGTCCGCCGCTTCCAGCGCGAGCGGCAGATCCTCCCCTCGCTCCACCATCCCAACATCGCCGGTTTCCTCGACGCCGACGAGACCAGCGACGGCCAGCCCTTCTTCGTCATGGAGTACGTCGAGGGGACGCCCATCACCGCGTACTGCGACGACAACAACCTCCGGGTGAGGGAACGCCTGGCCCTCTTCGAGCGCATCTGCGAGGCGGTCCAGCACGCCCACGCCCGCTTCGTGCTGCACCGCGACCTGAAGCCGTCGAACATCCTCGTCGACAAGGACGGCACTCCGAAGCTCCTCGACTTCGGCATCGCCCGGCTCCTCTCACGAGACGCCGAAGCCTCGGCCGATCTGGTCACGATCGGGGACGAGGTCGCCCTGACCCCCGAATACGCGAGCCCCGAGCAGCTCCGAGGCGATCCGCTCACCACGGCGAGCGACGTCTACTCCCTAGGCGTCCTCCTCTACGAGCTCCTCACCGGACACCGCCCCTACGAGCTGCGCAGCCGCCTGCGGGAGGCGGCAGCGAAGCTGGTCGACGAGACTCGCGTCCTTCCTCCGAGCGAGAAGGTGAAAACCACCGAGGAGATCACCACCTCGGTCGCCAGCGATCCACCAACCACCCGCACGGTCGAGCCAGGCCAGGTGGCCACCAAGCGAAGCACCTCGGTCGAGCGGCTCCGACGCTCACTGGCCGGAGACATCGACAACATCGCCCTCAAGGCCCTGCGGAAGGAACCGGTCCGCCGCTACGCCTCGGCCCAGGAGCTGCTCGATGACCTGCGAAGGCACCAGGACGGCCAGCCCGTCCACGCCCGCGGCGACAGCTGGGGGTACCGAGCGAGCACGTTTGTGCGCCGGCAGCGCATGGCGCTCGGCGCCGCTTCGATCGTCGTCGCGTCGTTGGGGATGACGACGTACGCCTACATCGGGCGCCTGCAGGACGCGAACCAGCGAGCGTGGGAACGAGCCCGACTGGAGGAGGAGAGAGCCGATGACCAAGCTCAGAGAGCCCGGGAGCAGGCAGAACGGGACAGCGAGCGACTGGCACTTGCCGAGGCGAGAGCGAAGCTCACCGAGGGACTAATAGGCGATCTTCTCGCGACCCCACAGGTACGAGCCCTGCTTGAGGGCGACGGGAACGAATTCAGCGGCTCGTTGCAGGCTCGCCTTGCCGGATTCGGCCTCATGAAGCGCGTCCTGGAATGGAGCCAGCGACATGCCGGAGAGAGCCGGCTGCTGCGAATCCAGCATGCCTCCATATCGACTGCCATGCTCAGGACACTCAACGCCAT
This sequence comes from Phycisphaerales bacterium, assembly GCA_044224425.1. Lineage (GTDB taxonomy): Bacteria > Planctomycetota > Phycisphaerae > Phycisphaerales > SM1A02 > JAEUIT01. Next base: position 53,497 of record JBGAKK010000019.1, read on the forward strand.
GATCTCGGGCACCCTCGGAGGCGACCAGGAGCTGCGCGAGCGAGCCATCCAGGAGGTGGCAGCGCCAACGGTGAGAGAGTGGGAATCGCTCTTGGTGGACGAGCCGAGATCGCCGGTGCTTCTTACTGGGCTCGCGCTCGCGCTGACCCGGCATGCGCGTCTAGAGCTTCGGGCAGGCCATGCCGAGGCATCGCTGGCCCTGGCGGCAAGGGCCGTGGAAATCGCCCGCGCAGTGCCCCCGGACCAACCCGACGGACATTCAGACGCTGCGCCTCGGGTTGCCCTAGCCGAAGCGCTACTGACCCGCGGGATGACCCAGCTTCGAAGAGACCGCTCGCGGTCGACCAGCTCCTTCGAGGAGGCGTTGGAGATCGCCGACCGTCTTGCAGCGGATAGCGACGACGCCGCCCCTGCCTGGTCGCTCGTCGTCGATGCGTGCAGCTTCCTTGGTCAAGTCGAGGAGGAGCGTATGGGCCCGGACCGCGCCGATCATTTGGCCAAGGCAGCCACTCTCTACGGGCGCGCCCTGGAGATCGCCGAGCGTTGGAGCGCGGCGAATCAGAACGACCCTCGTGCGCAGCGGGCCCTCCTCAACTCTCTGCAGTGGTGCGCCCGGGTCGAGCGACAGCTCCACCGGTACGACAGTGCGATCGCGCTCCTCAGTCGGTTCGACGTCGCTGCCGCGGCGTTGAAGCCAGTGGACCCGGACTTCGCGCAACGTCTGAGCGACATTTCGCGTGGCGCCGAACTACAAGGACGGCTCTACGCGGAGCAGGGTCGCGATGAGGAGGCGGCCGCCGCCTTCGCCAAGGCGCTCGACGCTCTCGAGGACGCCGATCGCATGCAGGGCGGCAAGGACGTCGCAATCGTCCGCCGCATGATGAACCTCTATGCGTCGCTCGGCGAGAGTTCGCTCGCCTCGGACCAGCTCGACCAGGCCAGGGTCGCCTTCGAGCACGTCTCGTCCCGCGCCGACGAGGTCGCCGGCGGGGGTACCTTTAGTTCGATGCTCGGTTGCCTCGCCAAGGCAGAGGCCGGGCTCGGGCTCATCGCCCTTCGGAACGGCGACCAGGCGACGGCCGAGCAGCGCCTCGCAGCGGCGAAGGGAGCGCGCGAGCGGATCGCCGCACTCAAGGACCCCGACCCCCGCTTCGCCGTCGTCGCAGCCATCGCGATCGGCGAGCTCGAGGCCCGTATCACCCTACGTTCGGCGGACCCCGCGGCGGGGCGTGCGGCGCTCGACCGCTTGCTGGCGCTCGATGCCGAGGAAGCTGTGGAAGCGTGTGCCGCGGCGCTCGTCGAGGCAGAGGCCATGGCGGAGGGCTCCCGGCTCCGCGACTGGTGCGATCTCGCCCAACTGGTCGGAGCCCAGCTCCTCAAGGCCGCGCCGGCTGACGCTGAGTTCCGCTCGCCCCGGCTCGTGCGAATCACGGAACAACTCGACGGCATTCGCCGGCGGCGCTGCGGATAGGCAGCAGGCACCGCGCGGTGCCCGGACGATCAACCCCAGGGAAACCACCGTCGGCATGGACGATCGGCGGACTTCGGGCTCGATGCTTGCGGCCAAGGGGCCGACTTGTCAGCATGCATTGCGCTCCGCGACGGCCCATTCCACTCCTCACCATGGGGAGCCCAGAGCGGCGGTCGCAGTGCGTGGGGTTTCCACATAGAAGCGATGTAACGCGGGAGAACGGCTGTCCGCTTGTAGTGCGAGAGCCACGGAGAATCCAACGACATGTCACGTCACCGTCCAATCGCCCGCCTCGCTGCCATGGCTGCCGCTTGTGTCGTCGGCCTCTCGCCGTGCGCGTTCGCCCAGAGCCAGTCCGCCTTCACCTACCAGGGCCGCCTCAAGCTGGCCGGCGTCCCGGTCACCAACACCTGCGACTTCAAGGTCTCGCTTTGGAACGCCCAGAACGGCGGCACGCAGCTCGCGGGGCCGCTCGATCTCCTGAACATCGCGGTGGATAAGGGACTCTTCGTGATCAGTCCCGACTTCGGCTTCGACCTCTGGGATGGTGCCGACCGCTTCCTGCAGATCGCGGTCCGTTCGCCAGCGGGGAGCGGGAGCTACGTCACGCTCGCTCCTCGACAGCAGGTGATGGCCACCCCCTATGCGCTCGCCGCCCGCAGCGGAGGCGGCTGGGTGCTCGACAACGGCTATTCCGCCTTCCTCGAGGCTGGCCTCGGCGTGGGCACCGCAAGTCCCTCCGCCCGGCTGCACCTTGTCCAGGCCGCGGATGCGCCCAGCCAAGGGCTCTGGGTTTCCAACAGCACGCTAAGCCGCTCGCTCGAGCTATGGGTCGACGGGAGCAGCAACGGCCGACTCCAGGTCGGCGCTGCGGCGGACACTCCCATGCTCCTCAACGGCGACGGCAACGGCCCGGTCGGCATCGGCACGCTCGACCCCGCCGGGAAGCTCGACGTCCGCCAGACGAGCCAGACCAACACGCCCGCGCTGCGGGTGGGCTACGACGGCCCCAACGCGGGCAGCGGCGCCTCCAGCGCGTCGCTCGTGCGGGTCAGCACGACGTCCGAGTTCCGGCCCCTGTTCCTGGTCGAGACCGCCCTCGCCGATCCCGCGTTCTTCATCGGACCGAGCGGAAATGTGGGACTGGGGACGGTCCTTCCGACCAAGCGCCTCGATGTCGCGGGCGACCTCAAGATCTCGGGTGACGGCTACAAGCCTGCCAACCCCAACACGTGGATCGTGACATCGGACGCCCGGATCAAGGATGAAGTCCGGCCCGTGGAGGGCGCCCTCGACCTCCTCGCCGCCGTGCGACCTGTGACCTTCCGCTACACCGAGTCCTGGGCCAAGTCCCACCACTTGCCGAACGAGCGCCGCGAGTTCGGCGTGCTGGCCCAGGAGTTTGCCGTTGCGTTCCCGGAGTTCGTCTCCGAAGGACCGTACGAACTGCCCGACGGCTCGGGCCGAGCCTTGATGGTCGATTCCAGCCATCTCGCGATCCTCGCCGTCGCAGCCGTCAAGGAACTCGACGCGGAGAACACCGAGCTCAAACGCACGATCCAACAGCAGACCGACCGCATCGGCCGCCTCGAGCGAGAGCTCGCCGAGATCCGCCGATTGCTCCAGAGCCGCTAGACCGACCACAGAAGAAGAGACGCTCATGAGAGTCCCGCTTCGCACCGTGCTCGCCACAGCTCTCGCCTTGGCGATCGCCGGCGTCGCCGAGGCCCAATCCGCCATCACCTACCAAGGCCGCCTCAAGCTCGCCGGCGCCCCGGTCACCAACACCTGCGACTTCAAGGTCTCGCTCTGGAACGCGCAGAGCGGCGGCACCCAGCTCGCCGGGCCCATCGACATCCTCAACGTGTCGGTCGACAAGGGGCTCTTCGTCATCACCCCCGACTTCGGCTTCGACAGCTGGGACGGCAACGCCCGCTTCATCCAGATCGCCGTCCGCTCGCCCGCGGGGGGAGGCGCCTACACGACGCTGAGCCCGCGGCAGTCGGTGACGCCGGTGCCGTATGCGCTCTTCGCGGAAGCCGACGGCAACTGGACGAGGAGTGGCGCCAACGTGGGTTACATGAACGGAGCTGTCGGAGTCGGCACGCTCTCGCCGGCCGCGCCGCTCAGTGTCATGGGGCCTGGAAGCGGAGGGACCACTGCGATATTCGATCAGCCGAGCGGGGTCAAATCGATTCAGCTCGCATCGCACACCGGAGGTGGAAACCTCGGGACGGTGCACGACTTTTGGGATCTGTCGGGGCACACCGCCGAGTTCGCTTCGACGGCGAACGGCGACCTCGTCCTCGCACCAACGGGATCGCTTCGCCTCACCGACGGGGCGCTCGCTCAGAATCGTGTGATCGTCAACGGAACCGGAATTGCGTTGGGGACCGGACTCCCGGATCCCACGACCGTAGTGACCATCCCGACCCCGCCGGGGAAGAAGTCGGTCGTCGCTAGCGAGATCAATCTCTATCAACTTGATGCGACGGTCATCCAGTCGAAGGACTCCGGACCGCTCTACCTCAATCCGTTCGGCAATCTCGTGCAGATCGGCGGAGTCTCAGGCGTCACGCCGGTCGTGATATCCGGCCAAGTCGCAATCGGCATCGCCGCAGGAACGAGTGGCCACAAGCTCGCCGTCGAGGGCAGCGCTGGCAGGACCGGGGGCGGAACGACTTGGGCCGTCATCTCCGACCGCCGGGCCAAGGAACGCGTCGCCACCATCGACGCGGCGCTTGAGACGATTCGGCAAGTACGACCCGTTTCCTACCGCTATGCGGACTGGTATCGGGCCCAGCACCCCGGAGCCGCGGCGTACACCGACTTCAGCGTCATTGCCCAGGAGTTCCGTCAGGTGTTCCCCGACCATGTCCATGAGACAGGCTTGGCGGCGCCGGACGGATCCAACCTTCTCGACGTGGACATGTCGCCTCTCCTGCCCTACTCCGTCGCCGCCATCCAGGAGCTAGACGCGAAGAACACCGAGCTCGAAGCCACCGTCGCCCACCAGGCCGACGAGATCGCCGAACTCAAGGAGCGCCTGGCCCGACTCGAGGCCCTTCTCTCGGCCCAGGCCACCCACCCGCAACCGGCGTCGGCTCGATGACACACACCTCTTGGAGCGCCGCAATGCGCCTCATTCCCGTCACCATCCGTCTCGGCGCCTCGCTCGCGGCGTGCGCGGCGGGCTGCCTCTCGACGACCCTCTTCGCCGGCGACGGCGTCGACATCTTCACGCTCGAGCCGAGCACAGCCATCCCCATGACCGGCAACGGCTTTGAGATCGTCGGCACCGCCGGGCAGTGCGCCGCCGGGATCCCGCTCGCCAGCGGCGCCTTCGAGCTCCGCGGCGGCTTCTGGGGCGTCATCCTGAACGACGTCTACGTCGTGCTGTGGAACCCCTCGAACGGACAGAACGACTTCTTCAATCCGGACAACTGGTATTACGAAGGTAATCCGTCGGGCGAAAACGCCGTGCCTACCGACGCCGACGTGGTGAAGCTCACGCCGAGCCTCGCCCTCGACATGAACCTCATGCCCGCGGCTCCCTCCACGGCTGTGATCGGCGGCTTGCAAGTGCTCTTTGACGGCACCACCGGCGGCGTCGCCCGATTCAATCTCTCGAAGGTGGCCTTCGTCCTGGCCGGCGTCACCGAACCAGCGGGTCCTTCGCTCCTCGTGAAGGGCGGCAACACAGGATTCACCGAGGCGAAGTTCGAGAGCTTCAACGCGATCGGCACCGATCAGGTGGTCGCTTCGGACATCGGCTTGGACAGCTCGGGTGTCGGCGGCCTCGGACGGCTTCGCCTCAAGAGCTCGCACCTGTCGCTCCTCCAGAGCGGCGACCTCATCGCCGGCTCCTTGGGACGGGGCGAATTCGTCGTGGAAAGCGGGGCGGACGCCACGACCTTCGGCGACGCGCTCCTCGGGGCCGCGAGCGGCAAGCGCGGTGATGCCTACGTGAAGAACGCGGGCAGCACCTGGGTGGTCCTCGGCAACACCTTTGCCGTTGGCGGCCAGGGCATCGGAACACTGAACATCCTCGATGGGGGCCTGGTCCAATCGACCGTCAGCAGCTTCGCCGTCGGTGACGGCTACCAGTCGAACGGAACGATCCTCGTGAGCGACCCGGGCTCGACCCTTCAGGTGAATTCGGACGCGCCTCAGACCGCTGCATTCAACGTCGGCTCGCAAGGCACCGGTGCCCTGACCATAGCGAACGGCGCGACGCTGACGACCGGAGTCCTCGGCCAGTTCAGCATCGGCACCTCGACCGGAGCCCAAGGGCTGGTGGCCCTGAGCGGCGGCGCCACCGCAGACCTCCACGCCCAGCGTCTCGCGATCGGCGATGACGGAGGCGGATCGCTCTTGATCAGTGGAGGAAGCGTGCTCACCAGCACGGTCCAAGGCGCCCAAGCCATCGACCTCGGCGCGGGAGGCGGCTCGACGGGCGTCGTGTCGATCGCAGGCACCGGCTCGCGCTGGCAGGAAACGACGGCGGTCGGCCAGCTCCGGATCGGCGTGGTCGGCCACGGCACCCTCTCGCTCGACGGGGGCTCCCTCCAGATGCCGATCGTGACCGTCTACCCCAACGGTGAGATCATCGGCAACGGCCTCATCCAGGGCAGCGTCCTCAACATCGGCGAGATCCGTCCGAACAGCGCGCTGCAGGGTGGCCAGATCGCCATCCAGGGTGACTATCAGCAGGCAGCGCTCGGAGCCGGCGTCGCCGGAACGCTGTCCGCTGTCGCCAGCGGCTCGAGCCTCACGCCCGTCGGCGTCGCCTGCACGGGCAACGCGGAGATCTCGGGTGGCCTGGCGATCCAGTCGGGCCTCACGCCGCCCAGTGCCGGACAGCAGTTCACGGTCGTGTCGGGTGGCACGCTCACCGGGCAATTCGACGTGATCTACGTCGACGGCGTCCCCGACCTGCGGGCCGACGTGCAGTACGCCGCCGCCGACAGGAAGGGCGGCGGCGACAACGTGGTCGTCACCTTCCAACCGCTTCCGAATAGCGCCGGCCTGGGCGACCCCTCCGCTGAAGCGATCGCCTTCCTCCCGAGCGACGGCGAACTCGGCGACATCGACGGGAACGGCGAGCCCGACCTCCTGATGTCGATCCCCTCGACGAACGCCGGCGGTTCGACCGGCATCGTCGAGGTCGTCCGCAACCTTCGGCCCGACGGATCGGGCGGGCTCGGCAACGACGGCGTTATCGACCTGCCGGCAGGAACGCAGCTCCTCGCCATCACCAGCGCCGACCTGAACGGCGACGGTCTCGACGACGTTGTCGCCGCCAACGGAGTCCTGAATGGCGGCCTCGTTGTCTTCCAGAGCACCGGCACGTCGCTGGTTCCGTGGAGCGGGCCCGCCTTCCCCGCCATGAGCATGCCGGCAGCCGTGGCCAGCGCATCGCTGAACGGCGACAAGATTGCCGACCTCGTGGTGGCCTGCATGGGCGACAGCACGATCCGAATCCTGCTGAGCCAACCCGGAGGCGGATTCTCTATGCAGACGCTGAGCCTCCCCGTGGGCAGCCTGCCGTGCAGCGTCGATCCGACCGACGTCGATTCCGATGGCGACCTCGACGTCGCCGCGGCCATGGCCGGCACCAATCGCGTCAACGTCTTCCTGAACCAAGGGAACGGGACCTTCGCCGGCAGCCCCGCGATCGACCTCGAGGTAGGAGCCAAGCCGATCGAGGTGGTGGCTCGCGACATCGATGGCTTCGTCCCGCCTGGCTACAGCGCCCCCTTGCCTGATCTCTTGACCATCGACAAGAACGGCGGCACTGTCTCGGTGCTCCTGAACCGGACCGGTCAGGCAGGCGGCGGACCCGGCTCACCGGTCGAGTTCGCCAACGCCGTGAGCCTGCCGGTTGGGCTCGATCCCCGTTCGATCGCCTTCCTCGACGACGACGAGGACGGCGACCTCGACATGGTCGTCGCGGTCACCGAGAACGCGGCCCAGGTCGCTCGCAAGGTGCGCAACGACCTGTCCAACAGCTCCGCCAGCTTCAACGCGGGCGGCGCTGTCGCCGACTCGACCGGAGCCCGGCTCCTCGTGGAGGGCGATCTCGATCACGATGGGCTGACCGATCTCCTGGTGATCACCGCGGATGCCGGTGGCGTCGCCAACGGATTCCTGCCCCCGACCACCGCTCGCCTGGCACCCAACCGAATCCTCAGCGACCTGAACGGCGATGGCACCGTGGGCGGCGCGGACCTGGCCATCCTGCTGGGCAGCTGGGGGCTGTGCCAGAGCTGCGCCAACTGCGTCGGCGACCTCAACAGCGACTGCAAGGTCGACGCCGCCGACCTGGCCATCCTGCTCGGGTCTTGGGGACTCCCGTAACCCGCCTGGCTTCTCGCTCGCTCCGCGACGGCGGCCGTTCGACGGCCGCCGTCGCTCATTTTGGGCCCGGCCCGTAACGCCGCCCTCCCTTCGGCCGCTTGCGGGGTGAGCGAGGCGACGTGCCTCGCCACGCCAACCCCGGAGCCATGCCATGCAACGCCAAACCGCTTCGCCGCTCGCCCGTGCCCTCGGCTTGGGCCTCGCCGCCCTCGTGCCGCTCCTTGGACCGCTCGCCGCCTCGGCCGATGGGCCGATCGGGCAGGACTTCCAACAGCTCCTCGCCGTTCCGCCCGGCGGCTACGCCGACGTGATCGTCGAGGTCGACCGCCACCGGCTCCTCCTCCTGCTGCAAGGGGACGGCTCCACCAACCTCGACCTCGTCCTCTACTCCGAAGAGCTCGGGGTCCTCGCCATCAGCCACGCTCCGGGCGATCGGGAGCGCATCGAGCAGGCCTTCTCCACGCCCAAGGTGGTGCACGCCCTGGTCATCAACTGGGGCCGGTCGACCAACTGGTGCGTCCTGCAGGCCTCGTGACCGGTCTCGCGCTGCGAGCTGTTGGAGCCCTCGCCATGACCGCTTTCCATTCCACCCTCCCTGCCGTCGCCGCCCGTGCCCGCCTCCGCCGGGTGCGGGCGGCGATCCTGGGCTGCCTGGCCTTGGCCTCGATCGACCTGGCCCTGAGCATGTGGCAACTGGCCACGGTCGGGCTCGCCGAGGCCAACCCGATCGCCCGCTCGGTCGCCGCTGGCGGATGCTGGGCCCTCTTTGCCTTCAAGGGCTCGCTCACCTTGGTGCAGATCGCCATCCTCGTCGCCTTGCGGCGGCGAGCGATCGGCGAGGTCGCGGCCTGGACAGCCTTCGCCATCCTGGCCGTCCCCTGCTGCTGTTGGCCGGCCTATCTCGCCGCCGTGGATCGCTTGCCGCCCGCAGCCTTGCGCCGTCTCGCCGCCGCCGACGCCGCGTGGGTCGATGCCCAGCGCTGGTTAGGCTCGCCGGAAGCCGGTCAGCCGAAGCAGGGCCTCCGTCGACGCCCCGCCGAACTCCTCGAGCACCGCCGGCAGCACCCGCTCGGTGAGCGTGCGGCGCAGGTCGGCCTGGTCCCGTCCCGACTCCGCGGCGGCCTCGGCCGGGTCGAGCCGGCGGACGAGGATGGCCTCGGCGATCCTCCAGGTCGGGGCGTCGAGCCGGGCTTCGAGCGGGGCGAACAGCTTGGGCAGGATCCTCGCCCGCAGGCGGTTCATGGCCACCCGGAGGGCCCCCGCCTCGCGGCCGGTCCGCCGGGCGATCTCGCCCCACGCCAGCCGCTCGACCACGTAGAGGTCGATCAGCATCCGGTCGTTCTCGCCGATGGCCTCGGCGTGGAGCCGTTCCAACAGCTTGCCGAGGGCCTCGCGCTCGGCGCTCCGCGTGTCGATGGCGACCAGCTCGGTCAGCGGTCCGGCGTGCGGGTCGCGCGGCTCGGCCATCCGCCCTTCGCTGTCCACTGGCAACTCGCCCGGCTTCCGCTTGTCGACCCGGTCGAGGAGTTCGTGCCGCACCGCGTTCCGCAGCCAGCCGGCCAAGTGCTGGTCGTCGATGCAGGCCTCGAGGGCCGGCTGCATCCCCTGGGCCAAGGCGTCCGCCACGATGCTCTCGGGCTGGAAGTCGGCCTGCCCGCTGCGTCCGCCGGCAACCGCTCGGGCATAGGCCTCGAGTTCGTTCCGCAACGCGCGATAGGCGTCGTCGAAGGCCCGCCCGCGACCGCCGCGCAGGGCCTCCAGGCGCTGCCCTTGGGCTGCGTCCTTCTCCTCTCCCTGGCCACCACCCGCTCCTCCCATCGTGGCGTCCTCACTCCGCTCGCGGCATCAGCTCCGCGTAGCGCTTGGCAACCCGCCCGTACCACTCGCGCTCCGCGTCGCTCAGGCTCGGATCCTCGGCTTGCCGCTTCAGATGTTCGAGCGTGGCTTGCAGCATGTTGACCGTGTTGGCGTCCCAGTGGTTCCCTTGGCTGGCGATGATCTCCCGCCAGCGGAGGATGGCCTGCACGTCGGGATGGATGTCCGGGCTCTGCTGGGCCAGCCGCTCCACGGTGCTGCGGTCCTCGGGGACCCGCACCACGACCGGGGCCGGCGCATAGCGACGAATCACGGCCCGAGCCAGTTCCAACCGCTGACCGGTGATCGGATTGGCGACCAGCGCCCCCTGGCGGTCCTCGTCGCGGGCCAGGTCGCGGGTCGAGCCGAGCGGGAAGCGGACGTCGATCCGCTTGGTCAGCGGCTTCCCTTCGGCGTCGAGCTTCGGCTTCCCGCGGTTGTCGCGATCGGCCCGCAGGGCCTCCACGCGCACCTCGGTGCCCGGAGCCAAACCCTGCACCACCGCCACCAGGTCGTCACGATCGCGAAGGGCCTTGCCGTCGATGGCCACCACCAGATCGTCCACTTCGAGGTGCTTCTCGGCGGGCATGCCGGGCACCAGCCCGGTGACCCGCACGCCACCCTCGCCCGGCCGCACCATGTCCATGCGGATGCCTAACGCGCCGCGCGGAGCGTTGACGATGCGGTCGGTGGTGATGGCCAGGAGGCGATGCCGCTGCTCCGCCCCGAGATCGGGTCGGGCCAGCGCGGCGAAGAGGTCCTCGAGCTTCACCTTGTCGCCGAGGAGCGCCTCGGTGGCCGCCCTGCGTTCGGCGAACGACGAGGCGCCGAGCTTGTCGATCAGCTCGCGGGTCGCCGTCGGGATCTCCCGCTTGCGGAGCTCCTCGTCGGGCGGCAGCGGATCGTGGTCCTCCTGGAGCAGCGAGAGGCTGGGCCCGGATCGCCCGCCCTCGAGCCGCAATTCGCCGGGGACCTGGGCCACGGCGACGCCGCCCGGAGATCCGCTCAGGAGGGCGACCGTCGCGAGGATGGCGAGTTCGGACCGCACGCCCGCAGGGTACGTCTCGCTGGGCGAGGGAACAAGCGAGGAGTGGCGGCCGGCCCGCCGAATCAGAGCGCGGCGAGGCTCTTCCGGTGCTGGCGGACCCACTCGCATTTGCGGCGGACGAGATCCATGAACGAGCTTCCGGCCAGCTCGGCGAAGCTGCCTTGGTTGGCGACGGGGATCGCCGACTCGGCGATCATGGCCTCGATCATGAACCACGGCAGCATGGTCCGCTCGTCGAGGGTGAGCGGACGATCGGCGGCCGCGAGGTAGCCGTGCAGGAAGCCCTGCAGCCGGCTGGCATCGAGATCGCTCGGCCATTCGAGCGGTGAGGTGCCGGGCTCGCCGCGGAGCGAGAACTGGAGCATCCCGTTGGCCACCTCGGTGATTCGCGGCTCGGAGCGGGCGCTGTCGAAGTCGATCACCGCCGCCACCACGCCATCCCGGAAGATGAGGTTGCCCGGGTGCCAGTCGCCGTGCACCACGCCGGGCGACAGTCGCTTGAAGCCGAGGTCGTCGACTTCTTCGCAGGCCCGCTCATAGAGGGCCTGGAGCGCCTTCCGCGTCCCCTCGACCTTCTCGGCGTCGGCCTTTCGCTCCGTGGCCATGATGGCTTGGCCGAGGCGATGGAGCGCGGTCCGCACCGAGCCCGACGAGTGGAACGACGCGGGCGGAGCCTGGCTGGCGTCGACGGCCCGGGCAAAGCGATGCAAGCGGGCGAGGCATTCGCCGCTCCGCGCCGCGGCGCGGGCCGACTTGTCGTAGCGGCTTCCTTCCACGAAGCGGAAGAGTTCGTAGACGTGGTCCTCGCGGACGAGGAGCGTCTCCCCCGTCGCGCGCAGCGGCACCAGCCCGGCGACCGGGAAGCCTTGGGCGTCGAGCTCGACCTGCAGGCTTTGGGCAAAGCGGATCCGGAGCAGCGGGTGGCGGCGGATCGATCGCCGCTTGAGGAGATAGGTCCCCGAGGTCGCCTTGATCTTGAGCTTGGGCGCCGAGCGCGAGCCGCGGCGGTACTCCTGGGCCCGCTCCACGCGGCCGACCTGGTACTCGGCGAGGACCGACTCGACCTCGCCCGGCGTGTAGGTCTCCCAGCCGTGGGCCCCGGCGGGGCCCCGCGGCCCGGTCGCCTGCATCGCAGCCGGAGGCTCGATCTCGCGCTCGCCGGGCGTCGCCATGCAGTCAATCTACCAACCGCGCGGGGCCGGTCGACCGGCCGACCGTCACTCCGCGTTCGCCGCCTGCTCCTTGATCCGGTCGATCGCGGTCTTGATCTCGACGATGCGGCGAGCGATGTCGCCATCCGCGGACTTGCTGGCGATGGTGTTCGCCTCGCGGAGCATTTCCTGGGAAAGGAAGTCGAGGGTCCGGCCGACAGGCTCGTCGTTCGAGGGCTCGAGGATGTGGTCGAGCTGGTCGAGGTGGCCGCCGAGCCGGGCCACTTCCTCGGCGATGTCGCTGCGCTCGGCGAAGATGGCGACCTCGCGGATCAGGTCCTCGTCGCGGAGGGTGCCGCCCACCTCGGCCATGAGCTGGGCGACGCGGAGCCGGAGCCGCTCCTGGTACTGCCGCACCACCTCGGGGGCCCGCTCGCGGACCACGGCGAGCTTGTCGCGCATGGCGGCCCCGAAGGAGCGGAGCAGGCCGTGGAGAGCCTCGCCCTCGCGGGCCCGCATGGCGAGCATGCGGTCGCAGGCTTCGTCGAGGAGCTTGAGGAGGACGGGCCGGGCGCTGTCCGCCACGCGATCGGGGCTGAGGCCGACCACGCCGGGAACGGTGAGGAGCGTGGCCAGATCGATCGTGGCCCGGCTGGCGATCTCGGGCGGCATGGCCCCGAGCATCCGCTGCACGAAGGCCCGGGCGGCCTCGACGTTGACCTCGCCCGCGGCGTCGCTCGCCGAGAGGCCTAACCGCACCGTGACCGTCACGCTGCCTCGTTGGGTGCGCTTGGCCAGGGCCGTCTCGAGCTCAGGCTCGAGCGGAACGAGCTCCGGCGGGACGCGGACCACCGCCTTGAAGAACTTGTTGTTGACCGAGCGGACCTCGACCGAATACTGCCGCCCGCCTTGCTCCGCGGTCGCCACGCCGAAACCGGTCATCGATCGGATCATGTGGCAACCTCGCGTCGGTCGACGGTCGGATCGCGGCGCGTCATCAAGGCTTGGGCTGCTCGGGGGCCGGAGTGGCTGGCGGATTGGCGGGCGGGGTCCCGGCGGGCGGCGCGGCCGGGGTTTCGCTCGCAGGAGGCGTTGCTGCGGGCGTCGCCGGCGGGGTGGCAGGCTGCGACGGCGGGGTGGCAGGCTGCGACGGCGGTGCGACCGGGGGGTTCGTGGCCGGCGGCGTCACCGGAAGGACCGGCGTGTTGGCCGGGACATTGCCGGGCGTGTTGGCCGGCGTCTGGGTCGCGTTCGAGGCCTGCTCGCGCTTCCGGGCGTCGGCGGCCCCGCGGTTGTCGGTGACGTTGAGGCCGATCGCCAGGAGCAGGTAGAGGAAGAAGGTCGCCACCGTCGCCACAGTGAGGGCGTCGCCGGTCCGTCCACCGAACGCCGTGTCATTGCCACCGCCGGCACCGCCGAACGCGGTCGCCAGGCCGCCGCCTTGCGGGCGCTGCACGAGGATGATGAGCACCATCGCGAAGGAGACCAGCGTGAAGAGGACGGTGAAGATGTTGAACAGCATGGAGAGGGGCCAACCGTCAATGAGGAAGCGGCGCGGCGGCAGCCGTCGCGGCGCGGAGAATCGGGCATGATACCGGGCGATCGCTGCGAGTCGACCGGGGACCGCGAGCTTGGCGGCCGAGGAGCGCCTGGCCAACCGGTGCTACCCGCGTCGGGCTTGATTCGCGGCGGATAACCGCAGCCTGGACCTCGGCTTCCGCCTGTCCAGTCTCAGCCCGCCGCGGCTCGGCAGATCGCCGCGAAGTCGTCGACCTTGAGGCTGGCTCCACCGACCAAGGCCCCGTCGATGTCGGGCTGGCGGAAGAGCTCGGTCGCGTTGGCCGCGTTGACCGAGCCGCCATAGATCACCCGCACCCCCGCCGCGAGTTCCTTGCCGAAGAGCGTGCCGAGGACGCTGCGGACGTGGGCGTGGGCGGCCTGGGCGTCGGCCGGGGTCGCCGTGTTGCCGGTGCCGATCGCCCACACCGGTTCGTAGGCGATGACCAGTTGCCGCAGGTCGTCGGGTTCGACATCGACCAAACCCTCGCGGAGTTGCCGCTCGAGGATCGCGAGGTACTCGCCGCCCCGCCGTTCCGCCAACGTCTCGCCGACGCAAAGGACGACGATGAGGCTGTAGTCGAGGGCGATCCGCACCTTTCGGGCCAAGAGATCGTCCGCCTCGCCCAGCCCGTGCCGCCGCTCGGAGTGGCCAATAAGCGTCACTTGCACGCCGAGGTCGGTCAGCATGTTGGCGCTGACCTGGCCCGTGAAGGCCCCGCCGTCCTCAGCCGAGACGTCCTGGGCCCCGAGCAGAATGGACCGATGGCCCAAGGCGTGGCCCACCGCCTGCAGATAGACGAAAGGCGGAAAGACGGCCACGTCGACCCCTTGGACGACCGGCCTCGAGCCATCCGAGACGCTGCGCGAGACCCCCTCGGCGAGTTCGACCGCCGAGGCGAGCTCGAGGTTCATCTTCCAGTTGCCGCCGACGAAGGGTGTGCGGTGCGTGCTCACGAGGGCATGGTACGGCTGGCGGGCTCCGACCGCAGCGGGCCGAGGCGCGGTGCCGCCCCCCTCCCCCCCGTTACACTCCGGCCCTTTCGACCGCCCGGACCACACCATGCCCGCGAAGAGCCTCACCGCCGCCGAAATCCGCCGCACCTTCATCGACTTCTTCGTCTCGAAGTGCGGCCACACCGACGTGCCGTCGAGCCCGGTCGTCCCCCACGACGACCCGACGCTCCTCTTCACCAACGCCGGCATGAACCAGTTCAAGGACGTCTTCCTCGGGCGCGGCAAGCGGAGCTACACCCGTGCCGTCAACACCCAGAAGTGCATCCGGGCCGGCGGCAAGCACAACGACCTCGAGGACGTCGGCCACGACACCTATCACCACACGTTCTTCGAGATGCTGGGGAACTGGTCCTTCGGCGACTACTTCAAGAAGGAGTCGATCGCCTGGGGCTGGGAGCTCCTGACCAAGGTCTACGGCCTCGATCCGAGCCGGCTCTACGTCACCTGGTTCGAGGGGAACAAGGCCGAGGGCCTGGCCCCCGACGAGGACGCCCGCTCGATCTGGCTCCAGTTCCTGCCTGGCTCCCATGTCCTGCCTGGCAACATGAAGGACAACTTCTGGGAGATGGGCGAGACCGGCCCCTGCGGCCCCTGCTCGGAGATCCACTACGACCGGATCGGTGGACGTGATGCGGCCCACCTGGTCAACAAGGGCGACCCCGACGTCCTCGAGATCTGGAACCACGTCTTCATCCAGTTCAACCGCGAAGCCGACCGCTCGCTGAAGCCGCTGCCGGCCAAGCACGTCGACACCGGCATGGGGCTTGAGCGGCTGGTCAGCGTGCTGCAGGACAAACGCTCGAACTACGACACCGACGTCTTCAGCCCGATCTTCGCCGCCATCCAGAAGCGGACCGGGGCCAGGGCCTACGTCGGCTCGCTCACCGACCACGTCGACATCGCCTACCGCGTCATCGCCGACCACATCCGTTGCCTCACCGTGGCCATCTCGGACGGGGCCGTGCCCAGCAACGAAGGCCGCGGCTACGTGCTGCGGCGCATCCTGCGCCGGGCGGTGCGCCACGGGCACCAGACGCTGGGCGTGCATGGGCCGTTCCTCCGCGACCTCGTGGGCACCGTGGTCGATTCGTTAGGCCCGGCCTTCCCCGGGCTCGCCAAGAATGTCGACAAGGTGGCCTCGACCATCGAGGACGAGGAGATCCAGTTCGGGCGGACGCTGGAGCGCGGGCTCCAGCTCTTCGGCGAGGCCAAGGCTTCCGCCGAGCGCGACGGCTCGAAGCGGATCGACGCCAAGACCGCATTCCGCCTGCACGACACATGGGGCTTCCCCATCGACCTCACCCAGGTCATGGCCAGCGAGGCCGGCCTCTCGGTCGACACCGAGGGCTACAAGGAGCTGATGGAGGCGGCCAA
>JBGAKK010000112.1:0-9334 GCA_044224425.1 Phycisphaerales bacterium
TGTGTCGCATCGATGGGCGGTGGCGACTCTCGGGACACACGGCCATGGTAATCGGCTGGGTCTGGCCACAACCATACGAGCTAACCACTCTGCCATGGGGCAGCCCCGCGCCGCGGGACACCGCCGCTTCTCCTTATACTTGCTGGGGTTGAGCCAGCTCGCCACGCAGACCCTCTCCCTTGCGATCGGCTGCGGGTGCCTGACCGTCGTGGTGTGCGAGCGGTTCCGGCTGCCCGCGTCGCTGCCCTTGATCGCCATCGGGGCGGCCCTCGGACGGTACGGCGCCCATGTCATCGACGCCGACGCCTTGGGCGGGGCGGTCGAGTCGATCACCGCGGTGATCGTGGGGCTCCTCGTCTTCGAAGGCGGATTGCACCTCTCGCGCGAGCAGCTCGCCAAGGCCCCGCGGGCCCTGCTCGGGCTCCTCACGGTCGGGGTCCTCCTGACCTTCGCTGGCGTGGCCACCGCTGCCCACTACCTGGTCGGCGTGCCGTGGCCGATCGCCGCCCTGCTCGGGTCGGTGCTGGTGGTGACCGGCCCGACCGTCATCCAGCCCATGCTGCGCCGCCTGCCGCTCAGCCCTCGCCTCCATACGGCGCTGGCCGGCGAGGCGATCCTCATCGACCCGATCGGCGTGCTGCTGGCGACCGCCGTGGCCGGCCTCGTCGTGCCGCTCGACCTGAGCCAGGTCGGCACCTCGAACTGGGCTCCCTTCCTCCAGTTGGCCCGGCCGTTCGTCCTCGGCGCCTTGGTCGGCCTCGCCCTCGGCTTGGCCTCGCAGCTTCTCTTCCAACTCGTCTCCCGCCGCCGGCGGGCCCCGATCGAGGCCCTCAGCATGCTGGCCCTCGCCACCTGCATGATCGCGGTCGGAGCGGGCGAGGCCTTCGCCCCCGAGGCCGGGCTGGTGGCGGCGACGCTCTGCTCGATCATCCTCGCCAACGTCGACTTCCCCGGCGTCTCCGGACTCCGCGAGTTCAAGCAGCGGCTGGCGACCATCTTCGTCGCCACGCTCTTCATCATCCTCGCCTCGCGCATCGACCTGATGCGCCTCCTGAACGCCCCCACCGGGCATTGGCTCTTCCTGGCCGCGATCATCTTCGTGGTGCGGCCGGTCTCGGTCTTCCTCGCCACCGCCGGTTCGCGGCTCGGCCTCGCCGAGCGTTCCTTCATGGCCCTGATCGCACCCCGCGGCATCGTCGCGGCGTCGCTCGGCAGCCTGCTCGCGGTCGAACTCCGCAACGCCCTCGCCGCCCTGCCCGCGGCCCGCATCGGGATCGGCGGCGAGGAAGTCGAACTCGCGTCCTTCGAGTCGCTCGTCTACCTCGCGGTCATCGGCACCATCACCTGGTCGGCCCTGGCCGCCCCGATCCTGGCCCGGGTCCTCCGCGTGCGGGCCCCGGCCCGAGCGGGCGTGGTGATCATCGGAGCCCATCCCCTGGCCCGGGCAGTCGGCCTCCTCCTCCACCAGCGGAACATCCCCGTCCACCTCGTCGATTCGAGCAACGCCAAGATCCTCGCCGCCCGCTTCGAGGGCCTTCCCTCCTCGGTCGGGGACGCCACCGACACCCGCTGGCTCGACGACCACCTCGACCAACCCGAGCTGGGCTGGCTCCTGCCGATCACCGGCAACGACGACGTCGACGCCGTCGCCGCCCGATGGGCCGAGGAGCGCTTCGGGACCGACCGCGTGCTCCGGCCCCGGTTGCAAGCCACCGAAGCGGGCGTGCCGGGCGACCTCACCCGCTTCCTGCGCGACGCCGACGAAGGGCATTTCGAGGTCGACGTGGGCCAGCCAGGCCAGTCGGCCGACGCCCTGATCGCCGTCCTCGCCCCATCGGGGGGCGTGAGCCCGGTGACCGATGCGCCGATCGCCAGCAACGCCGTCGTCGTGTTCGCCCGGCGGCGGCATGAGCGGCGTCCCGCAGCACCGCGCCGACGGCCCGGCTGAGCGGCGAGAGGCGGGCCCAATGCGATGGCGGCCCCTCGCGGCAGGCCTTTCCGGTCGGTACGCTGGGCCCATGCGATCCAGACGACGAGTGGGACCTCTGGCGGGCTATCAGCTTCCGCGGGGCTTCACGCTGACCGAGATGCTCGTGGTCATCGCGATCATCGTCCTCCTCATCTCGATCGTCTTCGTGGTGGCCCGCTGGTCGATGGTCAGCGCCCGCGGCGTAGCCTGCCTGCAGAACGAGCGGAGCATCACCGCCGCCTTCTTCAGCTACGCGACCGACAACGCCGGGCGTTTCGCTGGCACCGACACCGGCGTCCACAAACACGACTGGGACCAGGCCACCAACTACCTGAACTCGCAGGGCTACGAGACGGAGAAGGGCATCACGACCGGCTCGCTCTGGCCCTACCTCCTCGACAAGCGGGTGTACAAGTCGCCCTTCGACCCCTTCACGCTCACCCAGCGGATCCGCTCCTACTCGATCAGCGGGTTCCTCTCCGACAGCATCGGCTGGCAGTGGGCCGGTCCGCCCAACAAGCTGGTGAGCGGGCTGGCCCGCATCAAGCGTCCCTCCGACACGCTCGCCGTGGTCGTCGAGTACGACCACCGCGGCTACAACATCAACAGTTGGGGCGTGATGGGGAACACGAGCTACATCTGGGTCGACAAGCTCTGCAACTGGAACCCGCGGCACTTCAACTTCTCCTTCGCCGACGGGCACGTCGAGCCGTTCAAGTACGTCTCGCCCAAGGAAGACGTCGACTACTACTTCACGCTCCCGGCCAACAGCATCTACTTCGAGACCCCTGACTACGACTGGGTCGTGATGCACCTCTTTCCGGGCCTCGACTGGTGACCACCGCGTCGCGCTCCGCAGCTTTCGTCCTCCTCTCCGCGTGCTGGGCCGTGGCGGCGGGCTGTGGCGGCGGGGCGAACTCGCCACCGACGGCGCCGGCCGATCACTCGACGGCCGGAGCTGGGGGCGACGCCTCCGGCCCGGCCTCCGCGGCGACCCCGGCCGGTGCGGAGCGGGCCGCGCCCGGCGGCGGGCCAAGCCTCGGCGGCGGCACGAACGGCGGACGGAAGGCAGCGGGCTCGGGGTCAACCCCGCCGGCGGCCCCGGCCAGCAATGGTGCGTCCGCGACGAGCGAGGAGATGCCCCGGGTCGTCTCCGGCCAGGCGGCGGGGCGCGAGGCCCGCGAGCAGTCCCTGATCGAGAACGCGGCCCGGCGCCTCTCGGACCCGAAGTTCAGCGAGTTCCACGCCATCGCCAGCCCCTACCTCGAGGTGGTGCGGACCATGCGGCCCCTCGATGAGAAGTTCGCCGACGGCACCATCACGCCCGAGGAGCGCGAGCGGTATTGGAAGCTCGACGCCAAGAAGAGCGAGCTGTGGGAGCCGATCCACGCCTACATGTACCAAGACCGCTGGTCCAAGGAGGACCGCAAGGCGATGGGACAGTGGCTGGCCCTGATGGGGAACGCCCCGAACCATCGGTGAGGGCGGCCGAGAACCCCCTCCCGGTGGCGATCGCGATCGGGTGTTCGCCTCGACCCGCGTCGTCTCGCGTCTCGTTGCGGGTGACCTCTTGCCTTCCGTTTCCGGGCTGCAATACTTCCCCGTATCGGAGGAGTCGTCGGACCCTCGCACCGCAAAATGCCGCGGCGCGAGACCGAACCGGCCTCCGACGACCGCCGCCCGCGCGACCCCTACGGTCACAGCTCGGGCGACGGGCGATGTGCTCCGCGGGACGCCGCGGAGGGAAAACGCCTGGCGGCGGCTCTGCCCGACCCTACGCTGGTCGAGCAACCGCGACGGCTGGGAGAACGCTTTCCCAGAAGGAGGTGGTCCAGTGCAGCGTGACCTTTTTGAGGGCAACACGCGGTAAGGACACCGTCGTTCCGCCGGGCGGCTGAGCATGCTCTTCAGCACCTCACGCCACGCGGCGAACCGGGGCGTCCACGTGTCTTTCGACACGAACCCCCGTGCACCTGACGGGGCACGCACGGAACCGCGTGCGGCCCAAGAACAAACAAGCCCCCGGCAACCTATGCGGCTGCCGGGGGCTTGTGTCTTCGTTGCGACTCCTCATCCCCACGCGCCGAGCAGGATCGCCAGATCCGGCGCCCCGACATCCCCGCTGTGGTCGAGGTCCGCGAGGCAAGGCACGCCGGCGCCGCATGGCCCCCAGCTCCCGAGGAGGAGCGCCAGGTCCGCCGGGCCCACCGTTCCGTCGCAGTCGAGGTCGGCGCTCACCGGAAGCGGCAAGAGGCGCACGGGGGAACCTTGGTCGGACGCGCTCGGCGAGTTCCAGATCAAGAGCCCCGCCATCTGTCCGCCGTCGTTGACAGCGGTGAGCTTGGTGATCGACTCGTTGGCGGCGAGGAGGACGAGCTCGCCGATCGGCACCGCCGCGCCGCCGTACCAGACGAATGGCACCTTCGCGCCGCCGGCGTACATCAGCCCGACGACGACCCCGGTGTTGTTCACGGCAACCGCCACGCTCTCGGAGTAGCCTGGCCAAGGCTCGATGACCGTGTAGGCCCCGTCCTCCCACAGGAACGCTCGCTGCACGGTCCCCGGTCCGCTCGGGTTCGCTATCCGCAGGAAGCCAGCGACCTGGCCGAGATCGTTGATGGCATTCGCTTCCGAAGACGCCCCAATGGGCGGAACGACATCGATCACGGTTCCTCCGCTGACGACGAAGCCGTGCCGCGCACCGAGCATGCCCGCGACTCCGCCCATGAACCCACAGACATCGCCAACCTGGTTGATGCCGCGGGCGGCCGAGTAGGGTCCGAGCGGAAGGGCGAGGTAGCTGGGCACGCCGCCTTCCCAGCGAATCGCCTTGCCCGTCGACTCGCCGACGATCGTCCCGGCGTTGTTCAGGGCGAGCGGATAGGCAGAGCTGGCGGCAGCGGGAAGGGCGAGGCCGCTCGCGACGTTGTTGGTAGCCACGAACGGCGTCGGCTGGCTGAAGATGCTGTTCCCCATCGAGCCGACCACGACGCCGGCGTCGTTGATGTCGGTGGCGTAGGCCACCGGCTGCGTGCCGGCGATGTTCACGAGGCCGGACGCTGGCGACCAGGTGATCGCCTTGTTGACGTTCCGGCCGCAGATCGTGCCTGCCGCGTTGATGCTGGTGGCGTCCGAGGTCTCCTGGGAGAGGCGAGGGAGCACCTGTTCGACCTCGTACGCGGCCTCGCACGCCAGGTAGGAGAGGTGGATCGTGCCCGTGCCTTGCACGCCGTTGCCGGTTCCGAGACGCAGGTAGTAGAGGCTCCCAGCGTCCACCTCAGCCTCGAGGCGGGACCCGCCGAGCGGGCAATCGAAGTCGCTGTCACTGCACGCCATCGTGACGAGATTCCCGCAGGTGCCGGTGGCGAGGACCAGACGCGTGCTCATCGGCGCGCTATCGCAGGTGGAGATGCGGATCGGGCCCGAGCGAGGGGCCAGGAAGAGGTACCAAAGGTCCTTGTCGAGCGTCGTAAAGGAGCAGCCGTCGACGGAGGGTCCCTCGCTCGACGCTTGGGTCGTGTCGAACGAGGTAAGCCCCTCGATGATCGGGATCTGCCCCGGTCGCGCAGAGGTCGTTCGGAGGGACCGATGGCTGGCATCCAGAAGTGCAGGCCACGCTCACCAGATACTCGCCTTGCCAGGCTCCACAGGCGGTGACGATGGTCTGGTTCGGCTTGGGACCGATACGGATCCAGTGCACGCCGGCCCCGAGGCACCGGGCGATCGAAGTGGTGGCAGGGCTCGGCTGTGGCCTTGGTGTCCAGCTCGTCGGCCAACCTGCAGTCTGGGACGCCGAACGTCTCCGCAATCCCGAACTCGGCAAGCCGACCGCAGGTGACGGTGAGGACGACCTCGGAGGGCAACGCGTCGAGGGTCAGGGCGTACCAGTCGGTGTCCCATTCCTGGAGCTGGTCGCTCGACCAAAGCGTGCCATGGACGGTCTCCCCGCAGGCGATCGGCCTCGAACGCGACGGCCCCGAACGAGCAGAGGTCCGGCAGATGCCGCCTCTGGGCACAGATGTAGTCCCAGCAGACGCAGTAGCAGAAGGGGTCGACCGCTCCGACCGCGCTGAAGCAGAGGTAGTTGTCGCAATACCAGACGTCGCAGTTGGCCGAACAGCACGAACTGTCACCCTGTGGTGCCTGGGTGCAGCCGCCGTTGGAATCGGCACCGCAGGGCTCCGCCTCGAGCCGGGCGCCCGGCGGCGGGGCGAGGTCGCAGGCCGGCGGAATGCACAGGTCTGCCGCATGCGAGACGCACGTCGCGTCCCACGAGGTCGAGCAGCACGAAGGATCGACCGAGCAGACGAACTCGCGGTGCGCAGGGCGGCGTCGGAGCACCCCGGCGCGCCGAGCGTCAGGCAGTCGTGGCCGCCTGCCGCGCAGGCTGCGACGGACCGCACCCAGGTTTCCGCGAGGGTAGCCACACAGCCGGCGTCCCAGGCCACCGTGCAGCACGCCGGATCCCCGCCGCACACCGACTCGCAGCACGCGGTGTCGTCGCAGCCGGGAGCGCCCACCTCGTAGGCGGTGTGGTCGGCAGCACCACAGATCCCAGGCGGCGGACCGCAGATGGTCATCGCCGCCCACACGCACGACGAATCCCAGGAGGCCGAACAGCAGTGCGGGTCGAACGCGCAGGTGGCCTCGCAGCAGGCGAGGACGTCGTTGCAGCCAGGCGTGCCGGCGGTCCAGCAGGAGTGCGACCCGGCATCGCAGCCGGAGTCGCAGAGGGGCGTGCGCGCCGCCTCGATGCGCAGGTCAGGGTCCTGGCCCACAGCTCGCAGCACGCGGATCGACGGGCGCAGACGGCGGCGCAGCATGGGGCGTCGCTGCATGCCGGCGTGAGCGATGGCGACGCTGTGCAGCAGTCGTTGGTCGACTCGCCGCACGTGCCGTTGCAACCGCTGCAGGTTTCGGAAGCGAGCTTGGCGCACGCGGCATCCCACGCCTCGACGCAGCAGATCGGGTCGGTCCGGCAGGACGATGAAGCAGCACCTCGAAGTCGCTGCAGCCCGGCGTCATCGTGGGCGACGCGACGCAGCAGTCGTTCGACGATTTCGGACAGATGGAGTCGCCGCAGTACTGGCAGTAGGTGGTCGCCTCGTCGGCGCAGATCGCATCCCACGCGGTCGTGCAGCAGTAGGGATCGAGGCTGCAGATCTCCTCGCAGCACGAAGCGTCGGAACAACCCGGCGTCCCGTCCGGCGAGATCGCGCAGCAGTCGTTGTCGCTCATCGGGCAGGTCTGCCCGAGGGCAGCGCCCTGCGACGAAGGCCCACGCCTGGACTGCCAGCGTTCGCGCCAGACGCGTCGGTCGCATGATCGCTCCTGTGGATCGCCCCCTTCCCAAGTGTCCCGCCTACCGTCGGCGCACGCAATCCCGAGGCCCTCCCTTTCCGCACAGGGGCTGCCATGCAACGACGCCCAGGCCATGAGGCCCGGGCGTCGGTGAATCCTGGAGGCGATGGCCGGCTCCAGCGCGCGGTCCGCTCCGGCCGCGGCGGCCGATGCCGACGAAGTTGGGCGGCAGGTGGCTCGACGACGACGGCGTGGCGTGGAAGCGGCCGCTGCCGACCAGGCAGCTGGGTCGCACCGGAGGTGCTCGCCTGGTGGTTGGATCGCCCAGTGCCGTGGCTCGGCTTGGCACCGCGGCCCTTTCGGGTCGCCCGCTCGCTGCCCCGTTCGTGCCGGGCCGAGCCGTGGGTCATCGCGCGATCGCCCGGACCGCGACCGCCGCGCTGGCTGCTCCCCCGCTGTCCGCGCGGCTGCTGGCTGCGGTGCTCCTCGCTCGGCGTGCCGGCGGGCACCACGACGCCGCTCAGGGACGGCGTGGCGACGAGCGGGAGCTCGCGCTTGATGAGCCGCTCGATGTCCTTGAGGAGTCCGCGCTCCTCGTGGTCGCAGAAGGAGATGGCGATGCCGGTCGCCCCGGCCCGGCCGGTGCGGCCGATGCGGTGGACGTAGGCCTCGGGCTCCATGGGCAGATCGAAGTTGACGACGTGCGTGACGTCGTCGATGTCGAGGCCGCGAGCCGCGACGTCGGTGGCCACCAGCACGCGGATCGAACCGCTGCGGAACCCGTCGAGCGTCCGCTGCCGGCGGTTCTGGGCCTTGTTGCCGTGGATCGCATCGGACGAGATGCCCGCCTGGTGGAGCTTGCGGGCCACGCGGTCGGCGCCGTGCTTGGTCTTGGTGAAGACGACCACGCGACGCTTGGCCGAGTCGTCGAGAAGGTGCTGGAGCAGGGCCTGCTTCGAGCCCTTCTGGACGGCGTAGAACGACTGCTCGATCTTCGGCGCGGCCGAAGCGATCGGCGTCACCGCGACCTTCACCGGGTCGTGGAGGAGCGACTCGGCCAGGCGCATGATCTCGGTCGGCATGGTGGCCGAGAAGAGAAGCGTCTGCCGCTTGCTCGGGATCTTGGAGACGATCCGCCGGATGGGCTGGATGAAGCCCATGTCGAGCATGCGGTCGGCCTCGTCGAGGACGAGGACCTCGATGGTGTCGAGGCGGACGATGCCCTGGTCCATCAGGTCGATGAGGCGGCCCGGCGTGGCGACGAGGATGTCGACGCCGCGCTCAAGGGCCTTGACCTGGTGGTACTGGCTGACGCCGCCAAAGATCACGGCGCTCTTCAGGCCGGCGTGCCGGCCGTAGGTGTCGAAGCTCTCGGTGATCTGGGTGGCCAGCTCGCGGGTCGGGGCGAGGACGAGCACCTTCGGAAGGTGCTTCGCGTCGCGCGTCGCGTGCGGACGGGCGTGTGGCTTCCGCTCGAAGAGCCGCTGGATGATGGGGAGGGCGAACGCGGCGGTCTTGCCGGTGCCGGTCTGGGCACAGCCCAGGAGGTCCCGCCCTTCGAGGACGGGAGGAATGGCCTTGGCCTGGATGGGGGTCGGGGTCGTGTAGCCCTGCTCGGCGATGGCCTTCAAGAGCGGGGCGACGAGGCGCAACGAAGCGAAATCAACAGTCGTCAATCGGATACCTGTCCTGGGTTGGACTGGCCTCGCTGTTCCGGGCGAGGCCCCAAACGAACCGTCTCTGCCCCCATCGAGGGGGACGGAGAGCCGGCCTGGCCCCTCCGCGAACCATCGCGGACGGGGACCGAAGCGGCGAGGGCCCCTGGTCGCCAATGGGACGACCGTCGGTCCTCACCGATGCTGCTCGAACTCGAACCAAAACGATTGGCACAAGAGCGGCTGCAGGCGAAACGACCACCGCGAGTCCCTCGACCGGTCGGAACACCGTACGAGTTGCGGAGTCGTTGCCAGCCGATTCCCGTGCGGTTGTCGCGGAGGCCGTTTCCGACCAGACACGCGACGCAAGCAAGCCGGGGCCGCTGGCGTAGGAGGCGGGACTGTAGCA